>JAJZPL010000024.1 GCA_021811185.1 bacterium
TCTCGGGGAAGTTGCGGCGTACGTCCTTTATCTCGCCGGCGGTAACGTGCCGCTCGATAACGGTTATCACGCCCTGCATCACGCGCATGGGGTCCATGCCCTTGGGCAGCTGCTCGGCCACATGGTCCAGGAACTCGTCCAGGTTGCGCATCTTCATGGGCTTGTCCATGGGCGTCCAGCCGCTGTAGTACATGCCGATCATCAGCATGGGCAGCTGCGAGGCGAACTCCGTGCTCTCCCGCACGGGCAGCCTGTCGCGCACGGCGTGCAGCACGGCCTTGAGCGCGCGGTAGGCGTCGTTGGGGTTGCTGAAGCCGAGCTCCAGCTCTATTTCCTTAAGCCACTGGCGGGTCTTGGCCATCACCTTGTCGAACAGGTGCGCCTCGGAGGCTTCGGTAATGGTGGCGGGCCATTCGCGGGTGATCTTCTCGGCCTCGTTCCAGTCGTCCGTGGGCGTGCCGGGAGCGTTGCCGCGGCGCAGGTAGTTCTCGTGGGCTACCTGGCGCGTGGCTTCCTGCAAGTTGCCGCTCCGGAGGTAGTGGGTATAGGCCTCCGCGTAGAAATGCTTGGCTATCGAATTAACGTTCTTTGACATTTTTCCTCCCTACAAGATGGCGACGAAGCCCCGCTCCGTAAGAGCGAGGTTCGGCTGCCTTAATTATCAGTTTCGGGACGACTTGTCCCCCCAAGGGTGATACTACAAAATTATAAAGGAAAAGCAATAGTGGCCAGCTTTATTTTTTTGGCATGTTGTTTTTATCGACCAGGCAACCCGAGTCTATTTAACCGGGGGCAGGCTTCTGCCCTTCTCCTCGTCCGCCGCCGCCATCTCGGGCTCTCCGAGCTTAGCGTAGACGCCGGCACGGGCTATATAGGTTTTAGCGTTATTCGGTTCCATTAATATCAGCCTGGAATAATCCTCCAGCGCTTTGTCATAATCGCCTTTTTCGGTATAAACGACCCCGCGGCTGAAATAGGCCGCGCCTGCCTGGGGGTCCAGCTCTATAACCCTGGACAGATCGGCTATCGCCTTCTCATACTCTTTCAGGGCGTAGTAAGAGACAGCGCGGTGAGAATAGGCGGCAGCATCCTTCGGATCTATTTTTATGACCCTGGAAAGATCCTCAGCCGCTCTGCCGTAATCGCCTTTAGCGTAATAAGCGCCTGCACGGGCCGAATAGGCCCCGGCTTCATTCGGAGCCGCCTCTATTACCCGGGAGAAATCCACGATCGCCTTGTCATACTCCCCCTTCTGATAAGAGGCTGCTCCGCTGGCGGCATATTGCTTGCCGCTCTTAGGCAGGAACGAAGTTATAGCGCTGACGATAATAAAAAAACAGACTGCCGAAAATACGGAAATAGCGCCGCTTAGCAGGTACTTCTTTAACGTGCCAGCATCGCTCCGCATTATCCTGGCGCTGCTATAGATCGCGCCGACCCCGATCAAGGCCCCCAGAGCTCCGCCCTGGGAAACGAGAATGATAGGCAGGCCCATCCAGACATACTCATACCAGGTTAAGGGCCGGGCCAACTGTATTGATTCGGCCCCTATCTCGATCTTAGGAACAGGATCGATGTAGTGAGCCTTGATACGGATCTCCACCTCTTTCCCCGCATTATCCTGGACGACCGTGACGCCCTTTGCCGCTTTGACAGGCACACCGTTCAACACTATCTCAGGCCCGGAAAAAAAGCCGGCAACACGGAGAGCCAGCGCGCCTCCTTCAAAACCCGGATAATTAATAGGTATTTCCATGTATCGCCCCCCTAAACTTACGCCTTCGCCTTTTCTACGATATTACCGCGTACAGGACCAGATCTGTAGAAAACATAAGCACGGTCATCAATTGTTTTCCGGCGAGTCGGTCCCTTTTCCCTTCGCCTGGAATTTTAAAATCTCCACCCCAATCGTCTGTTTAAGACAGCCACCATTTTAAGTTCCAGGATGCGATTCGCGCGGAAAATACGGAGGAGCGTTGCGGTGGAGACGGCCGCTATTTTTCGTCCTCTTCCTCGTCTTCGAACGGTTCGAGCTTGAGCTTGCCTTCGGCGTCTTTCTTGAGGACTTCGATCTTGCGCTTCACTTCCTCCAGCTTGACCGAGAGTTCCTTGGAGATGGTCACCCCTTCCTCGAACAGGGCGAGGGATTCCTCTATGGGGGTGTTCTCATCCTCGAGCTTGCCCACTATTTCCTCCAGCTTCCCCAGCTTTTCCTCGAAACCGCCGGCATTAGTTTTTTTCACCATAAAGTCTCCTGTTCGGGCGCGTTCCCGCCTTTAGTCTCCGGTTTGGATCTTTTCCTCTCGGCCGCCGGGGCGGCCCCGCCGCTCTTGCCCAGCACTTCGGCATCCGCCCTGCCTTCCGCGAACTGCAAAGAAAGCCTGTCGCCGGGAGTAAGCGCGGCCGCGGTCTTGACCGCCTTGCCGCGCGCGTCCTTAACTATGGCGTAGCCCTTCTTTAGCGGGAACAGCGGGCTCAGGGCCTTGAGTTTTTCGGTCTGCAAAGTAAGCCTTTCCGCGGCGCGGCGGGGCTTGTCCGCGGTGGCCAGGAACAGCGCTTCCAGCGCGTCGTCCAGGCGGCGCATGGGCCGCTCCAGCAGCGCCAGCGGGTTCACCAGCATGCGGCTGGAAGAAAGCCTGCGGAACTTGCCCTGCAGATTTTCGTAGTAGATGCGCAGGCTCTGCAGCAGCCGCCGCTCCAGGCCGGCGATGTTCGCCGCCAGCTCCTCTTTGCTCTTCACCACCAGTTCGGCCGCGGCCGAAGGCGTGGGCGCGCGCAGGTCAGCCACGAAGTCCGCTATCGTAAAATCCGTCTCGTGCCCCACGCAGGAGATAACCGGTATTTTGGAATTAGCTATCGCGCGGGCCACTATCTCCTCGTTGAAGGACCACAGGTCCTCCATGGAGCCGCCGCCGCGGCCCACCAGCATTACGTCGATGTCGGAGAAATTCTCGTTGAGGTCGATGATGGCGTTGGCTATTTCTTCCGCCGAGCCCGCGCCCTGCACCTTAACGGGCGCTATGATGATGTGCAGGTTGGCGTAGCGCCGCTTTAAAATGGAAAGGATGTCGCGGATGGCCGCGCCGGTGGGCGAGGTGACCACGGCGATCTTCTGCGGCAGCGCGGGGATAGGGCGCTTCCTCTGCTGGTCGAAGAGCCCCTCGGAGGCCAGCTTCTTCTTGAGCTGCTCGAAGGCCAGCTGCAGCGGGCCTATGCCGGCGGGCTCTATAGCCTTGGCCATCAGCTGGTACTTGCTCTGCTTGTCGTAGGTGGTGATATTGCCGCGCACCCGCACCAGCAGGCCGTTGGCGAGGTCGAACTTTAAATTAGCCGCGAAGCCGCGGAACATCACGCCGGAAATATTGGAAGTGGCGTCCTTCAGGTCGAAGTAGGTATGCCCCAGCGACGAAATTTTAAGGCCGGAGATCTCCCCCTCCACCCACAGCTCGCGGAACTCGGTCTCCAGCAGGTATTTTATCCCCTGGCTGAGCTCGCTTACGGTATAGACGCGGGGCTCGCTCATTTCTCCCCCCGCAGCCGCTTCAGGCGCTTGCCTATCTCTATCTCGAAGCCCTGGTCGGTGGGACGGTAAAAAGTTTTATGGTCGGGCATGTATTCCTGCTTCACGTAATGCCCTTCGAAATCGTGCGGGTACTTGTAGCCCTGGCCGTGGCCCAGTTCTTTGCCGTCCTTGCTGGCGTCGCGCAGGTGCATGGGCACCGCGCGCTCCACGCCGGAGTTAACCTCGGCCTGCGCCTCGTTCACGGCCAGGTAGGAAGCGTTGGACTTGGGCGAGCAGGCCACGTAGATGGCCGCCTGCGCGAGGATGATGCGCGCCTCGGGCATACCCAGCACCTGCGCCGCGTTGAAGGCGCTCTGCGCCTGCACCAGCGCCATGGGGTTGGCGTTCCCGACGTCTTCCGACGCGCAGATCAAAATGCGCCGCGCCACGAAGCGGGGGTCCTCGCCGGCCTCCAGCATCTTGGCCAGCCAGTACACCGCGGCGTCGGGGTCCGAGCCGCGCATGGACTTGATGAAAGCGGAAATATGGTCGTAGTGCTCGTCGGAGCTGCGGTCGTAGCGGAGGCTCCGGCGCTGGATGGACTCTCGGGCCACGGCCTCGTCTATCACGCGCTTGCCGTCGGCGCCGGGCTTGGTGGTGATCACGGCCAGTTCCAGCGCGTTCAGCAGGCGGCGCGCGTCGCCGGAGGAGTTCTCCACCAGGTAGCGCCTGGCCTCGGGCGTGACCGCCGGGGCCAGGGCCTTAAGCCCGGCTTCGGCGGTGAGCGCCCGGTCGAAAATAAGCGAGAGGCTGTCCGGGCTCAGCTGCTTGAACTCCACCACGATAAAGCGGGATAGCAGCGCCTGGTTGATATAGAAAAATGGATTCTCCGTGGTCATCCCGATCAGGATGATCTCGCCCTTCTCAACGGAGGGCAGCAGCACGTCCTGCTGCGTGCGGTTGAAATGGTGGATCTCGTCCAGCACCAGCAGCACGCGCTGGTTCTGCGCTATCCCGCCGCCCAGCCCGCGTGAATACTCTATTATTTTCTTAAGGTCGGCCACGCCCGCCATCACGGCGTTCAGGTCGAAGGTCTTGGCGTTGGCGCGGGAGGCGATGTAGCGGGCCAGGGCCGTTTTGCCGGCCCCGGGAGGGCCGAAGAACACCGCGGATTTCAAATTGTCGGATTCTATAGCCCGGCGCAGCAGCTTGCCCTCGCCCAGAATATGCTCCTGCCCGGAGAAATCCTCCAGGTGTTTGGGGGCCAGGCGCGCGGCCAGCGGGGCGTACAGCGGCCCGCCCTCGGGTTCGGGCGCCTCTTCCGGCTTCTGGTCGAAAAGCGAATCGGACATAAATACCGCGGACCGCGGGAACCTTACTTTTCTTCTAGCGTGCTTTCCAGGCGGGCCACCATGTCTTCCAGCTTCTTGGAATCCGCCTCGCGGTTGGTCTCGGACTTCTGGCGCAGGTTGTACAGCTCCACCGCGAAGTCGAAAGCGGCCAGGATGGCCAGCTTGGAGGTATCCACGATGTTCAGGCTTTCCTCCACCTTCCTGATCTTCTCTTCCACCTGGCCCACGATGGCGCTGAGCTCTATGTCGGTAAGCCCGTCCACGGCGGGGAACTTGATCAGGCGGCCGCGCACCCTGGCTTCGAACTCGTTATTGCTCATCGTCTTCCTCGAACAGCCCCGGCTGCAGGTCGTTGTACTTCTCTATCTTCAGGCAGATGCGCTCCAGCCTGCGCCGCACCTTGCCCTTGAACTCGGCGAGCTCCCGCGCCGCCGCGGAATTGGAAACGGCCTTGTTGCGCGCGGCGCCCAGCAGTTCCACCTGCTTCCTGAGAACCTCGTTCTCCTCTTTCAGGCGGGCTATAAGTTCCGAAGCGCCGTTCACCAGCTCTTCAAGGCGCTTTATGCGGTTATGCATGCCTAAATTATAGTAAAAACCGGATTCGCTATGTGCCCTTAATTAACCGCGCCTAGCCTTAATAGATCATTGCGTTTTAATATAAAAAGTATTAGGCTTTACTTGTCAGGGGGTTACATGAAAACAATACTGTTGCCGGCCGCTCTCGCGGCCGTGCTGGCGCTTGGCGCCTGTTCGTCCACGGAACCCGTTAAAAGCGCGGCCGAAAACGGCCTCCGCCGCGAACTGGAAGCCGTAGGCGAAGTGGTAAGCTTCAAAGAGATCAGATCCGAAGAAAGGGAACTGCCGGGCGGCAAGGCCCTGGTGCTCACCTTCGAGAGCGAGGTGAAGTGGCTTACGCTGGAGGAAGCCCTGGCCAAGGCCGGAAGTTCCGCCGGCGCCCAGGCCTACCTGGACAAGCTGGACTACGTCTCCAACCGCCTGAGCGGCGCCGCTAAAGCCGGGAACCGGCAGCTAATGACCGGCGCGCTGCTGCTGGCCAAGAGCGACATCGGCTGGCAGTACAAAGGCCTGGTCTCCGAGTAGGCTAAAACTTCTTTATGAACGTGCCGCGGCGGTAATCGTCGAAGGCGGTTTTGAGCTCGGCCTCGGTGTTCATCACGATGGGGCCGCGCCAGGCTACGGGCTCCTTAAGCGGCTTGCCGGCCATCAGCATGAAGCGCAGGCCCTCTTTCGAAGCGGCGCAGGCCACAGTTTCGCCGTCCTCCAGCACCGCCACCTGGCCCGGCTCTATCGCCGCGGTCTTTTCCTCGTCGAACCAGCCGCTGCCTTCGAACACGCAGCACAGCACGTTGTCCCCGGGCCGCACGTTAAGGTCGAAGGAAACGCCGGGATCCACGGTAACGTCGAAGAACCACGGCTTTATAACTATGTCTTCGGCCGGGCCCTGCACGCCGCCGTATTCGCCGCAAATTATCTTTATTTTGTAGCCCTTGCCCTCGAACTCCACCATGTCCTTCGCCTTAAGGTCGCGGTAGCGCGGGCGGGTCATCTTGTCTTTTTTCGGCAGGTTGGCCCAAAGCTGGAAGCCGCGCATCGCGCCGTCGTAAGGCAGCGGCATCTCCTGGTGCACTATGCCCGAACCCGCCGTCATCCACTGCACCTGGCCGGAGGAAATGGTGCCGCCGTTGCCCAGCGAGTCGGTATGCTTAACTTCGCCTTCTATCATGTAGGTGATGGTCTCTATGCCGCGGTGCGGGTGCCAGGGGAAACCGGCGACATAATCTTCCGGGTTCCTGGAACCGAAATTGTCGAGGAGCAGGAAAGGGTCGGTGAGCGCGGTGTCGCCGAAGCCGAACAGGCGCTTAAGTTTTACGCCGGCGCCTTCCAGCACCATGTTCCCCTTCATAACGGTTTTAAGTTTGCGTGTTTTCATAATTTCTCCGCCTATTTTCTACCATTTGCCCGGCCTATTGGCAATCGATTATTTAGCCTCGTTCCCCCGCCTGGCCTGCCGCTTGGCGCCCGGGGCGGCGCGGTGGGCGTGCAGGGCGTCCCTTTCCACTACGGCGGCGGTTTCCCCCGCGGGGCGCTTCAGCGCTTCGGTAAGGTAAGCGGCCAGCGCTTCCCGCAGGCTGGCGCGGGAAAGGGCGTAGGTGCGGCCGGCTCTTGCGTAAAGCCAGTCGCTGAAGGCCATAAAACTATTGAAAGGCGAGGGCCCCGCGCAGATCAGCGCGGAAGCCTCCGGGAAAAGGCCGCTGTTGGCCACCAGGTCCCAGTACCGGGCGAAGCGGCGCAGGCGCTGCATGGTGAAGAAGTCCAACTGCGCGTTCTGCCGCAGCTCGTAAGGAGGGGCAGGACTGTAAACCATCTTCCACTCTACGGTATGCCTGGCGATGGGAGCGCCGCGCAGGCGCTTGAGGATCCCCACCTGTATTTCCTGGGGCCCCAGCGCGGCCAGGCGGTCGAAGCCGGCGGCGAAAGAGGCCAGGTCCTCGCCGGGCAGGCCCGCTATCAGGTCCGCGTGGATATAGGCGCTGGTTTCCTTGCGCAGCCGCAGAATATTCCTTTCCGCGGCGGCGCCGTCCTGCCGGCGGCCTATGCGCGCGGCCGCGGCCTCGTTAAAGGTCTGCACGCCCACCTCCAGCTGCAGCGAACCCGCCGGGAACTTCTTCAGCGGCGCGAACAGCTCCTCCGGGAAGCGGTCCGGCACCATCTCGAAGTGCAGGAACATCCCCGGCTTGTACCTTTCTAAAAAGAAGTTAAGCACGGCGCTTGCGCGGGCTATGTCCAGGTTGAAGCTGCGGTCGGTGAACTTGAACCTGAGCGCGCCGCGCTCCAGCAGCTTCTCCCAGGCGGCCAGCAGTTTCTCCGCAGGGAAATAACGCACGGCCTTGTCCAGCGAGGAAAGGCAGAACTCGCAGCCGAACGGGCAGCCGCGCGAAGCCTCGGTATACAGCACGCGGTTGGCGAGGTCGTCTTGGGTGTAAAGGCCGTAAGGCAGTTCAAGCGCGGCCAGGTCCGGCGCGGGACCTGAGATAATTTTTCCGGCGGGAGGATTGCCGGCCAGGAGTTCCCCGCATAACTTGGCGAAGGCCAGTTCCCCCTCGCCCTTAATTACATAGTCCGCGTCCTGAAAAACGGGTTGCGTTTCCGTCTCATGGCTTATCTCGGGACCGCCGAGAACGATAACCGTTCCCGGGCTCAGACGCTTGAGCTCCGCCGCCAGCATGGCGCTTTCCCGCGCGTTCCACACGTAAACGCCCAGCCCCACTATGCGCGGCTTCAAGACCAAAATAGCTTCGGCCGCTTCGGGAGTGCGCAGCTCCAGGTTGAATTCCAGCATGGCGGCGCGCGGGGCCAGCCCTCCCAAATTGGCCATCAGGCAGCGCAGACCTATGGAAGCGTGCTCGTAGCGCGCGTTAAAAGTGGCCAGTACTATGTCGGGCATTTATTTCGCTTTCTTATGGACTTTTTCGAGGATCCTGGCGAACTGGTCGGAGCACGACGTGGAATTGGCGCCGCAGGTAATGCCTTTCAGCTTGGCTATCACGTCCTCCACCTTCATGCCCTCCAGCAGTTTGCCGAGGGCCTTCAAATTGCCGTCGCAGCCCTTCACGAATTCCACGCCCCGCACCCTGCCGTCCCTGACGGTGAATTTAACCTCACGGGAACAGACGCCTTCAAGTTGATGTTTCATTTTCAGCCTCTACTTCTCTATCTTGTCCGCGTTCAGCAGTTCGGGGAAGAACTTCCTCCACAGGAGCACTACCGCCACCGTGCCCGCCCCGCCCAGCAGGGCCGCCGGCACCAGGCCGAACAGCGCCGCGGTGGTGCCGCTTTCGAACTCGCCCAGCTGGTTGGAAGTGCCGATGAAAAGGGAATTCACCGCGCTCACCCGGCCGCGCATGTTGTCCGGCGTCTTCAACTGCACCAGCGAGGACCGCACCACCACGCTTATCACGTCGGCCGCGCCCAGCACTACCAGCGCGGCCATCGAAAGGAAGAAGTTCCGCGACACCGCGAACACCATGGTGACCAGGCCGAACACGGCCACGCCCCTGAACATAACGCGCCCGACGTTGCGCTTGAGCGGGCGGAAGGAAAGATAGAGCGAAGTCAGCAAGGCGCCGGCGGCGGGCGAGGAGCGCAGCAGGCCCAGGCCCCACGGCCCGGTATGCAGGATGTCCCTGGCGTAAGCGGGCAGCAGCGCGGTGGCCCCGCCCAGCAGCACGGCGAACAGGTCCAGGGAGATGGCCCCCAGCACCTCGGGCTTGTGCCGGATGAAGGAAATCCCCGCGAACACGGACTGGAGCGTAATAGGCTCGCGCCTGGGCGTGGCGTGCGGGTGGCTGATGAAGAATACCATGACCGCGGCGGCGAACACCAGCAGGCAGACCAGCGAATAGACTATGCCCGCGCCGAAAGCGTAAAGCAGGCCGCCCAGAGCGGGGCCTATTATAAAAGCGGTCTGCATGGAGGAAGCGGCGATGGCCGCGGCGCGCGGGAACTCCTGCTCGGTCACCAGGCCGGGGAACAGCGCGTTCATCGTCGGGTTCTCGAAGGAGCGGGCCGCGCCCATGGCCATTACGGTGAGCAGGATGGCTTCCTTGGTAAGCCACCCGTGGAAGCTGCCGAAAGCCAGGAACAGCGCGCCGGCGCCCTGCAGCGCCTGGCAGGTACAGATGATGAGCCTGCGGTTATAGCGGTCGGCGGTGTGGCCTACCACCAGCGTCAGCAGGAACATGGGCAGGAACTGCGCCAGCCCCACCAGGCCCAGGTAAAAGACCTGGCCGGTAAGGGCGTAGATCTGCCACCCGACGGCCACGGAGGTCATCTGGTAGGCTATGCCGGAGAACATCCGGCCCAGCAGGAATAATCTGAACGAAGCGTTTTTCATGCCTTACAGGTGTATATTCTACGAAATACTCCGGGGGTCAGTGGCCGCAGTCGCGGGGGCAGCGGCCCGGGCGGGCGCGCTCGACGGCGTCGCAGATGCCGTCGCCGCAGTAACCCCGCAGCGGGCCGCCGCGCACCGGGGCCTGTATGATATCGTGCATGCCGGAGGGCACCCTGCTGGCCGAACCGCTCAGGGAAGGGACTTTCTGCAGCCGCGGGATCTCCTGCTTCGGGGCCCCTGCCGGAGCTTCGGCCTGGGTTACGGCCTGGGGCGGAGTTAAAAGCGGGGGGCCGGCCTTCTTTCCTTTCCCCCGCGCGGCGTTAACGGGCAGGCGGGCCTTTTCCGGCAGCAGTTTAAGGTCCACGATATTGGCCACCGTACGGCTGCGCAGGCCCTGCGGGTCGCGCCGCCTCAGAAATTCCAGCCAGGCGTAAAAGGCGCCGAATTCCGACGGCGAGCTTTTGAAAGCCGCCCCGTAAGCCCCCAGCTCCATGGCGGAAAAGGCGTTCTCCGCGGCTTCTATGCCGGCTTTGTCCGCGGCGTGAAAGGCGTTGAGGCGCCTCTTGTCCTTGCCTGCCGCGATCACGTAATCGTTGGCGCCGCTTTTCTGAGCGCCCAAGCCGTCGCACACCTCATAGGGCGGGGCGGCGGCCAGAAATTCCTTATCCGCGCGGTCCATCATGCAGCCGGACTTTATGAACGGGTCGAGCTTCGCCAGCGCCCGCGCGTAGTCGCGGTGGGTGGGCGTAACTTTGCCGGCGCGGTCCTCTTTCCTCAGGCGGCCCAGGGCTTCGGGGCCCAGGTCTGTATAGCCGTCCCAGGCGCGGGTCTCCGGGCCCTGGTGGTAGGCGCCTATTTCGTGGCCGCTCTTCTTCCAGCTCTCCAGTTCGGCGGCGCGGGCGGTATCCGTGGCGATGTACAGGGCGTACTGGGCGGTGAACAGCAGCGTGAGCTTCACGTTCTGCTGGTCGGCCAGTTTTATCATGCCCTTCAGGGCTTTGTAGGATTCTTCCAGCTGTTCGCCGCCGCCTTTAAAATTGAAGGCGCCGTTCTGTACGGCTATAAAATAATAGGGGCCGGGGCCCGCCGCGTAGGAGGCCGCCGGGAGCAGCAGCGTTAAAGCGAGAACAAGTTTTCTTAGAACCATAGATCCCGTCACCTGCCATATAATAACAATTCTGGAAAGACGGCGGTATTTTGTATTATTTAGAAAAGCGCCCGGTCCGCTGCTGCCGGGGCCATTATTTTCAGAGGTAAAGATATGCCCAAAATACTTGTAGTGGACGATATCCCGGCGATAGTGGATTTTTCCAAGGAATTTTTCGAGGACGCGGGCTTCGAAGTGCGCACGGCGGATACCGCGCCCACGGCCATAGCCGCGCAGCGGGAATTCCGCGCCGACGCCATCCTGCAGGACCTGAACATTCCCGAGGGCGGCGGCATCCTGGTGTACGAAACGCTGCGCGCCGAGGGCGACATGGTGCCCATAATTTTCTCCACCGGCAAGCCGGAAACCCTGGGCGACCTGACCAAGATGGTGAACGTCTCGGCCCTGAGGAAACCCACGGATCCCGAAGTGCTTATGGCCGAGGTGCAAAAACGCATCGCCGCCTCCAAGGCCGCGGCTCCGGTCCCTCCGCCGGCTCCCGCCGAACGCCCCATGAACATGGTCCCCCCCCCGCCGCCGCCCCCCAGGCGGCCGCAGTAGGAAGGCGGGTTATCGGGCAGCAGCTAGGGGGCGGTCCGGGGGAATGGAATGATGAAAATTCTGGCAGTGGAAGACAATCCCGCTATATTGGATTTTTACCGGGATTTCTTTACCGAGGCGGGCTTCGAGGTAAAGACCGCAGAAGACGCTTTATCCGCCATAAGCGTGCACCAGCAGTTCAAAGCCGACCTGATAGTGCTGGACCTCGGCATCCCGGCCGGCGGCGGCATGAAAGTTTTCGAGACCCTGCGGGTCAGCCTTCACGACCCGGTGCCCATCTTGTTTTCCACGGGGAAACCCGAACAGCTGCCCGACCTCTCCAAACTGTTCAACGTAAGCGTGATCACAAAATCCTCCACGCCCGAGGCGCTGATGGCAGAGGTTAAAAAGCTGCTGGCCGGCGTTATCAGCCGGCCCATGAACCCCAATCCCCCGCCCCCGCCAGGCGCCGCGCCCGCGGTAAAGCGGAAGATCCTGGTGGTGGACGACGACCCCAATATCCTGGAACTTTACACGGAGATACTCGCCAAGGCCGGCTTCGAGGTGAATACCGCGGAAGACACCCTGGGCGCCGTTACCAAATACCAGGCTTTCAATCCCGCCCTTATCGTGCTCGACGTAGACATGCCCGCCGGCGGCGGCAGGAAGGTTTTTGAAAGACTGCGGCTTCAGCTGGCCTCGGCCACCCCCATCCTGTTCTCCACCGCTTCTCCTAACAGCGTGGCCGACCTGGCGAAGAACCTCAACGTGGCCGTGCTTACCAAGCCCCTCACCCCCGCCGTCCTGCTGGCCGCCGTAAAAAAACTTCTCGGCCTGCCCTGAAACCCGGCTATGAAGATCCGAACAGAAAGCGCCAGGATCGCCGCTATCTTTCTCGGCTCGGCGCTGACCGTTCACCTCGGCTATTTGTGGGAGTTGCTGCTAAAGGTATTCCGCCTGGACGACAGCGGCTCCGCCTGGGTTATGGTGCTGCTGGCGCAGGCGGCGGCTTTCGGCGTATTCGGTATTGTTGCGGCCTGGACGCGCTGGGCGCGGGCTGAATGGTACATGCTGGGATCTTTCGTTCTGATAGGACTGGCGTATTACTTCGCCACCAGCTTTCACACTTTCGCCTACATCTCTTCCGCCCTGTGGTACGGCCTGTTCATCAGCGCCATCTCCAATTGGGCGGCCAAAAAAGAATTTTTAAAAGACCCGCCCCGCTGAAGGCTCAGGCCATCGGCAGGCCGGCTTTTTTCCCGACCGGAAAGGCTTTATCGATGCGCGCTACGTCGTGCGGAGTGAGTTCCAGCACGGGGGCGGTCACGTTCTCTATCACCCGCTTGCTGTCGGAAGATTTGGGGATAGCGAAGACCCTTTTGTGGCGGGCCAGGAAGCTCAGGGCAACCTGGGCGGCGGTAACGTTGTGGTTGAACGCTATCTCTTTCAGGACCGGATCGTTCGCGAGTTCGCCGGTGCCCAGCGGGCTGTAGGCTACCACGGAGATGCCGCGGTCGTGGCACCAGGGCAGCACGTCGGCTTCTATGGCGCGCTCTTTCAGGTTGTAGAGCACCTGGTTGCAGGCTATTTTGCCGGGGCCGGCCAGGCGCACGGCTTCCTCCAGGTCGGCCACGTCGAAGTTGCTTACGCCGTAGGCCCTGATCTTGCCGGCGAGTTTCAGTTTCTCGAAAGCTTTTATGGTTTCTCCCAGGGGAATCTCTTCGCGCCAATGGAGGAGATAGAGGTCCAGGTGGTCCATGCCCAGGTTCTTCAGGCTGCGCTCGCAGGCGGTGATGGTGCCGGCATACGTGGCGTTGCTGGGCAGCACTTTGGAGGTTACGTGGATCTGGCTGCGCTGGCCTTTTACGGCTTTGCCGACGATACGCTCCACTTCGCCGCCGCCGTACATCTCGGCGGTGTCTATGTGGTTGGCGCCGGCCTCGATGCCGAGGTGGATGGCGGCGATGGCCGCGTGTTCGTCGGCCTCCATCTTCCACGTGCCCAGCCCTATGGCCGAGAACTTCATCCCGGTATGCCCCAGTTCGCGTTTGATCATAACCGTCCCCCCCAAAGCTACCTTGTAGCATTTGCCGACCTTTTCCCGCAACATGACCCTTGGCTGGTTTAGGTGCGGCTAGAGCAGCAGGCCAAAGCCGAAGGTAAGCGCGAACAACAGGGTGGACAGAGACAATCTCTGCAGTTCCGGGGCCAGGGCCGGCGGCTCGGAATACGTAAGCACGATTTTGCCGTTGAGCAGCAGCGGCGGGAAAGCCAGCAGGAACAGCCAGCGCCAGGCCGAGCCCGGCGTCAGCGAAGTGTAGGCCAGCGCCGCCGCCGCGGCGCCCGCCAGCAGGGCTAAATGATAATAGGCGGCCCGGCGCGGCCCCAGTTTTACCGCCAGGGTGCGTTTACCGGCTTTCCTGTCGGCTTCCAAGTCGCGCATGTTATTTATGTTCAGGACCCCGGCGCTCAAAAAGCCTATGGCCGCGGCCGGCAGCAGCAAATTCCAGCGCAAGGCCAGCGCGTGCAGGTAATAGGTCCCCAGCACGCCCACAAGGCCGAAGAAGACGAACACGAAAACGTCGCCCCACCCGCTGTACCCGTACGGGTTTTTACCCACGGTGTATTTTACCGCGGCTGCGATGGCGGCCAGGCCGAGCAGCCCGAAAACGAGCAGGGGCGCGGCCCCCGCGCCTTTAACGGAGGTATAGATCAGCGCCGCGCCCGACGCTCCGCACAGAACAGCCGCCGCGCTTACCCCCGCCAGCATCGCGCGCGGTGAAATCTCGCCGGACTGCACCATGCGCCTGGGGCCTATACGCCCGGCGGTATCCTTCCCGTTCACAAAATCGCCGTAGTCGTTGGCCAGGTTGGCCAGCACCTGCAGCAGCAGCGTGGTAAGGGCCGCCAGCGCCAGCACCGGCCAGCGGAATTTATTATCCGCCGCCGCCAGGCAGGAGCCTGCGACCGTGCAGGAAAGCGCCAAAGGCAGCGTGCGCGGCCTGAAAGCCAGTACCCAGGATTTAATGTTCATCAGCGGTCACAGGTCCTTTTGCCCGGCGCCGAAGCGCCGGACATATATTATGCAACAATGGCGGAGCCCGGACAATAACGGGCCAGGCTGCTTTTCCGGCTACTGCCTGGTTCGGCAAGTATTGTATTATAGCGGTAAGGGTTTACGATTTTGCGGGAACAAGGAGACGTTATGGCGGACGAGAAACACGTTTTTATCGCGAGCAGGCTTACCCACGGGAACTTCCTTTTCCCGGTGCGCATAGAGATCTCCCGCGACCGCGTTACCCGGGTGCAGCCCCGCTTTATCGGCTCCGAGGAAGAAAGCATCGCCATTTCAAAAGTAGCCTCGGTGAACATCAAGACCGGCCTGTTCTGGTCCGACATCCGCATAGATTCCACCGGGGGCACCAACCCCATCCTAAGCCACGGCCACGCCAAAGAGGATGCCCTGGCCATCCGCGAC
Source organism: bacterium (assembly GCA_021811185.1). GTDB lineage: Bacteria > Elusimicrobiota > Elusimicrobia > Elusimicrobiales > UBA9959 > UBA9959. The sequence continues at coordinate 14,935 of JAJZPL010000024.1, forward strand.
CTGGTAGAAAAATGCCAGCAGGACGGACCCGCCTAGCAGCAGGCGCGCCGGGCTTTTAGGTCCAGGGCCCGCGTTCCCGGGCCCAATCCCGCAATTAATATTTGACTAAGATTTGGCGGTCCGCTGCGGATTCCCGAAGGCGCGGCTGCTAGACTATAAACAGGAAAAGCGGCCGGGAGATATGTTATATATACCTGGACGGAACGCTGCGCGCAATTTCCGCGGGGGATGATATGAGTTTCAAAGGGGAAATACTGGTAGTGGACGACGACGCCGACGTGCTGGACCTGGTGACGGGGATCCTGCAGCATGCCGGTTACAAGGCGGCCGGGGCCTCCGACGGGGCCGAGGGCTTGGCCCTAATTAAGAACGGGAATTTCGACGTGGCCATCCTCGACATGATGATGCCGCGCATGGACGGCATGACCGCCCTGGCCGAGATCAAGAAAACAGCGTCCGACGTGGAAGTGATCATGTTCACCGCCCACAGTTCCGTGGATACCGCCGTGGAAAGCATGCGGCTGGGGGCTTTCGACTACGTCAAGAAACCTTTCGAAACCGAAGTCCTGCTGGCCACGGTAGAGAAAGCCATGACCGCGCACCGGGTGGCCGCCCTGGTGCGGGGCGCTTTCCGCGTTTCCGGCAAGGACGCGCTAGCCGAGATCATCCTGGATTCCGCCTCCAGGCTGCTGTGCGGCGACGAGACCTTTCTGCTGCTCGCGGAAGAGGGCGAGGAGCCGCGCCTCGCCGGGTCTTCGGGCTTAATGGACGAAACGGCCGGGAAGGCCAGGCTGGAATTCTGCGCTCGCTGCCTGCGGCTGCTGGAGGAAAGCAAGGATAAGGCGCTGGCGCTCGCCCCGGCGACGGACAGCCGCTTCAGGGGCTTGCCCGGCGCGGCGGACACGGCCGCGGCGCTCTGCGTGCCGCTCGAGGGCAACGGCAGGCTGACCGGCGTTTTATGCGCCGTCCGCCTTACCCCCGGCGCCCAGTTCGGCGAGGCCGAGCTGCGCAAAGCCAAGGATTTCGGCCCCGTAGCCTCCCTGGCCCTGAAGAACGCCCTGCTGGGCGAGCTGCTGCAGACCACGCGCACGCAGCTGGTCCGGACCCAGAAGATGGAAGCCGTGGGCATGATGGTGAGCCAGGTAACGCATGACTTCAACAACTTGCTCACGGTGATCATCAACTCGGCCCAGCTGCAGCTGGAGAACCCCGACAGCGATATCGGCCAGAACCTGTCCAGGGAGATCCTCCGCATGGCGCGCGAGGCCGCCACGTTCATCCAGCAACTGCTGCTGTTCACCCATCACGAGGCCGCCTCCGCCGTCCCGATAGACCTGAACGCCGCCACGGCGGAAATAACCTTTATCGTAGAAAAACTTCCCGGCAGGAACATCAAAACCGTTTACATCCCGGCCCCGGACCTGCCGAAAGTAAGGATAAAGCCGGAACATTTCAAACAGGTGGCGCTCAACCTGGCCATCAACGCCAGGAACGCCATGCCGGAAGGCGGGCAGATGACCATCCGTACGCTGAAGACCGCCGCCGACGTGGAAGCGGCCGGCAGCCGGCCCGCGGAGTACGCGGTGCTGGAGGTTTCCGACACCGGTCCCGGCATAGACCAGGAGAACCTTAAAAAGATCTTCGAGCCGTTCTTCACCACCAAGCCCGCCGGCAAAGGCACTGGCCTGGGGCTGCACATAGTGCAGACCATCGTAAACCAGTACGGCGGGAAAATAACCGTGGAAAGCCCCCCTGGCGGAGGGGCCCTGTTCCGCGTCTACTTCCCCGCGGCTGAGGTGTGATTTTTTCCCAGCGGTTACGGCCTGGGCGGGAAGATCTTGGTAAACGATAGCGGGCGGGACGGCTCGCCCATCAAGACGCGCACGGCGTTCTGGGCCAGCTGCAGCAGGATGGCCGCCGCCCAGATGCCGGCGAAGAGGCCGCCCGCGGTCCTGATGCCCGCCATAGAAGCGTCCGCCCGCGGGAACAGGCTTATAGCCGCCAGCGCCCCCGCGTAGGCGGAAGAAACCCTGAACACCAGCACGCACAGCGTCAGGAAGACCCCCAAGGTCAGCGGGACCTGCCTGCCTTTATAACGTTTAGCGTAAACGTACTCGTAAAGCAAGAGCGCCAGGAAAGCGGCGAAGAAGAATATTAGAGTTCTTGTCATCATTTATCTGCGGGGGTTTTGCTTTTCGCCTCGCCGTCCTCGTCCTCCGCGTCCCCGCCGAACAGCGCGTAGGTCAGGCCCAGGGTCACTCCGGAAATGCGGCGTCCGCCCCCGGCCATGTTCTGCCGGTATTCCGCGTTAAGGCTGGCGTGGTGGTTCAGCTTGAGCTCGGCGCCCACACCCACGGTAGGCGAAAGGAAATGGGAGGAGAGCGTTTCCCCTTCGTCGCCAGGTTCTTTCAGCCAGGTAAGCTCGGCGCCGGCCAATATGTACGGCTTTATAAGTTTAAGTTCCGTGCCGCGCCAGCGGGAAAGCAGGATCTTCGCCAGGTCCACGCCCACGGAGTTGGCGTTGGTCACCGCCCCGTCCGAGCGGCTGCGGGAGTAGTCGTAGTAAAGTTCTAAATTCCAGTCCAGGCCGGTGCGGCCTAACTTCAGCTCCGTGCCGCACTCCAATTCCAGCCCGGCGCGCAGCTCCTCGCTGCCGGAGTCCCCGTACCTGTCGGAGGAACCGTCCAGCGAGATCGAAACCGTCCGCGCCTCGGTCTTAAGCGCCGGCGCCGCGGCCGCTGCTGGCTCCGCCGCCGCACCCCGCGCCGCCAAGCCAAAGAGCAGCACTAAATATATTTTTGCGCGCATAACAGTGTGGAAAAACCTTAAAAATTATCAGGCGGTTGTCTTGCCTGTCTGAATATTATGCAAAATGCGGACGGCCCGGGAAATGGCGTTATTTTTTAACGGGGATGGCGGCGGGGCGCGGGCTTCGCACTGTCCAGCTGCGGGGGCGGCCCGCGTCCAGGTGGACGAAGCCGGCGTCCGGGTAGTAGCCTACGCCGCCGGCGCCGCCTTTCCGGGCGAACGCTTCGATCTCGGCGGCGGTGTGGCCGGGGATGCGGATGTCGGCGGCCCAGCCCAGCATGTGCGTGCTGCGGCGCGCCGCCCCTTTCACCCGGGCGTTCAGTTTAGGCGTGCGGTAGCCGCTTAAAAGGACGAGCCCTTTCTTCCCGAACTTGTCCTCCACCACGTCCAGGATCTCGAAGAGCCTTACGGACATGGCGGTTTCTTTGCCGGTAAGGCTGCAGCGCATTACCCGGTTCAGCTTCGCCAGAGCGCGCTTGTCGTAACTGCCGTCTTTCCTGCGGTAGCGCACGCGCACCCGCTCGCCGTTGTCCTTGCGGGTGATCTCCAGGCGGCCGTCACCCCCGAAGTTCACCGGCACGGGCGGGTGGTCGCGAGCCTCGTTGACGAAGATATAGGTTTCATAATCCCCGTCCTCCAGTTCCACCACCTGGGCCTCGGTGACTTCCGGCGGCTGGGGCTCCGCCTCGAGCATGTCGGGCAGGCGCTCCATGAATTCCGAAACGCTCACCTCCCCGCCCAGCGCGGGACCGGCCGGGAAGCAGCAGAGCAGGAAGAGCAGGGGGAGCGTCAAGCCGGGGTAAGCCATAGCGGTCTCAGCGGGACATCAGCAGCGCGAGCTCCTTCGTATAGGCGATAAATTGCGGGTAGGCCCCCGCCGGCAGCAGCGCCCTGCCCCGGTAAATGGCCAGGTAGCGCCCCCGGGCCAGGATGTGAAGCGGGCCGGCTTCCTCAAGCTTGGCCACTATGTCCGAGTTGAAAAAATCCCTGAGCGCCCGCTCGTCGGCCCCGTCCAGCTGGTATTTCTTAGAAAAGCCCGGGGCGTTCTCCAGCTTTACGTGTTTTGCGCCCAGCAGCTCGTCCAGCCTGGCAAAAAACTCGGACGGCTGCAGGCTGAACTGCGGCAGTTCGCCGGTCTTATACTCGAAAAGCGCCATGGTAAAGTCGTACCTGGTCGAGTACTTGCCGCTGCCGGTAGAGTAGAAACCGTCGAAATACCTGGCGGCCGCGCCGCCCCAGTCGCCGAAAGCTATCTGGTTGGAGGTTTTCGTAACTAAGCCGAAATAGCCTATCCCGGTTTTGCCAAGGCCTTCGAGGTCCGGGCCGGCCTTGGTAAAAACCGCCCCGGCCTCGGCCGCTATCCGCGCCAGGTCCTTTTTTCGCTTATACCACAGGATAGGGGCGAGGATACCCGCCAGCACCAGCAGGCAGGCGCTGGCGGCCAGGATCTTAAGCATCAGCGCGATAGGGTCCATATTAAGGATATTATGCGTCACAGACCCGCAAGTGGCAAGGGTTATAATTATGACTTAAAACACCGCGCTTTTTGCTAGAATTCAGGTATAAGTAAATTTAGGCATGCAGAGGTAAACGTGATCAAGAGAATAAGTTTATTCCTGTCTATTTTCACTGCTTTTTCCTTTTTCCCCCTCATTACGCGCGCCAATGACCTCCTGGCCGGCTCCGTCTGCTCGGCAGACAGCCTGAACGTCATAACCGCATCCGACATCTCCGGCCTCTCCGGCGCGTCCATCCCGCTCCCCAACGCCCCCTTGGCCATCCAGGCCCCCTTGGTAATAACCGTGCCCGGCCTTAGGTTCGATACTATAAACTGGGGCCAGCTGACCTACGATATGTTCTCCGAACTTGCCTCATATTGGTTCCCCGGCCTTAAGAAAGGCCCCAAAGGCGCGAGAAGCGCCCGGTCCGAAGCTATAATGAGGGCCGCTTACGCGAAGTACGGCGAACAGTTCGAGCCGCTCAAAGAAGCCGCCGCGCTGATGCCCGCTCCCGCGGCTACCCGCGCCGAACCGGACAACTACCTGGAAGCCAGCCTGGTCCAGGCGCCCGCCTGCTCCGGCCTGACGGTAGTCCCGTTCGCCTGGAGCCGCAACCCCGCCGACACCGCGGCGACCGTTAAAAGATTTGTGCCTATGCTGATCCAGGCCTATGACAGCAACCGCGGTTCCGCCCGCCCCGTCTACATCCTTACCCACAGCTGGGGCTCGGTGATCATGCACGAAGTGCTCAACCAGGTAGCCCTCCAGCGCCCCGACATCAAGGTGGACAAGTTCTTCAGCCTCGGCTCCCCCCTGGTGCCCAGCAATTTCTTCGTAAAGGTCTTCAGCGACGTGCAGTATGACCAGGCCGGGCTCAGCAAGGACGTCCGCAAGCCCGTCAACGTGCGCTACTGGCGCAACGTCTGGGCCGGCCACGACTATTTTTCCAACGCCGTCAAGGCCGCGGACGTGAACGTGCAGGCGGACGCCTCCGTGGGCGCGCCGGAGAACGAACTCGCAAAGCTGATCCTCCATGGCTGGCACATGCTGCAGGCCAAGACCGACCTCCTGACCTTGTTCAATCTCCGCAGCTGGCACGCCTGCTACTACCGGGATTACGACGCCTATTTAAAGACCCTGAACCGGCACATCCGCCTGGTGATCTTCGACCCCGAGGTAGTAGCGCCGCTGGTGTCCCCCGCGGTGAAGTAAGGCCGGAAAGAAAATAACCGCCGTTCATACGAACCCGACAAGCCCTTGTCGGGTTCGTGTTATACACTACCGCTGACCATGTCTCAACACGACCCCGCACAGCTGGTAAGCTGGCTTTACCTGGACATGAACTCCTTCTTCGCTTCCGTGGAGCAGGAGCTGGACCCTGCGCTGCGCGGCAAGCCGGTGGCGGTGGTGCCTATCAGGGCGGAGACCACCTGCTGCATAGCCGTCAGCTACGAGGGTAAGGCCTTCGGCGTTAAGACCGGCACCCTGGTAGGCGAAGCCAGGCAGCTCTGCCCCGGCATCAAGTTCATCGTGGGCGACCACGCCAACTACGTGCGCTACCACAACCGGATAGTGGAAGCCGTGGAGTCCTGCGTGCCGGTAGAGGCCGTGTGCTCCATAGACGAAATGGCCTGCCGCCTGACCGGCAGCCAGCGGCACCTTGAGAAGGCCGCCGCCCTGGCCGGCAAGATAAAAGCCGTCATCAAAACGAAAGTAGGTTCCTCGCTCAGGTGCTCCATAGGGCTGGCGCCCAACCGCTACCTGGCCAAGATCGCCGGCGACATGAAAAAGCCCGACGGCTTCACCGTTATCCGCCCCTGCGACCTGCCGGGGATCCTGCACCAGCTTAAACTGCGGGACCTCCCCGGCATAGGCGCCAGGATGGAAGAAAGGCTCAACCAGAAAGACATCCGCACCATGGAGAAGCTGCTCTCTCTCACGCCGGAAGAAATGCGCAAGGCCTGGGGCAGCGTTTCCGGCGAGGAACTGTGGCATTTGCTGCGGGGCGAGGACATCGCGGTAAAGCTGAGCGAGCAAAAGTCCATCAGCCATTCCCACGTGCTGCCCCCGGAACTCAGGAACAAGGCGGGCGCGCTGCGGATCCTGAAGAAGCTCACCGACAAGGCCGCGGCGAGGCTGCGCCAGGAAGGCTTCTACGCCTCGGGCATTTATATTTACGTAAGGTTCCAGGGGCAGGACACTTGGAAGGCCAGCTGCTCGCTTATGGAAACGCAGGACACCGTGGTCTTTATTAACGCCGTGAGAACTTTATGGGAGGAAGCGCCGGCGGGCCAGGTGTTCGCCGTGGGCATGGCCATGACGGGCCTTGTGCCCGAGGCGTACCACGCCCCGTCCCTGTTCGAGAACCAGGACAGGAGCCGGCTGATAAAAACCCTGGACCAGCTCAACGAGAAATTCGGCAAGGACGTGCTGCACTACGGCGCCACCCACGAATCCGACGGTCTGGTCCCCCTGCGCATCGCCTTCACCCGCATCCCCGACAAAAGCGAACTTTAAACTATTTACCGCCCGCGGGGGCGGCCTGCTCTTCCCCTTTGGGATAGCCGACAGGCTGCACCAGGATAACTTTTTGCCAGGGGTGAAGCGCCAGCTCTTTGGAGAGCCGCGCCTTGTCTATGCCGCCCATCACCACGGTCCCCAAACCCTCCGAGGCGCAGAACAGCGACACGTTCTGGGCGATGGCCCCGGTGTCGGCGGCGGCGTAGAAAGCCTGCTGGTCAGGTTTGGTATCCCGCATCTTGGCGTAATCGGCTATATACATAAGGAGAACAGGGGCGGCCAGCGCCGCGGGCTGCAGCTTCGCCTGCGGCCGGATCTCGCGCGGAACGAGGAGTTCAAGGGTGTTGGCTTCGGCGTTGTAGCGGTATACGCCTTTGGGCGTGGCGGCGTACACGCTTACCTCCCGCCAGTCCTTGGCCGAAGGCACGGTACGCTTGCCCGTGTCCTGCCGGTTAACGCCGGCGGCGGCCCAGAGCAGGTTCGACAGCAGCTGCGCGGGCAGTTCCCTTCCGTCCAGCTCGCGCGTACTTTTTCTTTCCAGCAGCGCCTGCATCAGCGGCTTGCCGCCGCCGGTCTCCGGCTTCGGCAGCTTTACCGGCTTCGGCGCGTCGGCGGCGTACGCCGCGGCTCCGCAGCAGAGCAATACCGCGGCAATAAGCGATGTCTTTTTTATCTTCATTCCCCCCCCCCCGTATCTAAAGAGCATTATACCCGCGCCGGAGCGCCGGGTAAAGCTTATTTCTCCTTAACCAGGCGCACGGCTTCCAGGCGGAAGCCAAGGTCCTTGAACAACCTGATAGCGCCCGGGTTGGAGGCCGCGGCGTAAGCGTGCACGCGCCCTTCCGCGTTCACGCCCAGCCACGCCCCCATGGCGGCGTGGATCACCCGGCGCTCGTCGGCGTTCAGCGCCGGCTCCTCCCAGGCCCAGGTAACCAGGTCCGCGAGCTTGCCCAGGTAATCGCTGTATTCGTTCAGCAGCAGCAGCCCGGCCGGCTTGCCGCTTTTCTCGAAGCAGACGTGGCGGGACTCAGGCAGGAAATTCTCCAGGAAATTCTTGTTCTCGGCTATCTGCCGCGGGGTTACCTCGGCGTTGCGCGCCCGGTACCAGCTTTCGCGCGTGTCCAGGTAGGCCTTCCTTACGTCGTAAAGCGCCTTGAGCGGGCGCAGCCGGATGGAAGGCAGGAACGGTACGCTCTCGTCCGCCACAAGGTCGGCCTTGTCCGCCGAGTAAAGCCCCCAAACCGGCGCTGTCCCGGGCAGGGCCGCGAAGATCTTCTCATCCTCGTCCGTCTTGCCGGTGAGGATGAACATCTTGGACCTGACGCCTTCCGGCCATTTCAGGTTCTTCAGGGTCTTGTCGTTAAGCCTGGAAAGGTCCTCCAGCTTATAAAGTATCGTCTCTTCGCTGCTGGAAATTATTTCAAGGTCATCCATATTTTCTTTCTCCCGTGGTTTGTACGGATATTATGCCCCCGATGCCCCCGCTTTGGCAAATCCTCATTGGGACGGCAGAAACCGCGCCGAACTTGCTAGAATTATATCCTTAACACAGGGGATACCATGAAAAAAACGATACTGCTTGGATTTATTTTCGCGGCGCTCTGCGCGCCCTCTTTCGCAGCCGGCAAACCCGCGGATTATAAAAGCTACCTGGCGCAGAAAAAAGAACTCGAGGCCGCCGTAGCCCTGTACCGCAACGACCAGTTCCCCGAGGCGCTGCTGACCTTCAACAAGCTTAAGAGCGGCAACCCGCTGGCCGAGTATTATTACGCCTCCTGCCTGGCTTCCGGCAGCGGCATGGCCGCCAACCCCCCGCAGGCCGCCGCGCTCTACAAGAAAGTGTTCCCGCAGGTGGCAGCTTTCGCCGGGAAAGGCGACGCTTTCGCCCAGAACGTGCTGGCGGTCATGTACGCCGGGGGCAAAGGCGTGAAAAAGAGCGAGGACGAAGCCCTCAAATGGCTGCGCAAGGCGGCGGCGCAGGGCTACCCCGCCGCGCAGTATAACCTCGGCACCAGGTACGCTTACGGCAAGGGCGTGCTCAAGAACGAGACCACCGGCGCTAAATTATTCGGCGCCGCCGCCCAGCAGGGCTACGCCCAGGCGCAGAGCGGGCTGGGGATGATGTACGCCAAAGGCCGCGGCGTCAAACAGAATTACGCGGAAGCCCTGAAGTGGTTCCGGCTGGCGGCCGCGCAGGGCGACGCCGGCGCGCTGAACAATATCGGGCTGATGTACGCCTACGGCACCGGGGTGGACCAGGACCTGGAGGAGGCCGTGAAGTGGATGTTCAAAGCCGCCGAGAAAGGCCACGTGCAGGCGCAGTTCAACCTGGGCACCGCCTACCAGGAAGGCAAAGGCGTTAAGAAGAACGACGCCGAGGCCGCCAAATGGTTCATGAAAGCCGCCGACCAGGGCGACCCGGCCGCGCAGGCCAATCTCGGCGCCATGTACCAGTACGGCACCGGCTTGAAACTGAGCGAAAGCGAAGCTGCTAAGTGGTACTACAAGGCCGCCATGCAGGGCTACGCGCCCGCCCAGTCCCTGATGGGCTGGATGTGCCAGTACGGCAGGGGCGTTAAGCTGAACCCCGTTTCGGCCGCCATCTGGTACCGCAAAGCCGCCGAGCAGGGCGACCCCGACGCCCAGAACAACCTGGGGCTGATGTACCACAACGGCGAAGGTGTTAAGAAGAACGACGCCGAAGCCGTGAAGTGGTACTCCAGGGCGGCCTCTCAGGGCAACGCCTCCGCGCAGTTCAATCTGGGCGAGATGTACCAGTTCGGCAGGGGCGTAAAGAAGAACGACGCCGAAGCCGAGAAATGGTTCCGCGAGGCCGCCGGCCGCGGCCTCCCCGCCGCCCAGGCCAAGTTTGAGACCGTAACGCCGGGCAAATAAAAACCGCCGCCGAAAAAAAGAAGGCCGGGCGCTTGCCCGGCCTTTCTTTTTTGGACTGGTCCGCTCAGCTGCGCAGCTGGGCGCCGAAGTTCTTGGTGAGCTTGTCCAGCACGGCGGTCATGCGGGCGCCCACGTCGGCGTCGTTCAGCGTGCCCGTCATGGACGAGAAGATGAACCTGATGGTGAGGCTGCGGTGGCCCTCCGGGATGTTCTTGCCCTTGTACACGTCTATCAGCCGGGCCGAGGCCAGGTCCTGCACGCCGGAGAAAGCCCTGTCGAGCTCCGCCCATTCGTGCTTTTCCTCCAGCACTATGGAAAGGTCGCGCCAGCTCTGCGGGAAAGCCGACACGGGCTTTATCTTGGCCACCTTCTGCCAGAATTCGTACTTGCCGGAAGCGGCCACGCAGGTGAGCGGGACCTCGAAGTAGAAAATATTATTATCCTTTAAGTCGCAGGCGGCCGCTACCGACGCGGCCAATTTCCCGACATACCCCGCGGAACTGCCGCCCAGCTTTATCTCCAGGCAGAGCCCCAACTGGAAATAGGCCGGGGCCTTTTTAGGCTTTTCGAAGCGGAACCCGCTCTTGCCCGCGAACAGGCGGCAGACCATGCCCTTAAGGTGGAAGAAATCCGCCTTGCCCTGCCCGCCCTTCCAGAAACCGCCTTCGGGGAAATCGCCGTACATCAGCCCGGCGCAGTACGTTTCTTCGGCCTTGCCGGCTTCCTTCCTGGCGTAAGCCACGCCCGCCTCGAAGATCAGCACGGAATCGCGCCCGCGGTTCAGGTTGTAGCGCAGCGTCTTAAGCAGCCCCGGCAGCAGGGTCTGGCGCATGAACTGGTAGTCGGAGGACAGCGGGTTCTTAACTTCCACCGCCGCCGCGGCGTCCAGGCCGCAGGCCTTCACTTCCTTTTCCGAGACGAAATCGTAATTATAGACCTCGCTGAAGCCGAGGGCGGCCAGCGTATTCTTCATCTCCGTCGCTACCGTCCACAGCGGCGTAATGGTGGAAGGGAGCATGGGCATGCTGGACACGGACGGGATCACGTCGTAGCCCGCGTAGCGCGCCACTTCCTCGGCCACGTCCCAAACGTTCTCGATGTCCTGCCGGTAAGACGGCACGGTGAACTTCCAGGGCTTGGCATCGTTCAGGTCGGGCTGGAAAGCCTTCAGGCAGGCGTACATCTCGGTGGGCGCTATGCCTGTGCCCAGGATGGCGTTAATGCGGCCGGCGGACACTTCGATCACGGGCGGCTGGTACTTTACCGGGCAATTGTCGGTGAACTGCTCCACGGCGGCGCCGGGCGCGGCCTTGAGGATAAGCCCGGCCAGGCGGCGGGCCGCCTTGATGGTAAGCTCGGGGTCGGTGCCGCGCTCGAAACGGTAGGAGGATTCGCTCTTCAGCCCGGAAGCCTTGGAGGCCAGCCGCACGGTGGGCGCGTGGAAACGCGCGGACTCTATAAGGATGGCGTCGGTGTCGTCGGAGACGGCCGTGTCAAGGCCGCCCATCACGCCGGCCAGGGCCGCGGGGGCTTTGGCGTCGGCTATCACCAGCATGCCGGGATCCAGTTTGAGGGCTTTGTTGTCCAGCGTGGTAAAAGCTTCGCCGGCCACGGCGCGGCGCACCTTTATTTCGGGACCGGTGAGCTTCGCGATATCGAAGCAGTGCATCGGCTGACCCAGCTCGTACATCACGTAGTTGGCGCCGTCTATAAGGATATTGCCCTTGGGGTTGGAGCCGACGGCGCGCAGGCGGTCGGCCATCCAGTCCGGGGTCTTGGCGCCGCGCACGCCTTTAATGACGATGGCGGTGTAGCGCGGGCACAGTTCCGGCGCTTCAATGTTCACCGGCACTACGGAACCGGCGGCGGAGCCTTCGAAAATTTTAGCTTCTTTCAGTTTGAGCCCGTAAAACAGGCAGAACTCGCGGGCCAGCGCGTAATGCGAAAGACAATGCCCCTGGTTAGGCAGCATCTCGACTTCTAAAAGGGAATCGGCCTTGGGAAAAAGGGTAACCGCGTCCAGGCCCACCGCGGTATTCTCCGGCAGCACCAGAATGCCCGAATCGTCGTAGCCTTCAAGCCCCAGCTCGCCGGCCGCGCAGATCATGCCTTCCGATTCCACGCCCCGGATCTTGGCTTTCTTCAGCTCGCCTTCGGCGAGCATAGCGCCCACCTTCGCAAAAAGTATCTTCTGCCCCACGGCGATGTTCTTGGCGCCGCACACCACGCGCAGCACCCCCGGCCCGTAGTTCACGTCCACCAGCGCCAGTTTGTCCGCGTTCGGATGCTTGTCTATCTTCAGGATCTGCCCGACGGATACGCCGGAGAAAGAGGCGCCGGTCTTCTTGATCCCTTCCACCTTAAGCCCCACGCGGCCAAGCTTCGCCGCCATGTCCTCGGGCGTCGGAGGATTCTCGATAAAGTCGGAAAGCCAGGAATAAAGTATGTTCATTTCGTCTTCTCTTCCAAATTTATTTCACGTACCGCGGTTACGACGAGTGGGCCGGGTTAGCAAAACCGTCGTGAGGCTTCGGCTTGCGTAAGCGCCGAAGCCGAATGTCGAGCGAGGCCACGGTGTGGCCGAGCGCGTTTTGCGTTCCGGCCCACTTGGCGGAACCGCCCCTACTGTACTTGCTTTAAGACGCGCAGATCGTTCTCGTAGAGCATGCGCATGTCGCTGATGCCGTACAGCAGCATGGCGAAACGCTCGATGCCCGCGCCGAAAGCGAAGCCGCTCCACTTCTCGGGATCGTACTTGGCCGACTTCAGCACGTTGGGGTGCACCAGGCCCGCGCCCATCACCTCAAGCCAGCCCGTGCCCTTGCACACCGGGCAGCGGCCCGCGGAGTTGTGGCCGCCCTTGCAGAAAACGCAGGACATATCAACTTCGGCGCCAGGTTCCACAAAAGGGAAATACGACGGGTTGAAACGCGTCTTCACTCCGGAGCCGAACAGGTCCTTCATGAAAGCGTCCACCGTCCACTTCAGGTCCGCCATGCTCACGCCCTTGTCGACGTAGAGCCCCTCTATCTGGTGGAAAGCGAAAGAATGGCTGGCGTCCACCGCCTCGGACCGGAACACGCGCCCCGTGTGGAACACGCGGATAGGCGGCTCCTGCTTCTCCATGGCGCGGATCTGCACCGGAGAGGTATGGGTGCGCAGCAGCATGAACTTGCCGGCCTGGTCCTTGGCGTCCACGTAGAAAGTATCCTGCATGTCGCGCGCGGGGTGGAACGGCGGGAAGTTCAGCGCCTCAAAATTATGGTAGTCGTCCTCGATGAGCGGCCCGTCGGACATAGTGAAGCCCAGCTTCAAAAAGCCCTCGGCCAGGCGGTTCATCGTGTGGGTGAGCGGGTGCAGGCTGCCCTTGGGATAAGGCCAGCCGGGGAGCGTCAGGTCCAAGTCGGACTTTACGACGGGTCCCGCGGCGCCGGCGGAGCCCTTCAGCTCGGCCAGCTTGGCTTCCATCTCCTGCTTGGCGGCGTTGCCGAGCGCGCCCAGCGGCTTGCGCTCCTCCAGGGGAATGTCTTTAAGGTCCCGCAGCAGCAGGGCCAGCTCGCCTTTACGCCCGAGGTAATGCAGCTCCAGGGCCTCGGGGTTCTCGGCGGGCTTCTTCTCTATAGAAACGGAAAAACTGCCCCGTATTGCGGACAGTTTTTCCTTCCACTCCGTGGCGTTCACGGCGTGGCCTTATTTCTCGGTACCGACAACTTTCTTCACGTTGCCGATAGCTTTCCTGGCGATCTCGGCCAGCTGCTTGAAAGACTGAGGGTCGCGGATGGCGATCTCGGACAGCATCTTGCGGTTAAGCATGATGTTGGCCTTGTGGATGCCGTCCATGAACCGGCTGTAGGACATGCCTTCCTCGCGGGCGGCGGCGTTCAGGCGGATGATCCAGAGCTGGCGGATATCGCCCTTCTTGTCGCGGCGGTGGATATATGCGGTGGTCAGCGACTTGTTGACCTGCTGTATAGCCTGGCGGAGGCGGTTGCCCTTGTTGCCGTAATAGCCCTTGGCGAGCTTAAAAATCTTCTTCTTTCTCTTGGTTCTGGCTACGCTGTATGTTATTCTCATGATTTTGTCCTGTTAGTCTTCTTTCTTATTCGTAGGGCAGGTAGTTCTTAAGCACGCGGCCCTCGGAGGAATTCTTTTCCTCAACCTTGGCGGTGCGCAGGGTCCTGCCGCGCTTGGCGGACATGCCGGTGAGCAGGTGGCGCAGGCCGGACTTCCGGTGCAGCCACTTGCCGGTAGAGGTCTTTCTAAATCTTTTCTTGGCGCCGCTGTGCGATTTCATTTTAGGCATATTGTTTTTTCCGATATTGTAAATTGCCGCTGATTGTTATCCTATTATTATATATTTTTCCTGCCCTCGTTGAAAAGGCAAAAACTTAAAACGCCGCTTTTACACTCCGGGAGCCTGCTCCGGCTTGGGGGCGGGCGGGATGACCGGCGAGACTACGGGCGCTACGCCGGGAGCGGCGGGCGCGGCGGGTTTTACCGCCGGGGCGGCCTGAACAGCGGGCTTGGCCGCGGCCGGGGCGGCGGGCTTGGCCGCCGCGGGTTTGGGCGCGCCGGCGGGCTTGCCGTGCTGCATGGGGGCCAGCATGATGCTCATGCGGTTGCCCATCATCTGCGGGCGGCCTTCGGGCGCGCCTACGGTGGAAAGGTGGTCGCGCACGGCGTTAAGGATCTCTTCGCCGAGGTTCCTGTGCTGGTTCTCGCGGCCGCGGAAGACCACGGTGACGCGCACCTTGTTGTGCTCTTTCAGGAAGCCCTCGATGTGCTTGATCTTGGTCTGCAGGTCGTGGCTGGCGATGCGCGGGTTAAGGCGGATCTCTTTGAGCACGCCGGCTTTCTGCTTCTTGCGGTTCTCGCGGTCCTCTTTGTCTTTCTCGTAGAGGAACTTGGAAAAATCCATTACTTTGCAGACGGGCGGATTGGCGGCCGGCGAAATTTCCACCAGGTCAAGCCCGGAACCCTTGGCCATATTCACCGCTTCGATGAGCGGCTTTATGCCAAGCATGGTCCCGTGCATGTCTATAAGACGCACCTGCGGGGACGTGATATTGCGGTTAACGCGAACTCTCTTGTCGTTGTACAAACTCTGCCTCCTGCAGCATCGGGGAAAAAGGCCCCTGGCCGGGTTAATAACCTGGCCATGCTGTGAACATATATTCTACCTTTTTTAGCGGCTTTTAACTATGAAAAAACGGCTTTCCCGGCTAAATTACCTATGGGCGAGGTAATAAAGCATGTAGGTCAGCAGTCCGAAGTACTCGTTAAAGGCCCGTGAAAGGTCCGAGGAGTCCCCGGGGAGGTAGTCGCGCAGGTGCCGCCGCCTGGAGGCGGGCGCCAGGTGACCGTAAGGGTAAGCCTGCACCGACTCGAACCCGGCCTTTTTGAAAAGGTAGACGGAGCGGGGCATATGGTACCCCGAGGTTACCAGGATTATCCGCTTATAGCCCTTTTCCTTGCAGATCTTAAGCGTGTAGGCCGCGTTCTCGAAGGTGTCCCGGGAGGCTTCCTCGGTTATGATCTTGTCCGTTGGCACTCCGAGCTCGGCCAGGTACCGCGCCGCGGCCACGGATTCCGGCGTTTCCGAGAACGGCGCCCCGCCGGAAATTATTACGGGCAGGCCGGTCTTCTTTTGCAGCCTCGCCACCGCGTAAGTGCGCTGCATGGTGGCCGGATAAAGCGCCGCCGCCGCCGTGATCTCGATAGGCACGTCCCCCGCCCCGCCGCAAAGCAGCACTATAACGTCCCCCTCCGGTTTGGCCGGCACGCTATAAGCCTGCTCCAGCGGCCGCAACACCGCCTTGGACACAACCCTGGTAGCCCCCGCCCAGCAAACCAGCGCCAAAGCGGCACACATCACCGCCCCGCTCCGCGACCTCTTCCTTAAATATAAAGCGATCAACACCAGCGCAGTCACCACCGTCCCCGGCGGCAAAATAAAAGCCTCAAGAATTTTCTTAATGATGAACATAAAATTTATAACTGCATTACTTTGGGTTCTTGGCCGCGAGAAGCCCAGTCGGGCGCGGCCACGGGGACCGGATCGCAAAACGCGCTCGGGGCACACCGTGCCCTCGCTCGACATTCGGCCCTCGCGCTATGCAAGCTCGGGCCTCACGACGGTTTTGCTAACCCGGTCCCCGCGTCCACGCCCTCCGTATTAGCAAATGTTTGTTACGTTCTAAACCTGGAACAAAAAACTATCCTCGCTTTAATTCCCTGTCTGCGGTTGCACTGTT
The DNA here is from genome assembly GCA_021811185.1 of bacterium. GTDB lineage: Bacteria > Elusimicrobiota > Elusimicrobia > Elusimicrobiales > UBA9959 > UBA9959. The sequence goes on from JAJZPL010000024.1 coordinate 30,911, forward strand.
ACATTTAATTTTTCATCTACACTAATAGTCGCAGATTGCCATTGCCCAGATGTTATGTAACCGAAAAGCACACCTGATTCTGTTTTAGTACCGATTGACACGGTATATTTAACACTCCCCTCACCTTTAATATGAATTTTATCGGTTTTCTCTTTTTTAGGCGAAACCATCCCGATATCATGGCGGCTGACTGGCCCCTGCAATGAGATATCGCTGATAGCACTGGAAGAATTGTTTTGGATTTTAACAGTTGAAACGCTCATCAAGTCTGAGCCTGCAGACACAAGTATTAACGCCACAGGAAAATTTGCCAATAACAAAGCATATGTGCGAATAATTTTTTTCCCGTTTTCCTTAAAGATACTCTTTTTATACAAGTACCCCGCATAAATTGTTAGACAAAGTAATCCAACAGCAACTGATATAGTCCCCACTTCAAGATTAAGTATTCCAGCTGAAACCAGCCATGCCGTTTGAAAGAAATAGAAAAGAATAAATATCGCAATTCCTGCCGCCAACGGCAGCGCCCCGCATAAAATAGCAATGGTCCACAATATTTTCATATAGAAGTTCCGGCGTAATTAAGCACATTTAGTTTTACCAAATGCCTATACCGTTAGCAATAGAAGGGTTGGAGGGCGCGGACGCGGGGACCGGATTAGCAAAACCGTCGTGAGGCTCCGGCTTGCGCAAGCGCCGGAGCCGAATGTCGAGCGAGGGCACGGTGTGCCCCGAGCGCGTTTTGCGTTCCGGTCACCGTGGCCGCGCCCGACTTCACTTCTCGCGGTTCTTCTTCCTCCATAAATAAAACTCCCCGCCGGTTGGCGGGGAGTTTCATTTTTTCGAAACGAACTTATTTTCCTTCGATGTTGGGGATGCGCATGCTGTAGAAGGAGCGCCAGACGAAGATGACGCTGATGGCGAAGAAGACGGCCGCCAGGATGTGGCTCGTGTTCGCGGGCAGCGTGACCGCCAGCTCGACGGCCAGCAGGCCGAACAGCGTGGTGAACTTGATGATGGGGTTCATCGCCACCGAAGACGTGTCCTTGAAAGGATCGCCCACGGTGTCGCCCACGACGGAAGCGTCGTGCAGCGGAGTACCCTTCATGTTCAGCTCGGTCTCGACCAGCTTCTTCGCATTGTCCCACGCGCCGCCCGCGTTGGCCATGAAGATAGCCTCGTACAGCCCGAAGATAGCGATGCTTATGAGGTAGCCGATGAAGAAGTAGTGGTTCAGGCACGCGAAAGCCAGCGTGCTGAAGAACACCACCAGGAAGATATTCAACATACCCTTCTGGGCGTACTTCGTGCAGATCTCCACGACCTTCTTGGAGTCCGCCACGTTGGCCTTCTTAACCTCGGTGTCCAGCTTTATGTTCTTCTTGATGAAGTCCACGGCCTGGTAAGCGCCCGTAGTCACGGCCTGCATCGAAGCGCCGGCGAACCAGAAGATGATCGCGCCGCCGGTGATCAGCCCCAGCAGGAACTTCGGGTTCAGGATAGAAAGCCCGGCGTAAATGCCGTCCGGGCCCACCGTGCCGAACTTGGCCGACAGCATCTGGATGATCGCGAAGATCAGCGTGGTAGCGCCCACGACGGCCGTGCCGATCAGCACCGGCTTGGCGGTCGCCTTGAACGTGTTGCCCGCGCCGTCGTTCTCTTCCAGGAACTTCTTGCCGTTCTCGAAATCAACGTCGAAGCCGAAGTCCTTCTTCAGCTCTTCCTTGATGCCGGGCAGGCTCTCGATCATCGACAGTTCGAACACGCTCTGCGCGTTGTCCGTCACCGGGCCGTAGGAGTCCACGGCGATGGTCACCGGGCCCATGCCCAGGAAGCCGAAGGCCACCAAGCCGAAGGCGAAGATGGCCGGGGCCGCCATCAGCGAAGCCAGCCCGAAGGTGGACACGATGTACGCCATGCCCATCAGGAAGATGATCGCCATGCCCAGCCAGTAGGCGCTGAAGTTGCCGGCCACCAGGCCCGACAGGATGTTAAGGGAAGCGCCGCCTTCTTTGGAGGCGGACAGCACTTCGCGCACGTGGCCGGAGTTAGTGGAGGTGAACACCTTCACGAGCTCGGGGATCAGCGCGCCGGCGATGGTGCCGCAGGTGATGATGGTGGAAAGCTTCCACCACAGCGTAACGTCGCCGTTAAGCTCCGGCACCAGCAGGTAGGAGAGGACGTAGGTCATCGCGATCGAGACGAACGAGGTCAGCCACACCAGCGTGGTAAGCGGGTGCTCGAAGTTGAACCGCTTGGCGGTGCCGTACATTACCTTGGAAATGAGGCCGTTAAGCCAGTATGAGAAAGCGCTGGTCACGATCATGCCGATGCGCATCACGAAGATCCAGACCAGCAGCTGCACCTGGGCGGTCTGGGAGGCGGCGCGGGCCGCTTCCTCGGTAAGGCCGTTCTTCATGAACACTTCCGGCGAAACCGCCAGCAGGATGAAGGTGATCAGGGCCACGCCCGTCACGCCGTAGGTCTCGAAGCCGTCGGCCGTAGGGCCCACGGAGTCGCCGGCGTTGTCGCCGGTGCAGTCCGCTATCACGCCGGGGTTCCGGACGTCGTCTTCTTTGATCTTGAACACGATCTTCATCAGGTCGGAGCCGATGTCGGCGATCTTGGTGAAGATGCCGCCGGCGATACGCAGCGCCGCGGCGCCCAGCGACTCGCCGATGGCGAAGCCGATGAAGCAGGGGCCGGCGTAGTCGCCCGGCACGAAGAGGAGGATGAAGAGCATCATGACGAGCTCTACGCTGATCAGCAGCATGCCGATGGACATGCCGGCCTTGAGCGGGATCGCCATCGTCGGAAAGGGCAGGCCCTTAAGCCCGGCGAAAGCGGTGCGGGAGTTGGCGTAGGTATTGATCCTTATACCGAACCAGGCCACCGAGTAGGAGCCCAGGATACCCACGATGGAAAACAGTACGATGATGCCGATCTTCATGGCGGTCATCGCCGGGTTCAGGCTGAAGTACCACACCATGATGGCGGCGATGAACACCCACAGCATGGCGATGAACTTGCCCTGGGTAAAAAGGTAGGTCTTGCAGGTCTCGTAGATCAGTTCGGAGATCTCGAGCATGGACTTGTGCACGGGGAGGTTCTTGATCTGTCTGGACTGGATAAGGCCGAACAGCATGCCCAGCACGCAGATGACCAGGCCCCCCAGCAGCAGATGGTGGCCGTTTACACCCAGGAAAGCCACGCTGGACAGGTCCGGGATCTTCAGGTCGGCTTCGCTCGCGAAAGCGGGCGCCGCGGCGAACAGCATGGCGGCCGATGCGGCTAGAGTTTTAAGTTTCTGCATTATTTCCCCTCCTACTAGGTAGTTTAAAAAAAACCCGCCGGTTTGAGCCGGCGGGCTTTTTTGAGTTTATTAAGCTTTCTGGTCGACTATCACCGCGATTCCCGCCCCCATGGTGGAAGCCAGGTACACGGACTCCATATACACGCCCTTGGAGGCCGAAGGCTTCACCTTGAGCACGGCGTCGATGACCGCCTGCGCGTTCTCGGCCAGCTTGTCCTCGGAGAAGGACAGCTTGCCCGCTACGGCGTGCACGATGGCCTGGGGATCCGCCTTGAACTCGATGCGGCCGGCCTTCAGTTCCTTCACGGTCTTGGCCACTTCGAAAGTGACGGTGCCGCTCTTGGGGTTAGGCATCATGCCTTTGGGCCCGAGCGTCTTGCCGAGCTTGGCGGCGTCTTTCATCATATCGGGGGTCACGACGAGGATGTCGAAATCCATGAACCCGCCGAAGATCTTCTCGATCAGGTCCGCGCCGCCCACCACGTCCGCGCCGGCGGCCTGGGCTTCCTTCTCTTTTTCGCCCTTGGCGATCACGGCGATCTTCTTGGTCTTGCCGGTGCCGTGGGGCAGGCTCACGGTGCTGCGCACCTGCTGGTCGCTCTGCTTCACGTCGATGCCCAGCTTCATGTGCACTTCGAGGGTCTCGTCGAACTTGGCGTTGGCGGACTTCTTCAGCATGGCCACGGCTTCCTTAACGGTGTACTTCTTGGTAAGGTCCAGGCCTTTCTTAAGGTTCTCTATTCTTTTTCCCATTTTGTGTTTCTCCTTGTTATTTCCAGGGCTTATAGCCCCCGAGGTTCATGCGCGGGAAGGTCCCGCTTCCTCGTTATGGAACTGCCGCCGGGGCTTAACGCCCCGGACAGCGGGTCCAAATTTATACGATGTCGACGCCCATGGAGCGGGCGGTGCCCTTCACCATCTGCATGGCCTGCTTCACGTCCTTGGTGTTGAGGTCGGGCAGCTTTATCTTGGCCACTTCCTCGACCTGCTTCAGGGTCATTTTGCCCACTTTGTCCTTGTTGGGGGTACCGGAACCCTTGGCAAGGCCGGCGGCCTTCTTAATGAGGGCCGACATCGGGGGCATCTTGGTGATGAAAGTGAAGGACCTGTCCTCGAACACCGTGATGACCACGGGTATCGGCACGCCCTGCTCCAGTTTGCGGGTCTTCTCGTTGAACTGCTTGCAGAAGTCCATGATGTTGACGCCGTGCTGTCCGAGCGCGGGACCTACGGGGGGCGCGGGGTTGGCGGCGCCGGCCGGGATCTGCAGCTTTATGAATGTCTTGATCGCTTTTGCTTTAGCCATAGTAATAATTTAAGGAAATACTTTCCTTAACGTTCTCCTTGAGTTTGGTCCCGGACGCGCCGCGTAACACGGACATCCTGAAGTTGCTGAAGCTTGCAACTCTTACGCCGCCCGGACTTCGGGCGGCAAATCTACAGTTTAGACCTTTTCTACCTGCAGAAAATCCAGTTCCACCGGCGTGGGGCGGTCGAACACGGTGACGGTGACGCGGAGCTTGGCTTTCTGCTCGTTGACGTCCTCCACCATGCCCATGAAATGTTTGAACGGCCCTTCGATGATGCGCACGTTCTCGCCTTTCTCGAACTGCACGGCCGGCTTGGGCTTTTCCTGGCTGGTGGAATTCATCAGTTCCAGGATCTGCTGCACTTCAACCTCGTCCATCGCCACGGGCTTGGGGTCGCCCAGGAAACCGCTGACGCCCTGCACGCCGCGGATGCCCCAGTAGGTGTTGCTGTCCAGCTCCATGCTGACGAGCACGTAGCCGGGGAAAAATTTGCGCTTGGAAACTTTCTTCTGGTTGTTCTTCACCTGCATCACGTCCTCGGTGGGGATGAGGACCTGCTGGATGCGGCCGGTGAATTCGTTGGCCTCTATCTTGGCCTGCAGCATCTTGTAAACGCGCTCTTCAAAACCGGTGCGGGTGTGTATCACGTACCATGACTTAGCCATTTAGCGGCCTCCCAGTATAGCCCGGAGCATCGTATTCAGACCCATGTCCACTACGCTGACGTAGATCGCCACGAGTATGACCACGAAACTGACGGCGATGGTGGAGCGGATGACGTCCTGTTTGCCCAGCCAGGTCACCTTGGTCAGTTCTTCGTAGACTTCCTTAAGAAAGCTTGTTATTTTATTCATAATTAAGCCGGCACGGCACTTTCCACTAGCTCTGCTACCCTAAAATCTGGCGGGAGCGGAAGGAATCGAACCTTCAGTTCCGGTTTTGGAGACCGGTGGTTTACCGTTAACCGACGCTCCCCCCGAATATTAAGACTTTACTTCTTTATGCCCGGTCTGCTTGCCGCAGTTCCGGCAGAACTTGCTCAGTTCTATCTTGAATTCCTTCTTCTTGCCCCGGGCGAAGTGGTAATTCTTGTTCTTGCAGACGGTGCAGCCGAGGGTTACGTGTATTCTATCAGCCATAATGTTTAACTCCAGAGAAAAATCGGCAGGCGGCGGCCGGTCAACTTACCGGCGCGCCGCCAGCCTTGCGCCTATTCGAGGATCTCGCTGACAACGCCGGCGCCCACGGTGTGGCCGCCTTCGCGGATAGCGAAGCGGAGGCCCTTTTCCATGGCGATCGGAGTTATCAGTTCGACCACCACTTCGGCGTGGTCGCCGGGCATGATCATCTCGATGCCGGGCTTAAGCTCTACGGAACCCGTCACGTCCGTCGTGCGGAAGTAGAACTGGGGCTTGTAGCCCTTGAAGAACGGGGTATGCCGCCCGCCTTCTTCTTTATTCAGGATGTACGCCTCGCCGCGGAACTTCTTGTGCGGCGTGCAGCTCTTCGGGGCCGCTATTACCTGGCCGCGCTCGATCTGCGTCTTGTCGATGCCGCGGAGCAATATGCCCACGTTGTCGCCGGCCATGGCCACGTCCAGGAGCTTCCTGAACATCTCGAGGCCGGTGGCCACGGACACCTGGGTGTCCTTCAGGCCTACGATCTCCACGGGGTCGCCCACGTGGATCTGGCCGCGCTCGATGCGCCCGGTGGCCACGGTGCCGCGCCCGGTGATCGAGAACACGTCTTCGATAGCCATCAGGAACGGCTTGTCGAGTTCGCGCGTCGGCTCGGGGATGGCGGTGTCGAGAGCTTCGAGCAGCTTCACGATGGACGGCACGCCCAGCGGACCCTGGTCGCCTTCCATGGCTTTCATGGAGGAACCGCGGATCACGGGGATGGTGTCGCCGGGGAATTCGTATTTCTTCAGCAGGTCGCGGACTTCCACTTCGATGAGGTCCAGCAGCTCCGCGTCGTCCACCAGGTCGCACTTGTTAAGGAACACGACGAGGTTGGGCACGTTCACCTGGCGGGCGAGCAGCACGTGCTCGCGCGTCTGGGGCATGGGGCCGTCGGCGGCGGACACCACGAGGATAGCCCCGTCCATCTGCGCGGCGCCGGTGATCATGTTCTTAACGTAGTCGGCGTGGCCCGGGCAGTCGATGTGCGCGTAATGGCGCTTCTCGGTCTCGTACTCCACGTGCGAAACGGCGATGGTCACCGTCTTCGAGTCGTCGCGGACCGTGCCGCCCTTGGTGATCTCGGCGTAGGAGCGCAGGTTGGCCAGGCCCTTTTCGGACTGGACCTTCACCAGCGCGGTGGTCAGGGTGGATTTGCCGTGGTCGACGTGACCGATGGTTCCCACGTTAACGTGGGGTTTCTTTCTGTCGTACTTTGCTTTTGCCATTTTTTTCTCCTAATGATTTTTTTAGCTTGCTTTAGTCCGCCGGCTTTGCCGACCGGCGGAAAAACGTTACTTGTTCTCCGCTTCGGCCGCGGCGGTCCGCGTTTCGATCACGGACTTGGCCACGTTGGCCGGCACTTCCTCGTAGTGGCTGGGCTCCATGGTGAAGGAGGCCCGGCCCTGCGAGATGGAGCGTACGGCGGTGGAGTACCCGAACATTTCGGACAAGGGCACGGTGCCCTTTACGGCGCGCGCGTTGCCGCGGCTGCCCATCTCGTTGATCTTGGCGCGGCGGCTGGAAAGGTCGCCGATCACGTCGCCCATGTTAACTTCGGGCGTCACCACTTCTATCTTCATGATGGGTTCCATCAGGTAAGGGGTGGCCTTGCGGCAGGCGTCCTTGAACGCCATGGCGCCGGCTATCTTGAACGCCATTTCGGACGAGTCCACGTCGTGGAACGAGCCGTCGAACAGCGTTACCTTGATGTCCACCACGGGGAACCCGGCCAGCACGCCGGTATCGAGCGCCTCGCGGACGCCCTTTTCCACGGCGGGGATGAATTCCTTGGGGATGCGGCCGCCCTTGATGGCGTCCACGAATTCGAAGCCCTTGTTAAGTTCCTGCGGCTCCACGGTGAGCCACACGTGGCCGTACTGGCCGTGGCCGCCGGACTGGCGGATGAACTTGCCTTCCTGCTCCACTTTCTTCTTGATGGACTCGCGGAAAGCCACCTGCGGGCGGCCGACGTTGGCCTGCACGTTGAACTCGCGGCGGAGGCGGTCCACGATGATGTCGAGGTGGAGTTCGCCCATGCCGGCGATGATCGTCTGGCCGGTCTCTTCGTCGGTCTTGATGCGGAACGTCTGGTCCTCTTCGGCCAGGCGGCCCATGGCCAGGCCCATCTTCTGCTCGTCCTCTTTGGACTTGGGCTCGATGGAGATCTGGATGACGGGTTCCGGGAAGGTGATACCTTCGAGGATGATAGGATGTTCGGGGTCGCTGATGGTCTCGCCCACGGTGGCGTTCTTGATGGCCACGGTGGCGGCGATGTCGCCGGCGGAGATTTCCTTGATCTCCTGGCGCTTGTCGGCGTGCATCCTCAGGATACGGCCGATGCGCTCGGTGGTCTTGCGGCGGCCGAAATACACGGTGTCGCCGGGCTTAAGGGTGCCGGAATACACGCGGAAGAACGTCAGTTTGCCCACGAAGGGGTCGGGCTGGATCTTGAACAGCAGCGCCGCGAAAGGCGCCTTGGGGTCGGCCGGGCAGGACACTTCCTCGCCGGAGTGCGCGTCCTTGCCGGTGATGGCGGGGACGTCGAGCGGGGAGGGCAGGTAATCGATGACGGCGTCGAGCATGGGCTGCACGCCCTTGTTCTTGTAGGAAGAGCCGCAAAGCACCGGGAAGAACTTGTTGGCGAGGCAGCCGCGGCGGATAGCGTCCTTGAGCTCCTGCACGCCGAACTCGGTCTGGCCGTTCAGGAACTTCTCGGCGATCACGTCGTCGAAGTCCGCGATCTTCTCGATCAGGTTGGTGCGGTACTTGTCGGAGAGCTCCTTCATGTCGGCGGGGATCTCCACCTCGTCGAAGTGCGCGCCCAGGTCGTCGCCGACCCAGATCAGGGCCTTCATCTTGATCAGGTCCACGAGGCCCTTGAAGGTCTCGGTGACGCCGATGGGAAGCTGGATGGGGGCGGCGTTCGCGCCCAGTTTCTCTACGATGGACTCGGCGGACATGTAGAAGTCGGCGCCGATGCGGTCCATCTTGTTGACGTAGGCGATCCTGGGCACGTGGTACTTGTCGGCCTGGCGCCACACGGTCTCGCTCTGGGGCTCCACGCCCTGCACGCCGTCGAACACGGTTACGGCGCCGTCGAGCACGCGGAGGCTGCGCTCCACCTCGGCGGTGAAGTCCACGTGGCCCGGGGTGTCGATGATGTTAACGGTATAGCCCTGCCACTGGGTGGAGATGGCGGCGGCGGTGATGGTGATGCCGCGCTCGCGCTCCTGGGGCATCCAGTCGGTGGTGGTATTGCCTTCGTGCACCTCGCCTATCTTATGGGACTTGCCCGTATAGTAAAGGATACGTTCGGTGGTGGTGGTTTTGCCCGCGTCGATGTGGGCGATGATGCCGGTGTTGCGTACTTTCCTGAGGTCGAAGTCTGCCATGATTTCCTTGAAATTTGTTGTAGATTTAAACTAGTAAGCCGGCAGGCTTAAGCGGACGGGTCCGGGTTTAAGCCTGCCAGCGTGAACCTGGGTTCTTTACCAGCGGTAGTGGGCGAAAGCCCGGTTGGCTTCCGCCATCCTGTGGGTGTCTTCGCGCTTCTTGAAGGCCGCGCCCTCTTTCTTGTAGGCGAGCAGCAGTTCTTCGGCCAGGTGCTCGGCCATCGGGCGGCCCTTGCGGTCGCGCGCGGCGCCGAGGATCCACCGCATGGCGAGCGTGGCGCTGCGCTGGGGGCGGACCTCGATGGGCACCTGGTAGTTGGCGCCGCCGACGCGGCGGGCCTTTACCTCGAGCAGGGGGCGGACGTTCTCGATGGCCTTGGTGAACACCATAAGAGCGTCTTCTTTGGTCTTCTCGGCTATGATGTCGAGCGCGCCGTAAAGGATGCGCTCGCCCACCAGCTTCTTACCCTGGAAATTGATCCTGTTGACCATCCGGGAGACCAGCACCGAGTTGTACTTGAAATCGGGCGGCGGAGCGGCCCGTCTTTCGCGAGGTTTTAAACCTTTTCTAGGCATAGTTTGTTCCTGTCCTTGTTAGTTGCTGCGACCTGTGACCTGCGACCTGTGAGAGTCGAACAGACAGAGGCGGTTCGACTACTTCTTCGACGGGGTCTTGCCGCCGGGCTTCTTAACGCCCTTCGGGCGCTTGGTGCCGTAGCAGGAGCGGCTCTGCTGCCTGCCTTCCACGCCGGCCGCGTCGAGCGCGCCGCGTATGATGTGGTAGCGCACGCCGGGAAGGTCCTTCACGCGGCCTCCGCGCACCATCACTATGGAGTGTTCCTGCAGGTTATGGCCCACGCCGGGGATGTAGGCGGTGACCTCCTGCTTGCTGGTCAGCTTCACGCGGGCCACCTTGCGGAGGGCCGAGTTGGGCTTCTTGGGCGTCGTGGTGTACACGCGGGTGCAGACGCCGCGGCGCTGCGGGCATGACATCAGGGCGGGTGCCTTGCTGAATTTCCGGTCCTTGGCGCGACCGTGTCTGATAAGTTGGTTGATGGTTGACATAATTGTAATTGCGGAGCCTCTTACTCCTCCTTCTGCTTCTTGTTCTTCTCTTCCTCTTCTTCAGCAAGTTTCCGCGTGGCAAAGCCGCTGCCGGCGGGCACCAGATGACCTATTATAACATTTTCCTTGAGGCCTTTTAAATAGTCCACCTTGTTGGTGGTGGCCGCGTCGGTCAGTACGCGGGTGGTCTCCTGGAAGCTGGCCGCCGAGATGAACGACTCGGAAGCGAGCGACGCTTTGGAGATACCCAGCAGGACCGGCTCGCCCTGGGCGGGCTCGTGCCCGCTGGCCGCCGCTTCCTGGTTCTCCGCCTTGAAAGCGGCCTTGTGGACGATCTCGCCCTTTAAGAGGGAGGTCCCGCCCGGCTCGGTCACTTTCACGTTGGAGAGCATCTGGCGTACGATGATCTCTATGTACTTGTCGTTGATGTTGACGCCCTGCAGACGGTAAACTTCCTGGATGGCGTCCACGATGTAGTTCTGCACTTCCTTTATGCCCTTCACGGACAGGAGGTCGTGCATATCCACGGCGCCGTCGGTGAGGGCTTCGCCCACGGCCGCGCGGTCGCCTTCATAAACCACCAGGTGCTTGCCGTACGGGATGGCGTAAGCCTCAACCTGGCCGGTCTCCTCGTTCTTCACGGAGACTTCCACCAGGCCCTTGGCGTTGGTGCCCAGGGAGACGAGGCCTTCGATCTTGGTGATGATGGCGGCGTTCTTGGGCCGGCGCACTTCGAACAGCTCGGCCACGCGGGGCAGACCGCCGGTGATGTCCTTGGTCTTGGCGGTGTCGCGGTGTATCTTGGCTACCACGTCGCCCTTCTTCACGTCCTCGCCCTGTTCCACGATGATGATGGTGTCCGTGGGCAGGGTATGGGACCCGACGATGGCGCCGCCGTGCTCCACGACGATGCGCGGGTTGCGCTTGGTGCCGCGGTGCTCGATGATCTTGCGCTCGATGATGCCGGTGACCTTGTTGCGCTCCTCGTGCAGCGTGACGCCTTCCTTGATGTCGAGGTACTTGGCCTTACCGTCGTGCTCGGTGATGATGGGCACGGTATGCGGGTCCCACTCGGCTATCAGGTCGCCCGCTTTCAGGCTGGCCTTGTCGGCGATGTGGATGCGCGCGCCGTAGCTGATCTTCAGGTCTTCGGCGGGGAATTTCTTGGGGTCGGCGTACTTGAGACTGATGATCGCGCCGCGGGAGATCACGATGTCGTGACCGTCGCGGTTCTTCACGGTCTTCACGTCGCGGAACTCGGCCTTACCGTCGTTCTTCGCCTTGGACTCGGACTTTTCGAGCACGCGGGAAGCGGTACCGCCGATGTGGAAGGTACGCAGGGTCAGCTGCGTGCCGGGTTCGCCGATGGACTGCGCGGCGATGATGCCTACGGCCTCGCCGGATTCCACCTGGTAGCCGGTGGCCAGGTTCTGCCCGTAGCACTTGGCGCAGATGCCGACTTCGGCCTCGCAGGTGAGCACGGAGCGGGTGAACACGCTTTCGATCTTGGCCTTGTCGATGGCCTTAGCCATCTCGGGAGTCACCATTTCGCCGCGCTTCACTATGGTCTTGGACTTGCCTTCGGCGTCGGTGAACTTTACGTCCTCCAGCACCACGCGGCCGGTGATACGGTCGCTGAGGGGTTCGATGATCTCGTCGCCGCTGACCAGGGCCTTGAGCTCCACGCCGTTGATGGTGCCGCAGTCTTCCTGCGTGATCACCACGTTGTGCGCCACGTCGACCAGGCGGCGGGTAAGGTAACCGGCGTCGGCGGTCTTAAGGGCGGTGTCGGACAGACCTTTGCGTCCGCCGTGCGTCGAGATGAAATACTCAAGTACGGTCAGCCCTTCGCGGAAGTTGGACAGGATGGGGTTCTCGATGATTTCACCCACGCCGCCGGTCAGCTTCTTCTGGGGCTTGGCCATCAGACCGCGCATACCGGCCAGCTGTTTTACCTGCTGGCGGGAACCGCGGGCGCCGGAGTCGGCCATCATGAAGATCGCGTTGAAGCGGGCTTCGTCCTTGGCGTAAACTTTCTTTTCCTGCTTCTGCATCTCGTCGAACATCATGTCGGCGACCTTGTCGCTGACGTGCGTCCAGATGTCGATGATCTTGTTGTAGCGCTCGTTCTCCGTGATGATGCCGTCCTTGGCCTGGCCTTCGATGTCGCGCACCTGTTTCTGGGCGTGCGAGATCAGGCCTGCTTTCTTTTCCGGGACGCTCATGTCGGCGATGGAGATGCTCAGGCCCGACGTGGTGCAGTAATGGAAGCCCAGGTTCATCAGGCGGTCCAGCAGCAGCACGGCTTCGTGGTGGCCCACGGCGGGGTTCTTGTAGCAGTCGTCCACCAGGTTGGCCAGGTCCTTCTTGCTGATGGCCTTGTTATAGGCCTTCCAGTCCACGCCCGCGGGCAGGATGTCGAAGAAGATCAGGCGGCCGACGGACACGAAGTCCTTCCAGTCCGCGGGCTTCTTCCAGGCCTTGGCTTCCTTGTCGAAGTCCACGGATTCCTGGGTGGTGTCGTTCATGCCGCGCACCTTGATGCGGGCGTGCAGGTCCACCACGCCGTGCTGGTTGGCGGTGAGGGCTTCTTCTTTGTCGTTGAAGAACTTGCCTTCGCCGGGCTCGCCCAGCTTCAGCTTGGTGATGTAGTTGATGCCCAGCACCATGTCGTGCGAGGGGTTGGCTATCGGGCGGCCGCTGGCCGGCGACAGGATATTGTTGGTGGCCATCATCAGCATGCGCGCTTCCATCTGCGCTTCCTGGCTGATGGGCACGTGCACGGCCATCTGGTCGCCGTCGAAGTCGGCGTTGAACGCCGCGCAGGTGAGCGGGTGCAGCTGGATGGCGAGACCCTCGATCAGCACGGGCTCGAAAGCCTGGATGCCGAGGCGGTGCAGCGTGGGGGCGCGGTTCAGCATCACGGGATGCTTCTTGGTGACGCGCTCCAGGATGTCCCAGATCTCGTTGTCGGCGTGCTCCATCTTCTTCTTGGCGACCTTGAGCGTGATGTTCTCTTTCTTGATCAGCTCGGCCAGCACGAAGGGCTTAAACAGCTCGAGCGCCATTTCTTTGGGCAGCCCGCACTGGTTCAGCTTGAGGTTGGGGCCTACGACGATGACGGAACGGCCGGAATAGTCCACGCGCTTACCCAGCAGGTTCTGGCGGAAGCGGCCCTGCTTGCCCTTGAGGATGTCCGAGATGGACTTGAGCGGGCGGTTGGCGGCGCCGAGCACCACTTTGCCGCGCGCGCCGTTCTCGATGAGGGCGTCCACGGCTTCCTGCAGCAGGCGCTTTTCGTTGTAGATCATCACCTGCGGGGCGCGGAGCGCCTCGATGTGCTTGAGGCGGTTGTTGCGGTTGATGATGCGGCGGTAAAGGTCGTTCAGGTCGGAGGTGGCGAAGCGGCCGCCTTCCAGGGGCACCAGCGGGCGGAGGTCCGGCGGCAGCACGGGCAGCACGGTCATGATCATCCACTCGGGGCGGTTGTTGGAGGCCATGAAACCCTCGAGGATCTTGAGGCGTTTGATGGCTTTGGAGCGGTCCGCGTCGTTCTTGATGGCGGCCAGTTCCTTCTGGATGCGTTCCATCTCGACCTTCAGGTCGATGCTCTCGAGCAGGCTCAGGATGGCGTTGGCGCCGATGCCGACCTTCACCTTGGAATATTTCTTCTTTACTTCGTTCAGCTGGGTCTCGGTGAACACTTCGCCGCGCTTGTACTCGATGCGGCCGGTCACGGGGTCCTTGGTGTCTTCCAGCACGACGTACGCCGCGTAGTACACCACCTTCTCCAGGTCGGTGGGGCGCATGTCTAAAATGATGCCGATGCGGCTGGGGCTCTTCCTTAAGAACCAGATGTGGGCCACGGGGCAGGCCAGTTCGATATGGCCCATGCGCTCGCGGCGCACCTTGGCCTCGGTCACTTCCACGCCGCAGCGGTCGCAGACGACGCCTTTAAATTTCACCCAGCGGTATTTGCCGCAGGCGCACTCGTAGTCCTTGGAGGGTCCGAAGATCCTCTCGCACAGGAGGCCGTCGCGCTCGGGCTTGAGCGTGCGGTAGTTGATGGTCTCGGGCTTCTTCACTTCGCCGAACGACCAGTTGTGGATCTTGGCCGGGCTGGCTATGCCGATCTTGATGCCGTTGAAGGCGCCGTAGTTGAGCTCTTTCGCTTTTTTCTTGGTCTTTCCCGCGTTGAATAAGTTCCTGGCTTCCGAGATCATGTCCATGGGAATCTCCTAAACTTTTTCCGCTCTCGCGTGCCGGGGCCGGGCTTGCGCCCGGACCCCGTCCGCGTGTGTTAACTTTTTACGCCTTGGCCGCCTTCTCAGACTTCTTCTTGGCCGCGGGCTTCTCAGGCACCTCGTCCGCCTGTCCGGGGACGATGGTGTTGAGGAGGTCCACTTCCAGCGACAGGGCCTGCAATTCCTTCACCAGCACCTTGAAGGATTCCGGCACGCCGGGCTGCGGAGGGAAGTCGCCTTTGATGATGGCTTCGTACATCTTGGTCCTGCCGGTGAAGTCGTCGGACTTCACGGTGAGCATTTCCTGCAGCGTGTACGCGGCGCCGTAACCTTCGAGCGCCCACACTTCCATTTCGCCGAAGCGCTGGCCGCCGAACAGGGCCTTGCCGCCCAGGGGCTGCCGGGTGATGAGGGAGTACGGTCCCGTGCTGCGGGCGTGTACTTTGTCTTCCACCAGGTGGATCAGCTTAAGGATGTACAGGTAGCCGATGGTGACTTTTTCGTGGAACTTCTCTCCGGTGCGGCCGTCGTACAGCTGGATGCGGCAGTAATCGTCCGGGAGGTATTCCTCGGGCACGCCCTTGGCCTTAAGGTGGTCCTTGGCGAGCTGCACCATCTGGATGACGCCGGGCTTTTCGGCGCCGGGGTTCTTGTCGATATCCTTCAGCACTTCCTCTATGGTTATTTCGCCGCGCTTCTTGCCGTGGGTCTTTTTCCAGTAGTCCCAGTAAGCCTTGTTGTCCTCGGCCGCGCTGTCGAACACCGGGCAGTACATCTGGGTGTCCAGCTGCTTGCCGGCCCAGCCGAGCATGGTCTCGAGGATCTGGCCGATGTTCATGCGGGAGGGCACGCCCAGCGGGGACAGCACTACGTCCACCGGGGTACCGTCGGGCATATAGGGCATGTCTTCGCGCGGCAGGATGCGGGCGACGACGCCCTTGTTGCCGTGGCGGCCGGAGAGTTTGTCGCCCACCTGCAGGCGGCGCTTAAGGGCTATGTGCACCTTCACCACTTTGTTGACGGTGACGGGCAGTTCGCCGGAGCTCTTGAGGAGTTCCTTTTCGCGGGCGAACTTGTCCTTGATCTTCTTTTCCATCTGCTTGCAGAACTCTTCGGTGTCGGTGCCTTTCTTGGAGGTTTCCTTGCGGAACTCCTTGAGGGCGTCGAGGTTGTAATTCATTTCCGCGTCTATCTCTTTCTTGCGGCGGTCTTCCTCGGGCTTGGAGAGCTTCTCGCGGCGCACGAAGACCTGCGTGCCGATGATCTTGCCGTACACGCCGGGGGGCACGCGCATGGAAGTATCGGTGACGTCCTCGGCCTTCTTGCCGAAGATCACCTTCAGCAGGCGCTCTTCGGGGGAGAGCTGCTGCTCGCCCTTGGGGGAGACCTTGCAGACCAGGATGTCGCCGGGGCGCACCATGGTGCTGGGGATCACGACGCCGTCGGAGTCGATGTGCTCCAGCGCGTCGGTGCCGACGTTGGGGATGTCGCGGGTGATCTCTTCGGGCCCGAGCTTGGTGTCGCGGGCTTCCACTTCGAACTCCTCGATGAAGACCGAGGTGAGCTCGTCGTTCTCGACGACCTTTTCCGAGACCAGGATGGCGTCTTCGTAGTTATAGCCTTCCCAGCTCATGAAGGCCACCAGCAGGTTCTTGCCCAGGGCAAGCTGGCCTTTGGAGGTCGCGGGGCCGTCGGCTATGATGTCCCCCTTCTTCACGTCCATGCCGCTCTCCACGGTGGGCACCTGGTTCACGCAGGTGTCCTGGTTGGAGCGGCGGTACTTGATGAGGTGGTAAATGTCCGGTTCCTTGCTGTGCTCCGGCTTTATGGCGATCATGTCCGCGGAGGCGTAAATGACCTTGCCCGAAGTGCGGGCTGCCACGCAGGCGCGGGAGTCGCGGGCCACGGCGGGCTCCATGCCGGTGCCCACGAGGGGCGCCTCGGTAACGAGCAGCGGGACGGCCTGCCTCATCATGTTGGAACCCATCAGGGCGCGGTTGGCGTCGTCGTGCTCTAGGAACGGGACGAGCGCGGCGGAAATGGACACTACCTGCATCGGGGACACGTCCATGTACTCGACCTTGTCGGAGTCCATGAAAACATAGTCGTCTTTCAGGCGGCCGTACACCTGGTCGGTGGAGAGCTTGGCGCCCTCTATCGGGGTGTTGGCCTGCCCCACGAAGATGTCGTCTTCGATGTAGGCGGTGACGTAGTCGGCCTGGTCGGTGACCTTCTTGTTGGTCACTTTGCGGTACGGGGTCTCGATGAGGCCGTACTGGTTGACCTTGGCGTAGGCGGCCAGCGAAACGATAAGACCGATGTTCGGGCCTTCGGGCGTTTCGATGGGGCAGACGCGGCCGTAATGCGTGTAGTGCACGTCGCGGA
>JAJZPL010000025.1 GCA_021811185.1 bacterium
GGGGCGCCCAATCAGCGGTCACGCTTTTCCTGAAGTTAACCTCGCCGCGCCAGGAATCGATATAGGCGGCGCTGGCGGGCAGGCAGGCAAAAAACAGGACCGCTGAAACAAGAGCTTGTTTCATAAGAAAAACTCCTTACGGAAACTGTATCGGCGCGAAAATCCGGCTAAATGAGATATATAGTATATACAAACCCCCACCCTAGTATTATAATATGCCAGGGTGGGGGTGTCAACGTAACAGATGTAACAACCTGAAACGCGCCTAGAAAGTCAGGCTGTCAGCCGTGGTCGTGGCCTGTTTTTTCTGCGTCAGGATTTCCGGTGCCAGCAGCACGTCAATGCTGCGGCCCTGGAACAGGTTCGAACCCACGACCATCTCTAGATTGAAACTGCCTTCCCTCAGGAAGGTATCGGGAGCGGCGCTGCCGGGAATTTCCAGGATCTCGCCTTCGTTGGAAACCAGCATTTTGCGCGAGGAAACGGAAGAACCGTCCGCGTAGACCGAATAAGAGAAGTAATCCGCTTTCCCCGGCCCGCTTGGCAGGGGATTATACGCCGGGGTAATAGTTTCCGGGTCTATGGCCGCCTCATAAATAGGAACCGCCCCCCCGCCGGCGCTTACTTCCGCCTGGCTCGCCGGGTCCAGCGTGACCTGGTACATATCCTGCAATAGCCCGGAACCATTCACGACTTTCTGCGTCCACGTGAACACCCCCGGGTAAGTGGAATTATAATCCTGGAGCTGGCGGAACTGCACGCGCTCGTCGGAGCCGAGCGAAGCCAGCCCGGTATTCACAAGCGACCCCGCGCCGTCGGCCAAAGCCACGCCCGGCCCGGAAAGAATCTGGCGGTAGTCTATGCTGGCAGGATAATAACGGAACCCCACATTAGCGCCGTAACCGGAAAAGTCGATCAGCGTGGGCGCGCCGAAGTCGATGGTTTCTTTTATGCTGTCCACTGTGTTGGTGAGGTAGACCTCGAAGTTGGTCATCCAGTTGGTAGGGGCGGTCTTGGAAAGATACATCCCGGATATTATCTCGCCCACCTGGCTTATGTCGTCGGGGATCTTGGCGTAGAATTTTTCGTCCAGGCTGCCCCAGTCCAGCGTGCCGGCGTCGGCGCGCTTGCTGAGGAAGAGCAGCTTGAACTCGCTGTCCGTGGGCCTGAGCAGATATTCCTCCAGGCGCACGCGCTTGCCGAAGGCGTCTATGGAATCCTTGCCGAGCTGGGCCTCGTTGGCCTTAAGCTCGCGGTTGCGCAGCTCTTCCATCATGGTGCGGGTGCGCTCCTTGGCCGTTTCCTGGCGCACCGCGTACGGGCGGGCCGCCAGCCCGGCGCGCTTATCCGTAAGGGCTATCGTCTCCGGCATGGACATGCCGTCCATCCCGACGTGTATCCGCTCCTCGGAAGAGACCACGGCCATTTTGCCCTTGGAATCGTCCACCTCCACCAGGCCTTCCGTAACTTCCATCTCGGTGGCGCCGTTCTCGCCCACCTGTATATCGAACTCCGTGCCGCGCACGGCGCAGACCGCGGCCGGGGTGCGCACTTCGAAGCGGCTGGAGAAATAACCGGCCACCACGGCCTTCAGGCGCCCCAGCTTAAGCTGGAAACCCGCCTTTTTCCTGCTGGTATCCTCCACGGTAAAAAGGCTGTTGTTGCCGAGCACGAACCGGGAGCCGTCGGGGAAGAACACCCCGGCCTTGGAATCCTTGCCGGTGCGGATCTCCGCTCCGGCTTTAACCTTCACGTTGGCCGAAACCGGCACCCAGTCCGAGGCGGCCGAGGGCCTGGCCTCGATGGTCCCCTCGGGCAGCAGGATGATATCCTGCGTCATGGCGGCGCAAGGGGCGGCGGAAAGCGACAGCGCGGCTACCAGGTTGAGTATTTTCATATTAGAACCTCCACTCCAGGCCGGCAAAATATGTAGAGCTGTTATAGTTGTAGCGGTACACCTGCTCGTAACGGTTGTTGGAACGGGAAGCCGACCAGCTGCCCTGCAGCTTGGCGTCCAGCGTACGGTAAAGCGGGTACGAAGCCTCGAAGCTGAAATTCTGGGAATACTGCGCCAGGGCGGACGAGGTATACGTGCCGTCCGACTGCTGGGCCAGGCGTTCGGAGTAGTTCCGCACGGCGAACTCGTAGGTAAGGCGCGTCACCAGGCCGCAGGAAAGAAAGGTGAACTGGGCGTTAGGCGCCGCGCGCACCTCGGAGTAATCGTAGAAAGACCGGATGAACTTCAGGTGCTTGGGGTCGGTGTCAAGGTGGTTCTGGTTGGAGATCAGGTTCGCCAGGCCCACGCTAACGCCGAGCACGGGGCGCACCCGGCCCAGTTTCTCAATGTCGTTGTAGCGCTTCGAAAGCCCCAGGTTCAGCGCCATATATGAATCCGAGCGCTTGGAAGAAAGGTAGCGGCCTTCGGAATTTATCACTTTCTGGTCGGGGTAGCCGGCCAGAGCCACGGAAGCCAGCAGGTCCGCCTTCATAAAGCCGGGCAGGTCCAGCTCGGTATCGTAGGAGAGCTGGTGGGTGAGCGAATCCAGCACGCGCTCGCCGGGATCGGGCGCGGCCAGCTCCTGGCCGTACTGGCTGGCCAGCGACTTGAAGCGGGTATACCGCGTGTAATAAGCGTCCCAGGAAAGCTGCCAGATCCACGGCGTGGACAGGCCCCAGCGGGTCTTGTGTTCCAGCGTAAGGCCGCCTTCGTAGCGGGTGAAGTCGTAAAGGCCCTCGCCCCACTTCTCGTCCTTGGTCTCGCGGAAAAGTTCGTTCTTCACGCCCACGCGGGGTTTAAGCGAATAGCCCCCCTCGTAGCGCTTTATCCACACGCCGCCCAGCGAGGTATCCAGGCTCTGCTGGAAAAGAGTGCCGCCGCCGGACAGTTCGTTCACCTGCTTGAAGCCGGTGTAGACCGAGCGGGCGCTCACAAAGAAGCCGGAACTGGACGAGTAACTTTTGCTGAGCTGGGCGTCCAGCACGCCGTAGCCGTTAAGGGCGCCGGATTGGCCCTGAAAAAAATACTGCCCCCCGAAAAGGTCCAGTTTGCCGGAAAGGTCGTAACCCCCGGCTCCGGCGGAAGCCGGGGCCAGGAGCGCCAGTGCTGCTATAATTTTTTTCAAGATATTTCTCCCCTTAGAAGTTAAAGCCCAAAGTCATCCTGTGAGTGTCCCCCAGGTCGCCGAACGGCACGTAGGCGTAATCCAGGGTAAATTGGTCGAACTTGAGCCCCAGCCCGGCGCCGAGTCCCGTAAGGCCGCCCAGCTTGTCGGCGCTGCGCCCGGCCTGGTAGCCGGCCCTGAAGGCCAGGAAGCTGTTAAGCGCGTACTCCGCGCCCAGGTCGAGGTAAAACCGCTTGTCGTTGGCCAGCCAGTCCGCGTCCGCGGCCACGGCAAGCTTCCCGTCGAGGAAGCGCCTGGCCGCCCCGCCCTTGAGGGTGAGCGGCAGGGCGTCCGGGCCGATGCTGCTGCCCAGGTTCTGCACCACGAAAGCCGCCGTCCAGGCCGGATTTATTTTATAGGTGGACCCCAGGTCCACGGCCACGGCCTTGTCGGTCTGCGTGTCCAGTTTCTGGGAAATATACTTAAGGCTCGCCCCCAGCGCCAGGCCGGGGCGCACTTCCGCCCGGGCGTAGGAAAAGCTGACGGCCATGTTGTTGTTGCTGAACTTGGAATCCGGGTTATCGGAATCGCCGGTCCTCTTTTCTATATTCGAGACGGTCAGGTAGTTCACGCCGGCGCCGATCACGCCCATATCCTCTTTAAGAGGCGAGGCGTAGCCAACGAAGCCCTGGGACTCGTCGAGGAAGAGCAGGTTGTAGCTGGCGCTCAGGCTCTTCTGCTTAAGGTCCGCCAGTTTGCCCGGGTTCCAGTTAATAGCGCCCGCGCCCTCGGTAAGCACGCTGGCCGCGGAGCCTAGGGCCAGTTCCCTGGCCCCCACGCCCACCTTAAGGAAGTTGGCGCCGGTGGTGCCGACGCCCGCGGCCTGCGCCGCCGACGCCGCAAGCAGCAGCCCCGTTGAAAGCCATATTTTGTGTTTCATAGTCTCTCCTCAGTTCTATGCCGGCTTACTTTATAACGGCCATCTTGAAGGTGGCGTCCTTGCGGTCCGGAGATTTGCCGGACAGCGTAACCACGCCGTAATACACGCCGTTGGCCACTTCCTGGCCGTTCTTGTTCCTGCCGTCCCAGGCGAAATAATTATAAGCGTTATCCTTGCAGGTGTCGCTTATATCCTTAACGAGCTCTCCCGCCAGGGTATAGATGCGTATATGGCAGGCCCCGCCGTTGCCGGCCGGCACCTCCACATGTATCATCGTGCCGTACGTCGTGGCCGGCATGGTCGCGGCATTATGGTTATTGCTCATAGCCTTCGTCTTGAGGTTGAACGGGTTCGGATAGTTGAACACTTTAAGCTTGGACCCGGCCGGCAGGGCATCACCGGCATAGTTCAGCACGGCGAAAGTGCCGGTGGTAGAGGTGCTGCCGCCCGCGCCTTGCGGGCGGACCACGTACTTTCTGCCGTCGAACACGGCCTGCGGTCCGGCGTTCCGGAGCGAAAGCACTGAAGCCAGTTTCTTGAGCTTTACGGTTACCGTGCCCTTCACAGGGTTAACAGTGGCCAGGCCGGGCACCGTGTCCCACTTGCCGCTAACGGTATTGTACTGTGAAACGTTAAGGTTGCTGACGTCGGGGAGGCTCTTGTCGTAAGCCAGCGTAAGTTCTATGCTCCTGTCCGTCTGGGCCACGCTGGAGAGCGAGACCGTGTACAAGTTGCCGGCCACGGACGCTCCGGAAGGAACGGCGGCCACTTTGGTGGACACGGCCACGCTGTTGCTGCTTTCGGCCGTAAACGAGCAGGACGGGATTACCGCCACGCTGCTCGTGATCAGCGCGCCGGCGGGCAGCACCAGCGCCGACGGGTCGGAACCGCTCTTATCCACCGAGGCCTCGTTATTCCTGCGCCCGGTGCCGTCTTCGGAGTCGTCGCCCAGCATCAGCGCGTCTATGCTCTGCTGGGAGTTGTTGTAGTTCTTGCCGAACAGTATTTCCTTGGTGATCGTTTTATTGGACAGCGACATGGCGTCTATATGCAGCACATAGACCGCGTTGTCGACCAGATTCCCGCGCGGGATAGAACCGAACAGTTCACCGCTGGAGATCTTGGAGAAGTTGACGGCAGTTCCTGGCCCGGAGTAAGGGGACACGCTGTAAGACACGGTCCCGTCTTTGAAGTCCTGCGGGTTCATGATGGTGAACTCGTACCTGCCGGTGTCTTTATTGTCCCTGGCGAACACTTCCACATCCAGGGGCTTGGGCAGCATGGTGAAGTCCACTCCGGCGAGGGCGCCGGTAGTGGCCGTTGTGTCCACCTCAAGCGTGTATTTGCCCGGCACCTTCAAAAACACCTTGTAAAGATCTCCGGGAACAAGCCCGTCCAGCAGATAAGTGCCGTCCGCGCCGGTGATCGCAGTCAGCAGCGGCAGCGGGGAGGCCGGGTTGTCGTGATTGTAGGTCTCGTCGTAGGCCACTACCTGCGCGCCGGCCTGCACCTTGGCGAAAGGCAGCTTCTGGGAATAGACGGTGCCGGTCATAGAACCGGGGGCGTCGAACAGGTAGGGATTCTCCTGATAAGAGTTGCTGCCTACCAGAGCCTCCTCCAATATAACCTTGGCGTAGTTCGGCGCGGTAATGGTTATCTTGGCGATGCCGCCGGAAAGGCCCTCGAAACGGAAAGAGCCGGTAGAGGTAGTAACGGCGGTACGGGTTTCGGAGCCCTCCAGCGCCAGTTCGACCGAGGCGTTGGCGATAGCCGCGGACGTAGCGGAACTCCGGACCACGCCGAACACGGTAGCGCCAGCGCCTACGGCGGAATCCAGGTTCACGTTGAGCGTGACGGTGGACTTATTGACCCCGGTGCAGAGACGGGTCTGGTAATGCGGATAATTAGGCGTGGTCATAACCGCGGTGTAGCAGGTAGAGGGGGCCAGGCCGCGGATCTCGTAGCCGAAGCCGCCGGCCTGATCCAGGACTTTCTTGAATTCCGCGTAACCCTTGGCGAAAGAACTATTGAAGTCCGCGTCGTGCTCGGCTATGAATTTGGGAGAAGGCACGACGATGCCGGCGGCGCTGAACTTGCCGCCCGAATCGTAGAGCGCCATCAGCGGCAAGTAACTGACGAACTTGTCGAAGTTCCCGCCCAGGGCGTCATAGTCGGCCTGCCTGAAGAAGTTCAACGCGGTAACCGCGCCTTTCGCCGTGGCATTTCCGCGGGCCGCCAGGCTCGAGGGAGGATCGACGTTCACGAGCACGCCGCTGGAGACCCCCATGCCGTTGGACATATACACAGCGCTGTTGGCGTGGGCGGCGTCAATAATTACGCTCTTGCTGGAAGAAAGGAGCACGAAGTGAGGGTACGGCATTTCAGCCAGCGTTGTGCCGGAGCCTTTTCCGAAATCTCCCGAGCGCATAAGGTAAAAGTCGTATACCGACGGGGAAGGCACGGCTTTGCCGCAGAACCCGCCCGGCCAGTTGTTGCCGCACTGTCCGTTCCCGCTGGACCCGGTCGGCAGGGAATAACTGAACCGCAAGTCTCCGTCGCTGCCGCTGACGAGCATGTTCTGGATGACCGTCCCGTCCAGCACCGAGCCGGACTTAACAGGAATAACCCTGAAGCCCAGCAGCATGTCGCTGGACCCGGGGTCGGCAACTACGGTAGTATCAGGCAGTTTGCCGAAGAGGGTGCTGGTGGAGATCCCTACGTTCACGGCGTTCACAAGGTTCAATGACACCGTGGTCGTGCTGCCCGCTATCACGTTCACCGTGGGCGCGGGCATAGGCAGGGAATAATCGAAACTGACCCCGCTCATATCGCCGCCGCTGGACCCGACCGACATACGGATTACGCCTGGCAGCACGTCGTTAAGGGCGAAAGTCCCGTCTTTCTGCAGTTGGGAATTTGACCAGCCGTTATTGCTGCCGGCGTCCACCCATATATACTGGTTATTGGCCGGGGTAAAGATAGTCCCGTCCGGCTTGTACAGCGTACCGGTCAGCGTGCCCGCCGGGGCGAACTCCATATTGACCACCGCGCTGGTGGAACCCTCCAGGTGCACGGTATTATCGCCGCCGCCTTTATTGACGCGGCCCCAGCCGCTGGCGCTTATATTCATGTAATAAGCCGTGCCGCTGGCGACGTGTATGGAATAATTGTAATGCGCCGAGCCGCTGCTGGCTATGGCGGTAAAGTTGCCGCTGCCGCAGTTGCCGCTGCTGCAGTTGGGGTACAGCGTGATCATTATGGGGTTAGCCCTCAGGTCGGTCACGGCCGGAAAAGTGATAGTGCCTTTTACCTCTCCGCTGGTGATGCTGCTGGCGGTCACTATATAGGTTATGGACGACATATCCACGCCGCCGACCTGGACTACGGCGCCGCTGCTGTTATACACGCTCATTGTCTGGGAAACATTATTAGTGTCTATTGTAACGCGGTAGTCGTTGGCGCCTGTGCCGTAGCAATGGGCCTGCATCCAGTTAGTTACGCCGTTCATGTCCGTACCGAAAGCGGTAAAGTTGTCACCGTTGCCGTTGAAAGAGGACGGCCCGTTGCCGCCGCTGGAAAAAGGCGTCCATACGTTCACGATATAGTTGCCGCTGGGCAGGCCGCCAAGGGTGGCGCAGCCGTCGGCGCCCGTATTTACATTGGCGTTGGAGAAACCTGCGCTGGAATAAAAGTCGTTATAAGTATTCGCCAGGCAGCTATTCCCGTTTTTGGGCCAGGGCGAACCGTCCGGATTAATGTTGACGTTGGCGTTAGGGATATTTAAACCCTCCGAAGTTTTAACGCAAACCTTTATCTCGCCGATGCTCGGGGGCATCAGGTTGATAGTAGCGGATTGGTACATAACGTCGGCGCTTGAGTAGACTATGTCGTTGGAGCTAGGCGCCACAAGAGAAGCGGGATTGCAGATATCCGCCGCGTTATAATTAGCGGTAGTGAAAGGCTCGTAACACCTGCTGATATTGTCCGCCTGGCTCCAGGTGCAGCCGCCCATGATCTGCATGTAATATGTAACGCCGTTGGTGAGCCCGTAAAGCTGAAAACGCCCGTTATCGTCGGAATTAGCCCAGGTGTTCCACTGATTGCCGTTCAAACAGGTCTTTATGGCTATGCCCATATGGGGCACGGTCAGGCCGTCGGTGCTTTTCAGCACGCCCTCTACGCTGGCGCCCGCGGCGGCGGTGCCGCCCGCGGTGTTCTCTATCCTGCCGGCAGGAACGGACTTGTTAAAATCGAGCATAGGCCCAGCGCCGACATAAGCAATGGTCGGAGTGCCGACGCTCAGGTCCGTCATTACGTTGCGGCCTATGCCGTTGTTCTTCTGCGGGTCGTAAAGGTTGATATTATAGGTATTGGCCCCGGCAAAAGGGACATTGTCCACAGTTAAAATACCGTTGCCGGAGGAATCGGTAGGGGCAAGGCCGGTGCCGCCCTGCATCTGGGATTTCATGTTATAGACGCCGCCGAACAGCAGGGTACTGGGGCTGGCGCCCGTGAACTGCTGCTGTATCCTGCCCACCCCGGTAAGGCCGGAGGTCAGGGTAAAAGTGGAAAAATACTCGGTGGCGCCCGTGGCGTATACGTTCCTGTTGGGATCGTAGACGGGGCTGTTGAACTGGTCGGAGATGCTGGGAGAGTAGCCGTGGGAACTGTAATAGATGTTGTAGTTCTTCCCCGCCTCCAGGGTGAACTGAACTTTTCCGTCCGCCCCGGTCAGGCCGGCCACGGTATTAGTGGACGGGCCGTTCATCCCGAAATCTATGGCCGCCACCTGTACGTCCGCCACGTTGGCGCCGTGCTGGTCTTTTATCCACACGTTCAGCACCGGCCCGCTAGCCGAAGCGGCGTCCAGGAACGCGGCAAAGAAAACGGCCGCCAGGATCATTTTATTGAACAAGCGCATATACCCTCCGTAAATGGGCTTCCCGCAGGCGGGAAGCCGCAGCAGAACAAATCAAAAATACCGGGGTTATCCCCCCCTGCCGTCAAATACAACAACTATGCAAAGATATAACATTGGGCGGAGAAAAGTCAACGAATTGCGGAGTAACTTTAACTACACCCTTTTAACGCTCTTTCCCGCCGCTTATATTGTACGTCGCGGAGCTTAATATAAGCTCCGGCCAAGTTCAGGT
Organism: bacterium; assembly: GCA_021811185.1. GTDB lineage: Bacteria > Elusimicrobiota > Elusimicrobia > Elusimicrobiales > UBA9959 > UBA9959. The sequence continues at coordinate 9,195 of JAJZPL010000025.1, forward strand.
TTTGTTCAGAAACCGGGTTAGTGCGCGCAGATGTCGCAGGAGGAGTTCTCCACGGGCTCGCCTTCCACCTGGAAGACCGTGTGGCGGATGCCGAAGGTGTCGGTGGCGCCGCAGGTGGCGGCCTTGAGGGCGGCCTGCTGTTTGGCGGGGTCTTTTACCACCAGGTGGGCGCTCAGCGCGTTGAAGCCGGAGGAGAGGCTCCAGGCGTGCAGCTCGTGCACGTCGGAGACCCCGTCTATGGCCCGCAGCTGTTTCTCCAGCGCCTTGAGGGACAGGCCTTTTGGCGCGCCCTCCATAAGTATGTGGAAAGCCTCGACCAGCAGCCTGGAGGAGCTGAAAAGGATAAGGACTATGATCATCAGCGAAACGATGGTATCCGCCCGGAACCAGCCGGTAAAGTAAATTATAGCGCCGGCGATGATGGCCGCCACCGAGCCGGCCAGGTCGCTGATCACGTGCAGGAAGGCGCCGCGGATATTTATGTTCTCTTCGCTATGCGCGTGCAGGATCCAGGCGCAGGCGAGATTGGCCAGCAGGCCGATCCCGGCGATGACGAGCATGGGCCCGGAAAGCACGGCCACGGGGTGATAGAAGCGCTCGTAAACCTCGCGCAGCATGTAGCCGGAAAGGATCCACAGCAGCATGGCGTTGGCCAACGCCGCCACCACCTCCGCCCGGCGGTAGCCGTAGGTGCGGGCCGAGTCGGGCTTCAGCCCCGCCAGCCTGGAGGCGAAAAAGCTCATACCGAGCGCGGCGGCGTCCGTGAGCATGTGCATGGAGTCGCTCAGCAGCGCCATACTGCCCGTAAGCAGGCCGCCCGCGGCCTCCACCACCATGAAGCCGGCGGTTATGATAAAAGCGTAGGTAAGGGCCTTGCGGTGGAGGCCCCCGGCGTGGGAATGGGCGTGCCCGTGGTCGTGGCCGTGGCCGTGTTCGCAGGAGCGGGCGTCGTGGTCGTGGTGATCCATGAGAATATTATATTAATTTGACCGGCGGCCTATGCTAAAATATTGGTGCTTTATGGCTAAAACCGCACAGAACATCGAAGACTCCCTCCGCTCGGTGAACGGCGACATCGCCGCCGCGCTGGAGGGCATCGCGCCCGAAATTTTCGATTTCAAAAAATACCCTTTCAGCTTCCTGGGCAAGGCGGCCAGGGCCCGGTTCACGCTGCTGATCGCCGACGCGCTAGGCGTGGACCGCGCCAAGGCGGAAAAAGCCGCCGCCGCCGCCGAGCTCACCCACACGGCCTCCCTGCTGCACGACGACTGCCTGGACACGGCCCGCTATCGCCGGGGCCTGCCCACGCTTTACGACCAGATGGGCGTCAACTCCGCCATCCTGGTGGGCGACCTGCTTATCGCCATAGCTTTCGACCGCGCCGGGCACGGGGCCCCGGAACTGCAGGGCGAGCTGGTGCTGGCGGTGCGGCACATGACCGAAGGCGCCCTGATCGAAGAGAATTCCCGCGGCCGGAAGGTTTCCGCCGCCGAGGCCGAACGGATGGTGCTGCTTAAGACCGGCGCGCTGTTCCGCTGGTGCGCGCTGGCCGCCTGCCACCTGGCCCGCCACCCCGAGCTGCTGGAAGCCTGCGCCAGGATAGGCGGGGAGGCCGGGGCCGCTTTCCAGATCATCGACGACGTGCTGGATTTCGAGGGGAACGCCGGCGACTGCGGCAAAGAAACCTTAAAGGACATAAAAGAAGGCAAGTTCACGCTGCCGCTGATCCTGGCCCTCAACGACGGGACGGCCGGCCCCGCGGCGGAGAAACTGCTGGCGGCCATGAAGAACGGGCCCGCGGCCGATTATTCCCCGGCGCTGGAACTGGCGGACCTGGTTAAGAAAGGCGGCTTCGCCGCGGCGGCAAGAACCGCCGCGAGCGAAAAGCTTAACGCCCTTTTCCCCCTCATAGACAAACTCCCGAACGCCGAAGGCGGCGCCGCGCTGAAAGCCTTCCTGCTGGCGCTGGGAGAAAGGAAAGCGTAATGCTCAAGAAATGGTTCGTCATCCTGCGCGCCTATTCCTGGCCGGCCTCGCTGGTGCCGGTGCTCGTCGGGTCGGTCACGGCCTGGCGGCACGGCAGGTTCTCCTGGCCCGACTTCTGCCTGACCTTCCTGGCGGCGCTGCTTGCGCATTCCGCGGCGAATCTCTCCAATACTTATTACGACTTCGTCAAAGGCGTGGACCGCAAAGAGACCGCCGACGACAGGGGCCTGGTGGACGGCCTGATGAAACCCCGCGCGATGCTGTTCCTGGCCATAGGCCTGTTCGCGGCCGGCGGCGGCCTGGGCCTGCTGCTGGCGCTCAAGAACCACGTCCCCGCCCTGCTCGGCCTCGGCGCCGCGGGCTTCGCGCTGGCCTGGTTCTACACGGCCACCGGCTTCGCCTACAAGTACCGGACGCTGGGCGACCTCGGGATCTTCCTGGCCTTCGGCCCCGGCATCGTGACCGGCACCGCTCTTATCCAGAACGGCGGCCTGGTCCCCGAGGCGCTGTGGGCCTCCATCCCCGTGGGCCTGCTGATCGTGGCCATCCTGCACGCCAACAATATGCGCGACGTTAAAAGCGACGGCGCGGCCGATTTCACCACGCTGGCCGCGGCGCTGGGCCCGGTGAACGCCGAAAGGTTCTACTACGCGCTGATCTTCGCGCCCTACCTGTTCGCCCTCACCTTCGCCAGCATCTGGCCCCCGGTGTTCTGCGCGCTGAGCCTGCCGCTGGCGCTCAAGCTGAAAGCCATGGCCGCCAGGAAGGATTTTTCCGCGCTGGTGCCGGAAACCGCCAAGCTGGTCGCCGTCTATGGCCTGCTGCTCACCATAGGCCTGTATATCGCCGCGTAACGGACTTAAGCCGCCGCCCGGACCAAACTTTCCAAAAAGCCGCCTTGCCGGCTATGTTGACCGTGTTCATTGTAAAAACACGGATTTTTTTATAAATTATGTATGATATAGGCAATTAGGTTCACGGAGGTTATTTGTAAAATGAAAAAGAATACCCTGCTCCTCGCTCTCGCCCTGCCGCTGCTGGCGGCCCTGACACTTTCTTCCTGCAACAACAAGAACAAGAAAAACGCCACCGCCACCGGCAGCGACATGACCGGCGACACCGTCACCATCCCGGCGATGGACATCCAGGAGAGCACGGACACGATGAGCACCGAAGGCGACATCCGCGGCGGGGAATTCGCCGCCGCGCCCGGCATCAAGACCGTGAACTTCGATTTCGACCGCTACGAACTTTCGGACGCCACCCAGAAGACACTGCAGGACAACGCCGCGCTGATCAAGACCCACAAGGACTGGTCCGTACTGGTGGAAGGCCACTGCGACGACCGCGGCACCATAGAATACAACCTGGCGCTGGGCCAGAAACGCGCCAAGTCCGTGCGCGACTACTACGTGCGCCTGGGCGTGCCGGAAAGCTCCGTGGGCACCATCTCCTACGGCGAGGAAAAGCCCCTCTGCACCGAAGAGACCGACGCCTGCTGGAGCCAGAACCGCCGCGCCGAGACCAAGGTAAAAGGCAAATAAATGTCCGTGAAAAAATACTTTTTCCTCCCCCTCTGCCTGCTGGCCGGCGGCTGCGTGGCCACCCAGCAGGACATGCTGCAGATGCAGAGCCAGATGGACGACCTGAACAACAACCTGACCACGATGCAGAAGAACCAGGCCGAGCTGGCGGTGAAGATGGACGACCTCTCCAAGAACCTCAACGCCTCCTCGGAAAGCATGAAGGACATCTCCGGACAGATGGAAAAGCTCACCGGGCGCCTGGACGAGATCGACAACTCCATGAACAAGCGCGTGAACGTCATCGGCCAGAGCATCAAGAAACAGCAGGAGGAAATGGAAACCGCCCTGCTGCCCTCCAAGCTCTACAACGACGCCTATAACGCCTACCTCGGCAACAACTTCGACGGCGCCGCCGCCGGTTTCAAAGGCTACCTGGCCAAGTTCCCCAACGGCGAGATGGCCGAAAGCAGCTATTTCTACCTCGGCGAATCCCTTTACCTGAAAGAGCACTGGCAGGACGCCGCGCTGGCTTACGCCACCGTGCTGGAAAAATTTCCCAGATCGGTAAGGATCCCCGCGGCGCGCCTTAAGTACGCCCTGGCGCTGCTGAAGCTCGGCGAGGAGAAGAAGCCCGAGGCGATGAAGTACCTGCGTTCCGTGGTCAAGGATTTCCCGGCTTCCCAGGAAGCCAAAACGGCTAAGGACTACCTAACCAGGCTTTCGCCGCCCAAGCCCGCCCCCGTAAAACCGTCTAAAGGCCCGGCGAAAACGCCGGCCAGGACCCCGGTTAAAAAAGTGTGAAACCCAAGCCTGTGAAGTTCCTGGCGGCCCTGTTGTTCCTGGCCGCCGCCGTAAAGCCCGCCTTCGCGGGCACGGATATTTTCATAGGCATAGCCCCGGGCCAGGAGGTCAAGAAGACCGCCGTGGCCATGGCCAAGTTCCTGCCCTCGCGCGCCGATAAACCCGAGGACCTGGCGCTGGCGGACTCCTTCCGCGAGATCGTCCGCGCCGACCTGCTCTACTCCCGCTATTTCGACATTAAAGAGGACCCGCTGGCCCAGGCGAACCTGGACGCCGGGCCCGAAGCCCTGGCCTACTGGAAGAACCTGGCGGGGCACCTGATCACCGGCCGGGCCCAGGACGCCGGCAAGGTCTGGACCTTCAGCGCCCGCCTGTACGACCTCGGCACCGGCAAGGTGGTGCTGGAGAAGTTCTACCAGGGCGAGAAGCGCGCGATGCGCCGGGCCGCGCATATGTTCGCCGACGACGTGGTGCTGCGCCTTACCGGGCGCCTGGGGATCGCCCATTCCAAGCTCGCCTTCGCCAACAACGGCACCGGCCGCAAAGAGATCTACATGGCCGATTACGACGGGGAAGGCCTGACGCGCCTGACCTCGGACAACAGCATCGACCTGCTGCCGCGCTGGTCGCAGGACGCCTCCCGCATCTATTACACCACCTACCGCTGGGGCAACCCGGATATGTTCGAGATCGACCTGAAGGCGGGCAAGATCCGCCCGTTCACCACCTTCCAGGGGCTCAACATCCCCGGCGGGTTCTCGCCCGACGGCATGACCATGGTGATGACGCTTTCGCGGGGAGAGAACCCCAACATCTACACCCTCAACGTGGTGACCAAGCAGATGAAGAAACTTCTTAAAGGCTACGGGGTGAGTTCCTCCCCCACCTGGTCTCCCGACGGCAAGCAGGTGGCTTTCGTGTCGGACCGGTCCGGCAACCCGCAGCTCTACGTGCTGGACCTTGCCACCGGCCAGGCCCGCCGCCTCACCAGGCTTAACTGGTGCGACTCCCCGTCCTGGTCCCCCTCCGGGGAATGGATCGTGTTCTCCGGGCGCGAAACCCCGAAAGAGAACCTGAATATTTTCATTACCGACCTTACCGGCAGCCAGATCCGCCGGCTTACCAACAAGGCGGGCAGCAACGAGGACCCGTCCTGGTCCCCCGACGGCCGCTTCATAGCCTTCACCTCCACGCGCCAGGGCAAGCGCTCGATCTACATCATGGACGCCGACGGCAGCGCGCCCCACCCCCTGACCGAGATGACCGGGCATTCCTTCACCCCCAACTGGTCAAATTAGAAAAAGGGGACAGGCTACTTTATTTTCCAATAAAGTAGCCTGTCCCCTTTTTCGCGCTTGCCGCGCTATTTCCCGATAAGGGAGCGGGCCTTCGCCAGCAGCGCGTCCCAGAACCCGCCTTCGCCGGCGGCGGCGCGCGGCAGGCGGAAGTCCAGGGTCTTGTCGGCCTTGAGAACGGCGGCGAGCTCCCCCTCAAGCTGGGCCAGGAACTCGGCCCCGAGGCGCTTGCGCCGCTCGGAAAGGATGCCCGGATTGATCACGTCTTCCAGCGCGAAATACTCCTGCCCGCAGAAAGCCTGGATATAGGGGCTCTCCATGAACTCGGCCACGGCGTCCTCGTCGGAAAGGCCCTTCAGCCGCTTGACTATCAGCAGGCCGCAGACCAGCCGCGAATCCTTGGCGGGCCGGCCCGCGCCCTCGGCGAAGTACCGGCCGTAGCTGGCGTCCAGTTTTTCCCAGGGTAGCGCGTCGCCCAGTTTGAGCCAGCGGTTGGAAGCCGCCAGTTTGTCGCCCAGGTGGAAAAGCTTGCCGAAGAGCCCGGGGTTGAATTTTTCAGATCTGTACATGAAGAGTTACCTTGGCCGTTCCGCTCCGTTATTTTTCCGGCTGAAAGCACTTGCGGCAGCGGGCTTCGTACTTGTCGCCGGCGCCCACCACGATGCGCTTGCCGGAGTCGGTCAGGCGCTGGCTGAAATGCGCCGGGTTGCCGCAGACCATGCAGATGGCCAGGTTCTTGGTGACGAACTCGGAGACCGCCATCAGCTTGGCCATGTTGGTGAAGGCCTCGCCGCGGTAATCCTGGTCCAGGCCCGCCACTATCACGCGCTTGCCGGCGTTGGCCAGTTTCTGCGCCACGTCCACTATTTCCTCGCCGAAGAAATGGGCCTCGTCGATGCCCACCACCTGCGTTTCGGGCAGCACTTCCTTGAGGATCTCCCTGGCGGTCTTCACCGGGTGCGCGGCCAGCGTGGACTTGTCGTGCGATACCAGGTGCTCTTTTGAGTAGCGCACGTCCAGATGCGAGTTGAAGACCTGCACCTTCTGCTTGGCGATGTTGGCCAGTTTCAGGCGGCGGATCAGCTCCTGCGTTTTGCCGGAGAACATGCTGCCGCACACCACTTCGATCCAGCCGGAAGAGGCCGAGACGTTGAATATCATTTTTTACCCCACTTTGCCGAAAAATAATCCCAGGTAAGTTTGAGGCCCTCGGGAAATTTGACCAGCGGCTTGTAGCCCAGCAGCTTCCGCGCTTTGGAGATATCCGAGTAAGTCTTGCGGATGTCGCCTTTGCGCTTGGGGGAAAAGACCATTTTGGTCTTGCGGCCGTTGATCTTCTCAAGCCCGTGCGCTATGTCCAGCAGCGAAATACAGGTGCCGGTGGCCAGGTTGATGGTCTCGCCGGAAACCCGGGCGGGGGCCAGCGCGGCGCGGATATTGCCGTCCACCACGTTGGCCACGTAAGTGAAGTCGCGGGACTGGCGGCCGTCCCAGTGGATCTCCAGCGGTTTATGCTGCAGGAAAAGCTCCATAAAGCGCGGGATCACGGCGGAATAGACGGCCTCGGGGTTCTGCCGGGGGCCGAAAACGTTGAAATAGCGCAGAGCCACGGTCTCCAGGCCGAAGGTTCTGGCGTACACGCGGCAGTAATTCTCGCCGGCCAGTTTGCTGACGGCGTAAGGGGACACCGGCAGGGTGGGCAGGTCTTCCGTCTGCGGGAACACCTCGCACTCGCCGTAGGCGGAGCTGGTTGCCGCGTAGACGAAGCGCTTAACCCCGGCGGCCTTGGCCGCCATAAGCGCGTTCAGCGTGCCGGTGGCGTTGTTGTCGTTGGCCGCGCGCGGGTTGTCCACCGACTTCGGCACCGAGCGGAAAGCCGCCTGGTGCAGCACGTAGGTGACGCCCTTCATGGCCTTCGCCAGGTCTTTGGGCTCGCGCAGGTCGCCTTTCACAAGTTCGAACTTGCCCTTGAAAGGGGCCAGATTCTCCGCGTTGCCCGTGGAAAAGTTATCGAAAACGCGCACGCGGCAGCCGCGGCGCACCAGCTCTTCCACGATATTGGAACCGATGAACCCGGCGCCGCCGGTAACCAGCCAAAGAGGTTTTTTCATATTTTAATCCTGCTCCCGTACCACAAGTTTATCATTTTCAAAATCCGCGCGACAACGGCGCGCGGCCCTTAATCCCGCAGTTCCCCTTCCGCCCGCCACGGGTGCCAGTATGCCCTGGATTTCTCCTCCAGGTCGTCCTTGCGCGCGGGCTCGCTGATCTTGAGGTTCAGGTAGAAGAAGAACTCCCTGACGCCCCCGGAGCGCTCGCGGAAATTCCAGCGCGTACGGAAGTCGTGGAAGTCGCGGTACAGGGTAACGGCCTTTTCGAAGAAGTTCACTTCGCTGAAATTAAGCCCGCCATCGTTGAGCATTCTGAAGCGCAGCGCCAGTTCCAGCCGCCACGCGGAATTCTTTCCCGGCCTGAAGCCCAGCATATTGTTCAGGACCCAGGCGCGCTTGTCGGTGCTGTAATTGGCCACCCCGAAGCCGAAATAATTTTCCTTGTCGCCGAAGTTGACCTGCGACACGATGCTCCGGCTGCCCCCGACCAGGCTGTAGGTTTCCGTGGCGAAAATGTCTATTCCCGGGCGCGGCGCGTAGTAGCCTTCCGCGATGATAGGGGCCACGCGCCTGCTGAAGGAAGCGTGGAAATAATCGCGCAGGTCGTAGGCCGAGGACAGTTTGAAATAGGTGTTGAAGCGCGGCATCAGGAAAAGCTGGGAGGACAGCGAGTTAACTTCCTGCCCTTTGTCTGTCCCGCCGGAGTTCTCCAGCTTGTTGGTCCGCAGCCTGCGCGTATAGGCGTAACCCACGTCCAGGGAACCCCAGAACCTGTCGTAGCGCAGCGTGCCCCCGCCGCCGTAGCGCCCCACCCATCTGTCGGTGCCGCCGGGTTCCGTGGAGATGAACACGGACTGGTTATAGAAAACGGAAGGAGAGAACGTTAACCTCGGGGCGAGGGGCACGGACTTGGAAACGGTCCAGACGGCGTTGCCGCGCTTCTGGTAAAAATCGGCGCCGGCGTCCCTGGCGTTTTCGAAGTCGCCGCTGAAAGAGTTCAGCACCGGCAGCTTCAGCACGGTGAAGGGGACGGTATTGAAATCCAGCCTGGGGATGGAACTCTCCGCCTTGTCGAAGCGGGAGAGGTCGGCCGACTTGACTTCCCGACCGGAGGCGCTAAGGCGCGTCAGGGTGTAGTTGGTCTTCCGGGTCACGGCCACGCTGGCCTGCTCGTCCGGGCTCACCGCGAAAGGGTTGCTGCGGAAGAAGTCGTTGTTCACCCGCGGGTCGGAGAGGATCCTGAACACGCCCTGGGTATAGTACTGCGCCGGGTCGGATTCGTTGAAGCGGTTCAGCAGATGCCAGTAACCGCCGTTCGCGCCCCACCGCACCTTCGATATCGCGTCTTCCTTGATGCGGTACACGGAGGCGTCGGCTATGGTCTTTTCCGGCTTGCGGTAATCGAATTCTCCGCCGTGCCCGATGCCGCGCCTGGAGAAGTAATCCAGGTACAGCTTGGCCCTGGTGGTGGCGCTGACGCGGTACACGAAAGTGGACTTTACGAACAGCCCGTTGCGCTGGTCGTAGCCGGGGCGGAAAATGCTCACGAAAGGCGTGCCCGCCACCAGCGGCCGGTAAAGCACCGGCAGGTAGAACACCGGGAGCTTGCCGATGAAGAACACGTTGTTGTAGGCCAGGAAATACTTGTCCGGCACCAGGTACACGCGCGAGGACCTGAGCTTATAATCCGGCGGCTCTTCGTCGCAGGTGGTAATGCTGGCCTTCCTGTAGACGTAGCCGGACTTGTCGAAATCCACCGACCGGCCGCGGAAGATGAAGCTCCTGTAGGAAAAGCGCCCGTCGGCGATATGCCCGGACTCCGTGCCGTAGTTCATCGTGCCGCTCTTGCCGTAGACCGTGCCGGTATCGTCGTCCATCACGAAATCCGCGGGGGAGACCACGGTGCGGCTGTCCATGTTGACGGTGAGGTTCCTGGCCCTGATGAGCTTTATCGGCTTGTCTTCGGCGGAGAACTCCTCCAGCTTTACGTTGCCCTCCAGGTCGATGGCGCGGGTATACTCGTTGAACTTGGCGTAATCGGCGTTAAAATACACCCGGTGCGTGCCGCTGGAGACGGGCAGGTCGTAGGCCGCGGCCCGGGCGGCGGCGCCGGCGAGCAGGAGGACGATCAGGAGGTTTTTTTTCATTAAGTCCGATGACAACTTTTCATCCGGCTGCGGGGCGCGGCTACTTCAGCGCCCTTTCCAGGCCGAACAGCGCCGCACCGTGCGAACCCAGGTCGGAGTTGTCCGAAACGGCTATCTTCACCTTCGAGAAAGGCGTCTTGAACTGCTGCGCGGAAAGGACCTTCTTCATGGCGGGCATGAACCATTCGCGCGCCTTGGAGACGCCGCCGGTCAGCACCACGCGGCCCGGGTTCAGCACCAGGATCAGGCCGGCCAGGCCCAGGCCGAGGTAATGCCCCGTCTCCGCCCACACCTTGCGCGCGGCCGCGTGCCCGTCGGCGGCCGCGTTGGTCAGGCAGATGGTATTGAACCGCTCGTGCCCCGGGGACGCGTACCGGCGGACGAAAGCCGCCTCGTTCTTGATCAGTTCCCTGGCGCGCCGCATGATGGCGTAGCTGCCGCAATAAGCCTCGAAACAGCCCTTGCCGCCGCAGTTGCACTGCCGCCCGTCGGGAACCAGCTTCAGGTGGCCGGCCTCGCCGGCCGAGCCGGTAGCGCCGTGGTAAAGTTTGCCGTCCAGGATCATCCCGGAGCCGATGCCGGTGCCCAGCGTAAGCGTGAGGATATCGTCGTTCTTCCGCTTGCACTCCAGCTCGTAGGCGCCCCAGGCCGCCATATTGGCGTCGTTCTCCATCACGCAGGGCAGGCCGGTAAGCTTCCCCAGCGGCTTTACGATATTCACGTTGCCCCAGCCGAGGTTGGCGGCGAAGCGCAGCACGCCGCGCTCCGGGTCCACGTCGCCGGCAGCGCCGATCCCGATGGAAACGAGCTGCCGCCCGTAATCCCGCTTAAAAGTGTCTACATGCCCGGCCAGCACGCGGATGAAATGCGCGGCCCCTTTGGAGGGCTCGGTCTTGAACCGGTCCTGGGCCAGCAGCTTGCCGTCCCGGTTGACCACCACCAGCTTGGTATTAGTGCCCCCGATGTCGATGCCTATGCCCAGCATAATGTCTCCTTGAAAACACCCGTTAGTTTCTTTTTCCGAGCAGCTCCAGCGCGGCCCCGGCCAGGTAGAAGGAACCCAGCACCGCCGCCGTGCCCGAGCGCGAGGCCGAAGCCAGCGCGGCGCCTATGTCCTCCTGCACTTCCACGTCCGCGTCCGGCCTGATGGCGGCCAGTTCGTCCGCCAGCGCGCAGGGGTCGGCGGCCCGGGGCGAATCGGGCCGGGTAAAGATAAAACGTCCGGCGAGACCCGCGAGGGTTTCCAGGATGACCCGCCTTTCTTTGTCCTGCAGGATGCCCATCACTAAGGCGGCTTCCTTCCCGTAGAAAGGCGAAGCCTTCCACGTGGCGGCGAAAGCCCTGGCGGCCTCCTCGTTGTGCGCGCCGTCGATGATAAAGAGCGCGTTCCCCAGCGCGGGCCCGCCCCTTACCGGCTGGAACCTGGCCGGCCAGCGCACCGCGGCGAAACCCGCGGCCGCGTGGGCGCGCGAGATGGGCCAGCCCGCCCCTCGCATAAGCTCCAGCCCTTCCCACACCAGCGTGGCGTTGGAGACCTGTTTCTCCCCCATAATGCCGAAGACGTATTCTTCGCCGCTCTTCTTATGCCGCAGCGTCATGCAGCCGCGCTCCCAGTCGCGCGCGGTTATTTCGAAGGCCGGGGCAAAAAAATGGCACTGGGCGTTATTCGCTTCCGCCTCCGCCGAGATCACGGTCCGGGCCTCCGCCGGCAGCAGCGGCCCCAGGCAGACGCCGCCCTGCTTTACGATGCCGGCCTTCTGGGCGGCGATCTCGGGCAGCGTATCGCCTAAAAATTTCTTATGGTCGTAGTCCACCGAGGTTATCACGCAAAGCTCCGGCTTCGGCAGCACGTTGGTGGTGTCCCAGCGCCCGCCTATGCCCACCTCCACCACGGCCAGCTGCACGCCGGCCCGCTCGAACACCAGGAAGGCCATGCAGGTGAGCAGCTCGAAAAAGCTAAGGTCGGGTCCGGCGGCCAGCACTTCTTCCAAGGTAGCGGCGAAAAGTTCTTTGCTGATCTCGACTCCGTCCACGCGGATGCGCTCGGTGATGTTCACCAGGTGCGGGGAGATGAACAGCCCGGTCTTAAGCCCGGCCGCCCTGGCGGCCGCCTCGAAAAGGGCGCACACCGACCCCTTGCCGTTGGTGCCGGTCACGTGCACGGACTTCAGGCGCAGGTGCGGGTTCCCGAGTTTGCCAAGGCAGGCGTAAACGCGCCCCAGGCCGTCCTTCTTGGCGAAGTCCTGCCGGGTATTGAGTTTCTCGTTAGCCGCTTCGAAAGTCATCTGTTTTTTTAAAACCGCCTTAAGCCTTCACCCGCGCGACGTCGACGCCCAGGTCTTTAAGTTTGTGTTCCAGCTTCTCGTAGCCGCGGTCTATGTGGTAGATGCGGCGGATCACGGTCTTGCCCTTCGCAGCCGCGGCCGCCACCACCAGCGCCGCCCCGGCCCTAAGGTCGGAAGCCATCACCGGGGCGCCCAGCAGTTCCGCCACGCCCCGCACCACGGCCTTCTTGTCCGTCACCGTGATGTCCGCGCCCATGCGCACCAACTCGGGCGCGTGCATGAAGCGGTTCTCGAAAATATGCTCGTGCACTTCGCTCACACCTGCGGCGCGCGCCATAAAGGCCATCCAGGGCGCCTGCAGGTCCGTCGGGAAACCGGGGTGCGGCCTGGTGATAACGCTGACCGGCCTGGGACGGCTCCGGGGCGCTTCTACTTCTATGGAATCTTTATAGGTCGTGATCTTAACGCCGGCTTTCTTCATGGAGCGGATCAGCGCGTCCAGGTTCCTGGGGGCGGCGTTCAGCAGTTTTATCTTCCCCCCCGCGGCGGCGCAGAGCAGCATGAAAGTGCCCGCCTCGATGCGGTCGGGCATAACGGTATACTTCAGGCCTTTGAGAGAAGCGGCCCCGTGGATCTTTATCGTCGGAGTGCCGGCGCCTTCCACCAGCGCGCCCATTTTGGCGAGCGCGTTGGCCAGGTCCTCTATTTCAGGTTCCTTGGCGCAGCCCTCCAGCGTGGTCACGCCCTCGATCAGCGCGGCGCACATCATAAGGTTCTCGGTGGCGCCCACGCTGGGGAAGCGGAACTTAACCTTGCCGGCCTTAAGCTTCTTGGCGGTAAGAATAACGTCGCCCTTCTCGTAGGACACGCGCGCGCCGAGCTTTTTAAAACCTTCCAGGTGGATGTCTATCGGGCGCATGCCAATGGAGCAGCCGCCCGGCAGCGAGAACCGCACTTTCTTAAAACGGGCCAGCAGCGGGCCGGACACCAGCATGGAGGCGCGCATCTTGCGCACCAGGTCGTACGGCGCGTGCAGCTTCAGCTGGGCGTGTTCCTCGGCCACGAAATTGCCGTAGCCGTAAAAGCAGTTTTTGCCGAGGTAGTTCAGCAGCTCGAAGGTGGAACGGATGTCCATCAGCTCCGGCACGTTCTTGATCTCGCACTTTTCGCGCGTAAGAAGCGTGGCCGCCAGGATCGGCAGGGCCGCGTTCTTGGAGCCGCTTATCAAGGTCTGCCCGTTCAGGGGTTTGCCGCCGCGGATTATAAAATTATCCATCGTTTCCTTTGGCCGTCAGGCGCCCAGCTGCGCGAACACGAACCGTTCGATGCCGCCGAGGTCTTTAAAGGTCTTTTTCTCTTTCCAGATAGAAGGAGGCATGGCCGCCAGCATTTTGGGGGCCTGCCTTTCGCCCATCTCCATAATTAGCGCCCCGCCGGGCTTGAGCCGGGAAGGAGCTTTTTCCGCCAGCATGCGCGCCACGTCCAGCCCGTCGGAGCCGCCGTCCAGCGCCATGTGCGGCTCGCTCAGCACCTCGGGGGCCAGCCCCGGGATCACGCTGGTGGGAATATAGGGCGGGTTGGAAACTATCACGTCGAACCGCCCGCGCACCGGCGCCAGCGTGGCAGCCCTTACGAACTTCACCCTGGCCGCCAGCCCGAGCTGGACCGCGTTGCCTTTGGCGCAGGCGATGGCGCGCACGGACTTCTCCGCCGCGGTCAGTTTCAGCGCCGGGAATTCTTTCGCGAGCCACAGGCCTATGGCGCCGGAACCGGCGCCGTAATCCAGCGCCGTAAGATCCCCCTCCCGGGTCTTTAAAAAATCGGCGGCCAGCCCGGCCAACTCTTCCGTTTCCGGGCGGGGCACCAGCACACGCTTGTCCACGTTTATCCTGAGCCCCCTGAAATCCTGCCAGCCCAGGATATAGGCCAGCGGCAGGCCCTGTTCTTTAAGCACCAGGTAACCGTTGAATTTTTTCAGCGCCTCCGGGCTCACGGGCAGGCCCGGCTCGGCCAGCAGCCGCATCCGGGGCACGCCCATCGCGTCGGCCAGCAGCCACTCGGCGTTGAGCCCCGCCTCGTCCACGCCGCGCTCCTCGAGCCGGGCGGAAGCCTCAGTCAGGATCTTTCGCGCTTTCATCGGCCTCCTCGGTTATTTTCAGGCGGATCTCTTCCAGCATGTCCTTTATTTCGCCTTCCATGATGGTGGCCAGGTTATGCCACGACACCTGGATGCGGTGGTCGGTCACGCGGTTCTGCGGAAAATTGTAGGTGCGGATCTTCTCGGAGCGGTCGCCGGTGCCCACCTGGCTCTTGCGCGCCCCGGCGTTGGCCTTGGCCTGGTTCTCCTCGCTGATCTGGGCCAGCTTGGCCGCCAGCATGGCCATGGCCTTCATGCGGTTCTTGCCCTGGGAGCGCTCCTCCTGACAGGCCGTAATGATGCCGGTGGGCAGGTGCGTGATGCGCACCGCGGTCTCCACCTTGTTAACGTTCTGGCCGCCCGCGCCGCTGGAGCGGTAGGTGTCCATCTTCAGGTCTTTGGCCTCTATCTTGATCTCGATCTCGTCCACCTCGTGCATCACGGCCACGGTGACGGTGGAGGTGTGTACGCGGCCGGAAGCCTCGGTCTGGGGCACGCGCTGCACGCGGTGCACGCCGCCCTCGTACTTGAGCCAGGCGTAAACGTCCTGGCCGGAAATATACATCACGGCGTTCTTGATGCCTTTCAGGCCCGTCGTGGAAATGTCGCGCAGTTCGGCCTTCCAGCCCATGTTCTGGGCGAAGCGCATGTACATGCGCAACAGGTCACCGGCGAAAAGGGCGGACTCGTCGCCGCCCACGCCCGCGCGCAGTTCCAGAAAGATGTTCTTGGTGTCAGCCGGGTCGGGCGGGAGGATCAGCAGCTTGAGTTTCTTTTCAAGGGCGAGCTGGGCGGCTTCCAGGGCGGGAAGCTCGGCTGCGGCCATCTCGGCTATTTCCTTGTCGGTGTTGGACACCATCTGCCGGGTGTCCTCGGTTTCCTTGCGGGCCTTCTCCACCGCGGCCACCGTGTCCAGCAGGATGCGGCACTCGGCGTGGCGCCGGGATAATTTTTCTATTTCCTCGGGCTTGAGACCGCCCGAGGCGAGGCGTGCCTCTATCTCGTCGAATTCTCGCTTAAGGGCTTTGAGTTGTTCCTCGGGCATAGCTGTGAAAACACGGGCTCCGGCCGGGACATAAAAAAACGGGCGCTCCTGTTATGGAACGCCCGTTCATACCGCGGAGCTACTTGCTCTCGGGCTTCTTTTCGGCGGCAGGCGCGGCCGCGGGGGCGGCTTTGGGGGCCTTGGCGGCTTTCTCGTCCACCTTCTTGCCGGGGGCGGAAGAAAGCACCTTGCGCTTGGCGGTGTGCTTCGGGGTGACCGATTTCACCACCACTTTCTTCGCCTTCACCACCACCATCTTGCCGTCGGTAGCGGCGAACTTGGTGTTGAATTTCTCGATGCGGCCGGCGGTGTCCAGGATCTTCTGCTTGCCGGTGTAGAAAGGGTGGCAGGCGTTGCAGGTTTCAACCTTTATGACGGGCCTCACGGACCGGGTCTGGAAGGCGTTGCCGCAAACGCAGGTAACTTCGCACAGATTGTAGCTGGGGTGTATGTCGTTTTTCATTGTCTTTTCCTCTAAAAATTCACCGTGATAATATAAATTATACCATAAAACCGGGTCTAATGGCCGGCTCCCGGCAAGAAATTTATTTTTTACCTATTTTCGCCATCGGGTTCACCGATTTCCCGGCGGCCGTGATGATCTCGAAATGCAGGTGCGGGCCGGTAGACATGCCGGTGGACCCCACCTTGCCCAGCAGGCTCCTGGACTTCTGCACGGTATCCCCTACCTTCACGTTCACCGCGGACAGGTGGCCGTAGCGGCACATGGAACCGTCCTTGTGCTTTACTTCCACGGTATTGCCGTAGCCGCCTTTCCAGCCGGCGAAAACCACGGTGCCGGAACGCGAAGGGTAAACCGGGGTGCCTATGGGCATCGGGATGTCGCAGCCGTTATGGAAAATTTTGCGCTTGAGGATAGGGTGGTAGCGCATGCCGAAGCGCGAACTGATGCGCCCGAAGGTCCTGAGCGGCATGCGGTAGGTGTCGAGATCGATATAAACGGAAGGCAGGTACACGCGGTCGCCCTTGGCGAACTTATGCCCCACGAGCAGGGCCGAAGGCGGCAGGTCGTTGTCCTCCACTATCTGGACCTTGAAACCCTTGAGGTCCCGCCCTTTGCCGCAATAACGCCTGGCCAGCCCGTCGAGGGTCTCGCCCTTGGCCGTAACCTCGTACAGCAGGCCCTTGCCGTTGTAGACGCGGATATAGCCGCCCCTGGAGATGAAGATGAACTCGTTGGAGTTGGTGCTCTGCAGCGAGCGGATGTCGGTGCCGTAGGCCGCGGCTATCGAGCGGATGTCTTCGCCCTTCGCCACCTTGTGCCGGGCCTGGATCAGGCGCGGGATCAGCCGGAAAGCCTCCGGGGGCGGTTCCACCGGCCCCGGGGGCGTCAGCACGGAGAACCTGGCATAGTACAGCACGGGGACGCCGGGCACCACCGCGGCGGAAAGCGCCGCCGCGCCCAGCAAGGCCCCTATGGCTATGACCAGTTTTCCCGTGGCATTCATTCTCTACCTGTCGGAACCCATCTCCATGGACTTCAGGAAGTCCTTGTTCGACTTGGTGGCGGCCAGTTTGGAAACCAGCAGTTCCAGCGAATCGATCGGCGACAGCGGCGCGAGGACCTTCCGCAGGATCCACACCTTGTTCAGCTCGTCCTCGCTCATCAGCAGCTCTTCCTTGCGGGTGGAGGTGCGGTTGATGTCGATGGCCGGGAACACGCGGCGGTCGGCCAGCTTGCGCTCCAGGTAGATCTCCGAGTTGCCGGTACCCTTGAATTCTTCGAAGATCACGTCGTCCATGCGGCTGCCGGTTTCCACCAGGGCCGTGGCGATGATCGTGAGGGAGCCGCCTTCCTCGATGTTCCTGGCCGCGCCGAAGAAGCGCTTGGGGCGCTGCAGCGACGTGGACTCCAGACCGCCGGACAGCACGCGGCCGGAAGAAGGGGCCACGGTGTTGTAGGCGCGGGCCAGGCGGGTGATCGAGTCGAGCAGGATCACCACGTCCTTGCCGTGCTCGGTCATGCGCTTGGCTTTTTCGAGCACGATCTCGGCGACCTGCACGTGGCGGTCGGCCGGCTCGTCGAAGGTGGAGGCCAGCACTTCGCCTTTCACGGAGCGCTTCATGTCGGTAACTTCCTCGGGGCGCTCGTCGATCAGCAGCACGATCAGCTCGATCTCGGGGTGGTTGGTGGTAAGGGAGTTGGCGATGCGGTGCAGGATCATCGTCTTGCCGGTCTTGGGCGCGGCCACGATCAGCTGGCGCTGGCCTTTGCCTACGGGCACGATCAGGTCTATCACGCGGCCGGTCATCTCGGTCTTGGCGGTCTCCAGCGTGAAGCGGGAGCTGGGGTAGAGCGGGGTGAGGTTGTCGAACAGCGGCCGGTGGCCGATCTTCTCTATCTCGAAGCCGTTGACGGTCTTCACCTGCAGCAGCGCGAAGAACCTTTCGCCGTCCTTGGGGGGGCGGATCTGGCCGTTCACCGCGTCGCCTTTGCGCAGGCCGAGCTTTTTGATCTGCGAAGGGGAGACGTAAATATCGTCGTGGCTGGACAGGTAGTTGTATTCCTGCGAGCGCAGGAAGCCGAAGCCGTCGGGCAGGATCTCCAGCACGCCCTCGCCCTGCACTATGCCGTTCTGCTTGGCCTGGCATTCCATGATGCGTCCGATCAGTTCCTGCTTGCGCAGGCTGGCCACGCCTTCGAGGTTGAACTGTTCGGCTATCTTTACCAGTTCGGCCACGGTCATCTTGGTCATCACCGTAACGTCCATCTTGGGGATGTTGGGATTCGGCGCCTGGGCCTGGCCCTGCCCGTTTGAGGCCTGATTGGAATTCTGCCCCTGGCCGTTAGGCGCCCGGTTGCCGTCCATTCTAGAGTTCCCCCTCATGTCCTGGTGCTGGCCGCCGTTGTTGCCGCGGGGGCCGCCCCTGGAGCCGCCGTTGGGGCCCCTGAAATCTTCACGCCGCTCCCTCACAGGCTCCTGCGCTGCGGGTTTCACGGGTTTCTCGTCTTGTTGTTCGTTCATTTTTCCTCTTAGGCCGTCTCCTTCAGGAAACGGCAAATAAATTTTATCTTCTGCGCCAGCTCGCGCGGCGCGCCCGAGTTCTCCAGCACCAGGTCCGCCCTGGCGTATTTCTCTTCCGCCGGCAGCTGGGCCGCCAACCTCGCCCGGTACTCCGCCTTCGTCCAGCCCCGCTTAAGCGCCCTTGCTTCCAGCTCTTTGGCCGGGGCCGACAGGCAGACAGTAAGCATGAAACATTCCGCAAGCCCCGCCTCAAAAAGCAGGGGCGCCTCGACAACCGCTATTTTTTGGGGGGCTCTGGTTATTAGAGACTGCGTCAGTTCCAGTATTTCCGGGTGGAGTAGTCTTTCAAGCCACTTGCGCTTTGCCGCGGAATTGAAAACTTCGGCGGCAAGCCTTTTTTTGTCCAGTAAACCGTTATTTTGGAGTATGTCAGGACCGAACTTATGGGATATTGTATGGTAAATCCGGGGGGTTGTCAAGAGCTGCGCGGTAACCGCGTCCGCGGACACGACGAAGGCGCCTTCCCGCGCGAACAGCTTCAGCGCCAGGCTCTTGCCCGAGGCTATGGGCCCGGTAAGCCCTATCACGGCCTTGCCGCGGATGGCGGCGAAATCGACGGGGCTCAAGCGCGCCCGCCTTTGCGCCGGGCGTACGCGTCCAGCCGGGCAAGTTCCGAGCTGTTCAGCGCGTCCTGCCCCTTGCGGGAGATCTTTTCCAGCAGGCGGTCGATCTCGGCCTGCTCCAGCGCGGCGGGGTCCGGTTCCGGCGCGGCCTCGCGCACCGGCCTTTCGCGCCAGCGCCTCTCCCCCCACAGCCACAGCAGCCCGGCGGCCAGCCCGCCCAGGTGCGTAACGTTGGAAATGCCCGAGCCCGGCCTGGTGAGCGTAAGCGCGAACTCGATCGCGCCCAGCAGGACCGCCATGGTGCGGGCCTTCATGGGGAAAACAAAATAAATATAGACCGTGGTATCCGGGTGCAGGAAAGCGAAAGCCCCCAGCAGGCCGAAGATAGCCCCGGAAGCGCCTATGACCGGGGTCAGGGAATTAGGGTTCCAAGCCGCCGTGAACACGGCCGCGGCGGCGCCGCAGACCAGGAAATACAGCAGGAATTTGCGCGACCCCATTTCGGGCTCCACCATGCGCCCCAGCATCCACAGCATAAAGGTGTTCACGAAGAAATGCCAGAAGCTGGCGTGGATGAAAATATAAGTGAAAGCCTGCCAGAGCCAGAGCTGGCCGGCGAACAGGAACGGCACCAGGCCCAGCGTTACGTTCAGCCGCGTGCCGAAGAACATTTCCGCCAGCCAGCCGGCGAAGAAAAGCCCCGCCAGCCAGCGGGTGACCGGCGGCAGTTCGGTGAGCGGCGCCATGTTAAGCCTCATATTTCTCCATGTCGCGCCAGTTGAGCCCCGTTTTGAGGTCGGCCTTGAGCGGCACGGCCAGTTCGTAAGCCCCCTCCATCTCCTTCTTGATGATCAGGGCGGCCTCGCGCAGTTTTTCTTTATGCACCTCGAAGATCAGTTCGTCGTGCACCTGCAGCAGCAGGAAAACGTCTTTGGACTGTCTGAACTTGCCGAACAGCTTCACCATGGCCTTCTTTATAATGTCGGCGGACCCGCCCTGCACCGGGGTATTAACGGCGGCGCGCTCTGCGAAGCTCCGCAAATGCGGGTTGGAGGCCTTCAGCTCCGGCAGCACCCGGCGGCGCCCGGTGAAGGTGGCCACCTGGCCGCTCTGCCTGGCCTCTTCCATGGTCTTGTCGCTCCAGGCTTTCACGCCGGGGCAGACCTCGAAGTAATGCTTGATGTAGCTGGCGGCCTCGGCGCGGCTGATCCCGAGCTCCCGCGAAAGGCCCGTCGGGGTCTGACCGTACACGATGCCGAAATTTATGGCCTTGGCGGCGCGGCGCATCTCGGGCGTCACCAGCTGCGGCGCGCAGTGGAACACCTCGGAAGCCGTGCGCAGGTGAATATCCTCGCCGTTGCGGAAAGCCTCCACCAAATTGCGGTCGCCGGACAGGTGCGCCAGCACGCGCAGGTCTATCTGCGAGTAGTCCGCGCTCAGCATCACGAAGCCCGCGCGCACGGTAAAGCATTTTCTCACCAGCAGGCCGGCCTCCGAGCGCACCGGGATGTTCTGCAGGTTGGGTTTGGAGCTGGAGAAACGGCCGGTGGCCGCGCCCAGCTGGTCGAAGGTGGTATGCAGCCGCCCGTCGGGGCCGGCGGCCTCCAGCAGGTTGTCCACGAAGGACGACTTGAGCTTGGAGATCTCGCGGAACTCCATGATCAGCGGCACCACGGGGTGCGCGGCCTTCAGGTACTGCAGCGCTTCCTCGCCGGTGGAGTAGCCGCCGTCCTTGTTCTTGAACTGCTTCTTCTGGGCCTCTTCCAGGCCGAGGTTCAGCTTCTCGTACAGCAGGAAGCCCACCTGCTTGGGGGAATTCAGATTTATCTCCGCGCCGGTCAGGCGCTCGGCCTCGGCCTGCAGCTCGGCCAGCTTCTTCTCGAACCGGGAGGACAGCTGCCCCAGCAGGGCGGTGTCGGCGGCGGTGCCGTGCTGCTCCATGGCGTATACGGCGGGCAGCAGCGGCAATTCGAGTTCTTCGTAAACCGGCTTCATGCCGGCCTTGCCCAGTTCCCCCTCCAGCAGCTGCCGGAGCTCCGGCAGCGCGGCGGCGCACTGCAGCTTTTCCTCTTCGGAGCCGGGCGCCTGCAGCGGCAGGCCCAGCCTTTCAAAGGCCAGCTGCGGCAGCTCGGTGTGGCGCGAGCCGGCCGAAAGCAGCGCGGCGGCCGTCTCCACGTCCGAAAAATTCAGGGGTTCGAAACCGGCCGGCAGGCCCAGCAGGCGCATCACGCTTTTCAGGCCGAAAACGGCTTTGGGAATTTTCTCGTCGGCCAGGGCGCCGGCAATGGCTTTGGCTTCTCCGGCGCCGATAGTTTTCAGCGCGCAGGCGCCGGCCTTGGAACTTACGCCCAGGCCGTCGGCGAAAGCGGCAAAAGCCAGCGGGCCGTGGGCGAGCACCTCGTCCAGGGCCTTCACCGGCGGCAGCGCGGCGGCCTTCTGCTCCGCGGGGGCCGCGCCGGCCAGCGCCAGCAGGTCCTTGAACTCCAGGCGGCGGGCCATCTCTTCCAGCTCGGGGCCTCCCATGGGAGCGGGCTTGAAAATGTCCAGGCCTTCCTCTACGGGCGCGTCGGCCTCCAGCGTGACCAGCCGGCGGGAAAGGCGGGCGTTCTCCATGTCCTTGGCCACCTTGGCCAGCGCCTTGTCCTTCTCCACCAGGGCGGGGTCCATGGCGGCGGCTAAAATATTTTCAAGCGCGCCGTAGGTCTGCACCAGCTTGGCCGCGCTCTTGGGCCCCACGCCGGCCACGCCGGGCACGTTGTCGGAGGAGTCGCCGGTGAGGGCGAAATAGTCGGGCAGCTGCGCGGGCGGCAGGCCGTACTTCGCGAGCACGGCCTCGGGGCCGGAGAACTCCGGGGAGGAACCGTCCCACATCTTAACTTTCTCGCCCACCAGCTGGGCGGCGTCCTTGTCGCCGGAAACGATCACGGCTTCCATGCCGGCCTTCACGGCGCGGCGGGCCAGCGTGGCTATGATGTCGTCGGCCTCGTAGCCTTTCAGGTAGACGCCTTTCAGGCCTATGGCTTTCACCAGCTCGCGCGCGGTGATCAGCTGGCTCACCAGGCCGGGGTCCGTGGCGGAACGGTTGGCCTTGTACTCGCTGAAAAGGTCGTCGCGGAAGGTCCCGCCCTTGGAATCGAAGCAGACCGCCAGGTATTCCGGCTTGCGCTCGCGCAGCAGCTTCAAGAGCAGGCGCAGGAAGCCATAAAGCGCGCCGACCTCCTCGCCCTTCGAAGTGGAGAACTTGGGCAGGGCGTGGTAGCTCCTGTGAAGGAAAGCGTGGGCGTCCAGGATGAAAACGCGCTTTGTTGACATTTAAATTTGAGGGGACCGCGCGGCGGGTATCGGTACTGCGTTCTACGTCAAAAAAAAGGCAAAGGGGACGGGCTTCTTAAGCCCTGTCCCCCGCAGCCGGGCCTCGCTCAGGCGAGCAGGCCGTCCAGGTGTTTCTTCAGCTCTTCCTTGGGCTGAAGGCCCACCAGCTCGTGCGCCAGCTTGCCGCCCTTGAACAGCAGGATGGTGGGAATGGCGGAGATGCGGTAGGTGGAAGCGGTCTCCTGGTTCTCGTCGGTGTTGAGCTTGCACACCTTCACCTTGCCGTCGTATTCCTTGGCCAGTTCTTCTATGACGGGCCCGAGCATGCGGCAGGGGCCGCACCAGGGGGCCCAGAAATCCACCAGCACGGGGATAGCGCTCTTTATAACTTCCGCGTCGAAATTAGCGTCGCCGACCTGTATTTCGTTAGCCATGGGTTGCCTCTCTTTAACTGTATTAAAAATCGTCCGCCCCGATGTCTAGGTAATATTATAAGACTTACTTTTCATTGTCAAGTATTAGGCGCGTGGACCACGCTTTCTATGTCGCCACGGGCACTTATTGTGCCGCAGGGGCTGAGCCTCAGGCCTTGGGGCCTTCCGTTTTGGCGAGGAGGTACTGCATTTCTTTCCAGAGCTCGTCTATGCCCACGGGCTTGGAGAAGAAGGCCCCCGCGCCGGCCAGCATGGCCTCGGAGCGGTCGGCGGGCTCGGTGTACTTGGCCGAGATGAACACCACCGGCACTTTCTTGAGCCTGGCGGAGCCGCGGATCACGCGCAGGAACTCCACGCCGTGCATGTCGGGCAGCTGGATGTCCAGGATGATGATGGAGGGCACGGCCGCTGCCAGCGCGTCCAGCGCCTCGCGGGCGGACTTGGCCACGGTCACTCCGGCGTCCACGTTCTTAAGCTTGAGGCCGTCCTCCAGCGTGTCTATGAAGTTCTTGTCGTCGTCCACTATCAAGATATTCATCGCCATAGGTAAGGTTCTCCGCTCGTTCTCCGCTAAAAGCCGAAACTCAGGCGTTCCGACAGCAGCGACGGCATCTTCAATTCCCCCATCAGCCGCTGGGTCGCCTCTACGTCGTAAAAAACCCTGTAAAGCTCGAACGTCTTCTTGCCTGCGTCGTAGATACAGCAGGCCGCCCTGGGGTCCCCGTCGCGGGGCTGGCCAACCGACCCCGGGTTCAGCATGAACCGGCCGCCCGCCAGGGACAATTTGGTGAGGGGCTTCAGGAAATCGGTTTCCGGCAGCGCGTTCTCCCTTTCCCTGAAGTAAAGGGGCATGTGGCTGTGGCCGATGAAGCAGGGCGACACCGTCCAGGCCCCGGCGTTGTCCGTGAACTGCATCTCGCTCAGCATGTATTCGGTGAGGGGCTTCCTGGGCGAGCCGTGCACCAGCGTGAAGTCCGGGTTGTCCACCCGTTCCGGGAGGGCAGCCACCCAGGCCAGCTCGCGCCCGGTCATCATCCTTTTAGAGAACTCTATGGCCCAGATCGCGTTGGCGTTGAACCACTTTACGTCCATCTTGCCGGCCAGGGCCGCGTCGTGGTTGCCCATCACTATGGCCAGGCGCTTCAGGCCGGCGAGCGTTTCCGCGCACTCCTGCGGCTGGGGCCCGTAGCCCACCACGTCGCCGCAGCAGATAAAATCCTCCACGCCGTTCTTCCGATAGAACTCCAGCACGGCTTTAAGGGCCTGGTAATTGCCGTGCACGTCCGAGAAGACGCCGTATTTCACGTTAGTTGATGGCTCCCGCGGGCTCCACGGCGTTGTTCACCATGGTGGTAGCCCGCTTCAGGTCCACCGAGATCAGCTTGCTCACGCCCAGCTCCTCCATGGTCACGCCGTAAAGCGTGTCCGCCACTTCCATGGTGCGTTTGTTGTGCGTGATCACGATGAACTGCGTCATCGAGGAGAATTCGCGGATCAGGCGCACGAAGCGCTCCACGTTGGCCTCGTCCAGCGGCGCGTCGGCCTCGTCCATGATGCAGAAGGGCGAGGGGTTCACGCGGAAGAAGCTGAACAGCAACGCCAGCGCGGTAAGGGCCTTCTCGCCGCCGGACAACTGCGAGATGCTCACCGGCCGCTTGCCGGGCGGGTGCGCCAGGATCTCCACGCCGGTCTCCAGCAGGTTGTCCGGCATGGTAAGGATCAGGTCCGCCTCGCCGCCGTTGAACAGCAGCGAGTAGATCTCCTTGAAGTAGGTGCGCACCTTGTCGAAGGTAAGCTTGAAGTTCTCGCGGGTGGTGTCGTTGATCTTGTTGATGGCGGAGCGCAGGTCGGCCTTGGCGCGGTTCAGGTCCTCCACCTGGGAGTTCATGAAGTTGTAGCGCTGCGTCAGGGCCTCGTACTCCTCGGGCGCGGTCATGTTCACGTTGCCCATCTCCACCACGCGGCGGCGCAGGAACTGCACGCGCTCGTGGTCGCTCTGGATGCCGGCGTAACGCTCGCGGGCCTCGGCCGGGGTGATGTTCCATTCGTCGGCCATGCGCTTGGCGGTCTCGTCGGCGCGGGCGGCTATGGTGGCCAGCTCGGTCTCGATCTGGTAGCGGATCTTCTCGTTCTCGGCGGAGAGCGCGCGGTTGTCCGCCAGGTTGGCGTTCAGGCGCGCCATGGTGCCGCGCAGCTCGTTAAGCTCGTCCTCCAGGGACCGGTCCATGATCTCCCGCTCGGCCAGGTCGTGCATCAGCTCGGCCAGGCGGACCTTGGCGGCGGCGATCTCGCCCTTGTAGCGCTCGTCGCGGGCGGCCAGCTCGGTGCGGCGCTCGTCGAAATGGGACTGCTCCTCGGTCAGCGCGGCCAGGTCGCCCTCGGCGCGCGACATCTCGCCTTTCAGCGCTTCCAGGTTCTGCCGGAAATTGTCCAGGTTGGCCTTGCGGGCGCCCAGTTCCTCTTTCTGGCGCGCGAAATCGTCGTGCAGGGCGTTCTTCCTGTCGCCGATGGCGGCCTGTTCGGCCTTCTTCGTTTCGGTCAGGACGCCGGCCGCGGCCTTGCTCTCCACCAGCGCGGCGAACTCGGCCTCGGCCTGCCTTACGGCCTCGTCGGCCTTGGCCATTTCGGTCTGCGAGAGCGCCAGGCTCTCGCGCTTCAGGCGCAGGTCGTCCTCGGCGCCGGCCAGCTCGGTGGCGTTCTTATGGAAATCTATGTCCAGCGTCCGGGCTTTTTCCTCGGCGGCGCCGGCGGCGGCGCGGGCGGCTTCCAGCTGCGGCGCCAGCCCCGCGCGTTCGGCCTCCAGCGCGGCGGCCTCGGTCTCCAGCGCCTTGATCTGTTCCTTCAGGTCGCCTTCCTCTTCCCAGTAGGGCTCGTTGGAAGCCACCTCGTCCACGCCGCCGGTCACCCAGAAGGGCCCGTGCACGGCGCCGTTGGCGGCGTACACGCCGGTAAGCAGGCCGGTCACCAGCGGGAGGTACTGCGGCTCGCAGGAAATTTTTTCCAGCAGGCGCTGCGCGCCGGGGACGTTGAAGCCTTCCTGCGCCGGAGCCGCGGGAGCGCGGTCCAGGATCAGCAGGCGGCAGCGGCCCTTGCCGATATGCTTAAGGTACTCTATGGCCTCCTGCGCGGAAGCGGCGTTCTCGCAGACCACGGAGTCCAGGAAGCGGCCCAGTGCGTCGTCCACGGCCACGCGGTCCTCTTTGCGGATGGTGAGCAGGTGGCGCAGCGTGCCTTTAACGCCGGCCACGCCGGAGTTCAGCACGCCGTTGATGCCCACCCAGTAGGTGTCGTGCTCGCCCTGCGCCAGGATGGCTTCCAGGCGGGAGCCGTTCCAGGCCTTCTTCTCGCGGATATCGTTCTGGCGCGCGTCGATCTCGGAGAGGCGCGCGGTAAAGCCGGCGGCCTGCGCCTCGGCGGCGGCGGCCTTCTCTTTTTCGGCGGCCAGTTCCCCGCCCAGGGCGGCGGAGCGGCCCTTAAGTTCGTCTATGCGGGCCTGGATAAAGGTGACGGAGGAAGTAATGTCGGCTATGTCCTTCTCCAGCCCGGCCTTGGCGTCGTTATGATGCCCGATGTTGGAGCCGGTGACGGCGATCTTGTTGGAAAGTTCCATCTCGCGGGAGTAGGCCTCGTTCATTTCGCGGGCCATGTTGTCGGCGGCTTCGTCGGCGGCGCGCATCTGGTCGGCCACGCCGGCCAGCGCGGCGGCGGCGGCCTCGTACTCGCCCTGCAGGGCGGGCAGGCCGCCTTCGTCGGAAGAAAGCTTGAGGCGGAGCTCCTCGATGCGGGGCGCGGTGACGGCCAGCTTCTCGGCGTTGCGGCGCTCGGCCACGGCCAGGCCCTCGCGCTGCCGGGAGATCTCCAGCACCATCTCGTCGCCGGAGACGATGCGGCCCTCGGCCTGCACCTTCTCGGTCTTCACCGAGCTCATCACTTCTTTCAGCACGCGCTGTTCCTCGCCCTTCTGCGCCAGCGTCAGGGTGAGCGCCGCTATTTCGCCTTCCAGCGCGGTGATGGAGACCACGATCTCTTCCAGCTCTTTCTTCACGGGCTCCAGGCGGGCGGCGGCCTCGGTGCTGCGCGCGGCGAAAGCGTCGCCCTCGCGGAGCAGCAGGGAAATTTCGGCGCCGGTCAGCTCTTCTTTGTACTTCTGCTGCAGGCGGGCCTTGTTGGCTTCCTTGTCCAGCTTCTTGATCTGCTCGTCCAGCAGCACCATGCTGTCGGCCAGGCGGTTCAGGTCGGCGTCCACCTTCTCGAGCTTGCGGCCGGCTTCCTCGCGCTTGGCCTTGTACTTGCTGACGCCAGCGGCCTCTTCGAAGAGCTCGCGGCGCTGCTCCGGGGTGGCGGACAGCACGGTCTCCACCTCGCCCTGGTCGATGATGGCGTAGCCGTCGGTGCCGATGCCGGTGTCCAGGAACATCTCGCGGATGTCCTTGAGGCGGCACTGCACTTTATTGATGAAATATTCGGACTCTTCGGAGCGGTAGATCTTGCGGGTCACGGTGACTTCGCTGAAGTCCAGGGGGAGCTTCCTGCTCTCGTTGTCGAAGGTCATGGCCACTTCGCCCATGCTCAGGGGCTGGCGCTTGGTGGTGCCGGAGAAGATCACGTCCATCATGGACGGCATGCGCAGCGACTTCCAGCTCATTTCGCCGATGCACCACTTGATGGAGTCCACCACGTTGGACTTGCCGCAGCCGTTGGGGCCGACTATGCAGGTGATGCCGGGCTTGAGCGGCATCTTTATCTTGTTGGCGAAGGATTTAAAACCGTAGATCTCGAGCGCTTTAAGGTACATTAGGTTCCCCTATGGTGGTTATAAATGAAAATCGAGCCGTCCGCTGCATGGAGGGCAACCATAATTATATAAATAAAAAAGCCCGGGGGCTATCCCGGGTGAAGGGAACAGGGGACGCTGCTTACTATCTTCCTAACTTGCGGACATTTGCCGCGTAAGGAATAATTAGGAAGATAGTAAGCAGCGTCCCCTTTACCTTAGTACGACAGCTGGTACGAAATGCCGAAGGTGTTGCCGGTGTAGTTGTACGGCATGTACTTTTCGAACTTGGTGTTGGAGGAAGCCACCACCAGCGAGTAGAACAGGCGCACCATGGCCACGTCGTTGATGCGCTTGCGGATGGAGCCGGTAAGGGTGCTCATCACGTTGGACTGTTTGGTGCCGGCCACGTAGTTGTTGTCCGCGTCGCGCTTGGGGCGGGACGTGTATTTGCGGCTGAGCACGCTGATGGCGCCGCCCAGGGCCCATTTGCTGGTGATGTTCAGGTCCACCGGCACGCTGAGGCTGGTCTCGTTATAGTCGTAGTTCTTGGCCACGAAACTCACGTCCCCGTTAGTCAAGTCTGTAGCGCCAAGAAACTTGTAGCGCATGAAGTTCTGGTTGGAGCGGTGCTGGGAGTAAGCCACCATGGGATACATTTCGAACACCCACAGGCTCTGGTGAAAGCCGGCGTCAAAAGTCGTAGTTTTATCCAGCTGTTTGGTGTTGCCGTATTGGCCGTTACTCGCAACCACCTTCTGGTTGGTGTAGTCCTGCTGGGTATAGGTTACGCCGCCGAAGAAGTTGTTCCAGCTGGGGCGCAGGCTTACCTGCTTAAGACTCTGGTCCTGCAGGCCGCCGTTGGCGTTGGCGGTATTGGCCGGGTCCTGGAACTCGCGCAGCAGGTCGGTATAGTTGGGGAACTTTATCGCCTTGGTGAGGAAGTTCAGCGTAACAATGCCGTTCTTCTCGAAGTCGAACATGTAGTCGCCGGCCAGCTGCAGGCCGGTGGAGTTCATGTTGTACAGGCCGTTCTGCCAAGCCTCGTTGGCGCCGGTGCGGGAATAGTCGTGCCCCAGCGAAACGCCGGGCCTTACGCGGAACTTCTCGCCCAGGCTCCTGCGGTATTCCAGGTTGAAGGTATGCGAAAGGGTGCGGTCCGTGAACTGCTTGGAGTCCTGCGGCGCGAAGCCCTGCCCGGCGTAGTTGAAGTTGTACAGGCCGAAGATACTGTCCTTCGGGCTGATCTTGGACAGCAGGCCCACCTGGGTGTTGATGTTGCCGCCGCTGAAGATGTTGCCCTCGCTGGGCAGGTAGCCCGCCTCGGTCATGGTCATGTCGAAGAAGGGCGTGAAGATCTTGGAGTCTTCCGCCACGGCGGCGGAGAGCCTTCCGGCCAGGGCCGCCAGTACAACCGCGCTTAAGATTATTTTTTTCATCGGTTAGATCCTTAGAAATTCAGGTGGAAGTTCCACACCGGGTGGAAAACCAGCACGCCTTCCGGATAAATGTTCAGGCCCAGCTCGAAGTACTTGCCGTACCAGCTCACCTTGCTGCTGAACACCTGGGTTTTAAGGCCGTAGTTAAGCTGGATGCTCCACAGCTTGCTCACGCCCTTGGGCGTTTCTATGCCGGCTATCAGGAAGTCGTCCCGGAAGCCGGTGTCGAAACTGTTCACCTTGGTGCCCAGGAAATCCACTTCCTTGCCGGGCTTGAAGTTAAGCTTGGCGTCCAGCACGCTGTGTTTGTAGCCCCAGAAGGTGCGGATGCGCGGGCTTACCGACGAGCTCGCTATGGCGCCCACGTAGTAGCCGCCGAACTTGGCGCTGTCGATGGAATCCGAGTTCTTGGTGGCCAGCTTGGCGCCCAGCATGTCCCAGTAGCCGCCTATCAGGTCCACCTGCGGCACGCCCGGGGCTATGCGGCCCTCGCCGTGCAGGCGCACCTTGCCCGACACGTTGGTATAGGTAAGCGGGATAAGCGTGGGGAACAGGCCGGTCTGTATGCCGAAGGTCTTGCCGGGGGGCAGCGGGGTGGTGCCTTCCAGGTCCTGCTGGAAGTCGTAGAAGAACCCGGCGGGGTTGGCCACTATTTCGCCGGCTATCTGCATCCCTTTGGACGTCCAGTCGATAGCGGCAAAGGCGGGGCTTTTTACAAAAAAAAGCGCCAAAAAGGTCAGGATCAGCCTTTTCATTATTGGGTCCTTCATTAGTCTTTAAGATTCGTAATAGCGGGCAGCATGCGCTGCACCGCGGCCACCATCAGGTCCGGTATGAACACCACGTCGATGTTGGTGCCATTGCCTGCGCCTGAATGGCTGTAAGCGAAGTAGTCCACGTCGCTTATCGCGTTTTTGGCCGTAATGTTGTCGTTGATGGCCGTAGAGTCCACGGCACCGGACTTCTTTATGTACATAACGCTTTCCAGCGCGCTATCCTTAAGCAGCGTGAACGGGTCGGTAGAGGAATTGGTGAAATCCCCCGGGGTCTTTATCCCGCCGCCGTTGCCTATAACGTAGTTCTCTTTGGCGAACCAGAAGTAATCGTTCAGATTGGCACTGCCAGCATTATTCCCTATCAGGTACATATCTGCCTGGAACTGGGCGAGCGGGGCATTATCCGGGGCGTCTTTGGGAACGGAGTAAGAAGAAGACTGATCCGTTTTGATAGCCCAGACGACGTCTCCGGCTGTAACGCCAACGTTGCCTCCGTCCAGGGCCGTCCGGTCCGCGTTCGTGTACTTCATTGCTCCGGAATTGGTTCCATCCGTCACTACCTGAAGGTTCGTTATCTTGTTCAGTCCTTCGATAGCGGAGATATTGTTAGGCACATCGTTCTTAAGTACGCCCGTCATGAGTATCTGCCGGTCATTACTGTTGTCTGCGGCAAGCGGCGTCTGTGTCCCATCAAGCGTAAGCACCCAGGGGTTGCTCACCAGCATATCGCGCGGGGCGTCGTACTTGTAGCCCTGGGCTATAAAGAATATTTCGTTCGCGTCCGTGCGGTTTGCCATTACGAAAGAGGCCCAGGAAGGCTTAACGGCGTTGGCGTCGAAGAAACCGGGCCAGTCCTCTATGCGCTGAGGCAGGTCCTTGTTGAAGGCCATGGTCATCTGCATGTAATCCAGGCGGTTAACCACGCCCTGCGCGCCGTTATACTTAAAGCCGCCGTTCGCCAGCGAAGAGCCGTCGTTGCTGTAAACCGGGCGCTTCACCAGGTTGAAGAACTGGATCTCGTTGTCGGCGGGGCGCATCATGCGCTGGTCCACGCGCACCAGGTTGCCGTGCACGTCGGTAAGCGTGCGGCCGGCTTCCAGGTCGGATTCTTTCACCACGTTGAGGAAGCTCTTTACCTCGTTGTTGGAGTTGGTGATCACCCGGGCGAATTCCTTCGCCTGGGCCCTGTCGTTCTCCTTCTCCTTAAGCGCGTTCAGCCGGTCCGCGGGCTTAACGCCCGGGTTCCAGTTGCCGAGGGCTTCCATTTCGGCCTTGGGGGTGAGCAGCGCCAGCTTGGCGGGCTTGCCCTTTTCCTCCAGGTTCAGGCCCTGGCCCTGCGGAATGTAATATTCGTCGGCGCCCTTTTCCGGCGGGATCACGAAGCGCAGCTTGACCTCGCCGTAAAGCACCTGCAGGTCCATCTTGCCCTCTTCGTTGGTGCTTACGGTGAACTCGGTGCCGCGTACGGCGCACACGGCCGCCGGGGTGCGCACCTCGAATTTTTCCTTGCGCATCAGGTGCGGCACGCGCAGCTTGATGCGGCCGAACACCAGCGCCAGGCGGCTGGCCAGCGTCTGGCGCTGTTCTATTTCAAGGCTGGTGGTCTCTTTCAGCCAGATCTTGGTCTTGTTGGGCAGCAGCAGCACGGCCGCCCCGTCGGAAGCGGTGCGGACGGCGCCGCCTTCCGCTATTTCCATGTTATCCGCGGCGGGGCCCCACTGGCCCTCGCGGGTCTGGCGGGCTTCCACATTGCCGCTCATGGAGAGAATTTTGGCCTCGCCGGCGCAAGTGAGCCCCGGCAGCGCCGCCAATAAGAATAGAGAGAGAATTTTTTTACCCATAGCGAAATTCTAATAGAAATCCGGTCTTGTGTCAATGAACCGTTTATGGGATAATAAAAAGGGGACAGGCCCCGTTTTCCCTATGAAAAAGTCCGTTCTGTAACCGCGGTCACAGTTGATTCCGGATACTTTAAGGGGCCGCGGCGCGGCCCGGGCCGGCGGGGCCCACGGCGGCGGATCCAGAGGCATTTAAATTTAAGCGCGCTTTAACCCCGGGAGATATATATGAAAAAAGTAACTTTAGTTATCTTCGCGGCCCTGCTGGCCGGCTGCTCCACCGCCCCCAGGAAGGCCGCCGTAACCGGCGCCTGCCCGCCCTGCCCGGGCGCGGTAACGCCCCCCGCGGTGCAGGCCACCATAGCCCCGGCGGAAGTTCCCTTGTTCGCCGACAGCGGCGACCTGCCCTCCCTGCTTAAGGCCGCCAAACTGAACCAGGCCTACTTCCAGGGCCTCAAGAGCGGCGCGCTCTCCTACGACTTCGGCGACCGCAAGGTTACGCCAAAAGACCTGGCCGACACCACGGACGAACTGATAAAGATCCTGGAGTCTTCCCCCACCCCGCAGGACCTGGACCGCCAGGTAAAACAGAAGTTCGACGTTTACCAGATGGCCGGGCGCGACTCCACCGGCACGGTGGTGTTCAGCTCCTATTACGAGCCCACGCTGGAAGCCAGCCTTAAATATACCGACGCCTACAAATACCCCATTTACGCCCGGCCCGACGACATGGTTTCCATAAACCTGGAGGACTTCAACGAGAAGTTCAAGGGCGAAAAGCTGAACGGCCGCGTAGTAAAGAACGAGCTGGTGCCTTACTACGACCGCGAGGACATAGATTTCAAGGGCGTGCTGGACGGCAAAGGCCTGGAACTGGCCTGGTTCAAGAAGCGCTCGGACATTATGGACCTGCACACCGAGGGCTCCGGCCGGCTGGCGCTGCCCGACGGCAGGGTGATAAAAGCCAAGTTCGCGGCCACCAACAGCCTTAAGTTCAAGGGCTGGCTTACCGCCATGATAGAAGCGGGCGCGCTGCCCCGCGAGGGCATAAGCCCGGAGAAGGGCCAGCAGTACCTGGACGAGCATCCCGGCAAGGTGCAGCCCATCCTCAGCATGAACAAGCGCTACGTCTTCTTCAAGCTGGAGCAGCCCGCCGACCCCGAAGAGGGCCCGGCCGGCACCTACGGCCTGCCGCTTACCGGCTGGCGCTCGGTAGCGGTGGACAACGCGCTTTACCCCATGGGCGCCCTGGCCTTTATGAAAGTTAACACCGCCCCGGACGTGGACGCGGACGGGAAGCTTCTCGGCCGCAAGCCGGACAGCCGCTTCGTGTTCGCGCAGGACACCGGCGGCGCTATAAAGGGCCCGGGCCGCGTGGACTTCTTCGCCGGCAACGGCAAAAAGGCCACCACCTTCGCCTTCAAACTGTGGGACCCGGGGCAGATGTACTTCCTGGTGCTTAAAGCTAAAAAAGCCGCTTTATAAAGGGAAAGGCCAATGATGAAAATACTCCCCCTTGTTCTCTGCTGCTCGCTGACCGGCTCCGCTTCCGCGGCCTCGCTTACGCTTACCGGCCTGGACGTGCTGGAACGCGACGGCTTCGCGCAGCTGGCCGGCAAGAAGGTTGGGCTTATCACCAACCAGACCTCGGTGGACCTGAAAGGCGTCAACGCGGTGGACGTGTTCAGCAAGGCCGGCAACTTCACACTGGCGGCCATCTTCAGCCCGGAGCACGGCTTCCGCGGCACCGAGGAAGGCGGAGCTTACATCGAGAACTCTTCGGACCCGGTTACGGGCGTGCCGGTGTTCAGCCTTTACGGCAGGAACAAGCAGCGGCCCACCCCCGAAATGCTGCGCGGCCTGGACGTGCTGGTGTTCGACATCCAGGACATAGGCGCGCGCTTTTACACCTATCTTACGACCATGGGCTACGCCATGGAGGAAGCGGCCAACGCGGGCATTCCTTTTATGGTGCTGGACCGGCCCAACCCCATAGGCGGCCTGGTGGAGGGCCCGGTGCTGGAGAAGGGCGTGAGCGCTTTTACGGCTTATTTCCCGGTGCCTACGCGCCACGGTTTTACCGCTGGCGAAATGGCGCTGTTCCATAAGGCGAACCTGAACCTGAAGCTGGACCTTACGGTGGTGAAGATGGAAGGCTGGACGCGGGACATGTTCTTCGACCAGACGGGCGTGGTGTGGATCAACCCTTCGCCCAATATCCGCAGCGTGGACGCGGAAGTGCTGTACCCGGGGCTGGGCTGCTTCGAGGCGGCCAACGTGTCGGTGGGGCGCGGCACGGACCGGCCTTTTTTGTGGTTCGGCGCGCCGTGGATGAAGGCGGACAAGATAGTGAAGAAGATGAACGCGGCGGGGCTAAAGGGCGTTAAGCTGACCGTCCAGAAACTTACGCCGGCCGCAGATATTTACGCGGGCAAGGCCTGCGAGGGCATCCGGATAGACGTTACGGACAAGGCGGCGGTGCGGGCGCTGGACGTGTTTACGGAGGCGGCCTACTGGCTGCGCAAGTACAACAAGAAGGACTTCGAGCTTAAGCCCGAGGAGATCCGCAAGATGACGGGGTCTTCGGAGTTTTACAAGCTGCTGGAAGAGGGCAAAAAGCCCGCCCGGATCATAGCGGCTTTCCAAAAAAGCAGCGCGGCTTTCCGCGACGGAGCGGTTAAATTCCGCCTTTACAACTAACGGTTATTTGTGTTAGATTTACCAATATGGGCAACAAAATCCTTGTAGTCGATGACGATCCCGAAATTTCAAGCCTTGTGGAGTATACCCTTGAGTCCCTGGGGCATACGGTGAAGGTGTGCGACAACGGCCGCGAAGTGCTGGACACGCTGCGCTCTTTCAAGCCGGACATGATGGTGCTGGACGTGATGCTGCCCGGCATCGACGGCTACTCGCTGGCTTCCCAGATCTCCGAAGACCCCGACCTCGGCAAGATGCCCATAGTGGTGCTGTCGGCCCTGGAGCCCTCGCGCACCATGTTCCAGCGCTTCTCCCAGGTCGCGGCTTTCCTCACCAAGCCCTTCAACACCGACGACCTCATGGAAGCCGTCAAAAACGCCCTGGCCAAAAAAGCTTAACCAACCCCCCAGGCAAAAAAACAGGAAAGCCCTAAGCTTTCCTGTTTTTTTATGTGCGCGAGATGCCCAGTCGGGGTCCTGTCCGGGGTGTGGCCCCGCGAACCCGGACTGCAGGGAACCCTTGCGTGGTTCCCCCCCGCCTAACTTTGATGGCGGGGCCCCCTCTCCGCAACGGGTTCGCGAAACCACACCCCGGCCACCCCTCCAATCAGCAAACGTTTGTTACGTCCAGCCAATTCTCGGCGTAGCGTTCTAAAATTTAAACGACGTGGGATTGATTAATTAAAGGCAGATTGCCAAACTGTTCACCAATCTGGCTCTCCAGTAACAGATACTTGAAGCGAATCCAGTTTGCCACCGATAAAATGAGCAGAAACGTAATAATACGTGTATTCACCTTTAAATTCCCCGCCGCCAGGCGCACGAGGTTTCTTAATACGCTCCTCTTTTGAATACTCCCGATGGCTCTCAAAAGAGTAAACAGCCCAATCTGCAGTGATTTTGCCTGGCTTCCCCATAATTGCAGTAAATTGCGACTGGGTAAGACCCAACCTTAACCCGTTATCCGTGGTTAATTTACGAGCTACCTTATGAGATGAGGCGCAGGCATTTTTATCATGTCGAGGGTTGCCTGAAGCAAGAGAGAATGAAGTAAGCTTTTCTGTCGGATTTTCAGGCCAGCCAGCAGCAAAAGACACGTAAACTTTGGAAGCCTTACTTATAGAATAACAGATGATGTCCGGCTCATGCGGGTCATGTGCCCTTGGCAAAATATCTGCAGCGCCGAATACACGTTTCACATCGATAAAAGAGCTTTTATCCAACGTTAACCCAAGAAGTGTTAATGAACCATGTGGGATCGTTCCGGTGGATACTTCCACTCCGTCCATAATTGTTCCATCAGGCAATTCATACCGTTCCAAAGCCAAAGCATTATTGACCGGGATAACAAATATAACCAATAAAAATTTAAGAATGCCTAAGTTCACAATTCCTCACCCAAAATCAGATAACACAACTATACCAAACAAAAAAGACCCCGGCATAACTTCCAGTAAGAACTATTTTATGGTTTCGAAACCGGGGGCTATGGAGCCTGTTTTTTTGTTGTAGGGGCAGGCTTCCTGGCAGATGTCGCAGCCGTAGGCGTAGGAGGCTTTGGCGGCGAGGTCGGCGGGGATGGGCTCTTTGGACTGTGTGGTCCAGTAGGCCAGGCAGCGGTTGGCGTCCAGGGCGCCGTCTTTCAGCGCGCCGACGGGACAAGCCTTTATGCAGGCCTCGCAGGAGCCACAAGAGCCTTCTGCCGGCGCGTCCGCTTGTAAATCAAAATTGAGCGCGATACCGCCGATAAAGAAGTAGCTGCCGAGCTCCGGCGAAAGCAGAAGGGTGTTCTTCCCCCTGAAGCCAAGCCCCGCTAGACGGGCCAGTTCCTTCTCCATCACCGCCGAAGTATCACAAAAGGTACGGCCCTCAGCCGACGGGAATTCTTTTTGAATATCCGCGAGGATCTCGGCCAGCCTTTCCTTCACCGTAAGATGATAATCGCGGCACAGCGCGTAACGGGAGATCTTAGCGCCGGGCGCTTCCAAGAGAGGCGACTGCTTCACCTTACGCCCGGTAGCGCGCAGGAATTCTTTAAGGTTCCCCGCCCTCGCCATAGCCGCATCATAATCCTGGCCCGGCTCCCAGTACCTGAAGGCGCAGACCAGCACAGCCTGGGCATTGGCGTCCCAGTTCTTCACGTTCTTTCTTCTTTGGATGTCCCGGTTAAGGTAAGCCTCGCCGGCGGGCACGGAAGCTACGGCAGCTGCAAATCTTTCGAACTCCTGGAGGTCCCCGGCGGCCACTATGCCGGCCGCCGAAGCGCCGCGGGTCAAAGCTATAGACTTAACCCGCGCCGCGTCCATCAGTTGCTGCTCTTGGCCTGGCTGGCGTACTCCCACGAGGAATAACGCAGCCAGAAAGCCTGCAGGAACTCTTTAAGGAACTCTTCCCTGGAAACTTCTTTGCCCAGGATGGTCTTCACGCTAACTGCGGTATCGAGCTTGATAACGTTGTTCAGGTTCACGCCCACGCCCAGCAGCAGCCAGCTGGGCGCGCGGTTGATGGAGGAGCTCTCGGTGATCACGCCGCAGACCTTAAGCCACTTCTTGCGGCGCGGGGCGAAAGCGAAAACGTCGTTGGGCTTCTTGATGCGCGTCTTGATGCCGTAAAGGTTAGTGATGGTCTCGGCCACCGCCTCTCCGCTGAGGATGCTCAGATC
The DNA here is from genome assembly GCA_021811185.1 of bacterium. Classification (GTDB taxonomy): domain Bacteria; phylum Elusimicrobiota; class Elusimicrobia; order Elusimicrobiales; family UBA9959; genus UBA9959. The sequence continues at coordinate 46,072 of JAJZPL010000025.1, forward strand.
CGGCAGGTACTTAAGGCCGGTCTCCGGCTTAAGCAGCAGCGTCAGGTAAAGGCCGCCTGGGGCGGATTCCCATTCGCGGCCAAGCCGGCCGTGGCCCTCGGTCTGCATCTCGGCGATAACGAGGGTCCTTTCGGCCGTGCCCTCCACCGCCAGCTCGCGGGCCACTGCCTGGGTGGAGGCCGCTTCGTCCAGGCAGACGATCTTGCTGATGCCGGGAAGGGTGTCCAGGTCTATGCGGCAGTCGGTCGGATTTTTCATTTGGTTTTCACCTCGAAAGAGATATCCAGCGGCTTGGCGCCGCTGGTGATGGAGCCGACCGAGATGCGGTCCGGCCCGAGGGTGGAATAGCGCGCGGCCATCTTAAGGTCCACGCCGCCGGAGATCTCGATCTCCGGCACTTTGCCTTTGTAAGAACGGATCAGGGCTATGGCCTTCTTCATGGCGGCATAGTCCATGTTGTCGAGCATCAGCACGTCGGCGCCCAGCGGCAGGAAAGCTTTCACCTGCGCCAGGTCCTGGGCTTCTATTTCTATTTTAAGAGCGGGTTTGGCCTTGCGCATGGCGGCTATGCGCTCCGCCAGCACGGCGGGGCTGCCGCCGGCGAAGGCCACGTGGTTGTCCTTGATCATGGCCATGTCGTACAGGCCCTGGCGGTGGTTGCGGGCGCCGCCGCAGGTTACGGCGTACTTCTCCACGGCGCGCAGGCCCGGCAGGGTTTTGCGGGTGTCGTAAATTTTGGTGCGGGGGTGCTTGATCACGGAGGCGAAGAGCGCGGCCCGGGTGGCCACGCCGCTCATATGCTGTAAAAAGTTAAGGGCGGTGCGTTCGGCGGTGAGGATTGAGGCGGGGCCTTCTATCTTCATAAGCACGTCGCCTTTCTTGATGCGGGCGCCGTCTTTAAGGAGGATCTTTACGCGGGAGCCTTTAGCGGCCAGTTCGAACACGCGTTTGGCCGTTTCCAGGCCGCAGACCACGCCGTTGTCTTTGGCGCGCATCTCGCCGCTGAACCTGGTCCCGAGCGGCACAAAGAAGCGGGTAGTTACGTCACCATTCCCTATGTCTTCCTTCAGCGCAGCCTTAATGGCAAGGTCGAATTTCTTCACCCCTAAATTTTACCATTTTAAGCCCCCGAAACCCGGGGGTTTTCACAATGATGCGACATAACTAGATCGGAA
>JAJZPL010000057.1 GCA_021811185.1 bacterium
CCCTTCGCAGGCGTGGCCCTGCCGGCCAGGCCGGCCAGGCCACGCCTGTCCGCCCCACCGCCGCGGCCGTTCCGTCCCTGCGGGCCGGTCCGGCCGCGGCGCCCGCCCGCCAGTGGCGGGCCGGTTCGTGGGGCTCTCAGGGCCGCAACTGCCCTGCCCCGCCCCTGCGCGGCCCGCAAATGTTATACTATCTGTATCCCCCCTGGGGGGATACAGAACCAGCCCCTGCCAGGAGCCAGAAATATGAGCAAGCCCGAACCGACGATCCCCGAGAACGCCCCCGCCTGCTGCGGCGTGCCGCGCCCCGGCGTCTTCACCCGCTACCGGGATTTCCTGCTGTCCAAGGAAAGCATCTGCGCCGCCGTAAACGGCGTCCTGCTGCTGGCCGGGTTCATCGCCTCTTTGTCGGGCGCCCCGGTAGCGGGCAGGAAACTGTACCTCGCCTCGGCCCTGCTGGGCGGCATCCCCTTGTTCCTGCTTACCGGGAAGGCCCTGTTCATAAAGCACGACGTCACCGCCGGGTTCATGGCTACCACCGCTGTAATAGCCGCCATGTTCATAGGCGAATACAGCGCCGCCGCCCTGGTGGTCTTCATGTTCGCCATAGGCGACTGGCTGGAGAACCTGACCATGGCCCGCGCCAACAACGCGCTGAAGGAACTGGCTAAACTGGCTCCGCCCACGGTAACGGTCCGCCGCGGCGGACGCGAAACCGTTATCCCCGTAGAGGAAGTCGTGCCGGGCGACATCGTGCTGGTGCGCAGCGGCGAGCGGATAGGCGTGGACGGCGTGCTCGCAGGCGGGGGCGGTTCGGTAAACCAGGCCGCCATCACCGGCGAATCCATGCCCGTGGAGAAGAAGCCCGGCGACGAAGTTTTCGCCGGCACTCTCAACGAGGTAGGGGCTTTCGAGCTGAAAGTCACCCGCCTGGGCGGCGATACCGCGTTGGGGCATATCATCAAACTGGTCAGGGATGCGCAGGCCTCGCAGGCCCCTGTGCAGCGCCTCGCCAATAAATACGCCGTCGTCCTGGTACCGGTCACCTTCGGCATAGCAGTACTGGTCTACCTGCTCACCCGCGACCTGACCCGGTCCATCACGATCCTGGTGGTGGTCTGCCCTTGCGCGCTGGTGCTGGCCACGCCCACAGCCGTCGTCGCGGCCATAGGCAACGCGGCCAAGCGCGGCATGCTGGTAAAGTCCGGGGCCGTAATGGAGCAGGCCGGCGGCATAGGCGTAGTCGCTTTCGACAAGACCGGGACGCTCACCACCGGCAGGCCCGAGGTCCGGGAGATACTCCCGCTGGGCGGGCTCTCCGCCGACGAACTGCTGGCGCTGGCCGCCGGCGCTGAGCGTTTCAGCGAGCATTCGCTGGGGCGCGCCATCGTGCAGGCAGCGGTGAAGAAGAACCTGCCGCTCGGCGAGCCCCAGGATTTCTCGGTGCTGCCCGGCTACGGCGTAACCGCCCGTGTCGGCGGGCGCGCGGTGGTCATAGGCAACCGCGCCCTGCTAGCCGACAAGAAACTGGCCTGGCCCGAAGAGCTGGAAGCCCGCGCCCGAAAGATGGAAGAGGAGGGGCAGACCGTTGTTCCCGTTGCCGTAGACGGAGCGGTGGCCGGGGCGCTGGCCCTTGCCGACGCCCCGCGGCCCGGGGCCAAAGCGGCGGTGGCCGCGCTTAAGCGCCTCGGTATAGGCAGTATTGTGATGATTACCGGAGACAATCCCCGCACCGCCGCCGCCGTGGCGCGCGAGCTGGGCATAGACAAGGTTTACGCCGAAACCCAGCCGCGCCGCAAGCTGGAGATCATCCGGGAGTTGCAGGCCTCCGGCGCCAAAGTCCTTTTTGCGGGCGACGGCGTAAACGACGCGCCAGCCATGGCCGCCGCCGATATAGGCGTAGCGATGGGCCTGGGCGGCACCGACGTGGCCATGGAGACCGCCTCCATCGGCCTGATGTCGGACGAACTGGAGCGCCTGCCCCAGGCGATAGACCTGTCGCGCAAGACACTGGAAGTTATCCGGCAGAACGTCATCTTCTCCCTGTCCATGAACATTCTGGCGGTAATACTGGGCGGCTACGGCGTGATCGGCCCGGTGGCCGGGGCACTTATGCATGAATTTTCCGCGCTGCCGGTATTGGCGAATGCGGCCCGCCTGATAAATTACAAAAAGGCACCCGCTAAACAGGGAAAAACTGTTAACATGAACGGTGAACCGCAGGAGGAACCGGCATGAAAAAAAAAGCTCTATCCCAAAAGGCCGCGGCCGGCAAGGCGAAAACCGGCCGCGAGGGCCACGCGCACACCAACGCCCCGGAGGTTCAGAACCGCCTTGCGCGCATAGAGGGCCACATCCGCGCCATCCGGCGCATGGCCGCCGAAGAGGCACCCTGCCCCGAGGTGCTGCTGCAACTGGCGGCGGTGCGCTCGGCGCTCAACGGTGTGGGCCGCATAATCCTCGACGACCACCTGCGGGAATGCGTGGTCAAAGCCGTCCATGACGGGAAATACGAAAAAGCCTTCAGCGATCTGAAGCGCTCCATGGACCGGTTTGTTTCGTAAGACCGGTCCGGGTCATAGCACTTCCTCTTTTTTATACAGCGCGTAAATATACGGCCTGGGATCGCCGTATGGATTTATGTACGTGTAGTCAAAATGTGAGACAAGCCTGAACCCCGGGCCCAGCCTCCGCGTCAGTTCTTCTACAGAATACCTGTGAACGGGCAGGCCGGCGCATTTTTCCGCCCCGTTGGTAGCGAATTCCGCGAATATAGCGTAGCCGCCGGCCTTCAGCGTGGCGCGGAGATTGCCGAAATAGCCTGCTATGTCCGCCTCTTCGTTAAGGAAATGCAGCACCGCCCTGTCTATCCATACGCCGACGGCGGGAAGTGCGGCCTGCAGTGGCCGCGAGATATCCTGACATAGCCAGACTATCCCGTTTTTGCCGGGCAGCCTGTTCCTGACCCGGTTCAACGCCGCGCCGCTGATATCGTTGAGCACCAGGCCTGCGCCTTGCGACATGAGTTCCTCTATCAGCAGGGAAGTGCCGGCCCCGGGAAGGAAGATAACCGACTTCCGCCAGTCCGGAACCTGCTCCAGCAGGCCCAGGGTCCTGGAAGCGTCCTTCTCGTACCAGCCCAGTTCCCCGTCCTCGCAGCTTGTAAATACCGCGTCCCAGTGTTCGTTTCCAGATTTCATAATAGTTCCCTCTCCCGGAATTTGAGATGTCGGAACCGCGCCACGCAGTTCCGCCCCTAATACTGGCCCGGCTGCGCGCGGTGGCGCAGCAGCCGCAGGCCGTTGAAGATCACCAGCAGGCTCGCGCCCATGTCCGCGAAGACGGCCATGAACAGCGTGGCCTTGCCGGCGAAAGCCAGCGCGAAGAAAATAGCCTTTATGCCGATAGCCATCGCGATATTCTGCCGCAGGATACCGGAAGCGTCGCGACTCAATTGTATAAAGTGCGGCAGCTTGCGCAGGTCGTCGTCCATCAGCGCTACGTCGGCGGTCTCTATGGCGGTGTCGGTGCCGGCAGCACCCATGGCAAATCCTATGGAAGCTTTAGCCAGCGCCGGCGCGTCGTTTATTCCGTCGCCCGCCATGCCGACATTGCCGTAGCGGGCCAGCAGGCCGTCCATGGCCGCAAGTTTATCCTCCGGCAGCAAATTGCCGCGCGCGTCGTCTATCCCCACCTGCGCGGCTATGGCGTCGGCGGTGGCCTGGTTGTCTCCGGTCAGCAGCGCCGAGGCCACGCCCAAAGCGTGCAGTTGTTCAATGGCCTCGCGGCTGTTCGTGCGCACGGTGTCGGCCACCCCAATCACGCACAGCGGTTCGGTTTCATTGGTGAGTGCCACTGCGGTTTTGCCTTCTCTCTCAAGGCGTTTCAACACTTCCTCCAACTCTGGCGAGCAGATGCCCAGCTCCTCTACCAGGCGGTGATTGCCGACATAGTACAGCCCTCCGGCTAAAGCGGCTTTCGCCCCGCGCCCGGTCAGCGACTCAAAAGATCCTGCCGCGGGCACTTCGCGTACCGCGCCGTCCGCAGGGTTCCGCCAGGCAGCAACTATGGCGGCCGCCACCGGGTGCTCGGAATGGGCGTCCACGCCGGCGGCTAAAGCCAGCATTTTTTCCGCAGTACGCCCGCCAAGCGGAATTACGTCCGTCACCACGGGCTTGCCGTGGGTGAGCGTGCCGGTCTTGTCCAGTGCAACCGCCTTGAGCAGGCGGCCGTTCTCCAGGTGCAGGCCGCCCTTCACCAGTATGCCCTGCCGCGCCGCCGCGGCCAGGCCGCTCACTACGGTGACCGGGGTGGAGATCACCAGCGCGCAGGGGCAGGAGATAACCAGCATCACCAGCGCCTTGTAGAACCAGGGCTCGAAGGGGGCCCCGAAGAACACCGTAGGCACGGCTACGGTAAGGGCCGCCAGCGCCACTACCGCAGGCGTGTAGTAACCGGCGAATTTATCTATAAAACGCTGGGTGGGCGCGCGAGACCCCTGCGCTTCCTGTATGGATTTAACTATGCGGGCCAGCGTGGTGTTGCCCTTGTTGGCCGTTACGCGGAATTCCAGCATACCGCGCTCGTTCACCGTTCCGGCAAAGACCACATCGCCGGCGGCCTTCATAACCGGCACGCTCTCGCCGGTGATAGGCGCCTGGTTCACCGAGCTGGAGCCGGCGGTCACAATGCCGTCGAGCGGGATGCGTTCGCCCGGCCTCACCCTTACCGTCACGCCCACGCTTATGGAGTCCGCCGCAACCTCCTGCCACTCTCCGCCGGCAAGCTGCACCCAGGCCGTATCGGGCGTCATGGCCATAAGGCCGTGTATGGCGTTCCTAGCATGGTCCATTGAAAGGGATTCTATCAACTCGGCCAAAGCGAACAGGAAGATCACCATGGCCGCTTCCGGCCATTCGCCTATTGCGACCGCGCCGATCACCGCCAGGCTCATCAGGAAATTAATGTTAAGCGTAAAGGACTTAAGGGCCAGCCAGCCTTTGCGCAAAGTGCCATGCCCGCCTGAGACGATAGAAAGAACAGCCAGTGCGATAACCGGCTTAGAGGTCTCGCTGGAACCGGTCCAGACAAAAATCTCCGCGGCCAGCGCGGCCGCGCCGGCCAGGGCCAGCAGCGCCTTCTCCCTGCCCGGGATCGACAAGGCCTTAACTTCCGCGGAAGGCCCCGGCTTGGAGGTTATAGGCTTCGCCTCCATTCCTATCTCAGCCAGCGCCGCAAGGATGGGCGCATCATCCTGCAAATCGTGCCCGACCTTTAGCTTGCGGGCCAGCAGGTCGAATTCAAGGCCGCGGACCCCGGACAGTTTGCCCAGGCGCTTGCGTATCAGCGCCTCTTCTGCCTGGCAGTCCATCTCATCTATGACGAATACGGAGATTTTAGCTCCCGAGAGTTGCTCCCTGGGCGCGGAGAGCGGACTGACTGTTCCGCAACTATGACAGTCACATTTTTCCGGCTCTGCCGACCCGGCGGAAATTTGTGCCTCCATGCCTATTTCGCGCAGGGCTTCCAGGATCAGCGCGGTGTCCAGGTCATGGCTGACCGTAAGGCGGCGGCCCAGAAGGTCGAACTCCAGCTCGCCCACTTCCGGCATTTTACCCAGCCGCTTGCGTATCAACGCCTCTTCGGCCTGGCAGTCCATATTATCTATTACGAACGCTGTTTTTTTCATAATTCCCGCCCATACTCACCACGCGCCACGCGGCAGTGCGGCTATTTTCGTATTATATCTGTTAGGGCAGTTCCCGCGCGCCGTCTGTTGTTGGCGCCGGCTTGCGCGGGAACTGTGTTAATCTTACCCATCCGGAGTTTTTACTGTTTTCCGTAACTGTGCAGGCCTGACATCAGGTAGTTCACTCCGAAGTAAGTGAACATGACCAGCACAAAACCCCAGAGCATCAGACCGGCGAATTTCTTCTCCCTCCAGCTCCTTGTTCTTCTTAAATGTATCGCCACCGCATAATACAGCCAGGTGATCAGGGACCAGGTTTCCTTGGGGTCCCAGGACCAGTAGGAGCCCCAGGCGGAATTCGCCCAGACCGCCCCGGTGATTATCCCCAGGGTGAGCAGCCAGAATCCAACCAGGCAAGCCCGGTAAACCAGGGATTCAAGTCCTTTCTTTCTCTCTTCCTGCGCCGCGCCCATAAACGAAAAAGCAGCGGCGCCAAGGAAAGAAAGCAGCAGCGCACCATACCCGGTCATAACGGTGCTTACGTGAACAAGCAGCCAGTTGGACTGCAGGGCCGGCACCAGCGGCTCGATATCCGACCCCAGGAAGGACCCGGCGGCGAGGCTCAACACGGCGACCATGCCAGTCCAAGGGGCCAACCAATCTAGACCTCGGCCCGGTAAGTTCCTGAACAACAGGTAAACTCCGACAAAGGCCCATATAAGGAATACCAGGGATTCGTACTGGTTCGAAAGCGGGGCTCTTCCGGACAAGTACCAGCGAATACCAACATGGGCGGTGGCAGAAAGCCAGCCGGCGAACAGCGCCGGGACGGAATACCTGCTCCGCCAGTCCTTGTTAAAAAGGAAGCCGAGCAGGGCGGCGGCCATAGCCAGGCCGTAAAGAACAAATGAAACTTTCAGTGATATTTCCATTATTTAATCTCCTTCCAGAACGCCATGGTAAGGCCTATCATAAGCGCGGCGAAACCAGCGTAGATGAACTTGACGCTGGGATCCTTCGAGATCTGTATGCTCGAGAAGTTGGGATTCTTTGGATCATAGCCGGATTGGAACAGCCGGTAGCCCATGTAGGCGGCTGGGGAATTCACGTTTATCGACTTCTCCAGCTTCTCTATACCCCCCTCCAGGAAGGCGATGCGGCTCTCGAACTGCTTTATCCTGCCGGGGTTATACTCGTAGACGTACCGTATCCCTCCCGTATCCTGTACGCCGTGGAAGTCGGGATGGTTGGCGAACAGGTAGCCGGACTTCGCGGCCTTACTCCCCGTGAATTTAACCGCCAGGGCCGGATTGCTCCTGGCCTCGTCGAGAGTGGCCGGGCCGGAATCCCCGATGGCGAAGTTTGGGTAGAACTTCAGAACCTCCAATTCCGCGCCAGCCGCTTTGAACTGCGCGTTCCCGCCAGGCGTTACTTCAACCGACTCAAGGAGATCTTCCCCTTCATGCCCGGGCTCGTCGCACTTTTTAAGCGCATGGATGATATGCTTCTCCTGGTCCCAGTAATGGATCTGGAAGTTTTTCAGCGTTACTTCGAACGGCAGCGCTACGGAGCCCCCGGCGTCGCTATCGAATTCTTTCCTGACCTGCCCGGTCTCGAGCGCCATGATGCCGCGCACCGCGAGGCGTCCGTGCACCGCGCCGCCTACGAACATCAGCATCACGCCCAGATGGCTCAGAAAAACTCCGGGGCGCAGCCTGAGCACCTTCCATTGTTTTACCGTGCAGGCCAGCATATTCAGGAAACCGCCGGCCATGAGGACGAGGAACCATGAGCTGTAGAAGACATTGTTGAGTCGCAGGGTCATGACCCAGGCCCCACCGAGGCGGCCTAGCAGTTCCTGGTAAGCCTCCGGGGATTCTCCCTGCGGTATCACCCCGCCCAGCAGGAAGGCTGCCAGCATAAGAGCTGAAAGCGCAAAAAAAAGCCTGATTGAAGAGAGATAGTTCAGAAGTTTCGTCATTTTAGTCCTTTGGAGCGGCACCAAAACCCTGGCCGCATTGATTTTAGGGCAGTTCCCGCGCGCTGGGTCGTTAGCGCCGGCAGGCGCGGGAACTGCGCCGATCTAGTCTACTTATTACAGCCCGCCCCGGCCTGTCCCGGCGGCGGGACTTTCCCGAAACCGGGCGTTTTTATCAGCTCACCCAGGCCCATCATGAACTCCCTGCCTCCCAGTATTATAGAGGGCGAACTTGTTATGCCCAATGTCGTTGTTTTGGCAAAATCCTCAGCCAGCATGTCTTTTGCTTCTTCGAACCCGGCGGTGACGGCTGCGGCGTCTATGCCGGCTGTTTTGGCCGCCTTCTCCCAGTCCGGGTTTTTAATGTCGCGGTTGCGTTCCAGCAGGTAGGCCTTGAATTTATCAGGGAAGCGGCGGGAAATAAAAAGCTGCCTGGCGTTCTCCTGCCATTCCGGCTCGCCGTGCAGGCTGGAGAATTCCCAGCCGCCGCCGTCCTTCTTCTTGGCGTCGCCGATGAAGTGTATCTCCAGCTTCGTTCCGGCGGGCAGCAACTTGTCCTTTTCGGCCTCAAGAACGGAATTCTCGGCGGAAACCCCGAAAGGGCATTGGCTCATCACAAAGAGTTCCAACGTGTTTTCCTTTGCGGGCCGCGCCGCGTAAAAACCGCGGCCCTGGCGGTCCTCGTAGACCAGGTAGCCTTCAGTCTCCTTAAAGACCCCGGCTTTCAGCTCGCCTTCAAGGCGGCTTTTGGCTTCGGGAGTGGCTTCAATGATATAGGCGGGCAGAAATTCCAGCCAGGGGAATTTAGCAGCGCTCTCGCCTTTGGCATAGTCCAGGACGGAAGGCTTGATCCCTTCAAAATACCTGTCGAAAGCGCCTATCAGCGCTTCGTTCTTTTTCTGGCCGGCGCCGAGCGCCGCCCAGAAGCCTGGCGGCGGGGCCTTGGGGCGGGGTTTATAGCCCGCGGGCGGCGGAACACGGCGGGCCGCCGGCAAAGCTGCGTTAACGGCCTCATACAAAGGCAGCAGCCGCTGCGAGCCCTCATAGGGCTTGCCGTCCAGGAGCAGTGTTGTTGCGGTCACACCGACGCGGGCGGCCTGCGCGCTGACGGCGGCCAGGGCCGCCGCGCCTTCGGAGGCCGCGCGCTTTTCAAGTTCGTCCGGGTTGACGCCCGCGAAGACGGCCGCGTCGCGCCAGCCGTCGGCGGCCGGGCTCAT
>JAJZPL010000058.1 GCA_021811185.1 bacterium
ACGGAAAACTCAGTTTATAAGAAATCCGTTTCCCGCCGATGATTAATTACGAACCGAATTATTTTCCTTATGGCCGCCGGTGCGGCCGGCCCAGCGCTGCTGCGCCTGGCCGGCCTTACCCGCGGCGCAGAGTTGAAGAATAGCACTTAATTCCGTCTTAGCCCTGCTGGGCAAAGCCGGAATTAAGAGCGGGGAGAAAATGTATGGAGAAACCTAATATGCGGTACTTCCTTTATGCGCGCAAGTCCACCGACGAGGCGGACAAGCAGGTGCTGTCCATCGAGGCGCAGTTGGTGGAGTTGCGCGAGTACGCCAACAAGGAGCGCCTGCCCATCGCTCGCGAGTTCGTGGAGAGCAAGACCGCCAAAGAACCGGGCCGCGAGGTCTTTAACGAGATGATGGCTAAGCTTGAGCAGGGCGCGGCCGACGGAATAGTGGCTTGGCACCCCGACCGGCTTGCGCGCAACTCCGTGGACGGCGGACGCATAATCTACCTGGTGGACACCGGGCGGATCACTAAATTGAAGTTCCCTACCTTCTGGTTTGATCCTACGCCGCAGGGGAAGTTCATGCTTTCCATCGCTTTCGGGCAGTCTAAGTATTACGTTGATAATCTTTCCGAGAACGTTAAGCGCGGCCTCCGCCAAAAACTCCGCAACGGCATCTGGCCTTCCTGGGCTCCGACGGGCTACCTGAACAACCTGGAAAATCACACGATATATGTGGACAAAACGCGGGCTCCGTTCATCAAGAAGGCTTTTGAGATGTACGCTACCGGCAATTACTCTATACGCGAGATTCGCGAGTATATGCGCGCGTCCGGGGTTGTTGGCCGCAACAAAAAGAAGCCGCTATCCGTAGCCAATTGCCATTATATTCTCCGCAATCCCATCTACTATGGGGTTATGCGGTACTACGGCGAGGTGCACGAGGCCAAGCATGAGGCCATAATCTCAAAGGACGTCTTTGATAAATGCCAGGCGCTCTTCAAGAACAGGAGCAAGCCTAAGCAGAGGGGGTTCAAGCCCTATGTCTACCGGGGTATTTTCCGGTGCGAACATTGCGGTTGCTTCATCACCACCGAGACGCAAAAGGGCCACAACTATTTGCGTTGCACCAAACGGAAGAACCCTTGCCCCTCGCGCTATATGCGCGAGGAGGAGGCCGATCGCCAGGTGCGGGAACTGCTCAAAGGAGTTTCCTTACCCCCGGCCCTGGCCGCCGATGCCCTTGATAATATAAAAAAGGAAAAAAGTAAGGCGGCCCAGGCCGGGGAAGAAGCCGCCCAAAATCTGCGAGATAAGTTGGTTATCCTTACCGACCAATTGGGCAAGTTGCTGGACATGGTGCTGCAAGGCGCGCTGACGCGGCCCGAGTACGCCAGCAAGAAGGCCCAATTGGTCGATGAAAAAATGGAAATCGAAAACAAACTCGCAGCTTTTGCGCGGGAGGAGAATATGCGGAACGAACCTTTGCGAAGGTTCTACGAGCTTTGTGTTGTCGTCGGAGAGTCTGCGGTTTCCGGAAGTCCGGCCGATAATCTGCAAATAATGAGAAAAATCGGTTCGAACTTCCTTTTAGGCGGGCAGAAAATAAAATTAAAATTAAATTTTCCGTCGGAGAAACTGCGGGAGCTGCGGGCTCGGGCGGATTTTTTTGACCCTGATTTTCGCAACTCCGTAAATTGGCGCCCTCTACGGGATTCGAACCCGTGATCTCTGCCTTGAAAGGGCAGCGTCCTAACCGCTAGACGAAGAGGGCTTGTTGTGCCGCTTACTTAAGAAAAGGCGGCTTTAAGGCCGCCCTTTATTTAGTAGAATACCAGTCTACCAATTAGCGTTGCCGGATGTCAATTTAAACGCGGGCGGCAGCGGGGGCGGCGGCTTTAACTTTTCGGGGGAGATCATGGCTGAAGATAAAAACGTTCCGGTTACAGAACAAAAGCAGGAACCTGCGCGGCCCGAGTCCGAACTGGCCGCGGAGCTGGAACGGGTAAAGTCCCGCAACAAGATCCTGAAGATCGCAGCCTCGGTCCTGGCGGTCCTGTTCCTGGCGCTGGCCTCGGCGGCTTTCGTGGCTTACCGCAAGATCTCGCAGGCTAAAGCCGAATTCGTCAACGCTCTCCAGAATTATCAGCCGCCCGCGCAGCCCGAGGGCCTGCCCATGCCGGGCGCCCTTCCTGCCGTGGCGCAATCCACCGAGATGGCCGCTTCCGGGCTCGGCCTCATCTCAGGTTCTATCCCCGGCCAGCAGGCCGAAGCTTTCAACCCGGCGGAGGGCGAAAAAATAGTAAGCGTGCTTGCCAAATACTCCGACAGGCCGGTCGTAAAAGAGTTCCTGGCGGACCTGAAGAAAGACCCCGATATCGCGCGCGCCCTGGCCCAGACCAAGGGCGGCAACCCTATGGCCGTAATGGCTTCGGTAAAGAACTCCAAAGGCATCAACGGCCTGATGATGAAGTATATGGCCAGGCCCGATTTCCTGAAATTCATGATGGAAGCCATGCGGGACCCGGACCTTAAGCCTTTCATGAAGGGCCTGCCGGGCGCCCCGGTAATGCCCCAGGCCGTGCCGGTGGCCGCCGTACCCGCGGAAGAACCCGCGCAGGAAGAGGAAGCCGGCAGCCTCACCCTGGATCCCTCGGCTATGAACGCCCCCGCCACCACCGCGCCGGCGAATACAACTCCCGCGCGCGCCGGTAAAGTGCCGCCGCCGGTTGACACCCAATAATCATATAAGATATCTTATTGAAACTATGTGGCTAAGGTCCCTTGCCCGTTTTCTTAAGAGCGTTACCAAGCCGGTAAGCATCTTTATCATACCGCACAACGGTATGCCTTCGCTGCGTTTCAACCTGCCGGTGGCTTTCCTGCTCGTTTTCGGCGTTTCCTGGACCTTCCTCACCGTGTGGGCCGGGTATATCTCTGGCCGCCACTTCGATTATTACGTTACCAAGGCGGACAACAAGATCCTGCGCACCAAGATGGCCTACGTGTCCGAACAGGTGGAGAAGGGCATGGCCTACCTGGAAATGACCAAACGCACCGACAACCAGCTGCGGAAGGTCCTGGGCATGGACCCGGCGCGGTTCCAGCAGGAGGAAGGCATCGGGGGGGCGCAGAACGGCGACCTGGCCGATTTCCGCCGCCTGCTCAACGCCAAGGCTTCCGAGATCAAAGAGACCACGCTGAACAATTCCATCCTGAAGATGCAGGACGAGTCCCGCAAGCGCCTTACCAGCTATTCCGAGGTTACGCTTTACCTGGCGGACCGCCATAACGACGCGCGGGCCACGCCCTCGATCTGGCCCACCCAGGGCAGGATCACTTCGCCCTTCGGCTACCGCATAGCGCCCCTGGAGAACGCCAGCGGCTACCATACCGGCATCGACATCGCCAACGAGTACGGCACGCCCATCTACGCCGCCGCCGACGGCGTGATCCGCCATTCCGGCTGGGCGCAGGGCTACGGCATGTGCGCCGTGGTCGACCATGGCTCCGGCTACTCCACCCTTTACGGCCACATGAGCGAGATCGTCGCCAAGGAGGGGTCCAAGGTGAAGCGCGGCCAGCTGATAGGCCGCATGGGCTCCACCGGCACCTCCACCGGCAACCACCTGCATTACGAGGTCTGGGTGGGCGGCGTGCCGCGCGACCCTATGAAGTTCCTGCAGGTGGGCGGCAGGCAGGATAATAATTTCGCCGGCCTTTTCGACGGCATTTTCGGCGGCTTGTGAGCGGTAGAGGAGAAACGTATGGCTATGTTTAAGAACACCAGCATCAGTTTCGAGACCAAGAACGGCGACACCGTGATAGGCACCGAGGCCTATTTCCAGGGTACGCTGACCGCCAAAGGCTCGCTCCGCATCGACGGCCGCGTGGACGGTTCCGTGGTGGACGCCAAGACCGTCACCATCGGCAAATCCGGCAAAGTTAAAGGCGACGTCTCCTGCGAGGTCTGCTACGTTTGCGGCGAGATCCGCGGCAATATCACCGCCCTCGACCACGTGGAAGCCCTGGCCGGCTGCCGCATCGATGGCGACATCCGCTCCCCCAAGGTCATGCTGGAGGAAGGCGCCCTCTTCAACGGCAGCTGCTCCATGGACAACGCGCGCAAGGCGGAGCGCAAAGAAGATCTGCAGGCTAAAACTACTAAAACCGAGGCTAAACAATAATGATCTCATTCTTCTCTACGCACAAAAGGCTCATCTTCACCGTGGTAGTAGTGGTTTTCGTCGGCTCCATTTTCTTCGTGAGCGGCCAGGTGTTCACCAGCTCGTCCATGGACGCGGTGGCGGACATCGGCGGCAAAAAGATCCCGTACCAGCGCTTCCTTTCCCAGGTCAACCGGGCCATGGCCAGCTTCAAGGACAACGGCACGGAAGTCAACGACATCATGAAAACCACCATCAAGCAGGAGGTTTTCCGCGAGATGGTGATCGAGGAACTGCTGAGCCAGCAGGGCGAGAAGCTGGGCATGCGCGTCCCCGATTTCGAAGTGGCGGTGGAAGTGCAGAATACCCCGCAGTTCCGCGAGAACGGCCAGTTCAGCCCCCGCGCCTACTTCCAGACCATCTCCAACGAATTCGGCATGACCCCGGCGGAGTACGAAGCCTGGCGCAAGAAGGCGCGCCTGGCTTCCAAGTTCAAGCAGTTCATCTACACCAGCGTCAAGGTTACCCCCGACGAAGTTAAGGCCTATTACCTGGCCAAGAACAAGAACCTGAACGGTTTCGAGAAAGACCGCGCCAAATATACCGACGAACTGGCCCGCGAGAAGTTCGCCAACCTGGCCAACTACCTGCTGCGCCAGCTCACCACCAAGCAGGAGATCAAGAGCTACCTGGAACAGCGCGAGCAAGGCAGGTAACGGAAGGCCGGAGTCAGGAACAATTTAAAATCCCCGGCAGGGGATTTTAAATTTAACGCGATGATCGAAATACATAACCTTACCAAGACTTTCGGCTCCTTCAAGGCCGTAGACGGGCTGAACCTCAAAGTGGCGCCCGGCGAGATCTTCGGCTTCCTGGGCCCGAACGGGGCCGGCAAGACCACCACCGTAAAGATCCTCTCCGGCATCATGCGCCCCACTTCCGGGCGCGTCGTGGTGGCGGGCCACGACGTGGAGCTGGAGCCGCTGGCCGCCAAGCGGGAACTGGCCTATATCCCCGACGAGCCTTTCGTCTACCCCAAGCTGACCGGCTGGGAATTCCTGCGCTTCATCGGCGACCTTTACGCGGTGCCGCGCGGCGAGCAGGCGCGCCGTATCCCCGAACTTCTGGAAACTTTCGAACTTACCGAACAGGCGGGGGAACTGCTGGAAAGCTATTCCCACGGCATGAAGCAGAAGCTGCTGATCGCCAGCGTGCTGCTGCGCAGGCCCAAGGTGGTGCTTTTCGACGAGCCTACCGTGGGGCTGGACCCCAAGAGCATCCGCCGCTTCAAACTGCTGCTGGCCGACATCGCCAGGGAAGGCGCCGCCGTTTTCATGTGCACCCACATCCTGGACATGGCCGAGAAGCTCTGCCACAGCGTGGGCATCATTTACCGCGGCCGGCTGGTGGCCCGCGGCACCGTGGCCGAGGTGAAAAAGCTCACCACCGCCGCCGGGATCCGCTCGCTGGAAGACGTGTTCCTGGAACTTACTGAATAGCGGCGGAGCCTCTCCGCCTTTTCCCAAATGCTCAATATCCTGATCAAAAGGAAAGTCACCACCGTAGTGAACACGCTGCTGTCCCTGCGCGGCTGGAAGCTGGGGAAGAACCTCATGTTCGCCGGCGTGGGGCTGCTGATGCTGGCCGCGCTGTACGGCGCCTTCTGGCGGCTGCTTGCCTACCTCGAGGGCGTGCAGCTGATCGGCCCCATGCTTTCCTGGAAGCTCACCTCCATGGTGCTGCTGATGACCTTCTCCATGATCATCGTGTCTTCCATCATCATCTCGATGACCACGCTTTACTATTCCTCCGACCTGAAGTTCCTGTTCTCCTGCCCGCTGGACCTGCGCTCGGTCTTCCTGGACAAGTCCCTGGAGACCGTGTTCTATTCCTCCTGGACGCTGGTGCTGGCCATCTTCCCCTACATCCTGGCGCTGGGCCGCGTTAAGGCGCTGGGCGCGGGGTTCTACCTGTCCTACGCCCTGCTGATGGTCCCCTACGTCATGCTGGCCGGGGCTTTCGGCATCCTGTTCAGCATGGTGGTGATGTATTCTTTTCCGTCGTCGCGCACGCGGGACATTACCTGGCTGCTGGGCAGCCTTTCGGTGGCTTTCGTCTACGTGGCCTTCCGTTTCTCCAGGCCCGAACAGCTGCTCCGCCCGGATTCGCTGCAGGTGGTGGCGCAGTACATAGAGTACCTCCAGACGCCCACGGCGCCTTACCTGCCGTCCTGGTGGGTAACCAAGGCCATGGTGGCCTATTCCGCCGGGCACTGGCTGGTCTTCCTGCGGAGCGCGCTGGTGCTCTCCGCCTCCGCGGCGGCCATCTACGCCTTCATCTACTTCCTGGCGGGCCGGCTTTATATGCGCGGGTTCAGCGGGGCCCAGGGCTCCCCGCGCTTCCGCGGCGGGCGGGAACTACAGCCTGAGCAGCGCCTGGCGGCAAAATGGCCGGCGCTGCGCGCTTCGCTTACGCTTTTCTGGAAGGACCGGCTGGGCATGACGCGCGACGCGCGCTACTGGTCCCAGGTGATACTTATCGCGGCGCTGATCGCCGTGTACCTTTTCAGCATCCGCCAGCTGCCGCTGGATACGCCGGACCTTAAGAGCCTCGTTTCGTTCCTTAACGTCGGGGTGGCGGGCTTCGTGGTGGCGGCCATCGGCCTGCGCTTCACCTTCCCCGCCATCAGCCTGGAGGGGGGCAGCTACTGGCTGCTCAAGTCCGCGCCGGTGAGCGCCGCGGCCATCATGCGCGAGAAACTCCTGCTGTCCCTGCCGTCGTCGGTGGTGATCGGGCTGGTGCTGATCGTGGTCTCCAGCCGGCTGCTCGGCGCCGACCTCTTTATCTTTATCCTGTCCACCGTCACCATCCTGGCCGCGTCGGTGGTCATTTCCGTGATGGGCATAGGCCTGGGCGCCCTGTTCCCCGATTTCAAGGTGGAGAATATCCACCAACTGGAATCCTCTTACGGCGGGTTCCTGTACATGGCGTGTTCCATGGGTTACCTGGCGCTGCTGGTGGGCGTGGAGGCCTGGCCGGTGCAGATGCACTTCGCCGAGCGCTTCGGCCGCCAGCACCCGTGGGATATGCGCGCGGTGGCGCTGTGCGCCGCGGTTTTCGTGCTGCTCAATTTCACGGCGCTGTACGTGCCCTGGAAACTGGGGCTGCGCAATCTCGAAAGGCACGAGGTTTAGCGCCCGCAAATACTCCGGAGAATAACAACTATGAATCGAAACAAGATCGCGGTCTTCGTGACGTTCTTTCTTTTCGGGGCCGCCGCCGGCTTCGCGGCGGGCAACCCCCAGGCGGGGAAATTCTTCGCCTCCGGCGACCCGAAAAAAGCGGAATTCGCCCTTACCTTCGACGACGGCCCGGGCTACATCACCGAGGACCTGCTGAAACTGCTGGCGCAGCGCGGCGTCAAAGCTTCCTTTTTCATGCTGGGCACCTCCGCCCGCGCCTACCCCGACCGCGCCAGGAAAGTGGCGCAGGCCGGGCACCTGGTCTGCAATCACACGGACACGCACCTGCTCTGGAAGAACGTGGAGAAGAAGCCCGACCACGCGGCAATTTTCCAGAAAGAACTGGAAAGGGCGGCCGCGTCGATTGAAAAGGCCGCCGGCGTCCGCCCGACGGTGCTCCGCCTGCCCAACGGCTACAACAAGCCCTGGGCGCGGCAGGAGGCGGGACGGCTCGGGTATACGCTGGTGAACTGGACCTACGGCAGCGACTGGACCAAACTCCCCGAAGACAAGATGACGGCGGAGTACCTTAAGGCGGTAAAGCCCGGCGCCATCCTGCTGCTGCACGACGGCGGGGGCAAGGTGAAAGAAAAGAACCTTCGCATCGTAGGACGCATCCTGGACGAGGCGGCGAAGAAAGGCCTTAAGCCCGTGCGCCTGGACGAACTGCTCGGCCTGGGCCCGGTTCCCGCCGCCGGCGGCAGGTAGAGGCTAAATTTTGTAGAATTAAACAGTCGTTTTTGTCCTATGCCGAAGTGGCGGAACTGGTAGACGCGCAGGTCTCAAAAACCTGTTCGCCTTACGGCGAGTGAGGGTTCGAGCCCCTCCTTCGGCAGGACAAAAAGCGGGCGCTACGGGGGACTATGGCTATGATCAAAGTGCTGGTGGTGGACGATAATATAAATTTTTTACAGCTGGCGCAGATGGCGCTGGGCACTGACGATTACGAGGTCCATACGGCTACCGACGGGCAGGACGGCCTGGAGCAGGCCCGCGTAATAAAGCCGGACATCATCCTGATGGACGTGATGATGCCGCGCGTGTCGGGCCTGGAGATGATGCGCATGCTTCTCGCGGAGGACGAGTTGAAGGATATCCCCGTGCTGGTAATGACGGCCAGCCACTTCGATCCCTCCACCGAACAGGTCTTCAAGCAGGAGAGCAATATCAAAGGTTTCCTGCAGAAACCCTGCCCCGTCAACACGCTCCGCGAGCAGATAGCCCTGGCCCTTAAAAAGGGCCGTTAAAAAAAGGAAAAAGGGGACAGGCTACTTTATTTTCAATAAAGTAGCCTGTCCCCTTTTTTACGTGTAAGGGATGCTTATGCGGGTCGGTTCGGGCTTGGGCTTCCAGCGGAATT
>JAJZPL010000059.1 GCA_021811185.1 bacterium
GCTCTTCCGATCTGCTACTTTATTTTGCAAATAAAGTAGCCTGTCCCCTTTATTTCATTACCTTGTTCTCGAAGGCGTGGACGATGTCCATGAGGTTTTCGGACGACTTGGCCGAGAAGAGGCGCTTGCGGAGGGTTACGTTGGAGATAAGCCCGGACAGCTGCGCGAGGATGCTCAGCTGCAGGGTGGGCTCGTTGAAGGGGGTCAGGATCATGAAGATCAGTTTGACCGGCTGGTTGTCCGGCGAGGGGAAGTGGATGCCGTCCTTGCTCTTGCCTATGGCCAGGAGCGGCTTGGACAGCGAGGCCAGGCGGGCGTGGGGGAAAGCGGTCTGGTGCCCGAGGGCGGTGGAAAAGTTGGTCTCGCGTTTTAGGATAGCCTTCAACGCCTCGTCCTTGTCGAAGGAGGGGGAGGAGGCGTGGAGTTTCTCCAGCAGCTCGCCGATGGCTTCTAAGCGGCCCGGTTCCTTCATCTCCATTTCGCAGGCGCCTTTTACTATAAGGTGGCTGAGCAGCAGCTTGGGCGGCTGTTCGAATTCGTCTCGGATCTCGCCGGTGAGTTCTTCTATGACGTCTTCCATGGTAAGCAGGCCGGTGGCTTCGCCTTTGGCGTTCTTCACCAGGGCAAGCTGCACGCGCTTGTCCTGGAAGTCGCGCAGCGCGCGCTCCACCGACATTTCCTCCTGTATCTCCATCAGCGGCCGTTTGGCGGCGGCAAGGTCGGGCACGGCCGGGCAGACGCCCCGGCGCAGGATGTCGGCGGTGAGGTCCTTGAAATGGATGTAGCCGTTTATGGCGCCGTCGGGGTAGAGCAGCGGGTAGCGCGAGAATTGTTTTTCTGTGATGATCTTGAGGTTCTCCTCCCAGGGCGCGGCGGGGCTGAGCGCGGTGATGGCGGCGCGGGGGGTCATTACTTCTTTTACGCGGGTTTTGCCGAAGTCGAACAGGTGTTCGAACATCATTAGGCGGCCGAGCGAGATCTTGCCGTGTTCCTGCGACTGGCCCAGGATCATGCGGAGTTCCTCGTCGGAATGCAGCGCCTCGCTTTCGGAGGGCTTCAGGCGGAACAGGCGCAGCACGAAGTTGGCGCTCTTGTTGATGACGAGCATGGGCAGGTAGGTGGCGCGGTAGAAAAGTTCCAGCGGGATGGCGGCGTACAGCGCGAATTTTTCCGGCATCAGGAGCGCCATGTACTTGGGGGCCTGCTCGCCCACTATTACGTGAAAGCCGGTTATAAGGCCGAAGGCCGCGGTGAAGGAGATGGTGTGCGCGAGGGGGGACTGGAGGGGAACGGAGAACCAGCCGAGGGCGGGCGCCAGGATGGCGGCAAGGGCCGGTTCGCCGATCCAGCCGAGGCCGAGGCTCGCCATGGTGATGCCGAGCTGGATGGATGATAGATAGGAATCGATGTGCTTTACCTGGTTCTTGGCCAGTTTGGCGGTCTTCAGGCCCTGCGCGGCCAGCTCTTCCAGGCGGGTGTACCGCACCTTTACGAGGGAGAACTCCACTATGACGAAGGCGCCGTTGAGCAGGATGAGGAAGAGGGCTATGAGGAGATCGAGGATATAAATCACGCCTATATTTTACAATTTATGCCCGGAATTTGGTAAAATATACACAGTTCTTTAGATACTATTTCGCCAGATTTTTGATTTATGCTCGGGTGGTGGAACTGGTAGACACGCACGTTTGAGGGGCGTGTGCCTAACGGCGTGGGGGTTCGATTCCCCCCCCGAGCAATTTTTTTCGGACAACACCAGGTGGGGGGAAACCCCCGCTTTTTTTATATGCTCTCCAGCTACTTCAAGCCTTCCGTTCTTAAGAACATCGCGGCAAAAACGGGCACGCCCGTTTACGTTTATTCCAAAGCCCTTTTCCTTAAACAGATCTCCTCCTACAAGAAAGCCTTCCGCGCGCTGGACCCGCTGTTCTGCTACGCCATGAAGGCCAACTCGAGCGGGGCGCTTTGCGCGCTGGCCGCGGCCGAGGGCTTTGGCGCCGACGTGGTGAGCGGCGGGGAGCTGTACCGCGCGCTGAAGGCCGGCTTCGAACCTGGCAAAATAATTTTCTCCGGCGTGGGCAAAACCCCGGCGGAGCTGGCCTACGCGCTGGAGTCCGGCGTGCTGTTCGTTAACGCTGAATCTTTCGAGGAAGTTCTGGCGCTGGAGCGCGAGGCTGTGCGCCTGAAGGTACGGGCGCCGCTCTCGCTGCGCATAAACCCCGACGTGGACCCGCACACGCACAAGTTCATTACCACCGGCAAGCTGGGGAGCAAGTTCGGCGTGTCGTTCGAGGAAGCCCAGAAGATTTATATGTACGCGGCGGAGTCCGAACACCTGGAGCCGGTGGGCGCGCATTTCCACATAGGCTCGCAGGTCCATTCCGCCGCGCCTTACGCCCTGGCGGCCGGGCGGCTGGCGGCTTTTATCCTTAAGCTGGCCTCGCGCGGGGTGAACCTTAAGTACGCCGACGTGGGCGGCGGCTGGGGCGTTAAGGAAGGCGGGGAAATGCTCTCGCTGGCGCCGCTGGCCAAGGCAGTGGCGGATGTGTTCCAGGGGACTGGTCTCAGGCTGATCCTGGAACCGGGCCGGTCCATAGCGGCGCCTTCGGGCTTGCTGCTTACCAAGGTGCTCTACCGCAAGCGCGGCGGGCATAAGAATTTTATAGTAGTGGACGCGGCCATGAACGACCTGGTGCGGCCCGCCCTTTACGGGGCCAAACACCCCGTGGCGATGGTAGCCCCGGGCCGCGGCGCGCGCAAGGTGTACGACGTCGTGGGCCCTGTCTGCGAGAGCGGCGACTTCCTGGCGCAGGAAGTGACCCTGCCCGAGCCGGCCATAGGCGACCTGCTCGTTATCTATTCAGCCGGCGCCTACGGTTTCTCGATGAGCTCCCAGTACAACTCCCGCCCCCGCGCCGCCGAGGCCCTTATCACCGGCCCCAACTCCTGGCGCCTGATCCGCCGCCGCGAAACCTACCAAGACCTGATAGCCCCCGAACTTTGATAGAAATAAAGGGGACAGGCTACTTTATTTGGAAAATAAAGTAGCCTGTCCCCTTTATTATTTGGAGAGGTATTGCATGAGCTGTTGGAGGCTTTTGGACTGGGTGGGGGTCAGGGCAGCGGAGGGGTCGGGGATGACCGGGGCTGTGGGCTGGGGGGTGAAGATGAGGTCCCGCAGCATGGTTTTTTTGGCGTAGAGGTCGTCGCCGGGGCAGTCGGTGTTGCCGATGTCGCGGTGGGCGTAGAAGCTGCTGACGCCGACCTCGTAGGTGTCCTTGAGGTAGCGGCCCACGGCCACGAAGGAGTCGCGCGTGGCGTCGGTGAACACGTCGTGCACGGGCGGGTGGTAGTTGCCCATGATGGAGATGCCCACGTTGCCGGTGTTGTGGCTGAGCACGTGCGCGCCCAGGGCCTTTATGGGGCGGCCTTCGAAGATGTTGCCCATGGGATCTATAAGGAAATGGTAGGCGATGTCGATCCAGCCGCGGCCGTTCTGGTGGAAATCCTGGATGAACTGCATTTCGGCTATGGATTCCGCCATGGTCTTGGGATAGTGGGCCTGGGTGTGGTGGATGGTGAAGTAGAAAGGCGCGTGGGGCGTGTAATTGGCGGTGGGGGGCAGGGCTTTCCACGCGGCCCGGCGGATGATCTTGAAAGGGGCGGAGTCCGGCACGTTGAGGGACGGGTCGGGGACGTAGACGAAGGTGGACACCAGGACTTCTTTTTCTTCCCGCATGGCGTCCGCTTTAAGCTGCTCGGCTTCGTAAATGGAGAGGGTCGCGTCCCGGTTTACGCCCAGGTTCACCACGCTGAGCCGGACCGGCTGGCGGCCGGCGGGGCAGCGGTACTTGGCCCAGAAACGGCCGTTGGGAAAGCGGTGGATGACCGTCTGCACGCAGGCGGCGGGCGCGGCCTTGGGGGTGAAGTCCAGCCTGACGGCGGGGTCCGGCATGAGGCCTTGGACCAGTACGGTGTCGTAATCGCCGGAGGGGGCTTCGCTGAAGTCCGTCTCGAAGGAGACGGCGCCGGCTTTCTGGGCGGCGGGCAGTTTTACTTCTATCGGGTAGACGGTGTTCTGGAACCGGATGTCGGTTTCCTCGTCGTAAGCCCTGGCGGCGGAAAAGGCCGGCAGCGTGAGGACGGCGAGAAGCAGGGTTCCTAAAGCATTGTGGCTCATAGTCATATTATATTTATAGCGCGGGGTTTAAGGTAGGGTAAAAAGGCCCGCACGCGGGTGGGCCCTTGGGGAACTTACTTCTGTCCTATATAGCGGAGGGCTGAGGCCATAACGTTGCGGAAATCCATGAGCGCCGTTTTCAGCCCGGCCGCGCCGTCCAGGAAGCCGAGCTTCAGGAAATAGGCGGACAGGAAGCGGCTGAAGGGGCGGAAGATGATGAGCGGCCGGCTGCGCCCTTTGGCGGCGTAGGAGGCGGCGAGGATCTCGGCGTAGAAATCCTTTTTCTTCTCCATATCCGCGGCGTCCGAATACGGGTAGTGCAGCAGCGGCTCTTTAAGGGCGCCCACGGCGCCGTTCACTTCCAGACGCTCGTGCACGGGCAGCGGCAGGAAGCGGGCCGAGCCGCGGCGGAAAAGGCGCAGCTGGGTGTCGGGGTATTTGCCGCCGTGCCTGAGCCAGGAGCCGAAATAGAAATTGCGGCGGGGCATAGTGAAAGCTGCGGGGGCGTTATAGGCGGCTATGGCGCGCTTGAGCTCGGCGCGCAGGGCGGGGGTGACCTCTTCGTCGGCGTCCAGGATGAGGATCCAGTCGGAAGAGGCCTGGTCGACGGCGAACTGCTTGTTGACGTACACCGCGCGGCTGTTGGGCCGGGCGAAATATTTAAGCTTGAAATCCCGGGCGGCCAGCGCGGTGCCGTCGGTGGAGCCGCAGTCCACGAAGATTATCTCGTCGGCCCAGGCGGCGCTGCCGAGCGAACGCGCGAGGTTCTTTTCCTCGTTGTTGGCGATCATGGCGATGGAGAGGGTGGGCATAAGGGGAAGAGGGTCAGAGGACTGGAGGACTGGAACTTAATCTCCCGAGGCTCCTTTTTTTATCAGGGATTCGAAGACGGCGCAGGTGGCGGCGGCGAAGGCGGAGTGGGAGAAGTCGCGCTCGGCGCGGGCGCGGTTCTGTTCGCCGAGCTCCTTAAGTTTCGCGGGGTCCCGCAGCAGGGTTTCGAGCTTGGCGGCCAGCGCGGCGGGGTCGCCGGGGGGGACCAGCAGCTCCGCGTCCACGAACTCCGGCAGGCTGCCTACCGCGGAGGCTACGAGCGGCTTGCCGCAGGCCAGCCATTCCAGAGCGGCGCGCGAGACGGCCTCGCTGCCCAGCGACGCGATCACGCCAACGTCGCAGGCGCCCATGAAGGCGTAAGGGCCGTCCACCTTGCCGTGGTGAAAGACGTTCTTTTCTATGCCGAGCCCGCTGGCCGTTCTTTCGAGGTCGGAATATTTCACGTTGGCTTCGTAGCCGGCTATGTGGAATTCGGCCTGCACGCCGCGGCCGAGCAGGAGGGCCGCGGCCTTTAAGAAAACGTCGTGGCCTTTTACCGGGTCCAGCCGGCCCAGCAACCCGACTTTGTACGGCGGCCGCGGGTTGCGGGGGATCACCGCGGGGATGTTTATGCCCTGCCTTATCACCGCCAGGCTGCCGGGCTTCATCCCCGCTTCCAGATATAGGTTCTTGATATAGTCCGAGGCGGCTATGGTCCTGGCCACGACGGAGAAGGTGAAGCCGGCGGAAGGTTTTTTTGCGTCGGCCTTTACGCGCACCAGCGGCAGGCCCAGCAGGCAGCCCAGCGTCTGGGCGCGGCCGGTGTGGGCGCAGACGGCGTTCACGCCTTCTTCCTTTATGATGGAGCGCAGGCGCAGCAGGGCCAGCGGCACCTTGTGGTATTCTTTGCGGCCGGGAATAGTGAAAGCCTTGAAGCCGGCCTTTGCCGCGAAGTCCTGCGCGGCGCTGGCTTCGGGGCAGGCGAACAGCACTTCGTGGCCGCCGGCGCGGAGCGCCAGGGCCTGGTCGAAGGCGTAGGCCGCCAGCGCGCTATTCCAGGGGATGTCTATTACGCTTAAGATCTTCAATTGCCGCCTCGTAACATTTCAGGGTAAGGGCCGCCATGCGCGGCGACGAGAAGTCCTCGCGGCGGCGGTGGGCCTCCGCGGCCAGGCGCTGCCTGAGTTCCGGGTCTGAAATTATTTTAAGCTGCGCGGCCGCCAGGGCGGCAGGGTCGCGCGGCGGCACGGTGAGGCCGTTGGCGCCGTTCTCTATAACGTCGGTGATGCCGCCGGCGGTGGTGGCCACGATGGGCAGGGAGGCGTTCATGGCCTCGACGAGCACGCTGCCCATGCCTTCCTCGGCGGAGGCCAGCACGAACATGTCCAGCGCGGCGAGGATCTTATAGGGGTCTTTGCGGTAGCCGATCAACTTGAAGCGGTCGGAGATCTTGAGCATGTGCGCCAGGTGCTCCGTCTTTTCTTTAAGGGGGCCCTCGCCGGCCACCAGGTAAAGAGCGTTCGGATGTTCTTTAAGCACCAGCGCGGCGGAGCGCACCAGGTTCTCGGGGTCTTTGTGCGGCACCAGGGCTATAAGCGCGCCGGCCCAGAAAGCGTCCGGCGGCAGACCCAGCTCGGCGGCGAGCGCCGCGCGGGCGGCGGAGCGGTAGGCGGGAAATTCGCCGGGTTTCCACGGCGTGTCGTCCAGGTCTATGGTGCTGTTGACCACGGCGATCTTCTCTTCGGGCACTTCGGCCTTTAGGAGGATCTCCTTTACAGCGTCGGAAATGGCGATGACGCTGTGCGCTTTGGAATATTTGAAGCGGGCGGTGAAGGAGCCCGGTATGAAGTCCACCCGGCGGTGGGCCACGCGGACGCAGTCGAGGCAGACTGAGGCCAGCCACGAGACGGCGGCGGCGTGCGAGGTGTGGGAATGGAGCACCGGGGGGAACTGGCCGGCGGGCAGGGCTTTGAGCGTACGGCGCAGCAGCAGGGCGGAGACCGGGTCCCACTCGAAGAAATAGGGAAGGGTGAGCGTGTTGAAGCCCTTGCGCTCCGCCGCCTTGTGCAACGGCGAGCCGTAACGGCAGACCACGGTATTGCGGTGGCCCAGCAGATTGAGCTCTTTCACGAGATAGAGCAGCTGGCGCTGGCCGCCGCGCAGTTCTTTGCCGTCGTCAAGGTGGTATACGGTGAGGCGGTTTTCCATAAAGGTATATTCTAACAATTAGCGGGGGGCCAGTTCCGAAAGAACTTCGGCGTAGACTTCCGCTACCGCTTTGGCCGCGGCGTCCCAGGTTGCGGGGGCGGCGCAGGCCCTGGCCGCGGAACCGAGCCGGCCGCAGCGGACCGGGTCCGAGGCGAGCAGCGACATTTTGGCCGCGAGTTCTTCGTCGTCGGAGAAATCGAGCTCCGCCCGGAGGTCCGGCGTGAAGAGCTCGGCGGCGCCTACGCGGGGCGCGCGCAGCAGCACGGGCAGGCCGGAGGCGCAGGCTTCCAGCACTACGATGCCGAATTCTTCGTACAGGGCCGGGTAGGCCATGAAGTCGATGGTGGCGTAAAGCCGCTCCACCTGCGGGAGGGGCGGGATGAAAACCACGGAGCCCGCGAGGCCTAGCGCGGCGGCCTGGGCCTTCAGCGGCCCGGCCTGCAGGGGGGAAGCTACGATCAGCCCTTTAAGTTCGGGCGTGCGGCCTGCCGCCAGGGCCAGGGCTTTAAGGAAAGAGGAGGCGCCGCGTTTGACCAGGTCGCCGGAGGTTACGAGCCCGGCGACGACGTCCTGCCTGGAGAAGCCGAATTCTTCGCGCAGGTCTTTGGCGGGGGCGGCGAACCGGGCGGGGTCCATGCCCGGGTACACCACCTTGATAAGGTCCGCGGGGATGGCGAAGCGCGAGGAAAGTTCGGCCTTCATCAGGCCGGAGTTCGCCACCAGGCGGCGGAACTTGCGCCCGCGGAGCTGGGCCGAGTGCAGACGGCCGACAGGGTCCGAAGCGGGAAGGGGGGAGCCGTGCACGGCCTGGTGGGCGGCGTGCACGCAGTTGTGCAGGCTGAGCACGTCCTGCCGGAGGGTGTCGCCCTGGCCGTGGACAAGGTCGAGGCCGCGGCTGAACCAGCCGGCGGACGCGGAGAACGCCCGGCGCCCGAGCGCGCCGCCGAAGGGGAGCGAAGGGACCCTGATGAATTTGGCGCCGCAGCTTTCGGCCAGCGCGCCGTCGCCGCGCCGGGCGAGGATGGAAATGTCGAAACCGTAGGAAGGCAGGCGGCGGGCCAGCTCGGCGGTGTAATTGACCGCCCCGCTGAGGCCCTTGAAATTCCTTATAATTAAGCCGGCTGTCGTCATAATTAAAAAAGCCCCGTTTTGCCGGGGCTTTTATATTTGGTGGACGTGACAGGGATCGAACCTGCGACCTCCTGCATGCCATGCAGGCGCTCTCCCAACTGAGCTACACGCCCAAAATCGTTGACTTAACTGCGCTGAGCTTTAAAGAACGTACGGATATTCTATAAAAAAACTTGCGGCAGTTCAAGCCAAAAAAATCCGGCGCCGGTTTTGGAATTTTTCGCTTTTTGGGCTG
>JAJZPL010000026.1 GCA_021811185.1 bacterium
AGTTTCAGGATAACCGGGAAGGTTCAGGGTATCGGCTACCGCTGGTTCGTAAAGGAAACGGCGGAGAAGCACGACGTCTCGGGCTGGGTCAGGAACGCGCTGGACGGCGCGGTGGAAGGCGAGGCGCAGGGCAGCATGCCCGCGCTGGACGACTTCCTTAAAGAGCTGAAGAGCGGCCACCCGTGGGCCGTGCCGGAAAAGACCGAGACGCAGGAAATGCTGGACCACGAAACGGGCGAAAAAAATTTTTACATTAAACCCACGGTCTAAAAGAGGGGCAAATGGCTGAAGAAAAAGAGAACGAAGATCAGGAACGGGAAGAGCAGCCCGAGAAAGATACCGCCAAGGACGCTAAAGAAAAAGGCGCGCCCAAAGAAAAGCTGAGCGAAATAAACATAGATTCCACCAACCAGTACATCAGGAAGATCAGCCAGATAGACCACAAGATCTCCCGCGAGGAATCGCACGAACTGTGGAAGCGCGTGAAGCGCGGCGACCGCCGCGCCAAAGAGCGCATCATGGAGCTGAACCTGAAGCTGGTCATCCCCATCGCCAAGCGCTTCCTGTACCAGGGCGCGGACCTCATGGACCTGGTGGAAGAAGGCAACCTGGGCCTGCTGCACGCCATCGACAAATTCGAGCCCAGCAAGGGCTACCGCTTCTCCACCTACGCCTCCTACTGGGTGGAGCAGTACGTGCGCCGCTCCGTGGAAGAAAATTCCAAGACCATCCGCATCCCGCCGCACGCGTGGACCGCGCTGCGCAAATGGCTCAAGCAGTGGGACGCCATGCACGGCAAACTGGGCCGCGATCCAACGATGGCCGAGATGGCCAAGCACATGCACTGGAACGCCAACCAGGTGCGCACCGCGCTCAACGCCTCGGAGATCGTCACCGGCCTGTCCTCCATCGAGACCCCGATGTCCAGCGGCGGCGAGTCCGAAGACACCATGGGCGACACGCTGAAGGACGCGGACTCCTCCACGCCAGACAACCTTATCTCCATCCTGCGCCTGCACGACGACCTCAAGGACGCCCTCGTCGAGATAGGCGAGCGCGAGCGCATGATCGTGGAATACCGCTACGGGCTTACCGGCCAGACCCCGATGACGCTGAACGACATCGGCAAAAAACTGGACCTGTCCCGCGAGCGCGTGCGCCAGATCGAGGAAAGAGCGCTGCTGCGCCTGCGCCGCGTGGCGGCGAAGATGGGCCTGATAGAACTCGGCCGCAGGCCGGACCATACCAACCTGCAGCCCGGCTGGCACCAGCCCAAAGCCAAAACGGACATCCTGGGCGACGCCATCCCCACCAAGCCGTACGCCCCGCGCAAGCAGGGCGGGAAGAAATAAGAAGGCCACATGACACAAGCCGCTGCCGAAACTCTTTCGTCCAAGCTGAAGACCATCATCCGCGACGTGCCTGATTTCCCCAAGAAAGGCATAGTCTTCAAGGACATCACGCCGCTGCTGGCCGACCAGGCCGCTTTCGCCGGGATGGTGAAGCATTTCGCCGGCCAGTTCAGCAAAGCCGGCATCACCAAGGTGCTGGGCATCGAGGCCCGGGGCTTCCTGCTGGCCGCCCCCATAGCCATGGAACTGGGCGCCGGCCTGATCCCCGTGCGCAAAAAAGGCAAGCTGCCGTACAAAACGGTGGCGGCGTCCTACGCGCTGGAGTACGGCACGGACACGCTGGAAATGCACGCCGACGCGGTAAAGCCCGGCGAGAAGGTGCTGATAGTGGACGACGTGCTGGCCACCGGCGGCACGGCGGGCGCGGTGTGCTCCCTGGTGGAGAAACTGGGGGGGGAAGTGACCGGGATAGCGATGCTGATCGAGCTCGAATTCCTGAACGGCCGCGCCAAACTCGCTGGCCGTCCCATCTATTCTTTGATAAAATACTAGTGTAGCCGCTGCCCCCGTCGTTCAACGGATAGGACGAGAGTTTCCTAAACTCCAAATAGAGGTTCGATTCCTCTCGGGGGCACCAGATTTACTTAACGCAGACAGGAGCATAAACTATGCCAGATTCATCTTGGATACACAGCGAAGACACGGTGGTAGAACCTCACAGGTTCGAGCGGATACTGGGCTGGATCAAGAACAACCGCGAGACCTTCATAGGCTCGGCGGTCATCCTGCTGGCCCTGGTCCTCTTCTCGGTCTACTTCTTCGTGCATTACCGCGACCTGCGCGACACCGCCTGGAAGAACCTCTTCATAGCCCAGCAGATAGGCTACGCCGGCAACATCCCGCAGGCCCAGGAGCAGCTTAAAGCCATAGTCTCCTCCTACGGCAACACCACCGCCGCCCCGTACGCCACTATCACCCAGGGCGACATCCTCTTCGCGCAGGGCAAGTTCAAGGAAGCCGGCGACGAATATGCCAAGCTGGCGGCCGGGAATTCGGACCTGGCGCCGTTCGCCCTTTACAGCCTGGGCAAATGCAGGGAAGCCGCCGGGGACTTCACCGGCGCCCAGGCGCAGTACTCGGAGTTCCTGTCCAGGAACCCGGACCATTTTATGGCCCCCGAAGTGCACGCTTCCCTTGCGCGCACCCAGGAACTTGCCGGCGCCAAGGACCTGGCCAAGGCCACCTACGAAAAGATAGTGCTGCTCTACCCCGACACCTCCTGGGCCATGCAGGCCAAGGCCAAGCTGGAAGGGCCCGGCGCGAAAGCTCCCGCCGCGGCCGCGCCGAAAGCGGCGCCAAAGCCCGCCCCCGCCAGGAAGTAAGGAAGAGCTTCCGCGAAAAAGCCCGGTTCACGCCGGGCTTTTTTATTTTCCGTTCAGCCGGGGCCGCGTTGACAACACCGCCCCCTCATGCTACAATTTACCTACCGGTAAGTAATTTGATGCCGGGCGGGCCCGGGGCCGGCGGCCGCGCCTGAAACTAATACGCCCGCGGCGCATCCAATATACGGAGGAAAGTTTCTTGGCAATATCCCCGCGAAATAAAATAAAATCTTACTAAGGGTAATCTTTACAATATGATAGAGAATAAATCAGGCCTCATGGCGTTTTTTGCGTTGATATTCATCGCTTCCGCGGTCCGCGCAGGCGCGCAGGCCTCCACCGGGACCGCCGCGGGGGAGGTCTCTTCCGGCACCGCCGCCGCCCAGGCCGCCGCGGCTGCCTCCGGGGCTCCCACGCTGGCGGTACAGGACCTGGTAGCCAGCGCCCGCGTTTACAAGGACGTGAACGCCGCGGGCCTTACCCCTGAAGAAAAAAGCGCGCGGCTGAAGGTCAAGAACAAGCTGAGCGGCATCCTGGACCTGCACGAAATGGCGCACCTGATCCTGGTGAAGCACTGGGACAAACTCACCCCCGCGCAGCGCGAAAAATACGCCGCCCTGCTGGCCGGCCTGGTGGAGAAGGTGGCCTACCCGCAGATAGAGAAGTATTTCAACGAGGACCTGGCGATAAATTACGCCGGCGAAAAGGCGCTGCCGGGCGGCGGCACCGGCGTACAGACCAAAATAGTATACAAGGAAGAGGACCTTACCCTTTCCACGGACTTCCTGCTGCGCCCCACCGATAAAGGCTGGCGGATCTACGACGTGGTGACCGACGGCGAAAGCCTGCTGCTGATATACCGCAACCAGCACATGAGCATCATTAAGGACAAGGGCTTCCCCGAGCTGGTGAAGCTGATGGAGAAAAAACTCAATGCCGATTAGCGCCGCGCTGCTGGCGGCGCTGCTGGCCCAGGCGGCCCCCGCGGCCGCGGCGGAACCCTATACGCTGGACCAATGCGCGGCTTACGCCGAGGCCAATAGCCCCGAAGTGCGCGAGACCGCGCTGAGCGTGACCGGCTACCGCGCCAACGCGGACGAGGCCCGCGCCGCCCGCGACCCCAAGTTCAGCCTGCTCACCTACGTAGCCCCTGCCTACAAGGTAGGCGGAAATGAATCCGAGTACGAAAACAATTACCACGTATGGGGTCCGTACTATCACGCCAAGCTGGAAGCGCAGCTGCCGCTCTGGACCTGGGGCAAGATCGACAGTTACATCGGCGCCGCCGAGCACGGCGAGAAGGTGGCCAGGAGCGAGACCGCGCAGAAGCGCGACGAGGTGCTGTACGACGTAAAGAAATACTACAACGGCCTGCTGCTGGCGCGCAGGCTGAAGCGCACCGTAGAGGACGCCATGAAGATCCTCACCGAGGCCATCGAGAAGGCCGACAAGCTCTACCAGGAAGGCACCGGCGAGGTTAAAAAGACCGACTTGGAGACCCTCAAGGTCTACCTGGCCGAAGCCGAGAAGAACCAGCACCTGGCCGATAAATCCATCACCATGGCGCGCCTGGCGCTGATGCAGAAGATGGGCATGCCGGAAGACCCCGCCTTCGACATCTCGGACGGCCAGCTTAAACCGGACCCGGGCGAACTGGCCCCCGCTGAGATCTACGTGAAGAAAGCCTTCGAGAACAGGCCGGAATGGAGCATGGTCCATAACGGCATCAAAGCCCGCCAGCTGCTGGTGGACGCCGAAAAGGCCGACCGCTACCCCGTGTTCTTCCTTGCCGGCGAGATGGAATACAACCAGTCCGCCGTGCGCAAAAACCAAAGCAATCCCTGGCTATACGACCCCTACAACAATTTCACCGGCGGCGTGGCCGTGGGCGCCAAGTTCGACTTCGCGCCGCGTACGCTCAGCGCCAAGGCCGCCGCGCTGCAGGCGGAAGCGGACAAACTGAGGGAAAAAGAGAAGTTCGCCCGAGAAGGCATAGAGCTTCAGGTGAAGAACGCCTGGCAGAACGCCAAGGAAGCGAAGGACAATATAGACAGCGCGAAACGCGGCCTCGACGCCGCGCAGCGCTGGGTGATGGCCGCCGGGCTGGTGTACGGCATAGGCACCGGCGAAGCCAGGGACGCGCTGGAGGGCCTGGCCGCCAAGGCCAAGTCCGAGAAGGATTATTATCAGGCTATCTACGACTACAACATGGCCCGGGCGGACCTGGCCAGATCCTGCGGCCTGAAGAAGCTGGACGCCGAATGATAAAACAACTCGTGAACAGGGCGCTGAAGTCGCTGGCGAACCATTACGTGCTGGTGATAGCGGCCTACGCCTTCATTACGGCCGGGGCCGCTTACTTCTCGTCCCGCCTCACTTTCGATTCCAGCTTCGAAGACCTGCTGCCGCGCACCTTCGCCAGCGTGCGGGCGCTGGACGACATCACCAAGGAATTCGGCGGCACCGGCTACCTTGTGCTGGACGTGGAATCCGACGACCTCGCCCAGTCCAAGCGGTTCTCCGCCGACCTGGTGAAGGAGATAGAGAAACTGCCTGAAGTGAAGTACGTTAACTGGCGCCAGCCCAAGCAGTACTTCGAGGACCGCCGCCTGCTCTACATGGACCTGGCCGACCTGGAAACCGTGCGGGCCAGGATCGAGAAGAAGATAGACGTGGAGAAGCAGAAGGCCAACCCGCTCTTCATAGACCTGCTCGACACCAGCTACAAGCTGGATTTCTCGGACATAGAGAAAAAGTACGAGGGGGAGAACGTTTTCAAGGACTACTACGTCAGCACGGACGGCCGCGAGCTGGTGCTGCTGGTAAAGCCCAACGGCCTGGCCGGGGACCTGGCCTTCTCGCGCAAGCTGGTGGGCGACGTGCAGGCCCTGGTGAACAAAGTCGGACCCGCCAAATACCACCCGTCGATAAAGGTCTCCTTCACCGGCAGGTACAAGAAGCAGATAGACCTTAACGCCCAGCTGCGGCGCGACCTCACGTATACCGGCGCCGGCTCCACGCTGCTGGTGCTGGTCCTGCTGGTCTTCTATTTCAAACAGAAAAGGCCGCTGCTGCTGATCGTGCTGCCCATGGCGTCCGGCCTGCTCATCACCTTCGGCATCACCTACCTGGTGATCGGCTACGTCAATATCATCAGCGCTTTCCTCGTTTCCATCCTGATGGGCATCTCGGCCGACTACGGCATAGTGCTGTACAGCCGCTACACCGAGGAGACGCTGAGAGGCCAGACCCCCCGGGAAGCCGTGATCGCGACCATCTCCAGCACCTGGTCGCCCATCGTGCTGAGCGGCATGACCACGGGCCTGGTGTTCTTCAGCCTGCTGCTGGCCCAGTTCAAGGGCTTCTCGCAGTTCGGGTTCATCGCCGGCATCGGCGTGTTCCTGAACATGTTCGTGTTCTTCACGCTGTTCCCGGCGCTGATCCTGCTGCTGGAGAAGTTCAAGCCGGCCAAATACACCTCCATCACCCGGCTCAACGCCTCCCACATCAACAAGTATTTCTACATCCCGGTGCTGATCTTCACCGTGCTCTTCACCGCCTATTCCGTCTACAGGCTCAGGGACATAAAGTTCGAATACAACTTCAGCAAGATCCAGGGCTCCAACATCCCGTCGTTCATCCTGGACGAGCGCATCAACGGGATCATAGGTACCTCGCTCACCCCGGACCTCGCCATGGTGGACAGCCTGGACGAGGCGAAGGCCGTCTCGAAAGTGCTGGAGCAGAAAGAGAAAGATCCCGGCACCACCATCGACAGCCACGCCTCGCTGCTGTCCTTCCTGCCGGAAAACCAGGACGAAAAACTGAAGGTCCTTAAAAGCATCCGCGGCCTGCTGGACCAGAACGCGCTCAACATGCTGAAGGGCAGGCAGAAAAAGGACATCGACGACGTAAAGAAACTGCTGGACGTGAAAGAGATCCGGGAAGAGGCGCTGCCCGCCGAGATCCTGCGCATGTTCAAAGGCGAAAGCCCCAGCCGCTCGGCCGTGTTCATCTTCCCGAAGATCAACCTGAGCGACGCCGCGCTGGTGAAGAAATCCTCCGACGAGATCCGGGACCTGAAGATCCCGGGCCGGACCGTGCATCCCTGCAGCGAGTCCATCATCTTCTCGGACATCATCCACATGATAGAGCAGGACGGGCGCACCATTATGCCGCTGGCCTTTTTGCTGACGGCGATCCCGGTGCTGCTGGCCTACCGCAACTTCAGGGACGCCGGGCTGGTGCTGGTGCCGCTG
The DNA here is from genome assembly GCA_021811185.1 of bacterium. Lineage (GTDB taxonomy): Bacteria > Elusimicrobiota > Elusimicrobia > Elusimicrobiales > UBA9959 > UBA9959. The sequence goes on from JAJZPL010000026.1 coordinate 6,994, forward strand.
TCGCTCGGGTTCGTATGGATCTTCGGCATCCTGGCCATGTTCCACATCAAGCTGAACTTCTTCAACGTACTGATGCTGCCGCTGATCTTCGGCATGGGCGACGACTACGGCGAGTACGTGCACAGCCGCTACGAGGAGGAGGGCCCCGGCTCCATCCACTTCGTAATGTCGCACACCGGGCCGGCGGTCTTCATGTCGGCCACCACCACGTTCATAGGTTTCGGTTCCATGCTGTTCGCCAGCCACTACGGGCTGCGCAGCATAGCCATCATGGCGGCCATCGGCATCTCGTGCGTCTTCTTCGCCGCCATGCTGCTGCAGCCCTCCTTGATAGTACTGCTGGAAAAATGGGATAAATACAGAAATGACAAGAGAGCAAATAGACCCGCTGATAATGCGCGCGTTCGAGCCGATAGGCCCGGCGCTGAAGAAAGCGCGGATAACGCCTAACCAGCTTACGCTGCTGGGCGTGGCCTTGTCTTTCCTGGGGGCGGCCATCCTGAGCACCGGCCGGCTCAGGACCGGCATGCTGGTGCTGATCTTTACCTGGCTGTTCGACGTGATGGACGGGGCCATGGCCAAATATTCCGGGCAGGTCAGCCGCTTCGGCGGCTTCCTGGATTCGGTGATGGACCGCTACACCGAGGGCGCGGTCTTCGTGGCTTTCGCGTATTACTACGCGGCCGCCGGCAACGCGGCCATGGCGGCGGTAACGACCTTCGCGCTGATCGGCGCGGCGGCCGTTTCCTACGCGCGCGCCCGGGCCGAGAACGAGATAGACGCGCGGTGCTCTATCGGCGTGGGGGACAGGCTTACCCGGCTGGTCACGCTGGCGGTGTTTACGATGATAGGGTACCCGGAGGCGGGCCTGGTGATAGTTATGCTGCTAGCGCATTACACGGTGCTGCAGCGGATCTTCTTTACCCGCAGGGCCCTCGAGGCCGCGCGCAAATGATTTGGCTAACTTAGGAGGAAAGTAAAAATGAAAAAGACAAAGATCGCGCCCGTTAAGGGAAAACTCGGTGTGCTGATACCCGGCCTGTGCGGGGCCATCTCCACCACCCTGATCGGCGGCGTAGAAGCGGTGAAAGCCGGCGAAGGCAAGCCCATAGGCTCGCTTACGCAGATGGGCAGGATCCGCCTGGGCAAGCGCACCGAGAACAAGAACCCCATGATCAAGGACTTCGTGCCGCTGGCGGACCTGGACAGCCTGGTGTTCGGCGGCTGGGACATCTTCGACGAGAACCTCTACAAGTCCGCGCTTAAAGCCGGCGTGCTGGAACGCACCCAGATAGAAAGCCTCAAGGAAAAGTTTTCCGCCATCCGCCCGATGAAGGCGGCCTTCGACCGGAAGTACGTGAAGAACATCACCGGCCCCAACGTTAAGAAAGGCAGGACCAAGTACGACCTGGCCCTGCAGCTGGTAGAGGATATCAAGGCGTTCAAGAAAGCCAACGGCCTGGACCGCGCGGTCATGGTCTGGTGCGCCTCCACCGAAACCTACATCCCGCCGAACGACGTGCACACCACCATCGCCAAGTTCGAAGCCGGCATGAAGAAGAACCACCCCGCCATCTCGCCCTCCACGCTGTACGCGTGGGCGGCCATCAAGTGCGGCGTGCCCTTTATTAACGGCGCGCCCAACCTGAGCTGCAACATCCCGGCGCTCGTCGACCTGGCGAAGAAGAGCGGCGTGCCGGTGGCGGGCTCCGACTACAAGACCGGCCAGACGCTGATGAAGACCATCATCGCCCCCGGCCTTAAGGCCCGCGCGCTCGGCATCAACGGCTGGTTCTCCACCAACATCCTGGGCAACCGCGACGGCGAAGTGCTGGACGATCCCGAATCCTTCAAGACCAAGGAAGTCAGCAAACTCTCCGTGCTGGACAGCATCCTGAAGCCCGAGACCTACCCGGACCTGTACAAGGACCTGTACCACAAGGTGACGATCAACTACTACCCGCCCCGCGGCGACAACAAGGAAGGCTGGGACAACATAGACCTCTTCGGCTGGCTGGGCTACCCCATGCAGCTCAAAGTGGACTTCCTGTGCCGCGACTCGATCCTGGCCGCGCCGCTGGCTCTGGACCTTGTGCTCTTCATGGACCTGGCCAAGCGCGCCGGCATGGGCGGCACGCAGGAGTGGCTGTCGTTCTTCTTCAAGAGCCCGATGCACGCGCCCGAAGTGTACGCCGAGAACGACCTGTTCGTGCAGCTCGAGAAGTTCGAGAACAACCTGCGCCACCTGATGGGGGAGAACCTGATAACCCACCTGGGCGTAGAATACTACAAGTAAAAAACAGCGCCCCGGGCCTAAAAACCCGGGGCGCACAATTTCCAGTTCTTTTAAATATGCGGAGCCTGCGGGCCTGACGCCGGGGCCGGGTTAGCAAAAGCCTGGCGGAGGCCTGAGCTTGCATAGCGCGAAGGCCGAGACGGGCAGGCGCGCGCACGGTGTGCGCGACGCCGGTTTTGCGTTCCGGCCCCGGCGGCAGTACCGCTCAGAAACGGTTTATCTAAGGATAGGGATGAAGAGGAGCAGGACGCGCAGGACCAGGTTGGCGGCCACGCCGGCGAGCACGTCGTCCAGCACCACGCCCAGCCCGCCGCCCACTTTGTCGTCCACCTGCCGGATAGGCCAGGGCTTCAGCCCGTCGAAAGCGCGGAACAGCCCGAAGGCCAGCGCCAGCACCAGGAAATTGTGCGGCAGCCAGGCCGCGGCCATCCAGTAGCCCACGGTCTCGTCCAGCACCACGCGCTGGTCGTCCTCAATGCCGGTGTCGGCGCAGTACCGGTGGGCCACCACCACCGCGAACACGCAGGCCGCCAGCAGGAACACGGCATAAGCCGCCCGGCCCTGCGGCAGCAGCGGCATAAGCGCCAGGCCCAGCAGCGTGCCCAGCGTACCGCCGCCCGTAGTTTTGGGCTTCCCCGTAAGCTTGCGCGGCAGGCAGCCGAGGTAGAAGTCGGTGGCGAAGAAAGCGGAGAAGCTTGAGAAGAGTTTCATCGGGATTTAAATTGTAACAGATAAAGCGCCCGGAAAAAAAGCGATGAAGAAGATAATTTCAATTTTTGCCGGCCTCGCCTTGAGCGCGGCGCTCCTGTGGTTCGCGTTCAGGGAAGCCGACCTTGGCGCCATCCTGGCCGTGCTGGCCGGCGTCAAGACCGCCCCGCTGGCGCTGGTGGTCCTTACCGTAACCGGCGAGCTGGCCGTGCGCGGGCTCAAGTGGAGCCTGCTCTTGGCCCCCGCGCGCGAAGTGCGCCCCTGGGACGCCGCGCGCCTGGAGACCGCGGCGCTGGCGCTCAATAACCTGCTGCCGCTGCGGCTGGGGGAACTGGCCCGGGCGGCTTACGGCTCCGAACTCTTCAACCTGCATATCTCCACCGTGCTGGCCACCATCCTGGCCGAAAAGGCGCTGGACCTGGCCGCGCTGTTCGCGCTGGCCGGGGCGGCGGCCGCCTTTGGCGGGTTCGCCTTCAGCCTGCCGGGCTGGCGGCCGGCCCTGGCTGTGGCCGCGGGGCTGGGGCTCCTCTTCCTTGCCTCGCGCCGCTTCGCCGCGCGCAGCCCAAGACTTAAAAGAACGGCGCAAGACCTGGCGCTGGGACTTAAAGCCCTGAGGTCGCCGGCCGCCGCGGCCGGGGTCTTCGCGCTGTCCCTGTTCCAGTGGCTGCTTAACGCGCTGAATTACTACTGGCTTGCGCTGGCCTTCGGCCTGAGCCCCGCGGCTTCGCTGCCCCGGAGCGTGCTGCTTTCGTTCACCGGCGCGGCCGCCTCTTCCGCGCCCGGCATGCCGGGTTATTTCGGCAGCTTCGAACTGGCCGTCAGCGCGGTGCTCGGCTCCTGGGGCATAGCCAGGGAAACAGCCCTCGCTTACGCGGCCGCCTCCCATATGCTGCCATATCTGGTCATAACCGCCGCCGGCCTTTTCTTCATTTACAACCTTGGCAGGTCCCTGGGCCAGGTCTGGGCCAGGTTCGCCGGGCTGCAAACCGATATGCCATAGTGATATGACATATAAGACATATACCATCCTATAATATAGATATCTAGTTGACACCACAACCTTGTTTTTGTAACATAAACTTGCTCTGTAGAGGAGCTCCCGGTACTAACGGGAGACCGCCCACCCCGGGGTAATTAGGGGGGAAAGCGGAGCGCCACTTTCAAGGCGCTTCTCCTTAGGGAGCCCGCAAGGGATCCCGCAAGGCCGTAGGCCCCAAAAGGGCTGGCCCTAACTGTAAGGCGTGAAAACCTTGCAGGGAGAGTGTAGTACCGGACCCGCAAGGGACCGGAACTAAGCCCCGGAAACGGGCTTACGACAAAAACAGGAGGAGTAAACTTAATGAAAAAAGTAATAGGAATGCTTGCGCTGGTCGCGCTTGTTGGCAACATAGCCAACGCCGAACTGCTCAAGAACTTCAAAGCGGATGGACAGGTTGACGTTAACGCCTACAGCTACAATAACGCCGACTTCAACAAAGACGTAAACGACAAGAAAGCCTTCACCGACACCCGCGTTATGATCAACGCGGGCTTCGACCTGAACGAAGACGTGAACGCCGTCGTGTCCGTTGTTAAGAACAACAGACAGTACGGCACGGCCTCCCAGAGCGCCACTAACGGTACCGGCATCCTCGACCTGATAAAGTTCGAGCAGGCCTACCTGAACCTGAAGAACGTGTTCGGTATAGACCACAAGCTCGGCCGCCAGTACTACGGCGACAAGGGCGATATGGTCATCTACTACGGCCCGGCCACCATGCCTTATACCTCCAAGTTCACCCCTTCTGTCGCCGCGATAGACGGTTGGACCGGCTGGTATAAGTTCAACGCCCTTAACAGGGACTGGAACCTGAACGCGATCATCGCGAAGGAAACCCAGGGCGCCCCCGCCGGCCAGAACGACACCAACATAACCGGCATCAACGCCAAGACCAACGTGGACCGCTGGAACCTGAACGCTTACTACTACCAGAAGGTAGACAAAAGCGCCGGGCTTGCGGACTACCTGGACCTGGTCGGCGCCCGCGCCAACTGGGAATGCATGTTCGTTAAGAACCTCTTCATCGGCCTCGAGTACGACATGAACATGGGCAAGAACCACACTGGCGACGTAAAGCACCAGGGTTATGCCTACAAGGCCAACGTGGACTACTCCATGGACCTGGCGGGCAAACTGGCCTTCTCCGGCGAGTATGCCGCACAGTCCGGCGACAAGAACACCACCGACAAGACCGACAAGGCCTTCCAGGCCATCAACACCGACTACCGCCCCGGCATCATCATGGGCGCCGGCTTCCTGCAGGCCGCTTATACGCCCGTTGCCGCTGACGGCATAGCGATCTACGACGTGGGCGCCAACTGGACCCCCGAGAAGCTTAACAAGCTGAACATCGGCGCGAAGTACTACAACTTCGCCGCCGACAATAAGAAGAACACCTACGTCGACACGAACATCGGCAACGAAGTGGACGTAATGGCCACCTGGACCCACTCCGCGAACGTGTCCGTGAGCGGCTACTACGCCATGTTCTCCCCCGAGAAGAAGAACGTCGGTGCCAATCATGATTCCGAGAACATGATGGGCGCGATGTTCAACGTGAAGTTCTAATAACCGCGAGGTTAATAGATAAAGCCCCGGGGCCGCAAAGCCCCGGGGTTTTTATTTGCCCATACAAGGTGAACCATGTTTTTTTGTTATAATTAGTATCAATGAAAAGGCTGGCTTCCCCGCTGTTTATACTTTGCTGTCTGCCTACGGCTTTCGCGCTTAACGCTAACGCCACCAAGCTGGACCTTTTCTCCAACGTCGAGCTGAAAGCCGCCAACTACCAGCACCTTATTTACGGCCCCAGGCAGACCTCGCAGCCGCTCTATTCCGAAGACGCCACGCTGGGCTTCGTGATCAAGAACATCCGCCTGGAAAAAGCCCCCGAGTCCTCCATGGACGTCGGGATAGTGCTGCAGAGCGTGGGCAACGGCGCCTCTACCGGCACCATTACGTCCCCGCAATTCACTAACGCCATCAACCGCCTGCCCGCTTCCGACGGCACGCCGTTCGTCCGCGAGGCCTACGTCAAGATCTACCAGTTCCTGCGCCCCAACGTCACCGCCACTTTCGGCCGGCAGGACTTCACGCTGGGCCAGGGCATAGCCCTCGCCAGCGACGACCTCGGCCTGCCCGGCGGCCGGGTGGAAGTCGCGAACCTCTTTCACAACCTTAAGGCCGACCTGTTCTTCTTCCGGCCTTTCCTGGCCGACCGCTTCTACAAGGTCTACGGCGGCTCGGCGTACTATCCCGGCAACGAAGGCCTCTGGCAGGTCTACCACTTCTGGCAGCGCGACGACGGCGCCTCCCAGGACATCCTCTTCAACACCGCCTCTAAAACGAAAAAGTTCACCGGCGTGCGCTATTTCCTCAGCCAGAGCCAGCTGACCTTCGACGGAGAAGCCTCCATAGAACGCGGCACCGCCAAGAAAGTGGGGGGGGGCTCCGGCAACTACTCGGCCCACGCCTTTATGATGAAGGGCGCCTGGAGCCAGAACATCCCCTATTTCGGCAAGTCCAAGCTGCGGCTGGGCTACGGCAGGTCCTCGGGCAACGCCGACGCCGGGGCCGGGGCCAAAACGGACAAGAATTTCTTCCCGGCTTTCGGGCACAAGTACAACGGCCTGGAGCGCGACGGCTACGGCGCCATAGCCGGGGCCAGCCTTTACGACATCATAAAGACCTCCGACACCGCCAACGGCCTGCCGCACGGCATGTCGGGCCTTAACGTCATAGACATAGGCGCGGACATGCCCTACAAGAAACTGCTCCTTTCCGCCGACCTGTACAAGTTCAGGGCCACCGAGAACACCGCCGGCGGCTCGCTGCAGATAGGCAGCGAATGGGACCTGAAGGTGACCTACCCTTTCGGCGACAACCTGCGCCTGAACGTCGTTTACGCCGTTTTTACACCGCTGGGAGTCAATGCCGACCTCAAGCCCATAAAACTGACTTACGGGTCGGTCGCGGCCCGGTTCTAGCCGCACCGCGGCTCCGCCTAACCGGGCCGAAACCGGCCCCGACTTAAGAATAAACCCCCGCAAACCAGTTCCAAGTCAAAGACAGAGAGGGGGGAAGAGGCCGCCTTTCTCTCCCCCTTTCCACCCCCAAAAATGCAAAGCACAGCCCCCTCGGACAGGCCTGAATAGCGCTTGCGGAACCCGCTTAAAAAACTCCCCTGCCCGGGGAACAGGAGAAAAGGCCCGCGCTGCGCGCCTGGCCGGAGGCAGCGGCTCGCCGCCAGCCCCAAACTGCCCTCAGCCCGGCCCGAATGACCTGAAAATCAGCCTGATTTCAGCGATCCTGTAAGGCTTCCGCAGCCCGGCTGTTAGCCCTATCGGCAGCAGGGGCTGGAGTTGCCCACAGGTTATTAACACCTGTTGACATATGTTAGCCATATATTTGCCATTTATTGACATATAACGATTCATAAGCTACAATATTGACATATAAGCGCCAAAAGCGGCCGGCTAAACAAGAAAACGCCAGCGCAGAGACAATACATGAACCTAAAACTAAGGATCAAGCACCCATCAGGAGCGGAATTCGAAGCCGAAGGCCCGGTGGAATTCATCCAGACCGAAAAAGAGGGCTTTTTGAGCAGGCTAAACCCGGGAGCGGAACCAGATCGCCAGGCAAAAAATACCGCGGAGCAGCCCCAGGAACGGCCGGACTGGAGCGCGCTGGCGGAGACGGGAAACGGCGCATTAACCCTAAAGAACAAGCACCCGCAGCTTAAGGCCGGCGAGGCGGCGCTGCTCATTTTAGCCTCCGAAAGGCAGCTCAATGGGGCTCAGGAAGTGGGTGCGCTGGCGCTATCCAAGGCCATAAAAGCCTCCGGCTACGTGCCCGGGCGCATAGACCGGCTGCTGGCGAAAGCACACAGAGAGGGCCTGGTAAAGGCTTCCGGCACCAAGAGAAACAGAACCTACAACATAACCGACAAAGGTCTGGAAAGAGCCTGGCTGGAAGCCAGAAAGCTAAAGTAGCAGCCGAGAAATCCGCAAGATCAGATCCCGGCTTCCAGCCGGCCGGAACACCGCAAAACCCCTGAAATCACGAAAGAACCAGCAAAAACACCACGAAGCAAGGCGGCCTTTCCGCCTTCGGAGATGACTTACGATAAGATATATTATGTTAACTTATCTATCCCCTTCACGATTCAGCCCGCTTTAATAAATATAATCAATATTATGCAAATTGTACTTGTTTTATAATAGTTATTTTTAAATATCTAATACCGTTTGTAGATTTTTATTATTAGCAGAAGAATTCCCGCCCCGGGCCGAGCCGAAGCGGGATTTTTAATTTTTAAAAATAAAAAATTTTGCCAACTTTTGAGAATTTTGAAACAAGCAAAGCAGGAATCCTGGCAAAAATCAGCTTGTTTAAAAACACTATGAGGAACCTTAAAATAGCAGATCCCTGGAATCACAAAAACAGCCAACTTTTACAAAACATTTAAAGGCAGCCTAGGGCACACCAGGCTAAACCATACAAAAAGGCGCAATTCCCCCCTTAAACAGCCCTGGAGCCCGGAATACCTTCAGAAAAGGGCAGCCAAAGCGCTAAAAATACCTCAAAAACAGGCCGATTTCAGGCTAAATTGAGATACCACCAGGCCTAAATCAGGCAAAATACAGGGAAAAACCAGCCACCCGCAAAACACCATTAAGCCCGAAAAAAACAGGAAACAGAAAAACTGCTTGATTTTACTCCAAGTTTAAAAACACCACGAAGAGCCCTTAGACATGGCAAAGGGGCCGGAAGCCAGAAATCAGGGGGGCATAAAAAAACCACAAGGGAAATTTTGGCGGCCAGGATCGCTTAAGAAAACACAATGGCTCACGGACTTTCACCCTGTAGGGTGGCAGCCAGGCGGAAATAAAGCAAAACAGGCTATTTTTATGCCATCGTAAGACATAAAAACAGCCTGATTCAGTCTTTTCGGGGATACCGGGAAAGTATGGCGGGAATAAAAAGCAGGTAGCCGGTTAGAAGCAGGGCGGGGGACAGTATTGCCCAGGCATTCTGCCCCCCCGGGTCTACCCTTTTAAGCGAAACATAGCCGGAAATCACCAGCACAAGGGCTGGGATCCAAAAAAGGCGGCTTTTGGCGGCATTACCACCGGCCGTAAAGTCGCCCGGGGGAACAGCCGCGGCTCTCCCCCCTTCCCGGTTCTCCCGGGAAGGCTCATTTTTATCCCTCTCGGGAGATCGGCGGTGTTTTTTGGCCATTATGCGCTTCGAGCCGGGGCCCCGGGCCGGCCAAGCCTTATTTTTTCGGCTGCTGCAGCTTCTGCCTGGCGGCCAGGCGCTGACGGGTGAAATCAAGCATACCCTTGCTCATAGGGTCCTGCTCCGTGGCGTAGAGTTCGTTGATGAACTGCAGGCTGCGCGCGTCGCCCACGGCGCCTATAACTTCCAGAGCCTGGTTCTTAAGGCTCATGTCCGGGGATTTAACGAATTCATAGGCGGTGGGCAGCCCGTCCTGCAGCCCCAGCTTGGCCAGGGCAAGGGCCGCTTCCACCCTTACGGCGGGGATCTCGGCCTTGTCCAGGCGCTTTTTAAGCTCGGGGGCGGCCGAAGCGTCGCCGATCGAACCGAGGGCACGCACGGCCTCAAGGCGGGTGTACTGGTCCTTGTCGGAAAGGAACTTAAAGATAGCCGAAGCGGCTTTCTTGGACTGCAGCTGGCCCAGCGCCGAGATGGCCACGCGGCGCATCCCGTCGTCGGCAAGCAGCGCTATCAAAGGATCTTCGGCCGGGGCGTAACGGATGGCGCCCAGGGTGTTGGCGGCGGCGTAGCGCACGCCGGGGGCCTCGTCCTTGAGCGCTTTCACCAGGGCGGGGCCCGCTGCCTGGTCCATCATATAGGAAAGCGAACTGGCGGCCTGCTGGCGCACCTGAGCGTCCTTATCCGTAAGCAGAAGCCCGGCGATCTTGGGGGTGGCTTCGCGGTAAACCAGCTGGCAAAGGCCGTCGACGGCCGAGGCCCGGACCGGGGCCGAAACATCGGCGAGAGCTTTTTCCAGGTAAGGCACGGCTTTCTGGTCCCTGCTCTGCGCCAGGAAATCCGCTCCCTGGCGGCGGACCGCCGGGTCTTTGGACGCGAGCTTCTCTACCGCGCCGCCGAAAGGCGTAGCGGTGGAAATTTGAACGGCCTGGGCCGGTTTGGCGGCCGCCGGTTTTACGGCGGGCGCGGCCTGCGTTTTCGCGGGCGCGGCGGCGGGCTTGGCCTTAGCCGGAGCGGACACGGCTTTTTTAGCCGCGGGTTTGGCTGCTTTTTTAACCGCGGGTTTGGCGGCCTGCCCGGAGGTCTGGGCGTAGCAGCCGGGAGCGGCGGCCAGGGCCAGGACTGCTGCCAGTGAAATTATTTTTGTCAGTTTCATAATCTGAATTTTAGTATATTCCGTGGCTTATTGCTAGAACAGCGGGCCCAGGTAGAAATAGAAGATCTTCCCCCCGTCCGAGGTGCGCACCGCGTAATCGAAGCTGAGCACCAGCTGGAAGGCCTGCAGGATAAAGGTATGCACGTCCACCCCGGCCCCGACCGAACTGTCTATGGCCGAACCTTTAAAGGCGCGCAGCTGCGCCGCCCCGTCCCAGCCGTAGGCCGAATCCACGAACAGCTTGCCGTAGATCCCTTTAAAGTAAAAATCGGGGAACATGTACCACATGTAGTAATTCAGGTCCTTCACGAGCGGCACGCGCAGCTCTGCGTTATTAAGAAAGACGCCGGGCGTGTCGTACCTGTCCGAAGAGCCGGAGAAGCCGCGCACCCCGCCCAGGCCGCCGAAACCGAACAGGCGGCGGTCGCGCCCGGTGCTGATCCCGGCGGTGAAGCGGTTCACGAACGCCGAGCGCTTGGAAAGAGGGAAATATTTCAGATACTGCAGCACGTACGCGTCGTACTTGAGGTTGCCCCCCGAAACGGGCGCGGCTTTCGTCCACGTCAGTTCGGTCCTGGACCCGCGCACCGCCGTCAGGTAAAGCCCGTTCACGGTGTCGCGCACGTAGGAGGTCTGCAGCGCGCGCGTGCGCAGCCTTTCGGTAAGGGGGATGGTCTTGTAGTCGTTGGTCTCGTTCTTGGAGATGACGAAAGCCTCCACGCGGTTGTAGCGGTCGAAAGGCCAGGCCGTCCCGGCCGCGTGGCGCGAGTAGCGCTTGTCGTATTCCAGAAGGTCGGAATCCTTGGCGCCGCTATAAGTCAGGGCGCTGGTCTGCAGCAGCAGCGGCATGCGGTAGCGCGCGTAGGAATAATTGGCCTGCAGCGCCAGGTAATCGGAGCCGGAATTGTAGTTCAGGTAGAGGCTCAGGTTATGATAGCCCAGCATGTCCGAGGCCTGCCAGTAGTTCATCCAGAAGAGCCCGCCCGGCGAGGAGAACAGAAAGGCCGGGAAGAACAGGTCCGTGGAGGCCTTGAACCGGTAAGGCGCGAAAGTGCCGCTGGAGGGTTTGACGGAGAAAGTCTCCTCCGTTTCCGCCTGCGCCGGGGGCGCCGCCTCGTACAGAAAATTCTCGGGCCGCGCCGCGTACACGTCCATGCCGCCGCGCCTGAAGGCGGAATAATATATCTTCCGGCCGGAGACGGCCGGCGTGAACGTGCCGCCCAGGCTGCGCGTCAGGCGCGTAGTCCGCCCGGTGGCGCCCTCGTACCGGTACAGTTCGAAATCGTAACCGGCGTCGGAGATGAAGTAAATATAAGCGCCGTCCGGGGAGAAGACCGGGTCGTACACGCTGCCGTCCGCCGGGCGTATCTCGACCGGCTGCCCGCCGCGTTTAAGCAGGCAGAGGGCGCGCTCCGGCCCGTTCCGGCCGTCCGTTTCGCAGGAATAGGCCAGCGAGGAGCCGTCGGGAGAATACGCCGGGGAGGCCTCGTCCCGCGGGCTGTCGGTGAGGCGGGTGACGGCCGTAAAAGGCAGGGTTCCCCCCGCGGCCAGCAGCTCCGCCGGCGCCTCGTAAAGGTCGTTAAAGCCGCCGCGCATGCCCACGAAGGCCACTTTTTTACCGTCGGGCGAGAAAGCCGGCTGGCGCAGCTCTTCGAACCCTTCCACGGCGGCCCTGGAAAGTCCGCCGGAGCCCGGCCGGTAGAAGTGCAGGGATTCGCGGTGGTTCTTCTGGCCGCTGAAGGCCAGGTACTTGCCGTCGGGCGACCACGAAAGGCTCCGGAGCGGCTTGGTGAAGCGCCCGTAGGGGATGTTCTCCGCCCCGGCGGAAAGCGCGGTTATTTTCTTCTCCCGGCCGGAGGCCAAATCCTTCACCCGCAGTTCCGGCGGAAAGCCGTCGCGCGTGGAAATATAGGCCAGGCGGCCGCCGTCGGGAGACAGCGCCGGGGTCATGTTGAACTCCGGGATATTGTCGGACCCCGCGGTGAGCGCGCGGCCGTAATAGTAAGGCTCCTGCAGCCGCTCCCTGCGCGCCTCGTCCAGGTATTTAAGCTCGGTATACTCCGCGAATTTTTTTTCGAACGAGGACAGGTCCGTACCGATCAGCGCGGTCAGCACCGACCCGGCCTCGTAGCGACTGCGAAACAGTTCCAGCATCCTGCGCGGTTTGTCGGCGCCGTACTGTTCGGCCAGGAAGCGCATGGCCTGCGCGCCGGTCTTGTAGCCGAGCGTTACCTGGTGGGGCTTCAGGTGGCCGAACTGGTTCAGGCGGCTCAAAGGGATCAGCCCGCCGGAGAGCGCGGCGTCGCGCACGTACAGCTTTTCCACCGCGTAATCCTGCATGCCGGTCTCGTATTCCGCCGTGCCCTCTATCATCCAGAGCGGGTAGATGAAGGTTTTAAGGATGCGGGCCGATTTCCAGAAGCCGTCGATCAGCACGCTGAACTGCACCTCGTGGGCGAACTCGTGCTCGATCACGTCCTTAAGCCAGCCCTTCGACCCGTCGGACCACACCATGAACCGGTCCTTGTACGGTTCGGTCAGCCCGCCCACACCGTCGGAAACGTCGGCGATGCTGTTCTGCTCCATGTCGTTGATGGTGCCGAACAGGAAGAACGGGATGCGCTTGGTCAGCAGCGGGTTCAGGTCCGCGCTCTCGCGCTTGTAGGCCGCCTCCAGCACGCCCGAAGCGTAGGGCAGCCACGGCTCGGAGCCGGGGTAATAATGGATGTCGAAGTGCTCGGTGGCGTAGATCTTCCACTCGAAGCCGCGGACGATGACCTTGTTCTCGTCGGCGGCGCGCGCGCCGCCGCAAAGGAAAAGGCCGGCCGCCGCCAGCAGCGCGGACAGGATCAGGCGTGAAAATTTGCGGTTGGAAAACATCTTACCCCGGACGGGACCGGCCGCTTACTTTTTGGAACCGGTCTTAATTTTTGCCGCGGCTTTAGCTTCCGCCTTGCGGGCCTTTTCGAGCTTGGCCAGCAGCACGCGGCCTTCCTCGTGGGCGGGGTTAAGCTTCAGGAGTTCCTGGAGATACCCATAGGCCCCTTCCGTATCCTTGCTCTTGTAGGCCGAGTCGCCTGCCAGCCAGAGCAGGCCCGCCCTGTCGGAGAAGTCCGCCGCGGGGCCCGTGACGGCGGCGGCCTTGTTCAGGAAAACGGAAGCCTTCGCATAATCCTTGCCTTCGTAATTTATGCGGCCCTCGGCGTAATCGGCCAGGAAGGCGCCGGCCGGCCCCAGCGCGCGCAGGTCGGAGAGCGTTTTAGAATAGTCCAGGTTGTTCTTCCAGCGGGCCAGCGCCAGGTTCTCGAGCAGCACTGGGTCGGAATTGCCTTCCTTCAGCAGCAGCTCGTACTCTTTTACCGCCCCGGCAAAGTCCCCGGCGACGTAGCAGAGCTTGGCCAGCAGCATGCGGGCTTCGGCGTCCTTGGGGAAATTATTCAGGAACTTGCGGTATTCCTGCGCGGCGAAATCGTAAAGGCCCACGGCCTGGTACATGCTGCCGAGGTAATAGAAGGTGCGCGCGTCGGCCAGGCCCAGCGAGCGGGCGCGCTCCAGGTCCGCGATAGCTTCTATATAGCGGGTCGGGCCCAGCTGGTACTTGAGGCGGCCGGATTCGGCCAGGGCCTGCATATCGTCGGGATTGGCGGCCAGCACGGGCTGCAGTTCGGCCAGCCTGCGCTCGGCCTTGGCGGCCTGGATGAACTGGGAAGACGTCCTGGGAAAGTCGGGCGCCGCCCTGTTGGCGCGGCCCATAAAAACGTAAAGCGCCGCCAGCATGAAGAACAGGAACATGCCCAGCGGCGCTCCGTACGAATGAAGCAGTTTACCGACCGCGCCCTTTAAAACGTTCTGGCGCGGCTCATAACTCACCTTCATCCTCCGAATTTTCCATCAGTATCTGGCCAAGGGTCAGCGAGGGCGAACCCTTGAGATACTGCGCCATGCGCTTGCGGTCTTCCATGTCCTCGCAGCTCTTGATGGAGAGCGTGAGGCGGAAATTGGAGGTATTGATGCCGACCACCATGGCGGTGACTTCCTGGCCCTCGCGGGGCGCGCCTTCCGCGCCGTAGCCCTCGGGGGCGATAAAACCTTCCACCATCTCGCTGACCTTGGCGACCGCGCCTTCCGGCGTAACGGAGATGATCCTGGCCTTGATGTGGGACCGGTAGGCGTACCGGCGCTTTATCATGTCCACGGGATTGGGCATGAGCTGCTTCAGGCCGAAGGAAAGTTTTTCGCCGGCCTTGTCCACGGCCAGGACCTTGCACTTAACGCGCTGGCCGCGCTTGTAGGACTTGAGCGCCTCCGCCGTGTTCCGCCAGGCCACGTCCGCCGGGGCCACGAAGCCCTCTATGCCCTGGAACCGCACGAACAGGCCCTCTTCGGTGACCTTGGAGACCACGCCGCGGATGATGTGCCCGGGGCCTACTTCGCCCAGCACCTGCGAGCGGCGCTCTTTCTCGTCCTCTTCCAGCACCTGCCGGCGGGACACGACCACCTTGCGGTCCTTCTCGCTGAAGTCGGTGATGTAGAACTTGATCTTGGCGCCCTGGGGCAGGTAATGCTTGTGCGCGCCGCCGAGTTCGGAAAGGGACAGCGGCATGAAGGCGCGCATCCCGGAAATGTCCACGATATAGCCGCCCTTCACGAGTTCGGTGACCTTGCCCTTCACGCGTTCCTTGGCCTCGAACATCTTCTTGGCCATTTCCCAGGCGGCCTTTTCGCGGGCGCGCCGGTGGGACATCATGGTATAGCGGCCTTCGCCGCCCTTCTTCTCGAGCACGGCCTGCACTTCGTCGCCGGGGACCGGGGTCTTCTCGTCCTGGAAATCGCCCAGCGGGATGGCGGCCTCTTTCTTCTCGCCGATGTCGACGAGGACGTACTCGGCGTTCACCTGCACCACGCGCACGGTCACCACGTCGCGCGAATAGATCTTCTCGGACACCTCCGCCTCCGCCTTCAGGAGGTCGGCCATCGAAAGCTCCTCTTCGGGGCGCTTTTCCGGCTCAGGCTGCGGGACGGGTTCCTTGACGTCCTTTTCCTGGTCTTCGATGTGCTGGGGTTCGTTGGTTTCCATGTGGGTACTACTCCTCTGTTATTGAAAAAATGTCCGCCATCAGAGTTTCTGAAAATCGGGCGTAGGCGGCCTTCAGGTCGCCGTCCGCGGGCGGCTCGAAATATCTCGGGCTGCCGTACTTAATGGTTATTTTACCTAATTTTAAGAACTTATCGGTGTTGAATAATCTGACGGGCAGCACCGGGGCGCCGGACTTGTGCGCCATCATGGCCACCCCGAGCTTGGGTTTGCCCTTAAGGTCCGGCCCCTTCGAGCGCGTGCCCTCGGGGAAGATGGCCAGGCAGCCGCCGTCCTTCAGCGCCGCCAGCGCTCCCCGGAGCGCGCCCAGGTCCCCGCCGGCCCGCTTGCGGTCCACCGGGATGCCCCCCCACCTGAGGAAGAACCAGCCGAAGGGCCAGCGGAACAGCTCGGCCTTGGTCATGATATACGGCAGGCGGACCAGGCCTATGGAGGAAAGCAGGGCGGGAGGGTCGATGTTGGAAAGGTGGTTGGAAGCGATGATCACCGGGCCTTTCGCCGGGATCTTCTCCAGCCCGATCACGCGGATGGAGCTGACCAGGCGGAGCGTGGTCCGGAAGAAAATATAGACCAGCCTTAGCAGGACCGGCTGGGTTTTTTCGGGGGATATCGGCATCTGCTTTTATTTTACGGCGGCCTTGAAAAGTTCCACGATGGCCTCTACCACCTGGTCCCTGGGCACCGAAGTGGAGTCCAGGTAATGGGCGTCGTCGGCCTTCCGCAAAGGGTTGTTCTTGCGCCCGGAATCCTGGGCGTCCCGCTTGACGATGAAATCCAGGATCTGGGCGTGGTCGGCCGGCATGCCCTGCTCTTTCAGCTGGCCCACCCGGCGCTTCGCGCGCGCCTCGGGGGAGGCGTCAAGGTAAATTTTGAGTTCCGCGTCGGGAAAAACGTTGGTGCCGATGTCGCGGCCTTCCATCACCACGCCGCCGGAAAGCCCGGCCTGGCGCTGCATGTCCTTCATGAAAAGCCGCACGCCGGGCAGCTTGGCTATCGAGGAGGAGGCGCGGCTGACGCTCTCCTCGGAAAGCTCGAGGGCGAGCACTTTCCCGTCGAGCGAGACGTCGGCCTCGGGGCCGGCCCCCTTCGGGAACTCCCACCGGAGCGAGCGCGCCAGCGCGACGAGCTTTTCGTCGTCCTCCAGGCCCAGGCCGTTGGCCAGCGCCTTCCACGCCAGCGCGCGGTACATCTTGCCGGTGCTGATAAAACTGTAGCCGATCCGCTTCGCCACCATCTTCCCGACGGTGGACTTTCCCACCCCGGCCGGGCCGTCTATCGCTATAACGATGCCGCTCGCCCGCATTACCGCGCCACCGCCGTTTTCTTCGGGAGGTTGGCCTCGTTGTCCATGCCCATCTTGCGGAGCGGGCGGACCCACTTGGTGAAGGCGGAGGGCTTCAGGGAATATTCGTGCACCAGGCGCACCACCTCGCTGATGGGCTGGTAGCTCTCCCAGTTCAGGCGGAGGATGCGCACGCCGGCGTCCTCCATCTCCTCGATGAATTCGTAATAGTTCTCCTGCAGGCTCTTCAGGTACGCCGGGTCGATGGCCTTCTCCATGTTGCGGCCGCGCGACTTGATGCGGGCGATAGAGGTCTCGACGCGGCAGTCGAGGAAGATCATCAGCTGCGGGAACACCATCTCGCGCAGGACCATGTTGTCGAACAGGTCCAGGTAGGTGTTGTAGTCCATGTCCGAGATGATCTTGTCAGGGTGCCGGTTCAGCATGCGGGCGAAGATGGTATCTTCCCAGATGGTGCGGTCCTGCACCACGCCGCGGATCTTGCCGAGGCTGATGCGGGAGACGAACTCGCGGTGCTGGCGGAAGCGGTGGTTCAGCAGCCAGATCTGCATGATGGTGCCGTACTGCTTCATATCGCCGTAAAAATTTTCCAGGTAGGGGTTGCCGCCGACCTCCTCGAGCACCGGCTCGAAGTTAAGCGCCTTGGCGAGTTCCATCGTGAGCGTGGACTTGCCCACGCCTATGATCCCCGCCACGCCGATATAGCCTTCTGCGAACATAGGTACCTTCCTTGTGGAACAAAGATGCAGATCTTACTTCGAGCGCCCGGGCTCGATATCCTGTTCGATGCCCTTTATCGCCAGCAGCACGTCGTCGGGGTTGGAGGCCGACTGCAGGATATCCTCAAGCCGGGCCTGGCCTTCCTTGTGCAGCTTAACCAGCGACTGGTTGAAAGTCTGCATGCCGTAGAAACCGCCTTTGGAGATGGCCCCGTTGATGGCGTCGATGGTGTTCTCGGCTATCATCTTCTTGACGTGCGGCGTGTTGGTCATGATCTCCACCGCCGGCAGCCGCCCGCCCTTGGTGCAGGGCAGCAGGCGCTGCGAGATGATGCCCCGCAGGCTTTCCGAAAGCTGCATGCGGACCTGGGCCTGCTGGTGCGGAGGGAACATATCGATTATGCGCGAAAGGGTCTGCACCGCGTTCATGGTATGCAGCGTCCCGAAGACCAGGTGGCCCGTCTCGGCGGCGGTGATCGCGGCCTGCGTGGTCTCCAGGTCGCGCATTTCGCCCACCATGATCACGTCGGGGTCCTGCCGCATCGCGGCGCGCAGCGCGTCCACGAAGGTGTTTGTGTCGAAGCCGAGCTCGCGCTGGCTGATGATGCATTTCTTTTCCGTGAAAGCGAACTCTATGGGGTCCTCGATGGTGATGATGTGCGCGTCCCAGGTCTGGTTGAGGTGCTCTATCATCGCCGCCAGCGTGGAGGTCTTGCCCGAGCCGGTTATGCCGGTCACCAGGATCAGGCCGCGCTCGTTCTGCAGCAGTTTTTTTATCGGGTCGATGGGCAGGCGCAGGTCCTCGAAGGTAGGGATCTTAAGCGGGATATGGCGGATGGCCACGCCGATCTTGCCCTTGTGCGTGAAAACGTTGAAGCGGAAGCGGCCGAGCTCCCCGCCTTCGAAAGAAAAGTCCACCTCGTGCTTTTCGGTGAAGATGGACTTGAGCCGCTGGTTCATCAGCGGGAAGATCATGTCCTCCACTTCCTTCTGCGTCATGTTGGAGGAATTTATAGGCGTGATGGCGCCGTTGATGCGCAGGAACACCTGCGAGTCGCCCCGGATGTGCGTATCGGAGGCCTTGTTCTGCACCATCACTTTCAGAAGGAGATTAAGGTTGATCGCCATAGAATTATCCCCCGCCGTTACTTAAGCCGCCGCGTGCGGTTCTGCAGCCGCAGGTAGGCCGGCTTCTCCACGTCGTCCTCGCGCCCGCCCGCCGCGGAAGAAGCGGAATCCGGCGGGAAATCGTCCGTGGAGCGGCGCCGCGTGCCGGTGCGGCTCAGCGAGCGCAGCCTGGCCAGGTCGCCGGCCAGCTCGCCGCGGGTGGAAGGGAAGCCGGTGGCGATCACGGTTATCTTGATCTCGTCGCCGAGAGTTTCATCGTAGGCCTGGCCGAACTTCACGAAAACGTCGGGGTTGGCGTGCTTCTTGATGTACTCCATCGCCTCGTCGAGCTCGACGATGCGGATGTCGCGCGAAGCGGTGAAGTTGACGAGCATACCCTTGGCGCCGTCGATCACGGCGTTCTCGAGCATCGGGGAATGAATGGCGCCCTTGGCGGCCTCTATATGGCGGTCCGGACCCGAAGCCCGGCCCACGCCGATGAGGGCCTCGCCGGACTTGGTCATGATCTTCCGCACGTCCTGGAAGTCCACGTTGATGGAGCCGGAGCGCGTGATCACGTCGGAAATGCCCTGGATGGCCTGGCGCAGCACGTCGTCCGCGCGGCGGTAGGCGTCGTTGCTGGAAGTGTCCCGGTCCACCACCGACAGGATCCTGTCGTTGGGGATCACCAGCAGGCAGTCGGTATGGGTGCGCAACTCCTGGATGCCCGCCTGCGCCTGCTCGGCGCGCGGCGTGCCCTCGAAACCGAAGGGACGCGTGACCACGCCGATCACCAGCGCGTTGGGATTGTTCTTTTTGGCGGCCTCGGCCACCACGGGAGCGGCGCCGGTGCCGGTCCCCCCGCCCATGCCGGCGGTTATGAAGAGCAGGTCCGCGTCGGATACGGCTTCTTTTATCAGTTCATAGGATTCCAGCGCGGCCTCTTTGCCCTTGGCCGGGTCGCCGCCCACGCCCAGGCCCTTGGTGAGGTTCTCGCCGATCTGGATGCGGTTGGGGGCTTTGCTGCGGCGGAGGTCCTGCGCGTCGGTGTTCACCGCCACGAACTCCACCAGGCGAACGTCGGACTCCACCATGCGGTTGACGGCGTTGCCGCCGCCGCCGCCGACGCCGATGACCTTGATCATCGCCTCGCGGTCGTGAAAATCGTTATTGTAGCGTATTCTGTTTTCGGGCATAGGAAATCGGCTCGAAGCGCCCGGCGGCGTGAAAGGCCCAGCCGGCGCTCACCTGCTCAGCGTTCTTTAAAACAAATCCTTGAACCAGCGCCAGACCTTCTTTTCCATGGAGCCGCCGCGCGCCGGGCCCGGCACGTCGGTGTTCCACGCTTTAAGGTGCGGGTAGCACACCAGCGCCACCGCACCGAGGTAGGACTGGGTCATATATTCCTCGGGGCACTGCAGGATCTCCTGCGCGGGCAGGCCCAGCCTGGCCTGGCGCAGGTCAAGCAGCTCCTCCGCGGCCTCGGGCATACCTTTAAGCAGCGAGCCGCCGCCGGTAAGGATGGCCCCGCCGGGGAGCTCCGCGTAGTTGGACACCTGCACAAACTGGTTTATCTTCTCGAAAATTTCCTCGGCGCGCGGCTGGATGAAATCGAGCAGCTCGCGGGGCTTCACTTCCTTCTTCGTCCTGGCGTCCAGCCTGGTGATGTTGATCAGCTTGTCCTCTTCTATCATGGTGGACAGCACGGCGCCGTATTTTTCCTTGATCTCCTGCGCCACGGCCATCGTGGTCCCCAGGCCGTAGGCGATGTCGCGGGTGATATGGTCGCCGCCGATGGCTATCTCTTTGGAGAAATGAATGCTGCCCTCGGAGTAGATGCCTATGGAGGTGGTCTGGCCGCCGGAGTCTATCAGCAGGCAGCCCAGGTCCTTTTCCTCCTCGGAAACCACCAGCTCTCCGACGGCGAGCAGCGTGTAGATGGTGTCCACCACGCGGAAGCCGCCCTTGGAGACGGACTTCATCAGGTTATTGATGATCGGGCTGGAGGCGGTCACGATATGCACGCCCACTTCGAGCAGGGCGCCTTCCATGCCGATCGGGTTGGGCACGCCGCGCTGGCGGTCCAGCGAGAAGCCCTGCGGGATCACGTGCAGGATCTCGTGGTCGGGCGAGAGCTGGATGGTCTTGGCGCTCTCGATGACGTTCGCCACGTCCTCGCTGGTTATTTCCTTGTCGGTGCGGGCTATGTTATAACCGCCCCGATTGTCGAAAGCGTTGATGTGGGAGCCGCGCACGCCGAGGTAGACCTCGCCTACGACCTCGTTGGCCTTGCTCTCGGCTGCGTCCATCACGTGCTCCACGGCGCGGGCCGTCTCCTCGATGTTGACTACAACGCCGCCCTTGAGGCCTTTGCAAGGCGCGGAGGCGCCGGCCAGCACGCGTATCTTATTATGCTCTTCGTCGCGCTCGGCTATGACGCAGGTAACCCGGCTGGAACCCATGTCTAGGCCGGCGATAATTTCAGATTTTCCCATAAGAAGCTCCAAGAATAAGCGGAATCAATATCTTAAAAAGTCCGGCAGAGAACCGGCACGGGGAATAACGCCTACTTTGCTGCGGAAACGAAGATCTTTCCTTCCCTGAAGTACCGCATATCCACCCGTAAGGGCCCGGGGCGTTTCAGGGACGCATCCTTCATTACTTCATTCAATCTTATTACTTTTAAACGTGTAAATTCAAATTCTCCCCATAGCACGCTGGTCCCGTCCTCCAGCCTGAGGGTGCAGGCCCAGTCGCGGCCCGGGCACTCCAGCCCGGACGGCCGCGAATAAAAGACCGGCAGCAGCGGGTCGATGTCCTTCAGGAAAGCGGCAAGCCCCGGCGCCGATCGGGCCGGCCAGCCGATCTCCGCCGGCAGGTCGGAGGCTGTTTTTCCGGTGATATTCTCGCCCAGCAGCCGGCCGGTGACGCCCAGGTAAGCGGTGGCGCCCTGCAGCATCACGGCCGAGACGATCTCCTCTGGCACGGCCTTCACGCTGGCCCGGCCGGTGAAAAAGTTCCGGGCAACGCTCACGTCGGCTAGGCCGGGATGGCGCCGGCGCAGTTCTTCCGCGATCTCGGCGCAGCGGCGGGCGCTGAGCGGCGCTTTGAGCGCGGCGGCCATAAGTTCGCGAGCGGAAACGTAAGCCTCAGGGGAAGGGCAGTCTACGTTGAAAGAAGCGGGCCGGAAAGAAAAGATGCGCCCGGCGATAAAACCGCGGGAGGCCTTTAAGGCCGCGCCGAAGAACCAAGAGGCCAGCAGCAGCCCAAGGGCCAGGCCGGCCACGGTCCCGCCCTGTCTTAAAAGCTGGTTGCGGACCTTGCCGCGGACCCGCACTTTAAATTTTCGTTTTCCCGCCATTGCGCTATATTATAGCCCAATTACCGCCCTTTGGCCAAAACTCTGGGCGTGCCCTTCCCAGGGCAGTCACGGCGTACCGCGGCGCCCGGATCCTGGAATGAATTGATTTATCCGGAATATTTGGTATAATAACATGCAGTCGTTAGATTATGCGCCCGTAGCTCAGGGGTAGAGCATTCGCCTTTTAAGCGAGTGGCCGCGCGTTCGAATCGCGCCGGGCGCAAAAATTTCCCCCCATACAGAAAACCGAAGCTATCCCTGCTTTTAAACAAGACCGGCATATTGCCGCATCCTGCGGAGCAAGTCATTAACACGCTGAAAAAATCATAAAAATATCACAGGTATACACTTTAAATCCTGCAGGTTAAACTTAGTCCAGTCAGAAATCACCGCCAAGATCTTGCCTAAAATTTGTTGACACTTTGTTAACAAAAAAATAGAATCAATATTTATGCCAGAAAAATATCCTCTAATCCGCTGCTCGGTCAGATTTCAGAACGTAATACGCGAAGTATCACAGCAACTCAATGTCAGCGGCCCAGTGGCTATAGACCTGATCATGGATGGATACTATAAAGGCGGGTTGGTTATGCCTGGGCAATCGTCCAAAATCTACAAAATAATCTCTGCACATGAGAAAAACGCATATGCCAGGCCGCTTCCTGTAAAAAAGATGTCCAAAGGAAGAAAACCGGAAGATATCTGAACTTTAAGACCTAAGTGCTCGCTTAATATAGTAAAAATCTCGCTTTTGTATATCAATAATACGCATTGACAATACAAATGAATTGTTGTATACTATTCGTAAGCAAATTTAGAAGTTACAAAAATTAGTGTCAGGCCATACTTAGCCAGGGGGAACATATTATTATGACTAATAACAGAAAGGGTTTCACACTTATCGAGTTGCTGGTAGTCGTGCTGATCATCGGTATTCTGGCTTCCATAGCCATCCCGCAGTACTTCAAGGTCGTAGAGAAGTCCCGCGTAGCGGAAGCCATGTCGCTCATCTCCAGCGTCAAATCGGCCGAAGAAAGATACTTGGCCCGCGGCGGCACCTATACCGCCGACTTCACCCAGTTGGATATCTCCTACGCCAACATGACCGCCACCTCTATCCCCACCAAGTTCTTCGCAGCTACCGTAGTTACCGGCTCGGGAGCCTCTGGCCCCAACTACGCGCTTACCGTGACCCGCCAGACAAACAGTTCGTCAGTGGCGGCCCGCTACGGCAATTACTCTGTAAACACTAACGTGCCCGACCGGCCCATAGTGCAGATCGCGGCCTGCCCCGGCGGCGGCGCGAACTGCAACGAACTGCTGGATTAATATTAAGCGCTAGCCTAAGTAAAAGAAAAACCCCGCAACCGCGGGGTTTTTTTTGCCTTTAAAACCGGCTCAGTAGCGGCGTATCAATTCGGACTTGCCGGCCTCGGCAAGTACAGGCAGGCCATCCCGCGCCAGCCATAGCCTGCCGTTCTTCCAGGCGAAGGCCGAAAGAGGATACCCGGAACGCGCCGTCTTAAGAGTAAAACTCCCGTCCGGGGTAAGGCTGTCGTCCAGTTTATGGCGGTAGATCATCCCGGTAGAGGAGACGGCCGTCCAGAGATAACGGCTATCCTTGAAGATCTGATCCGGCTTTTCAGGCAAGCGAAAGGAAGCCGCGGGGGCAAGTTCCGGATCCGGGCGACGCAGAACTGCGTTCCCGGCGCTGTCGCAGGTCCAAAGGTATTCGCCGTCGTAAAAGAGCGCGGAAACCTTGCCCGGCATCGGGAAAGATTTAAGGAGCGGGAGGCCCGGGGCAAGGCGCCTGGCTTCTACCACGCTGCGCCAGGAATCGGCGACGTAAAGCGTGTCGCCGGCCACCGCCAGGCCGCTAATATGTGTCTTCTCCAGCTGGTAGCTCTGGTCCAGTTTAAGACCGTCCCTGCCTGCGGAGTACACGTAAACGGCCCCGGCCAGCCAGTCACCTGCAAGGAGCTTGTCCCCCTGCCAGACCAGCGCGGAGATATTCGCGGCGGCTCCCGGGTATTCCCGGTAGTAATCCGCGTGCCCGGCTACGAAAGCGCGGTATAGCCCGCCCAGCGCCAGCAGCCCCGCCAGCACGAACGCCGAGCTGACCGCGGCTTTCCTGTACTTCCAGGGCTTGGCCGGGGCGGCATGGCGGGGAACGCCGGCTTCCGGGGCCGGCCAGGCCGGGACCGGGACGACGGGCGGCTCGCTGCGCGGCAGTACGGGCTGGCGTTTGGGAGGCACGGGCACACCGTGCACGAATTTCTTTACGGTAGCCACCAGCTGCGCGTTCTCGAAAGGTTTCTGCAGGTATTCGCTGGCGCCAAGCTTCATCACGTCCACGGCGGACTGGATATGCCCGTAACCGGTGATCATCACCACGGGCACCGTTTCGTCTATTTGCTTCAGCCCGGCCAGCACCTCGATCCCGTCCATCCCGGGCAGGCGCAGGTCCAGCAGCACCAGGTCCGGCCGGTCAGCCCTGGCCATCGCCAGCGCGGAAGGCCCGTCGCCGGCCTCGAAAACTTCATAGCCGCGGAGTTTAAGGACGTTGCGCACCGCGAGGCGCATGTCGGGTTCATCGTCGATAATAAGTATACGTGACATAATTCCTCAAACTTCGGGCAATTCCATGACGGCCCTGGCGCCGCCGCCGGCCACGCTGAAGAGGTCCAGCGAGCCGCCGTGGGCTTTGGCCACGTTCCGGGCCAGGGTAAGCCCCAACCCCATCTTGCCTGGCCGGGTGGTGAAGAACGGGTGGAAAACGGAATCGAGGTTCTTCTTTTCTATCCCTTCTCCGCCGTCGGTGATCTCAAGGCGCTGTTTGCCTCCGGCCGAGGAGATCCGTATCGCCAGCTCCCCCCCGCCGGGCATGGCTTCCACGGCGTTGGCCAGCAGCTGTTCCACGGCCGCCGCCAGCCGCACCCTGTCCACACTGAGCGGCTTAAGGTCCCCCGCGGCGATAATGCCGGCCTTTATGCCTTCCAGCCGGCCCGCGCCGCGCAGGCGCTCCAGTTCCTCGGCGGCGATGGCCTGCAGCAGCTCCGGGGAGCGCTGGGGGATCACCGGCCGGGAAAAATTCATGATCTTGTCGATCTTATTCTGCAGCCCGACGATATTGCGGACGATCACCGCCAGCGACTCGCGGGCGCCTTCGGCCTCCGGTGCCTCGGCGCAGAATTCCGCGTGGCTGCGGATGATGCTGATGGAATTGGCAACCTGGTGCGCCACGCCGGCCACCAGTTCCTCGAAGTCGGGCAGGTACCCCGGGGCGCCGGCGGACTTGCCGCGCTGTTTAAGCTCCTCGAAATCCCCTCCCAGCTTTTTCATGCGGGAGCTTAGCTCGGCCAGCATCTTTTCCTTGATGACCAGCTTTTCCTCCGCTTCCCTGACCGCGGCGCGGTAGGGCCGGGACTTCAATTCTTCCCGCAATTTCTTTTCCCGTGCCTGCAGTTCGTCTTTTTCTATCCTGGCTTCTTCCAGTTCCGCGCGGAGCTTGTTGAGATCCTTCTCATTCTTGTCCAGCTGCCGCTCCGCTTCCGAGATCCTGGCGGAATTTTCCGGCGCGGCTTTGCGGCGGACAACCGACAGCAGCGCCTGCTTTTCACGGCGGAGCTCCTCTGCCTCTTCCTTAAGTTCCCTTTCGGCGGCGGAAAGTTTGGCCAGTTCGGAATCGCGTTCCAGCACGCGCGCCTGCGCCTCTTCAATAAGCTCGTTCTCGGCCTGGATCTCGCGCGCGTACTTCTCGTTAAGCGCCAGCCGGCTGCGCCGCAGCAGGGAGCATTCGTTCTCCAGGCCGGTCAGCGCCCCGCGCGCTTCCTTAAGCTCGAGTTCTTTAGCTTTCAGCAGGGCCCCGGCGTTCTGCATCTGCTCCGAAAGTTTTTCGTAGCGGGCTTTTTCCTGTTCTGCCGCACCCGCGGCCGCGTTCTCCATGGACTGAAGATAGGCCCGCAGCGCCGCCGCCTCGGTCTGGGCGGCGGTCCTGGCCGAGCGCTCCTCCTGAAGTTCTATCTCTTTCTTTTTCAGCAGCGCGTCGGTTTCCCTGGCCTTTTCGAAGAGCTGCGCGCTGCGTTCGCGCTCCGAATCCGCGGCGCCGGAAAATCCGTTCTCAACGGTCTCCAGCCGCGCGCGCAGCGAAGCGGCTTCGGTGGCGGCCGCGGTTTTTTCACGGGCAACGGCGTCCCTGGAAAGCATAAGATCGTCGTATTTGCGGAGCAGGTCCGTATACTTGGCTGCCTGCTCGTCCAGCGAGGCCAGCAGCCCCGCGGCCTCGCCGTCCCTGGCCACGGCCTCGCGCGAAGCCAGGCCCGCGGCGGTGGTCTCCGCCTTTATCGCGGCGGCGCGGAACTTGTCGCGTTCTGACTCCAGCGTCTTGATGCGGCCGGAGTTTATCTCGTTCTCGTTCTCGGCGGCCCTCAGTTTGGAAACGTAATTATGGAGCTGGGCGGTGGAGAACTTCCACTTTTCCTCCGCTTCCTCCAGTTCCTTCAAAAGCGCCTGCTCGCGGCCGCGCAGCGAATCGGCTTCGGACCGGGCGGCGGACCTTTCCCGCGCCAGGGCCTCTCCGGAAAGCATAAGGGCGTCGTACTTGCGCATGAGGTCGGCGTACTTGGCCGACTGCTCCTCGAGCGCCGCCAGCAGGCCCGCGGCCTCGCCGTCCCTGGCCACGGCCTCGCGCGAAGCCAGTTCGGACGCGGCGGCCTCGGCCTTTATGGCGGCGGCGCGGAACTTGTCGCGCTCGGCTTCCAGCGTTTTAACGCGGCTGACTTCGATCTCGTTCTCGTTCTCCGCGGCCCGCAGTTTGGAAACGGCGTTATGCAGCTGGGCGGAGGCGAGTTTCCACTTCTCCTCTGCCTCCTCGATATCCTTTAAAAGCGAGTTTTCCCTGCCGCGCAGCCCGGCCAGCTCCTCATCCTTCCTGCGGAGCTCCGACTGGGCGGAACTGAGGGCGGCCTGCGAAGCCCTGAATTTTTCCAGGCTTTCGGAAGACCGCTCGGCAAGTTCCAGTTCCAGCTCCTCGATGCGCGCGGAAAGCGCCGCCGCCATTTCCCTGGCCCGTTCGGCGTTCTCGCGCCCGCGCCCGCTCCTGAGCGCCTCGGCCTCGGCGGCCAGGTCGCGCGCGCGCTGGTTGGCCGCCTTAAGCTGGGCCTCTTTTTCCGCCAGGGCGGCCCGGGATTCATCAAGCAGCCTGCCCTTGTGCGCGGCGTCTTCCAGAGCTTCGTCCAGGCGGGTCCCGGCGGCGGACAGCTTGCGTTCCAGGTCGCCGGTGCGTTTGGCCTGTTCCTTAAGATCGTTCTTTATCAGCTCAAGTTTGAGGGAGAAGCCCTCCTCGGAACGCGCGGAGTCGCGGGCGGCCTGCTCCAGGCCCTGCTCCAGGCTTTCCCGCATCTTCGAAATCGCGCGCAGCTGCGCGTCTTTTTCCTTTACGGCCGCGCGCTCGGCCGAGAGTTCGGCCTTGAGCTCTTCCATCGCGCGCCAGACCTTTTCCCCTTCCGCTTCCTTGTCCTTTACCGCGGAGCGGGAACTGCTGATGAAGAGGTCCTTCTCGGCGGAACGCGCCTTTTCCTCGTCCAGGAGCCGCGAGACGGACTCGAGCCGGCCGACCAGGTCGTTCCGCTCGGCGGCAAGGGCCGCGGACCGGAGGCTCTCTTCGGAAAGGGAGGAGCGCGTTTCCTGCAGCGCGGCCGACAGGGAGGCTTCCTGCTCGGCCAGGCGCGCGGCGGCGGACTCCGCGGCGGCCCTGGCTTCGCCCAGTTCCGTCTCGAGTTCCACGAACCTTGAAGAATAGCCCTGCTCCTTTTCGTGAAGTTCGGAAAGGAAGCCCTCCAGTTCGGAGTTAAGGCCCTTCAGGTCGCCTAGCCCGCTTACTTGCTCTTCCATGTCTTGAATTTTTCCTTAAGCTGTTCCACCAGCTTCTGCGTGCGGACGAACTCCTCCTGCTTTTCGCGCAGCGCCGAGCGGGAGGTTTCCGCCAGCAGCTCCGCGTCCGCGCGTTTCTTGCGCTCGTCCCCGAAAGCCGCCTTCAGGCGGTCCACCGCGTGGCGCAGGGCCTCTATCTCCGACTTCTGCTCGGCGAGGTCCTCGGCTTTATCGGCCAGGGAAGTCCTCAGCACGAGCATCTCGGAAACCAGCGTCTTCTCCCTGAGCGACATTTCCTTCACGCGCTTCTCGTAATCGTCCTGCAGCGCGCGGGAGGCCAGACCTGCCTCGTTCTTGCCGGCGCGCTCCGCTTCCACGGAAGCCTTGAGGCGCTCGGCCATGCCGCGGGCCTCGTCGGCCTCCGACTTATGCTTCTCCGCCTGCAGGTCCTTGGCGTTGGCCGAGTCCCTGAGGGCGGAGATCTCCGCGAGCAGGGCTTTTTCCTTCTGCACGAACTCGAACGCCTTGCGCTCCACCACGGACTGGACTTCGCGGCGCTCGGCCTCGAGCTGCTTGCCGGCCGAAGCCTTAGCCTCGGCGATATCCTGGTCCCTGCGCTGCATCTCGGAGCGCAGCAGTTCGCCGTCGCGCTTGAGGGCCTCGATCTGCTTGTCCCTGGAAGCCTTCTGCTCCTCCGCGCCCCGCAGGCGCAGCATCAGGTCGTTATATTTCTTCTCGGCTTCCTTCACGCCCTGCTCGAACGCGGACTTGAAGTCGTCGTATTCGGAGCGCACGTCCCGGTAATCCTTTTCCCTGGCGGCCAGCCTGGCGGAGAGCGCCGAGATCTGGTCCGAAGCCGCCTTTCTTTCCTGCGCGAGCTCGGTCTGCAGCGCGGCGAGCTGGAGCTGCCTCTCGTCGGAAGTCTTCTTAAGGACCTCGAAGCGGGACAGCGTTTCCGCCAGCTTGGAGCGGAAATCCTCCAGAGTTTTGCGGTAGGAGTCGTCCTGGGTCTGGCGCAGCTGCGAAGCCGCTTCCAGCTCGTGGTTCTTGCGCTGGATGATCTCGTTGTAGCGGTCGGCTTCCTTGCGGAGAGCGGCGTCCAGCCTGATGCTTGCGGAGGTTTCTTCCTCGGCCAGCCTCACCGAAAGGGCCGTAAGCTTTTCCTCGAGGGCGCGCCTTTCCCCGGCGAAACCGGCGGCGGCGGCCTCCTTGTTGGCGCCGGCTTTGGCGAGCGCTTCCTTGGCGCGCAGCAGCTCCGCGTCCCTGGCGGCGAGCTCCTCGTCCATGGCTTTCTCTTTCTCGGCGTAAAGCCGCTGCAGGCGCTCGCGCTCCAGCAGCATCAGCTCTTCCCTTTCCAGCTTAGCGGCCTCTACGGCGCGGGCCAGTTCGGCTATCTTGGAATCGCGCAGGCGGATGGTGTCGGCGAGCCCCGCGGCCTTGTCCTCCAGCTCGGCGGCGGCCCTGGTGCGTTCCTCGGCCACGGCCGTTTTCAGTTCCTCGCCGGCCTTCTGGCGGGCCAGCTTCATATCCTCGCCGGCCTTCTGCAGCATCAGGCGCAGGGAATTGACCTCTTCGTCCTTGCGGCCCAGTTCGGAAGCGAACTCCATGGAACGGCCTTCCAGCTCGGAGGCGAAGCGCTGCTTCTCGTTCGAAACCTTCTTTTCCCAGTGCATGGCCTCTTCGGACAGCTTGTGCTCGAATTCGGCCTTGAGCTTGGCCCTGAGGGTGGCCTGCTCGGCCTGGGAACGCTCGGAAGCGGCCTCCAGTTCGCGGCGGAGGGCGGCCTGCTGTTCCTTGCCGGCGGCCTTCTCCTTGGAAAGCTCTTCCATCTCCCGGCGCAGGTGGGCGATCTCCTCCACCTTCAGGCGGAGGCTGTCTTCGTAGATGCGTCCGGCGGTGTCGATCTCGGAGCGCAGCGCGCCGGTGTGCTTCTCCATCTCCACCTTCAGACGCACGTCGTATTCGGACTGCAGCTGTTTTTCGCGGAAGGAGAATTCCTCCAGCTTCACGTTGTACTGCGTCTGCAGCTGCTCGATCTTGTGCGAGAAAGCGTCGCGCTCGCCCTGCAGGGTCTTGATGGTCTCTTCGAAAGTCTTGAGGTTGCGCTGCAGGTAGTCTATCTCGTCCTGGCGCTTGACCATGTCGTCGCGGTAGCCGTGCTCGATCTCCTGCAGCTTCTCGGCAAAGCGGTTGCGCTCGTGCTCCACGGCGATCTTGAGGCGCTTGGGGATCTCCGCCTCCATTTCCCGGTAATGGTTCTTTTCCGCTTCCAGCGCGTCGGCGGTCTTGGACAGGCGGGCCTCGTAATCCGCCTGCTGGTGCTTCTTCTCCGTCTCCATCGTGCGGATCACGCCCTCGAGGCTGGCCATGGCGTCTTTATAGCGGGAGAGGTCCTCGTCGCGGCGCCTTACGGCCTCGGGCAGTTCGCGCAGCTGTTTCTCGAGCAGCGACAGCTTCACCTTGTAATCGTCGATTTCCTGGTTCTTCTCCAGGATCTTCCTGTCCACTTCCAGGTCCTTCTGCTTCAGGGCGCGCTCCCGGTCCTCGGCTTCTTTCTGAAAGCTGTCCTTGGCCCACTTCAGCATGGCCTCCTGCTTCTTCAGCTCGTCGCCGACCGAGCGCTCGCGCTTCTCCAGCTCCTCCACCCTGTTCTGGAAAGTAAATTCAAGGGAAGCCTTCTGGGACGAGAGTTCCTCGTCCATCTTCTTCTTCTCGGCTTCCAGGCGCGAGGCGTACACGCGCTCGAATTCCTGCTGCTTGGACATCTGCTCCTGGCGCAGCTGCCAGAGTTCCCCCTCCACCTGGGCCCAGCGGCCGCGCAGCTCCTCGGATTTCTTCTGGTAATCGTCCGCCATGCGCAGTTCTTTCTGCTTCAGGGTCTCCTCGCTCTTCGAGATCTTGTCCTCCAGCTCCTTCTCGCGCTCGGTGAGGCGCTCCAGGCGGGAACGGAACTGGTACTCGAGGGAATCCTGGCGGGATTTCATCTCCTCTTCGTGCACGCGGGTGCCGCGCTCTATTTCGGAATTCTTGGCCTTGAGCTGGTTCTCGAGGAAGGTCACCTGGCTGGATTTCTCCTGCAGGTTCTGGCGGATCTTGAGGTCTTCTTCGTGGTAGCCGCGGATCTTGTCCAGCGCCCAGCGCAGCGCCAGGCGTGCTGTCTCCACGTCGTTTATGGCCTGCTCGTTAAGCGAGGCTTCGTCGAATTTCTCGTTCATAATTTTATCCGCGGCGCGCGCCGCTCCTCGTGCACTTTACGGGATCACCAGCACCTGGCCCGGCTTCACCTCGCCGCCGCGGCCCACGGCCCCGGAGTTGGCGCGGTAGATCTCGGGCCAGCGTTCGGGGTCGCCGTAAACCCTGGAGGCGATGCTCTCCAGCGTGTCGCCGTCCTTTACCATATAGCTCTTGCGCGCGGCCGGCTGCTGGGGCTGGGGCTTGGGCTGCGGCTTTACCGCGGCCGGCTTGACGGCGGCGCGGGACTTTATGCCCTGCATCTCGGCGCGCGACTTTTCTAGCTCCGCCTTAAGGGCTTCGATCTGGCTCTGTATTTCGGGCGGCGCCTGCTGAGCGGCCTGGGCCGGAACCGGCGCTGCCTGTACGGCTGCGGGAGCCGCTTTAGCCGCGGCGTCCAGTTTTTCCTGCAGCGCGCGGAGTTTCTCTTCCTGCAGCGCGGCCTTGTCCTGCACGGCGCGCAGCTCGGCGGCGGCGGCGGCCTCGGAAGCGGTAAGCGCTTCGGCTTCGGGCCCGAAGCGGAAGGAGAAAGCCAGGCGGTGGGAGCCCATGGTGCCGGAGATCCCGCCCAGCGGCAGGCTGAAAGAGTAATCGAACTCGGCCAGGCCGAAACGGCCGCCGAAACCCATGTTGACGCTGCGGCGGGAATTATTCCCGGCGACAAGGCCCATGCGGAGCGCGAAGTTGCGCTGGAAGGAATATTCCGCGCCGGCGGCGGCGGTAAAATCGGAACCGGCCAAGGAGGCGTCCAGGTCCACCAGGCTGGTCTTCATCAGGTAGGAGGCGCCGGCGTGCACCTGCACCGGCAGGCGGTCGGCGGAATCGAGGCCGAGGTCGGGGCGGTTGAGGTTCTTCAGGGAAAGCCCGAGCGCGTACTTGGGGGCGGGCCGGTAGAAAAAGCCCAGGTCCGCGCCAAGGGCGGCCTTGGAGTAGCCGCCTGCGAAAACCGGGTCCACGGCGGTATAGGCGTCGGAAACGTAGCTGCGGCGCATGTACTTGAGCGTAAGCCCGGCGCCGATGCCCTTGTAGACCGAGGTGGCGTAGCTGACCGAGTAGGAGGTTTCGGCGAAGGCGTCGCTCAGGCGGGTGTCGTTCCAGGAGAACCCGGCGGCGCCAGGCAGGAAACCCTTCACCGGCGCGGCGAAAGCGAAATAGCCCTGCCCTATCTTGGAATCGTCGGTGAGGCCGGAGTACAGCTTGCCGTAAACGGCGGTAAGTTCGGGGGCGGTGGTTTCAAGCAGGGACGCGGGGTTGGAGCACATGGCCTCCGAGCCGCCGGCGACGGCGGTAAAAGCGCCGCCCATGGCGGCAGCCCTTGCTCCGCAGGCGGAATCGTTGAAAGAAGCGTTTGCTTTCATATAAGCGAACACCACAACGGAAATAATGACCGTCAGCCGTTTTGCCACAATTACAATTTTAGCTTCTGGCTGTTTCATAAATATTACCTAAATAATAAGGACATTTCCCGTCCTGAACTCACCGCGCCAGCACCACGGTGCCGTTATAGGTCTTATTTCCGGCCTTGAACTGGTAGATATAGATCCCCGCCGCGGCCTTGCCGCCGCCGGACCGTTTGCCGTCCCAGGCCAGCGAAGCCTCGGAATTATAGGTGCCGGGCTTAAGGCTGGCCACCTCGGCCCCGGAAAGGTCGTAGACCTTCGCCGCCGAGATCTCGAGGCCTTCGGGGTTCTCGAAGATGATATTGAACTCGTCCCAGACGCCGTCGCCGTTGGGCGTAAAGATCTTCCTGGGCACGGTCTGCGTGATCCGGAACGACTGGGGCCGGATGACCTGCTTCACCTTGAACACGCCGGTCTTGCGCGTGAGCACGGAGATGGTGCCGGTCAGGGGGTCCACGGTGCCGCCCAGCTTCACGTCCTCCACGCCGTTGGAATAATACACGGCGTAGTCGTAGGCGGAATAGGTGGCGGCGGGCGTAACGGCGCTGATGGTGACCGCCCCCGTGCGGGAAAGCGGCACGGTGAGCAGCACGTCGCCGGGGAAGTCCGTGCCGACGCGCTCGGCGCCGGAACGGTCCGCGAAGTAAAGCTTATACGCCGCGAAGGTCAGGCCGCTTTCGTACTGGGTCTGCCTGGCGAGGCGGGGCGTAAGGCCGGCCGCGCCCAGCTCCGCTTCTATGGCTGGGCTGATGTCCGCGGCGGCGCGGAGGTCGTCCGCCACCAGGCGGGCCTGCTCGCCGGAATTCTTAAGCCAGAGCGAAGCGTCGCTCTTGAGGTTGTAAGGATCGGCCGCTTTCACGAAATACCACCGGACGGCGCCGACCGCCTCGGTGTAGCTGAAGGTGGCGCTGGAGAGCGCGGCCGCCAGGGCCGGCACGCCGTCGATGGCGGTGCTGCTGTACACCTCGTACTTCTTTACGCTGGTGGTGGCGCCGTACACGTCGTACAGCACGGGGTCCCAGGCTATGGTGAAGCCGGCGCCGGACACCGAGCCGCGCACTACCGGGGCCGCCGGCCGGGCCACGTTGAGCGTGAGCGCGATGCTGCCCAGGTCGGAATAAATGGTTTCCACTCCGGAATAGTTACGGGCCTTGCCGCGGGCGTAATAAACCGCGTTGGTGTCCAGCCCGCTGAAAGCGGCGGAGGTGGCCGCGATCCAGCCCGTGCTGACGGCCACGGAGAAGTCGGCGAAGCTGGAGACCTGCACGAAGTATTGCGTGCCGGTGGAGTTGTCGGCGTTGTAGCTGACGGTAAAGCCGTCGCTGGTCATGTCGGAAAAACCGGCAGGCATGGGCGGGTAGGCCATGGTGACCAGCTGCGAGATATTACTGGGCCCGCTGAAAACCGGCACTTCGTCGCCCAGGAAGACCGCGGCGTAATAAGTGACGTTGCCCAGCAGGCCCAGGAACCCGTAGGACTCGGCCGCGCCGACGGAAGCGGTGGTGGACAGCTGCGTTACGTAGTTGGTGTTGGCAAAGCTATGGGCCGGGTCGGTGGAATAATCTATACGGATCACGCCGGGGTCGAACACACCCAGCGAATTGGAGGCCCCGGTCATATTCCAGGCGAGCGCAAGCGCGCCGCTGGTGGAGGACTGCACGGTCAAAGTGTTAACCGCGTCCGGCGGTATGGCCGTGGTATAAAAAGTGGACCCGGCGGAAAGTCTGCCGGTAATGCCCGCGCTGTCGCGCACGCGCAGCGCGGCGTAATACTGGGGCCCGGGAAGGAGATGGGAATAGGTGCTGATATCCACGGTGCCGGCGGCGAGGGCCGCCAGGGTGAGCGAGGAGGTTATGCTGTCGTAGTTGGCGGAGGTTACGGGAACGGTCGCTATCTTGACGATCACCGAAGCGGCGCTGCCGACGAGGCCGTCGCGCCCGACGCTGGTCCAGCTTATGCGCACCTGCCCGTCCCCCACCGGCTGGGTGGTGGTGGCCAGGTCGTAAGCCACGCCGGGGCTGTGGCTGGTGGAAGAATGTCCGGAAAGGACCTTTTTGGAGCCGGAGGTTATCTGCGCGCCGGAGAGCTCCCCCACCACGGACTCCAGGCTCTTGGTGGCGGAAACGGAAACGGCCAGCCCGCCGGTAACGGCCTGGGTCTCCATCAGCTTGGTCTGCGCGTCTGCGCCGCCGCAAAAAGCCAGCGCTAAAACAGCCGCAGACAGAACCGCGCTTTTGTATCTCATAAAATCGTCTCGCTTCCCATCAAATACACCTGCCGCCCCCCCACCGGGCCAGGAATGGAACCATGGCCCGGATACAACCCATGTGTTACGGCGTTACGCCTATGGCTATCCAGTTGTAGGTATCGGTGAGCGAGCCCTCAGCTGTAAACCCTGCCTCGGTTGGCGTTGAAACCCGCATGGGAGTTGCTGTTGAGGTATCAGTCAGAACTACAACCGGGGTGGTGCCAGTCCTGAAAGCATGGGCAAAAGTCACGCTTTGAGTCCCGGCAGTTAACGTTCCAGTACCGGACTGCATCATCATGGGAGTCCCGCCGAATGAGACCATGATCGCGTTCCCGGCCAGCGTGGAAGTGGATTCGGCCACTACTAGCGGGCCAGCCTTGATATTTATGCCGGAGCTGGTTTCAATGCTGTAATTGGCATCCCCGGTGTTCGTGAACGTGCCGCTGGAGGCGGTTATGCCGCCGCTAAGCGTTACGGAGGCTGCTTCTATTCCATACGTCACACCGAGGCCAAGGGCCGCCGTTATGGTCTGAGAGGAGATGAAGGTATTCACGGAGGATAATCCCGCTTTCGCGGCCAGGCCGTCATTAAGCGTACCGGTATCCACGGCCACGGCGTCTATCTGGACCTTCAGCGCGTCGGTATCGGCGAATACGGCGTTGAACTGCAGGGTTATAGTCGAGAAGTCAACCGCGGAACCGGGGATGGCCCCGGTCAGCTTGGAGGCCGACATCCCGGCTATCTTCGCGTCAGTCACCGCCGAATTAAGGATCTTGCCCGTGGTGATAGCGTCGCTGCCGATAGTGAGCGCGCCGGCGCTGCTAAGCGTGGCGTCGCCGCTAAGCGCCACGGGCGCCGCCTGGTTGGAGGCGTTGCCCACGAAGATGTTGGCGCTGTTAAGCCCGCTGCTGAGCTTGATGGAAGCCAGCGTGGTGGTGTCGGCGGCCACGGTGTCCAGCTGGGCCTTTAAAGCGTCGGTATCGGCGAATACGGCGTTGAACTGCAGGGTTATAGTCGAGAAGTCAACCGCGGAACCGGGGATGGCCCCGGTCAGCTTGGAGGCCGACATCCCGGCTATCTTCGCGTCAGTCACCGCCG
>JAJZPL010000005.1 GCA_021811185.1 bacterium
GCCCAGGCCGCCGGGTACCTGCAGCAGCTCAAAAGGCAGCAGTAAGTTTTTTTAGGCATGAAAAGAAAAGGCCCGGCGGATCCGGGCCTTTTCTTTTGCGCCGGGGAAAACTTTTACTTGGGCAGGTAATTGTAGCGGAACTGGAACATGCCGAGCAGGTCCCAGCCGCCTTTGAAGGCGAGGTACGACATTTCGAAATTCAGCTTTAGCAGCGTGCCGAGGTGCAGGTTTATCAGCTTGGGGCTCATCGGCGCGCCCTGCGGCAGCATGAATTCCACGCCTATGGGCGAGTCTTTTTTCGGCAGCCACATGAACCCGCCGAACAGCATGCCGGAAGGAATGGTGGCGTTGGGGTGCCCGTTAAGGCTCAGCGCCTCCTTGGAAAGGAATTCTGAAAAACTGTAGATCACCTTGGGCATGTCGCCGTCGGAGTAGCCGGCGTTAAGCAGGAACTTGGGGTGCAGCCGCTTGGTCAGCACCACGTAGGCGTTGGCGAAGGTGTCGGTATTCTTGGAGGTCACCTTTACGGTGGCCGTGGGCTGGTTGAGAGTGGGCTGGGGCGAGTCGCGGAACTTCAGGATGCCCTGCACGCCGGCGGACATCGCCGGCCGCCAGGCGCCTTCGGTCTGCACCTGCATCTTGGAGTCGGCCGAAAGCAGCCAGACGCCCAGGCGGTCCAGGTAGTTCTTCTTTTCCGTGGTCCAGCTGTAAGTATTCTTGCCGTAGAGCCGGCCGATGTAATAGGCCGCGTTGAAGTCCAGGCCCAGGCCGATGGCGTTCCTGCCGCGCCCGCGGTAGGCGGTGGGCATCAGCACGATGCCGCTCAGCGGGACTTTCCCCTCCTCGTAGGCGGCGGGCTTCGAGGGCCCGGCTTTTTCGGGCCGGGGGGCGTAGTAGGCGGCGGTGGAAAGCGAAAGGCCGGAAGAGGCCGCTGCGGTGCTTACGTCGGGGATCACCTGGATCATCTGCGCCGGAAGCGGGGCGGCTAACAGAAGAAGGGCGCAGGCGCGGAAGATTGATTTCATATAAATAGTTTTACCGCCAGCCTGGCCAGGAGGTTCGCTTCCGCCCCGGCCAGCACGTCATCAATAATTATACCAAAACCGCCCTTGCAGGCGGTTTCCAGTTTCTTGATGGGCCAGGGTTTCAGTGTGTCGAGGGCGCGGAAGATCACGAAAGCGGCGATAAGGTTGGCCGGCGTGCGCTCCATGAAGAGGATCGCCGTCCAGTAGCCTATTATTTCGTCGATCACGATGCGCGGGTCGTCGTGCGTGCCGTAGCCGGCGGAGGCCAGCGAGGCTATCCAGATAGAAAAGGGCAGGAAGGCCAGGCAGAAGGCGGCGAAGACCGCGGGGTCCCGCGGCAGTAAAGGGACCAGCGCCGCGGCCAGCAGCGTGCCGGCGAACCCGGAACCCGTGAATTTTTTGAAGCCCGTGAGTTTGGCGGGGAGATAGCTGATAAAGCCCCCGCTGGCCAGGAACCGTACCGTGAGATCTTTAGCGGACATGAGCGCTTAATGCCCCCGCTCGCTCCACGACCTGCGCAGGAGCCCGCGGTGGTTGTAAAGGTAGGCCGCGCCGCTGGCGAGCGTGAAGAAGGCCGTGGTCACGGTGAGCCACCAGGTGACGGGCTGGGCGAGTTTTTCCGCCCCGAAGAGGAAAACGGGCAGCGGCTCTTGCTTCTGCCAGTAATGGAGGATCACCAGCACCATGATGATGAAAGCGGAGGTCATCTGGATGGCGGTCTTGATCTTGCCGGTCTGTTCGGCCTTCATCACTTCGCCGTGCAGCGCGGCCAGCACGCGCAGGGTCGAGATGGTCAACTCGCGGAGCATGATGAGGAACACGGCCCAGAGCGGCACCGCCAGCTCCCTGATGGAGGCGAAAGCCAGGAAGACGGCCATCACGAGGATCTTGTCTGCGAACGGGTCGGCTATCGCGCCGAAAGGCGTGGTGGTCATGGTGCGCCGCGCTACCACGCCGTCGACGTAGTCGGAGATGCTCGCTATCGTCAACAGGACCAGCGCCGCTACTTCGGCCCAGAGCGTCTTGGAGATTATGCACGCGAAGATCGCCAGGCTGAGCACTACGCGGCTCATCGTGATTCTGTTGGCTAGGGTCATTTAGTTCTTGAATTCCAGCACTTCCACGCCCTTGGGCGGGGAGAACTTGAATATTTCCTTGTCTACGGCGGCGTTCTTTTCCACGTTGGTGAGGTGCGTCTTTATCAGCGTGTCTCCCACGGAAAGCTCGGCGTCCGTGGGGAAGTAATCGGTGGCGGAGAGCGTGAGTGTCAGCGCGTATGCTTCCCCGGAGCGGGGCGTAAAGGTCAGCTTAAGGGGCGCCCCGTCCTTCCCCCCCTCGGCGCGGATGTGGTTCCTGGCGCCCAGGGCGGAGTAATTCCCGAAGTCGAGGATGCCGGAGAAGTTCTGGTCCTGCGTCTTGCGCCAGGCTTCCCAAGAGGTGCGCACGGCCTGCTTGTCCTCCGGCTTGTAGATCCAGATGTCGGTCTTGTCCGTCACCACTACCTGCCGGGCGGGCTTCACGTGCTCGATGCGCAGGAAGTTGGGCTTGACGTAGCGGAGCGTGCCCTCGATGGACTGTTTGAGCCCGGCCTCGCGGAAGTTCACTTCCTGCGTGAAGTCGGCCTTCAGCGTTTCCAGGGAGGCGTCCCAGGCTTTAAGCCCGGCCATGAGCTCGGCGGAACGGTCCGCCTCTTTGGCCGGCGCGGGCTGGGCGGCTACGGTCTTCGTCGAGACGACTATCGCCGCCGCTTTCTTCTGCGTCTTGGGGGCCGCTTTCCTGGCGGCGGGTTTCTGCTGCGCCGAAGCGCCGAGGGCAAAAGCAAGGAGCAATACCGCGGTCAATACTTTATTCATTTCGTGTGAACTCCTCTCCGGCCGGTTCCTTTTCTTCCAGCGGCTGTATCACCGCGGCCGCCGCCTGGGACTTAAGATGGGATTCCATCTTGTCGAAGTAGATCTCCCAGCGGTTGGAACCTTCCGGCTTATGTATGAACCCGTTCATCTCAAGTATGCTCAGAATGTTGGTGGCCCTGGCCGAGGAGCCGAAGTGGGCCTTCAGCAGGTCCTGCGAGACGCGGCGGCGCTCCAGCACCAGCTTGAGCGCGGCTACCATCTCCTCGGAGGAACTGCCTTTGCCGGAGCCCTGCGTTTCTTCGTCCTCGCTGAGCGGCAGGTAGTTGGGGCGCGCCTGGGCCTTGGTGAAGTCCGCCACCCGGCGGATCTCGTCCTCGGTCACGTAGGCGCCCTGGATACGCGAGGGCTTCTGCGCGTCGATGGCGAGGTACAGCAGGTCGCCTTTGCCGATCAACGCCTCGGCGCCGGGGCAGTCCAGGATCACGCGGGAATCGGTCTTGGAGGTGACCTGCAGCGCCACGCGCGAAGGCAGATTGGCCTTGATCACGCCGGTGATCACGTCCACCGACGGGCGCTGCGTGGCCAGCACCAGGTGGATGCCCACCGCGCGGGCCATCTGGGCCAGGCGCTGGATGGCGTCTTCCACCACGTTCTTCTGCTGCAGCATCAGGTCGGCCAGCTCGTCGATGACCACGATGATGTAATATTCCTGCGGCTCGTTGTTCTCGAGCGCCCACTTGTTGTAGGAAGCTATGTTCTTGACCCGCGCCTTCTCGAACTTCTTGTAGCGCTTCTCCATCACGCGCGTCAGCGCCACCAGCGACTTGGAGGCGTCCTTCGGGTCCGTGATCACGGACACGCGGTCCGGGGTTTCTTTGGGGTCGTAAAGGTAGGGAATGTCCTCGTAGAAGGTGAGTTCCAGGCGCTTGGGGTCTATGAAGAGGAACTTCACCTCGTCGGGCTTGTTCCTGAAAATGATCGAGAGGATCAGCGACTGCATGAACACGCTCTTGCCGCTGGCGGTGGCGCCGGCCACGAGCAGGTGCGGCATGGTTTCAAGGTTCGCCACGGCCACGGCGCCCTCGGCGTAGCGGCCCAGCGCCACCAGCAGCGGCGCGCGGCCCTCGTTAAAGACGGAATTCTCCAGCAGCTCGCGCAGGCAGACCTTGGCGCGCCGGTTGTTGGGGATCTCGAAGCCGATGGCGGACTTGCCGGGGATAGGCGCTATCACGCGGATGGCGCCGGCGGATTTCATGGCCAGGGCCACGTCGTTGGAAAGCGACACGATGGAACTGATCTTAACGCCGGGGGCCGGGGTTACCTCGTAGCGGGTGATGACGGGGCCGGGGTAAACGCCGGAGATCCGGACGTCGATCTTGAAGCTCTTGAAGGTGGTCTCCAGCTGCAGGCCGGCGCTGGCTATCTCGTCCTCGCCGGGGCCGATGTCTCCCTGCTGCGAAGGCTTGTCCAGCAGGTCCGTGCCGGGCAGTTTGAAATTCTTGAAATACGGGTCGGCCAGTTTTTCTTTGCTTCCCGCCGCAGGCGCTCCTTCGGCGGCGGGCCTGGGGGCCTTGGCGGGAGCGGCATCCGGCTGGGCGCGCACAATGACGGGGGCGGGAACAGGGGCGGGCGCGGGTTTTTCCGGGGCCTTCTCCTCCTGCCGTCTTACGACCGGCGGGGGCTCCACTATGGGCGCGGCGTCGTAGACCGGGCCTTCGGCTTTCTCTTTTTCGGAAATTATCTTGAGTTTGGCGCTAAGTTCCCTGCGGGCCGCGGCCCAGTGCCGGTAATCCTCCATGGCGGCGGAGGAGACGGTTTTGAGCACCTTGCGCCAGGAGATCTTGAACAGCAGCTGGATGCCGGCGAAGAGCAGCACGGCGGAGAAGAGCCCGGCCCCGGCGGCGCCGAACATCTTGTACAGCACTTCGTAAAGAAAGTTGCCCAGCCAGCCGCCGGCGGTCTGCCAGGGGCCGAAATGGCTGCTGAAAAGTTCTATGATGGCGGAAACGGAGCCCAGCAGCAGGAGGATGCCCGAAGTGAGGGTTATCGCGCCCTTGTGCGGCTTATTGAGGTTCGTGAGGATGGCCACCAGGCCGTAGAGGAAGATAACGGGAAAGATATAGGCGGTGTTGCCGAGGAAGCCCAGGAAGGCGTCGTGTACCGTGTCGCCCACTATGCCGCGCGGGCCGGAAGTGAAAAGGACCCAGAGCAGCCAGAGGTTTAGGGCGAAAGCCCCCGCCCAGTAGAGAACGTAGGAGAGGGCGGAAGTCTTTTTCTTCCCCTGTGCGGAAGCCCGGTTTTTTGCGAAGTCGCGCATGGTTTAGTAAGGTTCGCGGGCGGGTCGGGTGAGGCCCGCGGCAATAAGATAATATCCGGCGGGGTTTCCCCCGACGTCTAACCCTCCGTCTTTTCGGTGAGCACCACCCGGAAGTTAAGTTCTTTCGGGTAGAGCGCCACTTTGCCCTGGGCCGCCAGCCAGCCGAGGGCCAGATAAAGGGAGGAACTGGAAAGATGAAGCTTGAGCTTAAGGTCCCAGGAGGAGGCGTCGCCGCCGGAAGCCTTGAGCGTCTCAAGGAGGTTCCCGGCGGTCTGCGTCAGCGTATCGGTGAACTTGGCGGCGTCCTGCATTATTTTTTCACCAGGAACAGGTCGGCGTTAGGCTCCACGGGCTTGCCGTTCTCGTGCACCACTTTCTCGAGCACGCAGTTGAATTCGGCTTTGATCTCGTTGAAAACCTTCATGGCCTCGATCACGCAGATGACCTGGCCTTCCTTTATGGCGTCGCCTTCCCTTACATAGGGCGGGCTGGAAGGGCTGGGCGCGCGGTAGAAGATCCCGGACATCGGGGCTTTTATGGTTTCCCCCCCGTGCTGTTCGGGCTGCGGTTTGGCGGAGGGAGCGGGTTTCCCGGCCTGCACGCTGGCGGACGGGGCGAAAACGGGGATCTGGTGGATGGCGTTGTTGTGTTTGCGCACCAGCTTAATATAAGTATTATCCTTAGAGAACTCGATGACCTCCAGTTTATTGGAGTTCATGAACTGGTAGAACTTCTGAACCTGGTCGTAAGCTGTTTCCTGGGGTTTGGCAGTTTTTTTCATCGTTGAGCCTCCAGTTATATATATTCCGGCCCCCGCGCCCAGCGCGGGGGCCGGATATCGTTTACTTCCTGTCGCCCTGCGGCTGCTGCATGAGAACGCGGCGGGAAAGTCTGAACTTCCCGTTGTTCTCTTCCAGGACCTTTACCTCGACTTCCTGGCCCATCTTGAGGACGTCGTCAACGCGGTTGATGCGTTTTACGTCGACTTCGGAGATGTGCAGGAGGCCTTCTTTGCCGGGGAGGATCTCCACGAAGGCGCCGAAGTCCACGATGGACACGACTTTGCCTTTGTAGACTTTGCCCACTTCCACTTCCGCGGTGAACATTTCCACCATGGACTTGGCGGCTTCGAGGCTGGCCCTGTCGGCGCTGGAAACGAACACCGAACCATCGTCCTCGACCTCGATGTTGGCGCCGGTGCGCTCCTGGATGCCGCGGATGTTCTTGCCGCCGGGCCCGATGAAGGCGCCGATCTTGTCGCGGGGGATCATCAGCTTCACGATGCGGGGAGCGAACTCGGAGATGTCGGCTTTGGGCGCCGGCACGGCCTTTTCCATGATATCGAGGATGTGGAGGCGGCCGCGGGTGGCCTGCTCGATGGCTTCCTTCATGATGTTCATGGGGATGCCGCTGGCGAGCTTAACGTCCATCTGCAGCGCGGTCACGCCTTTGCGCGTGCCGGTGATCTTGAAGTCCATGTCGCCGTAGTGGTCTTCCAGGCCGGCGATGTCGGACAGCACGGCGAACTTGGAGCCGTCGGTCACCAGGCCCATCGCTATGCCGGAGCAGGCGGCCTTCATCGGCACGCCGGCGTTGAACAGCGCGAGGGACCCGCCGCACACGGTGGCCATCGACGAGGAGCCGTTGGACTCCAGGATGTCGGACACGAGGCGGATGGTGTAAGGGAACGTTTCTTCCGGCGGCAGCAGCGGCAGCAGCGCGCGCTTGGCGAGGTGGCCGTGGCCGATTTCGCGGCGGCCGGGGCCCCTGTCGGGCTTCACTTCGCCCACGGAGTAGCTGGGGAAGTTGTAATGCAGCATGAAGCGGTCGAAGGTCTTGCCTTCAAGGGCGTCGAGCATCTGCTTGTCGTCCGAGGTGCCGAGCGTGGCCACCACGAGGGCCTGGGTCTGGCCGCGGGTGAACACGGCGGAGCCGTGGGTGCGGGGCAGGAAGCCCGGGTCGATGTTGATCTCGCGGACCTCGTCGGTCTTGCGGCCGTCGGTGCGGACCTTGGTGTCCAGCGTGATGCGGCGCCAGATGGTGTAGAGGACGTCCTCGAACACGGTCTTGGCCTGGTAGGAAGCCGTCGCGTCGGCGGCGTACTTCTCGACCATCGCGTTGTTGGCCTTGGTCCTGATCTCTTCCAGGGCCTTCTCCATGGCTTTCTTCTCGGGCTTGGAGGAGAGGATCCTCTCCACTTCGGCCTTCACCATGTTCTCCACGTCGGCCTTGAGTTCGGCCTTGATCTCGGGGGTGGCGATGGGGGTCTTGGCTTTGCCCACCTGCTCCTTCATCTTGATCTGGAGCTTGCAGAGCTTTTCAAGTTCGGGCTTGGCGGCTTCCATCGCGCCGATGAGGTCGGCGTTGGGGAGCTCGTGCGCCCCGCCTTCCACCATCAGGATGCCGTTCTGCGTGC
The DNA here is from genome assembly GCA_021811185.1 of bacterium. Taxonomy (GTDB): domain Bacteria; phylum Elusimicrobiota; class Elusimicrobia; order Elusimicrobiales; family UBA9959; genus UBA9959. The sequence goes on from JAJZPL010000005.1 coordinate 7,612, forward strand.
CGCAGATGACCATTTCCATCTCGGAAACTTCGCGCTGCTCTGTCGTGGGGTTCATGACGAACTTGCCGTCGATCTTGCCGATGCGCACGGCGGAGACCGGGCCGTTCCACGGGATGTCGGAGATCATCAGGGCCGCGGAGGCCGAGTTGATGGACACCACGTCGGCGTCGTTGATGCCGTCGTAGGACATGACCATGTTGACCACCTGCGTCTCGGTGTTGAAGTAATCCGGGAACAGCGGGCGCACGGCGCGGTCCGTAAGGCGGGAGGCGAGGATCTCTTTCTCGCGGGCTTTGCCCTCGCGCTTGAAGAAGCCGCCGGGGATCTTGCCGGCCGCATAGGTGCGCTCTTTGTAGTCGCAGCTGAGCGGCACGAACTGGGGCGGGGTGTCCTTGGGCTTGTTGGCCTGCACAGCGGTGGACAGCACCATGGTGTCCCCGATGCGGATGATCACGGCGCCGCCGGACTGCTTGGCGATGGCACCGGTCTCGAACGAAATGGTCTTATCCCCGACCTGTTCTTCCAGGCGGAGCGGTTTAGGATAGTTTGTCATTTATTATTTCCTTAAGCCTAAAGCTTTAATAACTTTCTTGTATTCTTCCCTGTTGTTGGCTTCCAGGTAGCTGAGCAGGCGCTTGCGCTGGGAGACCAGCTTGGTAAGGCCGAGCTTGGAGGCGTTGTCCTTGGGGCGGGAAAGGATGTGCTTGGAAAGGTACTGGATGCGCTCGGTGACGAGGGCAACCTGCACGGAAGTCGAGCCGGTGTCGTTGGGTTTAGCGGAGAATTTCTCCACGGTTTCTCTGATCTTGTTCTTGGTTAATGACATGTTTTTCTCTCTTTTGTAGTTAGGTTTTACCTTTTCACTATTATATTAACTAGCCCCGCCTTAAGTCAATGAAAAGCCCCCCCTGGCGCGGAGCCGGGAGGGGCCGGTGAAGGCGTAAAAAAGGCCTTATTTGCCAAGCAGTTCTTGCACCGGGTAATAACGGAAAACGTCATAGACCAGGATGACCCAGGGGATTATGGCCGTGAAAAGAGCCAGCATGGCCCGTTTTACGTAGCGGAACTTGGAGCTGGCGATGACGGCGTTGTTGTAGCACATGCGGGTGAGGTCCTGCATGTAGGCGTCCTGTGTCATCTCTTTCGCTCTCTTATCGAAGGTCTCGAACCCGGCGAACTTGATCCCTTCGAAGAACAGCGCCGATTCGTCATACCGGGTTATGCGCGGAAAGTTGACCATAACCATGCAGAACAGCGTGTAGACCAGCGCGCCGATGCAGACCGCCGCCAGCAGCAGCGACAGGCCCGACAGGCGCGGGGTCTTGGAAAGGAACGCCACGGTGGCGCCCAGCATGGAAGTGGTGATGAAGATCACCGGGGCGATCTTGGAGTCCGCCGCCCGGATCCAGTCCAGCTGCCTGGCGAGGTTCTTTTCCATGAATTGGATCTTGTCGTTTATGTCCATAACTTATTTCACGTTCCAGTAGCCGCCCGCCTCGGTCTTCTTTATCCTGGCGGCGCCGCCGTTCACTTCCACGTGCTCGTAGACGGAGGAGTTCTCCTCGCGCTTGATGTTCTTTTTGTAGATCCTGCTTTTGATCCCCATATTGTAGGAGGCCGTGTACATGCCGTCCCCGTCGGCCACTACCTGCAGGCCGGTCAGTTCCACCTTTATCTCGTCGAATAAGCGGAAAATGCGGTTGAACTGCTCGTCCAGGTCGGAGGCCGTGGTGCCGTCGCCGGCGGTCCAGTCGCCCGAAACGAACGACATGACCCTGGAGGCGCTGCGGGCCTCGTAGGCCTCCCTGAAGCCCTCGTACATTTTCCGCACCGCGGCCAGGCCGGGGTCCCGCTTGTCCTGGGCGTCGGCCAGTTCCGTCAGCCTCCTGGCTTCGGTTATTTCTTTGCCCGCCGCCGAGCTCCAGAAATCCGAAGAAACTTTTTCCGCTGCCGCGGTCCTGGCGGCGACCGACGCCGGCCAGAAGCCGGTCTGGAACAGCAGCGGCTGCTTGCCTTCCACCATCGGGCCGTACTGGGTATTCCTGACCGCGAGCTTCTGCGGCTTCAGCTCTTCGGCCGGGTCGAACAGGAAGGTGGAACGCACTTCTTCCTGTATCTCTTTGAGCTTGGCGTCGGTCTCGTTCCAGGGCTTTGCCAGCTTCTCCATTTCCTTGCCGTACTCCTCGGCGGAGGCCGTTTTGAGGCGCGAAAGGTCCGCGGAATAGCCGGCCTTCAGCGCGGCCGCGCCCGCCGCCGCTATGTCCACCATTCGCTTCTCGGCGGCGCGCAGGTAGCGCAGCGCGTCGTCGGCTCCGAAGATGGTGTCGGAAAGTCCGTTGATCGCGGAAGCCAGGCCCGCGTCCGTTACGCCTGTCCCGTCTAAACCCGGCGACCAGCCCTCGAGCGGTTTCAGCGCGGCGGTGATCCCGGCTTTGTGCGCCTCGTTCCTGGCGCCGTAGCGTATGAAGCCGGCTTCCCCCATCAGCGGCGAGCCCGCCAGCTCCTCTAGCTGACGCCGCTTCTCGGCTATGCCGTAATAGAGCATGACGGCGGCCCTGTTGGCGCCCTGCGCCTCGGAGAAGGCCTGTTTGGCGGCGGCTATTTTGGCCTCGAGGTTGGCGAGTTCATGCTTGCCGTTGTAGGCGAACTCGTTCACGAATTCCCACGGCAGCGCGGTCACCGGGGCGGCCTTCTTGTTGAACTCCTCCATGGCGGCCTGCAGCTTTGCCGAGGTCTGCGGCAGGCCCGCCTTGAAGGCCTGCGCCTTGGCGGCGTAGTCGTCCGCGGCGCCCTTGGCGTCGGCGTAGACGGCGTTCTTGCGGCTCTCGGCCTGGGCGGCCAGGGCGGAGAATTTCCCGTCCAGGCCTTCGGTTGAAGCCTTGTACTGCTCGATGGCGGTCAGCGGCCCCGAGTAAAAGCCCGTCCAGGCTGTGGTCTTCGCCATGTCCGGCGGTTCGGCCACGTAGAAGCCCTGCGGCTTGTAGGACTGGTAGGCCCCTCGCCACTGCCCGGCTATGTCCGTCATCCGGCCCAGGACCGGCTCGAGGGCGGCGCGGATCTCGGCGCTGTAGTTCTGCTGCGCGGCCCTGTAAACTTTCAGGGCTTCGGCGAGGTACTTTGCCCGGTATTCCACTTCCTGCAGCGGGGAATAGCCGCCCTGGGCCAGTTTTCCCTCCATCCCGGCAAGTTCGGACATCAGGTCGTTAGCCTGCCCCGGGTAGTCCGCGGCCGGAGCTTTGAGCGCGCTCCAGGCCGCTTCGGCCGCCTTGCTCTCGGCCGCGAATTTCTTCGAAAGCGAATTGATGTATTTGTCGAGGGCGTCCTGTATCCGGCGCCGCTTCTCTTCCGGGGTCTCCTTCGGGGCCGCTGCAGTTTGCGGCACTTCGGCCGGGCGCGTGACCTCGGTGCTCACCAGGCCCGAGGGTTTAGCCTTTTTGGCCGCCTCGTATTCCGCGTCCGCCGCCTTCTGTTCCGCGGCCTTCAGCAGTTCTGCCTCGGCGGCGACCTTCCTGGCCTCGGCGAGGGTCTTGTCTATAAGCGAGTCGGAGGCCTTGATGTCGGTGGCGGTCTTGTCCAGCTGGTCCTGCATGTCGAAGATCAGCTGGCGCAGTTCAGGCAGTTTTTCCTTGAGCGTCCTGCCGTCGGATTCGTCCTCCAGCAGGCTTTTGGCCTTCAGCAGCGCGTCCACGTTATCTTTTGAAAGCTGCGTCCTGAGTTCGTTCTCGTCGAACTTGTTGAAGACGAACATGCCGGCCTTGACCGAGTCGCTGTACCCCGGCACGCCGGCGGCCTCCTTGCCGGCCTCGACCGCGCCTTTTTCTCCGATGTACTTGCCCATGACCTTGGCGCCTTCCCGGGTAAGCACGCTGAGCCCTTCCTCGGCGGCAAGGGCTATTCCCCCCGCGCCCGCCGTGGCTACCGTAAAGCCCACATCCACTACCTTGCAGGCTTTAGCGATGTTGTCCCGCTGGATCATATCTTCAACCTTGGCCTTGGTCTGCTCCAGGCGCTTCATCGTCTCAAGGTTGGCGGTCTGGGCCTGGATGGACTGGCGCAGGTTCTTGCGGTAGGCGGCCGCGTCTACCGACAGCCAGCCCAGGTCGTTCTGCGCTTCGGCGTAGGTCTTCGCCGCGGCCGGCTGCGCGCCGGTCAGCAGCAGGATGGAGAGGATCAAATGTTTCACTAAGCCCCCTAAAAGTTTAAAAACGGCGGCGCCGGACTTCCGGCGCCGCGTATGTCCCGAAGTTTAGAACTTCTTGACCCGGAAAGCGGCCGTCACGTTGGCGGTCGTGGGGCCGGAAACCATCTCCAGGCAGTAGAAGTCGGCGCCGTAATTAAAGCAGTAGGAGGAGCCGTAGCCGGCGTCGGCTACACTGGACTGGTTCGTGTAGCCGGCCAGGTTCTTAACCGCCGAGGAGCCCAGCGCGGACAGCGTGGTGGAGAAGGTCTTTTCCTGCGTAATGGCCAGCCCTATCAGGTCCGGGTTCGCGTCCGTGTAGAACCAGATGTTCATACCGCCCCCCGGGGCGCAGGCGGTGGCGCCGCTGGCGAACTCATAGGCGGGGGTCTGGCCCGGCCCGCAGGCGATGGTGACCGGAGTCCCGGCGCCGCCCAGGTTGCCGCCGTCATCCAGGACCAGGGGCGTGCCGGTGTTGCCCAGCACGGAGCCCGTAGCCACGTTTTCGGCGTCGGACAAGCCGAACATCAGCGGCTGCTTCATGCTGAACAGCGCCAGTTTGCCTTCGTTGGAGTCGAACACGAACTCGGTGGAGCCGGTGTCGGTGCTGGTGGCGCCCGTTTTGTTGACGAACACCATACGGTTATAAGTGACGGAGACGAACACCCTGCCCTGCGAGCCGGCGGAGATGTTGTTGACCGTGTAGCGGATGTTTATGGAACTGAGCGCGTCGAAGTCGCGCTTGACCGCGCGCTCGAGGATGCCCTTGTCCCCGGCGAAGTCGTCGCCGACGTAGCCCATGAACTTCTGCAGGTTCTCGGCGCTGTAAGCCGCGAACATCGCGTCGAGCGTTTCCTTGACCTTGGCCTGGATGCTCTCGTCCGAAAGGGTTATTTCCTTCCGGGTCTCGTCCACCTTGTTGGTCTTGCCCGCGGTGTCGGTGATCTCCAGCAGCATCGTGTAGGTCTTCCCGGTTTCCGGCTTGAAGGAATACTCGAAGGTGCCGTTATCCGAAAACTTCACGTCCTGCCAGGTGGCCTTGTCGTCCAGGCTTATCCTGACGGAGCCTACGCCGCCTTTGCCGGCGGAGGCCCGGCCGTTTATCTTGATGAGCCCGTCGGTCCCCAGTGTTTCCCTGAAGATCTTTATTTTCGGACCGGCCTCTTCGGCGGAGACCTGGTTGATGTAGAGGTATCTCAGCCCCACTTCGTCGTTGGACTTGCCGAAGATCCACCACTTGGCGTCGGCGGCGCCCGCCAGCGAGAGCACCGCGGTAAGTATCAGCAGTAATTTTTTCATGGTATTTTCACCTTTCCTTAGAAGGAAGTGTTCAGCCCTACGGTAACGCTTTTCTCGCGGAAGTTGCGGTTCGTGGTAGAGAAGGAATAGTCGTTGAAGCCCGCGCGCAGGAAGATGGTGGAGTCGTTCAGTCCGGCCAGCAGCTTCGGGCGCCAGTAGGCGGAGAGCGCCGCGAAGAACTTGTCGGAGTCGTCGCCGGCCTCCTTGCGCAGCATGTTCTGCCCCGCGCGCAGGTCGCCGGTGAGGTTCGCGTCCGGGGCTTCCACGCCCAGGCCCAGCGAATACTCGTAGAGCTTGTCGGTGGTTTCCGCCAGTTCGTCCCTGGAATACCAGGTGCCGAGGTTCACGCCGGGCTTGAGCACCACCGACTTCAACTGGCGGCGCGAACTCAGCGAGGTGTTGAAGTTGAATTCGCGGGCGTCGCGTACGGCGGTCTTGGTCCTGTACAGCGTGTAGCCCAGGTTGCTGTCGGAGTCTATCGCGCCCAGGCGGTCGCGGTAGTTGGCGTTCATGTAATGGTCCGCGCCGCTCGAGCCGCCGCCGTACTTGCGGTCGAACTTGTACGACAGGTCGGCGAAGGAGTACGGCCTGGAGGCGAAAGGCCTCTTGATGGCGGCGGAAATTTCCGGCTTCCAGTTGTAGGTGGTGCCGGCCGCTTTTGCGTAGTCCAGGTTGTTGCGGTACCAGAGCAGGCCGGAAGTCAGCGTAACCTGCTTCGTGTATTTATAGCGCCAGCGCGCTTTCATCTTCCGCCTGTCCGGGCTGGCCGAGCCGAGGGCCGAGTAAAAATCCGGTTCGACGTTCTCGTACTCGAGCGAGACGCGGCTGGGGTCGGCATCCCCGACAAGTTCGAGCCGGGCGGCGCTGCCCTTGGCCGAGGTGTGCGAGGTGGCCTCTTTCTCGTCGGAGATGGAATACTCTCCGGCCGCGGTAAGGCCGGGCATCGGCAGGTAGTTGAAGTCCAGGGTGTAGTTTTTCGCGTCGTAGAGGGCGTCCGCAGGATTTATCCTGCCGGTGTCCTTGGCCGACACGGCGCTGACTCCCGCCCAGAGGCCGCCGCTGAAGTTCTCTTTTACGCGCAGGCCCGCGGCCTGCCGGTCGATGGTCCGGGTGACGGGGTCTTTCCAGACGCTGTCCCAGCGGGGATACGCCCAGCCGAACACGCCGGTGACTTCCGGCAGTTTCGTCCCTTCTTTAAAGAAGCGGTACGAGCCGCCTTTAAGCGAGGTGGCCAGCGCGTACTGCGAGAAGGATTCGAACACGTCGCCCACCGTGACGGTATGGACGTTGTTGGTGGCGCGGCCCTGGATATTGGTGAGCGACAGATGCTTCACGTCGTTCCTCGGGTCGTCGGTGGCTTTGCCGCCGGCGGTGTAGTTGTAGGTCCAGGAGCCTTTCGTGCCATTGCCGTTAAGGTTCAGCACTTCGAGGTAGTTAAGGCCTTTAGTAAGGGAGGAAGCGTTCTTTCCCGGCCCGCTCAGGTCGTTCTGAGTTACGGAAAACTCGTTCGACGCGTGAAATTCGCTCTGAGCCATGGCCGGAGCGCAGGCTAGCGCGAAGCAGAATATCGCCGCTGTTCTTTTCATGTGTTCTCCCCGTTCCCAATGCGCTTAAATTAACGCATCGTGCAAGGATACCAAAAAACGCGGATTCTTTCAAACTTCATGGAACGGATAAAAATTTGTTATCATTTTTGCTGAAAGGAAAAGAGCAGAACGGAGCCCCGACCATGAGCCAGACTAAAATTTACGCCAACAAGATAGCCGCCTTCCTTAATAAGGAGCCGCGCGATTTCACCCGCCCGGACCTGGTCAAATACATCAAAGCACACGGCATCAAGATGGTGAACTTCCGCTACGCCGCAGGCGACGGCCGCCTGAAGACGCTGAACTTCATCATCAACGACGAGAAATACCTGGACCGCATCCTTTCCGCCGGAGAGCGCGTGGACGGCTCCAGCCTGTTCCGGAGCATCGACGCCGGGTCCAGCGACCTCTACGTGATGCCGCGCTACCGCACCGCTTTCGTTAACCCTTTCTCGCAGGTGCCCGCCATCGACATCCTTTGTTCCTTTTACACGCCGGACGGCAAGCCCTTCGCCAGCGCTCCGGCCGAGATCCTGCGCCGCTCGGAGGCGGAATTCAAGAAGACCTCCGGCTACGATTTTCACACGCTGGGTGAACTTGAGTATTACGTTATTTCCCCCAAGAACCTCCTGTACCCCACGGTGACCCAGAAGGGCTACCACGAATCCTACCCGTTCTCCAAGTGGGAAGGGCTGCGCACCGAGGCGATGGCGGCCATAGCCGAAGCCGGCGGCCGCATCAAGTACGGCCATTCCGAGGTGGGCTTCATCCGCGGCGAGGAATCCGAGATGGCGCAGCAGGAGATAGAGTTCCTGCCTGTCCCCGCCTCCGAGTCCGCCGACCAGCTGGCCGTGGCCAAGTGGATCCTGTCCGGCATCGGCAACAAGTACGGCGTGGTAATCTCGTTCGCGCCCAAGATCTCCATCGGGCACGCGGGCTCCGGCCTGCACGTCCATACCTGCCTTTATAAGAACGGCCGGAACGCCATGATCGACAAGGGCGGCCTTTCCGCCGACGCCCGCAGGACCATCGCCGGTTTCCTGGAGCTGGCCGGGCCGATGACCGCTTTCGGCAACACCGTGCCCACTTCTTACTTCCGCCTGGTGCCGCACCAGGAGGCGCCTATAAACGTGTGCTGGGCCTACCGCAACCGCTCGGCCCTGGTGCGCATCCCGCTCGGCTGGCTGAACGCCGCCGGCATGGTAAAGGACGCCAATCCCGGCTCCGCGGCTCCCAAGGTGGAATCCACCCAGACCGTGGAGTTCCGCTCGGCGGACGGTTCCGCCAACCTGCATTTCCTGATGGCGGGCCTCTGCGTGGCCGCCCGGCGCGGGTTCGAGCGGGCCGACGCGCTGGCCTACGCGGATAAATACTTCGTGGACAAGAACATCTATCACAAGGAGAACGCCGCCCTCACCGAGAAGCTCCCAAAGCTGCCTTCCTCGTGCTGGGGTTCCGCCGAGGCGCTGGAAAAATCCCGCGCCTTGTTCGAGGCCAAGGGAGTCTTCACCCCCCAGGTCATCGACGGCCTGGTGAAGCGCCTCAAGTCCTACGACGACAGGAATCTCAGCGAGAAACTTTTCGGCAAGGAAGAGGAGATCAAGAACCTGGTAGAGGAGTACCTGTATTGCTGAATCTGGCCCGCTTTAAGTCCGCGCCCGCGGGCCTAATCTGGTTCTCCCTGGCCGCGGCGGCGCTCGCGGCCGGCGGCTTCCTGTTCGTGCGGGGCGGGCCCCTGCGCCGGCCGGCGGAACCCTCGCTGCGCATCTCCAGCGGCACCTTTTCCTCCAGCCTCGACTCGGTGCTTAAGGCCGAGGGTTTTGACGACGGAGCACGCGCCAGGGTCTCCTCCGCCCTCGCGAAAAAACTCAACCTCCGCCGCCTGCGCCCCGAGGATTCCTACACCATAGCCTACTCCACGTGGGGGCCGGTCAAGTACCTCTTCCTGACGAAGGAACTGCAGGATTATTATCTTTTCCCCGAGGACGGCGGGACGTATTCGCTTTCGGTCCGTCCGGTACAGGTCAGCACCGCCTCCGCGAAGGCCTCGGGGGTCATAAAGTCCTCGCTGTGGGAAGCCATGACCGCGGCGGGCGTACCGCCTGCCCTGATCCTGGACTACGCCGACATCTTTTCCTGGTCCGTGGATTTCCTTACCGAAGTGCGCGACGGGGATAAGTGGGCCCTCGCCTGGGACTACGCCGTCGACCCGGCGGGAAGGACGGTTTCTCAAAAAGTGACGGCCGCCTATTACGACGGGGCGGAAAACGGGCGCAAGGACGCCGCGGAGTACGCGGGCGCCTATTACGGTTCCGACGGAAAGTCGCTGCGCAGCATGTTCCTCCGCGCGCCGCTGCATTACCGGCGTATCTCCTCTTATTTTACCCACCGGCGTTTCCACCCGATACTAAAGTATTTCAGGGCGCACGAGGGAATAGATTACGCGGCGCCGGCCGGTACCCCGGTGTCCGCCGTGGCTTCGGGGACGGTCGCTTTCGCCGGCTGGAAAGGCGGCAACGGGAACTTCGTCATCCTGCGGCACGCCTCTGGTTACGAAAGCACGTACGGGCATTTGTCGCGTTACGCCCGCGGGCTCAGGCGCGGCAAGCGCGTGGCGCAGGGCGATGTTATAGCCTTTGTTGGGTCCACGGGGCTTTCCAGCGGCCCCCACCTGGATTTCCGCGTAAAGCTCAATGGCAAACCTCTGAATTTCCTTAAAATAAAATACCGCTCAAGCGGGGGCTTGAGCGGCAAAGCCAAGGCTTCCGTGGCCGAGGCTATCCGGAGCCTTGGCGATTAATACCGGGCTATAAGGCTTTCCCTTCCCTGAGCAGGATGTAGAGGAAGGGCACTACCTCTATAGCGATCAGGAATATCACTATTATTTCCAGCCAGTGGCTGCGGCGCATGTTCACTTCGCCGTGCAGCATCTGGCTTATCTGCGCCAGGGTATCCATCTTGCGCGAGATGCTCTTGCGCCAGTCGTCGAAATGGAATTCCTGCGCCGAGGTACGGAAAACCACGGCGAGGTACGGGTCGCCGACGGTCTTGAGGGAGTTCTCCACGCGGCCCAGGAATTCCGAGAAGTCCATGTACTTGCGGCTCGAGTCCTCGGCGATGTCCGCGTAGAAGTTGCGGAAGATGTTCCAGACGCTTTCCCTTTTCTGGTCCATCGTGTCGTAAAGCTCGTCCAGCTTCATGCCCAGCATCTCGTCGTAGTAGCGGAACTCAAGCAGGTGCGTGAGCGAGAACTCTATCACGTCGGCCACGTCGCGTTCGCCGTCCGGCTCTATCAGCAGCGCCGAGTTCCAGTCCAGGATGGCCAGGTCGGTGGCGGAGTACTGGGTGGCGCTTTCCAGGATGAAGTTCTTGGACTCGTCGCCCAGGTTTTCCCTGTCTTCGGCCAGGATCAGCGCCGCTACGTCGACTTTTTTTATAAATTCATTGGGGTTCTCTATGCCCGGCGCTTTTTCGATGATGTAGGTTATGTAGTCCTCGAAAACTTCCCACTCGGCGGGGCCGGTTATGGCAGGGATTATCCGTTTCTTGAGCGCGTCCTTTCTGGAGACCGCTACCCGGTCCACTTCCGTGGAAGCTTCCAGTTCCGAGGCGGTCGTTACCAGGGCCGACCAGGCGGTCCCCGGCTGGATGGGCATTTCGATGGTGACCGAGATCACCCCGTAATTCCAGACGCGCGCGAAGACGCGCACGGGGTATTTGCCCGACGGTAGCGCCAGTTCTTCCTCCCCCAGGTCCGCCTTTATGGGGGATTCCTTGATTATTATCGCCTTGCGCTTGTTGGCGGCGAACTTGAGACGCGGGCCGCTGTCCGCGCTGAGCAGCTGCGTGGCCAGGCTGAGAGAGATCTCCCCTCCCACGTCAAAGACGCGGTGGATAAGTATGGTGCCCTTCTGAATTTCGGTGGACATTCTGCCTCCGGCCGTACCGCGACGGGTTACTTTTTAGACAACAGGTCTTTTATGGTTTTTTCTATCTGCGGGTCGTAAGAACTGTCGTATCCTTCCCAGACGTCGTAGATCTTGTGCCGGCGGTCAAGAGCGTAGATGTAGGGCACGCCCTGGGCGCGGTAGCGGGCGGCGGTATCCCCCCCGTCGTAGGCCAGCGGGAAGGTGACGCCCAGCGACTTGGCGAAGTTGCGCGCCCCTTCGGGGGAGTCTTCCAGGGAGACGCCGATGATGTTCAGCCCTTTCGGCCCGTAGGCCTTGTAAAACTTCTCCATGGCCGGCCCGGCCTTGCGGCAGTAAGGGCAGGTTTCGGTGAAGAAGAACACGAAGACCGGTTTGCCGGCGTAGGACGCCAGGTCGAGCTCGCCGCCGGCGGCGTTCCCGAGCTTGAAATAAGTTTCTTTCTTCTCGTAGGCGGCGGCCTTGGCGGGAGCCGCCGGCTCCGTTCCGCCCGTTCCCGGTACCGCCGCCGCGCCCTGGTCCGGCTTCGAATGGCCGGGCAGTTTCCCGCCGAGAGGCCCGAAATACGCGAAGGCGGCGGCGAAGGCCAGGGCAAGTAAAATTGTTATCGTTTTTTTCATAGTTCGCTCCGTTGCTGAAACTTGTTCCTGTTTATTTTATTACTTTTCTCAGTTCATCCAAAATAAAGTTGGCGGCGAAGGTCCGTACGTTGGCTCGCTCGCCCCTGAACTTGCGGCTGTAAACTTTTTTAAGCCCCGGACCGGCCAGCCCCAACCAGACCAGCCCTACGGGCTTGGCCGCCGTCCCGCCTCCCGGGCCGGCGACGCCGGTCACCGAGTAGGCGTAGTCGCTGCCGAAAGCCTTCCTGGCCCCTGCGGCCATCTCGGCCGCGCATTCGCCGGAGACGGCTCCGTGCTTTTCCAGCGTGGACCGTTTAACGCCGAGCAGGGCGCTTTTGGCTTCGTTCGAGTATGTAACGGCGCAGCCGTTGAAATAATCGGAACTGCCGGCGTTCTCCGTGATCAGCTGCGAGACCAGGCCGCCGGTGCAGGATTCCGCCCCGGCTACGGTCCTGCCTGCCCGCTTTAGTTTTTCCCCCACGGCGCCGGCGAGCGTAAGGCCGCCACGGCAGTAGACGCTGCGCCCGAGCAGTTTCCTGCAGGCCGCCGCGGCCCGGGTTACCAGGCCGCGCGTATCGTCCCCGGCAATTATGAAGTCCACGGTGCCCGGTCCCGCGAGGATGGTGTAGCGGAGAGAGGGAAAGCGGGCCATCGCCGGTTTTACCAGTTTTTCCGCTTCGGGTTCTTTAAGCCCCGCGGTCCGGAGCTTTACCTGGGTTACGGGGACGGCGTTCCCGAAGAATTCCATTATTTCGTCATCGAGGAAACTGGAGAACATCGGCTCCCACTCGCGGCGGGGGCCGGGGAGCAGCACCAGCATCCGTCCCTTTTCGGTCAGCACCTGGCCGCAGGCGGTGCCGTTGGCGTTCTCGAGCTGTTTCGCCCCTTCCACGATCAGGCACTGGTCCCTGAAATTGGGAGGCAGTTCGGAGAGCCCGTAGTTGTGCCGTAGGATCTGGGCGCAGGTTTCAGAGTAGACGAGCCGGCGGCCGAGCAGCCTGGCCGCGGCCTGGCGGGTGAGGTCGTCGAAAGTGGGCCCCAGCCCCCCGCAGGTTATCACCAGCCGCGTCCGGGCGAGGGCTCCGGCCAGGCAGTCCTTTATGGAAGCCAGGCTGTCCCCGCAGGACTGCTCGCGCGTTATTTCGAAGCCCAGCCCGGAGAGGCGCTCGTGGAACAGCGGCACATAAAGGTTGATCTGGCCGGACAGCAGTTCCGAGCCGGTGCAGATTATTTCGGCCTTCCGCGTTTTCATGCATAAAGATTAGCATAAACCCGGCCGCCTTAAAAGCCCGGTTGACAGGCGGGGGTGTATTTGATAATTTTTGACTTGCGGCTTGGGGAAAAGCGCCTGGAGGCAATATGATAAAAGAAACACTTTCACGGATAGAATCCGCCATAGCGAAGATCCAGTCCGGGAATTCAAACGAAAAAGCCGACCTTGTAAAGCTCCTCGGCGACCTTAAAACCGAGCTCGCCGCGCTGCCCGAAGCGAAGCAGGAGGCCGCGCGCAGCGTGGGCTACTTTACCGAGGTGGCCGCGCACGAAGCTACCAGGGAGCACGGCAGCCCGCAGCTCAGGAACCTTTCCGTCTCGGGCATCGCCTACTCCGTCAAAGGGTTCGAGGCCACGCACCCGCAGCTGGTCTCCGTGGCGAACGAGATCTGCATGATACTGGCCCGCATGGGGATATAAGCCCGCGGAGACCGCTGGGCGGCGAGGAGCGTATGAACTATAAGGCACTGGCGGCGTCCTTTCTTACCGTTATGACACTAAACACTTTCGCGGGAGCCGTGGAACCGCCTGTGGCGAAAAAGATCCCTTACAGGCTCGAAAAGCACGGCCAGGTCCGCGTGGACGATTACTACTGGCTGAAGGACCGCAAAAACCCGGAAGTGCTGGCCTACCTGAAGGCCGAGAACGCCTATGCCGACGCCGCGCTCAAGCCGCTGGAGCCGCTGCAGCAGAAGCTCTTCGCCGAGATGAAGGCCCGCGTCAAGCAGGACGATTCCACCGTGCCGTTCCGCTACGGCGGCTACTATTATTATAAGACCTATAAGACCGGCGGCGAATACCCGGTCTACGCCCGCAAAAAGGGTTCGCTGGACGCGAAAGAGGAAGTGCTTCTGGACGTCAACGAACTGGCGAAGGGCAAGACTTTCTGCCAGGTGAATTTTCCCGCCATCCGCCCGGATCACCGCATGATAGCCTATGCCATGGACACCGGCGGACGCCGCTTCTACGACATTTATTTTAAAGACCTCGTTACCGGCAAGATGTACGGGGATAAGATAGAAAAGACCTCCGGGAACATGGCCTGGGCCAATGACAACCGTACCCTGTTCTACGTGCGTCAGGACACCGGGACCCTGCGGTGGGACCGCGTGCAGGCGCATGAACTGGGCCGCCTCAGGGATGCCGAGGTATATTTCGAGCCCGACGAGACTTTTGAGGTCGGCCTCTCCAAAGCCAACACCGATAAATATATATTTATCCGTACCGGCGCCACGCTCTCCACCGAGTACCGGCTTATCGACGCGGATAACCCGGCCGCGCCCCCGGCGGTCTTTCAGGCGCGCCTGCCGGGGCTGGAGTACGACGTGGCCGACGGCGGAGACCGGTTCTACGTGCTTAACAACGACAAGGCCCGGAACTTCAAACTTTCCGTCTGTCCTTCTACCTCCACCGCGATCTCCTCGTGGAAAGAGCTCGTTCCCCGGCGCGACGACGTGCTGATAGAGTACATGGATGTTTTCTCCGACTGGGTGGTGCTCAAGGAACGCTCGAAGGCCCAGGGCAGTTTCCACGTTATCAACCGCACCGTCGGCAGGGATTCCTACATCACCTTCGACGAGCCCGCCTACATGGCGGACCTCGGAGATAATTACGAGTACAAGACCAGCGCCCTGCGCGTCACCTACGAGTCGCTCACTACTCCGGATTCCGTTTACGACGTGGACCTGTGGACCGGCAACAAGAAACTGATGAAGCGCCAGGAGGTGCTGGGCGGGTTCAAGCAGGAGAACTACCAGGCCGGGCGCCTGTGGTTCCCCGCGCGCGACGGCGAACTGGTGCCGGTGGATATAGTTTACCGGAAAGGCCTGGACCTGAAGAGCGGAAAGAACCCGGTCTATCTTTATTCCTACGGCTCTTATGGCTACAGTACGGACCCGTATTTCAGCTCGTCGCGGCTCTCCCTGCTCGACCGCGGGTTCATCTGCGCTATCCCGCATATCCGCGGCGGCTCGGAGATGGGCCGCCGCTGGTACGAGGACGGCCGCCAGTTGAAGAAGAAGAACACTTTTTACGACTTTATCGACGCCACCCGCTATCTTATAGCCCAAGGCTACACCTCGCCCGCGCATATCTACGCCGAGGGCGGCTCCGCCGGCGGGCTGCTGATGGGGGCCATAGCCAACATGGCCCCGGAACTTTATAAGGGGATAATAGCTGACGTGCCGTTCGTGGACGTGGCGACTACGATGCTCGACCCCGACATCCCGCTGACCACGGGCGAATACGACGAATGGGGCAACCCCGGAGTTAAAGAGTACTACGACTACATCCTTTCCTATTCGCCCTACGATAACGTGGAGAAAAAGGCTTACCCCAGCATGTTCATAACCACCGGGCTGAACGATTCCCAGGTGCAGTACTGGGAACCGGCCAAGTGGGCGGCCAAACTGCGCGCCCTGAAGACGGATAAGAACCTGCTCATCCTTAAGACCGATATGGATACCGGGCATGGCGGTAAGTCGGGGCGTTTCGAGGCCATGAAACTTTCGGCGCTGGAATACGCCTTCATGCTGCACCTTGAGGGGATAGACAGGTGAAGCTCTCGGACGTTAAGCGCCGGAACCGCTTTATCGGGGTCATACTGGCCGTGAGCCTGACCTACTGGGCGGGCCTGGACCAGGTGCTGCGCCGCGTTGGCGGCCCGGTGCTGGTCATCCTGGCGCTGGTCCCATTTTTCGTCCTGTTTCCAATGGCCATAGAATGGCTGGAGCGTAAGATAAGGAAAGAGGACTAGCGGACTGGAGGATTGGAAGAATTAGGGAGCTATTTCTGAACTAATCCTCTAATCTTCTAATCCTCCAGTCCTCTTTCTTTATATTGCCCCGCCCCCCCCCCATTTAGTATCATAAAGGAAGCCCTCCAAAGGGCGCACAAGCCCCGCAACCGCGGGATAAATAGTCAACAGGAGCCAACAATTATGTCCAAGACGGCTGTAAAATCCAAAGCTAAAGTGTCCAGTCCCGTTAAAATTTCCAAAAAAGTGACTTATTTCTTCGGCGGCGGCAAGGCCGAAGGCAAAGCCTCCATGAAGAACCTGCTCGGCGGCAAGGGCGCGAACCTCGCCGAGATGGCCGGCCACCCCGACCTGCGCCTGCCCGTTCCCCCCGGTTTCACCCTTACGACCGAGATCTGCACCTACTACTGGGCCAACAAGCGCTCCTACCCGAAGGGCCTCACCCAGGACGTAGAGAAGAATTTGCGCAAGGTGGAAGAGATCACCGGCAAGAAGTTCGGCGACGTCAACAACCCTCTGCTCGTCTCCGTGCGCTCCGGCGCCCGCTCCTCCATGCCGGGCATGATGGAGACCATCCTTAACGTCGGTCTCACCAGCGAGACCATCCCGGGCCTGATCAAGCTCACCAACAATCCCCGCTTCGTTTACGACTCCTACCGCCGCCTGATCATGATGTACTCCGACGTGGTTATGGAAAAGGCCGCCGGCATCGAACCCGCCGACGACAAGGGCATCCGCAAGCAGCTCGAGCGCATCATGCACGACATGAAGACCCGCAAAGGCGCCAAGGCCGACACCGACCTGAACGCCGAAGACCTGAAGGAACTGGGCGTCCTGTTCCGGGCCAAGGTGAAAGAAGTGCTCGGCAAAGAATTCCCCGACAACCACATGGACCAGCTGTGGGGCTCCATCGGCGCCGTGTTCGCGTCCTGGATGGGCAAGCGCGCCGTTTCCTACCGCCGCATCGAGAAGATCCCCGCCGAGTGGGGCACGGCCGTTAACGTGCAGGCCATGGTGTTCGGCAACATGGGCGAGAACTCGTCCACCGGCGTGGGCTTCACCCGCAACCCCGGCACCGGCGAGAACGCCTTCTTCGGCGAGTTCCTCGAGAACGCCCAGGGCGAGGACGTGGTGGCCGGCATCCGCACCCCCCACCCCATCAACGAATCCAGCCGCAACGAGCAGTCCAAGAACCTCAAGTCCCTGGAACAGCTCATGCCTTCGGCCTACAAAGAGCTCGCCGCCATCCGCGCCAAACTCGAGAAGCACTACCACGACATGCTCGACATCGAGTTCACCATCGAGAACGGCCGCCTGTGGATGCTCCAGTGCCGCGTCGGCAAGCGCAACGGCCTCGCCGCCGTGCGCATGGCCCTCGACATGCATAAGGAAAAACTGGCCACCAAGGAAGAGGCCGTAATGCGCGTTTCCCCCGACCAGCTCGACGAGCTGCTGCACCCCATCCTCGACCCCAAGATGGAACTCGCCACCAAGCCCCTCGGCAAAGGCCTGCCCGCGGGCCCCGGCGGCGCCGTCGGTATGATAGTTTTCACGGCCGAAGAAGCCGTTAAGTGGAAGAAGGAAGGCAAGAACGTCATCCTCGTCCGCGAAGAGACCAACCCCGAAGACGTCGAAGGCATGAGGGCGGCGGAAGCCATCCTCACCGCCCGCGGCGGCATGACCTCGCACGCGGCCCTCGTGGCCCGCGGCTGGGGCAAGTGCTGCGTGGTGGGCTGCGCCGACGTGAAGATCGACCTGAAGGACAAGACCCTCAGCCTCGGCGGCGCGGTGCTCAAGGAAGGAGACTGGATCTCCCTCAACGGTTCCCGCGGCTTCGTCTATACCGGCAAGATGTCCCTGGTCGAGCCCGGCGAAGTTACGATGGCCATGCTCCAGGACTTCCTCAAGTTCTGCAATTCCATACGCGCGCTGAAAGTGTGGACCAACGCCGACACCCCCTCCGATTCCGCCCAGGCCCGCCTGTACGGCGCCGAGGGCATCGGCCTTTTCCGCATCGAGCACATGTTCTACGGCAAAGGCTCCGACGCCGCGCTGTTCTGCCTGCGCAAGATGATCATGTCGAAGAACCTCGAGGAGCGCAAAGCCGCGCTCAACGACCTGTTCCCCTACATGAAGGCCAGCATCAAGGACACGCTTAAGGTGATGGAAGGCTTCCACGTGACCATCCGCCTGATGGATCCCCCCCTCCACGAGTTCGTGCCGCAGCAGAAAGCGAAGCTCGAAGAGCTGGGCAAAGCCCTGGGCATCTCCTACGAGGAGCTCTCGACCCGCGCCAACTCCCTCCACGAGTCCAACCCCATGATGGGCCACCGTGGCGTGCGCCTCGGCATCACGTATCCCGAGATCACCGAGATGGAAGCCCGCGCCATCTTCGAGGCCGCCGCCGAACTGCAGAAGGACGGCATTAAGGTGTTCCCCGACATCATGATCCCCGTGGTCTCCCTCGAGAACGAGGTGAGGAACCAGTCCGAGATCATCCACCGCGTGTACGGCGAGGTAATGAAGCAGCACGGCGTGAAGGTAAAGTACATGGTCGGCACCATGATCGAGATACCCCGCGCCTGCCTGATGGCCGGCAAGCTCGCCGAGACCATGGAGTTCTTCTCCTTCGGCACCAACGACCTGACGCAGATGACCTTCGGTTACTCCCGCGACGACTCCGGTCCCTTCCTGAACGACTACGTTAAGAAAGGCATCATCCCCGTGGACCCGTTCCAGACCATAGACCAGGACGGCGTGGGCGAACTGATAAAGATCACCGTCGAGCGCGGCCGCAAGACCCGCAAAGACATGAAGATCGGTATCTGCGGCGAGCAGGGCGGCGAGCCGGCCTCGGTCGCTTTCTGCCACAAGGTGGGCCTGACCTACGTGTCCTGCTCCCCGTTCCGCGTGCCCATCGCGATCCTGTCCGCGGCCCAGTCCCAGATCAGGAACCCGCGCAAGAACAAGGCCGCCTGATGCGCATAGCGCCTGACGCGGCACAGCCATAGGCTAGTAAGTGATCCGCAGAAAGTACAAGTACTTCCCGATGGTCATTTCCGCCCCCTCAGGGGGCGGAAAGACCGTCGTGCGTTCCGGCCTTCTGAAGCTGGACAAGCGCTTCGCTTTCAGCGTGACCTGCACTACCAGGCCGAAGCGGCCGGGCGAGATCGACGGGAAAGATTATTACTTCGTGACCGTGGAGCAGTTCAAGAGGATGCTCAGGGAAGGCCTGCTGCTGGAGTGGGCCAAAGTGCACGGCAACTACTACGGAACGCCGGTCAAGTCCGTGGTGGAAGTGCTCGGGAAAGGCCGGATCCCGGTGATGACGATAGACGTGAAAGGCGCGCGCGCCGTCAAGAAGATCTTTCCAGAGGCGATAACGGTGTTTCTGCTGCCGCCGGACCTTAAGACGCTGGTCCAGCGCCTGGAGCGCCGCGGCGAGGCGCCGGAGAACGTGGCGGTGCGGCTTGAAACGGCCAGGTCGGAGATAAAAGTGGCTTCACGTTTCGACTACCTGGTGATAAACGACAAATTGCGCGAGACCATCCGCGAAGTGGCCGCGATCGCCGAACTGGAAACGCGCAAGACCGGACGCAACCTGGACAAGGTGAAGGCTTTCGGCAACCAGCTTTTAAAAAGAAAGAGTTTGTAGTTAATGGAGGTTCACAATGGCGACCCAAGTTAAAATCGATACCGAAGCGGATCTTGAAAAGCTTATTTCGGATTACGGCCCGTCCAAGTACCTGGATATCGTGCGCGCCATGCAGTGGGCCCGCCACCTGCGCCGCCAGGAAGAGTTCCGGAACATCCCCATGGCCGAACTGATCGACCGCTCGCTGTTCGACGTCGTCAGCGGCAAGGTCCAGGTGCCCGAGATCGAACTCGCCGTGAAGGCCGACCAGGAATTCGAAGAGAAGATGGCCTCCAAGCGCTCCGATGAGCCCCGGAAACCCCGCAAGGAAGTCAGGGAAGAGAAGCCTTCCAAAGAATAGCTCAATGAAGCGGGAGCTCGCTGCAGCAGCCAGGGACCTGGCGGCGTACATAAAGACGCTGGATGAAAATCTGGCCGAGTTCCCGCGCGGAGAAGCCGCGCCGCAGCCGAAAATAGCCGCGGCCGTTCACGCCGCCGAGAATCCGCTTCCCGCCCCGTCCTCCTCCGCCGGACCGGAAGCCCCGGACATGGCTTCCCTGTCAGAAACTGTCAAGAACTGCCGCAAGTGCCCGCTAGGCTACGCCAGGCTCAACGCCGTTTTCGGCGTGGGCTCGGACACGGCCCGCGTGGTCTTCGTAGGCGAAGGCCCCGGCTTCCAGGAAGACCACCAGGGCGAGCCCTTCGTGGGCCGCTCCGGCCAGTTGCTGGACAAGATCCTGGAGACCGTGCTGGGGCTCAAGCGCTCCGACGTTTACATCGCCAATATCGTGAAGTGCCACCCCATGAAGAACCCGGAAACTCCGGAGGCCCACGGCAACGACCGCCCCCCTACGCCCGAAGAGATCTCCGCCTGCCGCCCGTACCTCGACGAGCAGCTGCGCGCCATAAAGCCCGCCTGTATCGTAACGCTGGGCTCCGTGGCCACCAAGGTGCTGCTGGGCATGGACAAAGGCATTTCCGTCATGCGCGGCCAGTGGTACGATTACCCGGTGGAACTGTTCGGTCCCGGGCACCCGATAAAAGTTCTCCCCACCTACCACCCTGCGGCCCTGCTGCGGAACCCCAACCTTAAACGCGACACCTGGGAGGACATGAAAATGCTGAAGTCTTTCCTCGAAAACGGTAAAATAGCTTAAGAGCGCGCCCTCCCGGGCTTCAGCGGGCGCCGCTTTGCCCCGTAACGTTATATGCTGGCGGAAATTTCATTCCCCATTCCTTTAAGAAGGACTTTCTATTACCACCTGCCGGAGGAGATGGAACTGCAGGCCGCCCCCGGCCTCCGGGCTCTTGCGTCCCTGGGTAAGCGCGAAGCCGTAGGCGTTATCCTGCGTGTGCTGCCCGAGAAGGACGCCGACCTTACCAGGTTCAAGGAACTTAAGTCCGTGCTCCGCCTGCTCGACGAAAACCCGCTTTTCCCAGAGGACGCGCCGGCCTTGGCGGCCTGGATGTCCGGGCGCTGGGGCTCTCCCGCCGGTCTTTGCCTGGGGGCCTTCTACGCGCACGCCCCGGCCGACTTGCCGGCCCCGGCCGAACTGCCGCCGGGCCTCCCCGCGCCGGCTCCGGCCCTGCCGGCGCTGAAAGCCTTCCTGGACGAGCTGGCCGAGGGCAAGTCCGCGGACTTCCTGCTGCGCCTGGCGCCGGTGGAGCGCCGCGAGGACATCTATCCCGCGGTCTTCGCCGCCGCGCTGGGGCAGGGCGGCGCTCAGGGCCTGCTGCTGGTGCCGGACCTCAGCTTCATCCCGGCGCTGGCCGCCGCGCTGGAACCGGTTTTCCCCGGCCGTGTCGGAGTCTGGCACGCCAGGCTTACGCCCAAGAAAAGGGCCGAGGCCTGGGCCGGGGCTTACGGCGGCAAGTACCGGGTCGTTATCGCCACCCGCACAGGCGTCTTCCTTCCTTTCAAAAACCTGAAGCTGGGCCTGCTGGACGAAGAGCATGAAGAGATCTACAAACAGGAGGAGGCCGAACCCGCTTACCATGCGCGGGAAGTCCTGCTCAGGCGCATGGGAGCGCTGGGCGGCATGACGGTGCTGGCCAGCCCCTGCCCTTCCATAGAATCCTGGGGCGCGGCCGCCGCGGGCCGGCTGAAACGCTTCGACGCCGTCGGCGCCGCGCCCGCGAAAGGCCCCGGGCCCGACGTTCGCGTCCTGGACATGGCCGCCTATCCCGGCGATATCCTTGCCAGGCCTCTGGCCGACAGCCTGCGCGCCGCGGTGGCCGCCGGCGGGCAGGCGCTGATCATCGCCGGGCGCAAGGGCTACGCGTCCCGGCTGTTCTGCGCCAACTGCGGCTGGATGCCGCGCTGCCCGGAGTGCGGGCCGGGCCTTACGCTTTTAAAGACCGGCGCGGGCAAGGAGCCCGTGCTGCTCTGCCGGCGCTGCGGCAAGAAGGAACCCAAGCCCGTCAACTGTCCTAAATGCAACGGCAAGGTGTTCAGAGAGTACGGCGCCGGCACGCAGAAGACCCAGGAGGCGCTGGCGAAGCTGATGCCCGCCGCGAAAATAGTCCGCTTCGACGGCGACGTGCTGCGCGGCCCGCTTAAAGCTATGAAGGAATCCCTCGATAGTTTCTCCAGGGGCGAAGCCGACGTGCTTGTCGGCACGCGCATCGCCCTGCGCGAGCTCGGCGCCCCGAGGCTTTCCCTGGTGGCCTTCCTCGACCCGGACTCCGACCTCTCCGGCGCTGATTTCCGCGCCTCGGAAAGGTCTTTCCAGTCCTTCTACGGGGCCTCGCGGCTGCTGGGCTCCAAAGGCGAGCTGTTCATCCAGACCCGCGAGAGTTCGCACTTCGTTTTCTCGCGGCTGTCCGATATGGACTATCCCTCCTTCGCCGACGGAGAACTGGAGGCGCGCCGGGATTTCTTCTACCCCCCTTTCTGCCACATCATCAAAGCCCGCTTCGCCTCCTACGACCGGCGGGCCATGGAAGCCGCCGGCTCGGCTTTCCTGCGCGCGACGGATTTCCTCGGCGCGGACGGCGACAAGAGCGAGGTGCTCGGCCCCGTGACCCCTCCCGGGCAGGAGAAGCACAAGTTCTTCAGCGAATATTATTTGGTAAAGGCCGCCACCGAAAAGGCCGCCATGCGCTGCATGGAAAAAGCCGCGGCCCTGCCCGGGCGGCCGGGGGTCAAGGTCTTCCTGGAAGCCGACCCGTATGGGCTGCGGTAGGCGGCCACTCTTTTAATGACAGCGGGAAAGCAAAATAATACAATCAATTGTTATGAACAACGAAGAAATACTGAAAGATATCCTCAGGGGCGCGGTGGACGTGGTAAGCCGCGAAGACCTGGCTAAAAAGCTTTCCTCCGGCAAGAAGCTCCGCGTCAAATTCGGCGTGGACCCCACCAGCCGCGACCTGCACCTCGGCCACAGCGTCGTTCTCCGGAAGCTCCGCCAGTTCCAGGACCTCGGCCATACCGCCGTGCTGATCATAGGCGACTTCACCGCCCAGGTAGGCGACCCGTCCGGCAAAGATTCCACCCGGCCCGTGCTCGACCACGAGACCGTGGAGAACAACGCGAAGACTTACGTCGAGCAGGCCTTCAAGGTGCTGGACAGGGACCGGACCGAGATCCGGTTCAACACCGAATGGCTCAAGCCGTTCCTCTCCAACCCGGCCGCCGGGGTTTCCGAATTCATCAATACCGCCAAGAACGTCACGGTCTCCCGCCTGCTCGAGCGCGAGGATTTCCGGAGCCGCATGAAGGCGGAGACGCCCGTCAGCCTGCTCGAGATGTTCTACCCGGTTTTCCAGGGCTACGATTCGGTGGCCGTGAAGGCCGACATCGAGCTCGGCGGCAGGGACCAGATCTTCAACCTGCTGATGGGGCGCGACCTGCAGAAACTGAACGCCCAGGAGCCGCAGGTGGTGCTGACCATGCCCCTGCTGGTCGGCACCGACGGCGAAAAGAAGATGTCCAAGTCCTACGGCAACTACGTGGCCTTCAACGACCTGCCCAACGATATGTTCGGCAAGCTGATGTCGATCTCCGACGCGCTGATGTACTCCTATTACGAGTTGCTGACGGGCGAGGACCTGGCGGCCGTAAAGGCCGGGCACCCGATGGAAGCCAAGAAAAAGCTCGCCGGCCTCCTGACCGCCCGTTTCCACGGCGAGGAGCAGGGCCTGGCCGCACGCGCGCATTTCGAACAGGTCTTCTCCCGGAAAGAGCTGCCCGGGGATATGGAAGTTTACCGCGTAGAAAAGGCCGGCAAGCTTTCGTACCTGATGGTGGCCTGCGGGGTGGCTAAGGGCATGAACGAAGCCCGCCGGCTGATAGAGCAGGGCGCCGTGCGCCTGGGCGGCGAGAAGGTCGCCGAGGATATAGTGTTCGAGCCCAAGGACTGCGTGCTGCAGGTAGGGCGCCGGCAGTTCCGGAAACTTGAAAAATAAGGGGTGCGGCTATGCTAAAGGTTAACTTCACGGCGGCGCTGTTCTGCCTGCTGCTTGTTCCCGCCGCCGCGCGGGCGCAGAGCGACGTGAGCCAGGAAGAGTACCAGAAAATGGTGCAGCAGGCCATGAAGTCCGGCGGCAATTACGGCGAAGCCCAGGCCGAGGGCTGGGACGCCCGCCTGAAGGTCATCTCCGGAGAGGTCATGGTAAAGACGGCCGATTCGGAAGAATGGTCGGCGATAACCGGCTTGATGCCGCTGGACCCCAACGATTCCGTTAAAACTGCCTCCGACGGTATCGCCGAGCTGTACCTGGATGACAAGGGCGCCATTGCCATAGGGCGCAACACCGAACTTGAGATCTCTTCTCTGGACCAGACCGACACCGTGTTCACTTTGGATTATGGCTCTCTGGTAGCCAAGGTAAAGCACTTCCTCAACGAGAAATTCAGGCTGCAGGTCCGCACTCCGTCGGCCGTGTGCGCCGTCCGCGGCACGGAGTTCGCCGTGGAATATTCCAAGCTGGGCAAGGATACTTCCGTAGCGGTCTTCGACGAAGGGCGGGTGGTGGTCACCCCTAACCTGGAGGCGGAGTCCTCCTCCGGCGTGGCGTCCCGCGCCAGCAATTCCGGCGCCACCGCGCAGGACTACACGTTGGAAAAGAACACCGAACTTTCCTTCGGTCCCTCCCAGAAAAGGTTCCATCCCGTGCCCATTGCGCGGATGTCGCGCTACCGCGGCACGCTGGTAACTATGCGCGCCCGCGTGCTGGCCCTGAAGGGTTGGAAACCCCGGTCCGCCCAGCGGCGGGCCCAGCTGCGCGACCAGGCGCTTAAGCGGAAGGTCATCCGCCGCCAGATCGGCGCCGGCGGCGAAGCGGCCACCGCCCCTAAAGCCAGGGCAAAACGCGGCTCCAAGGCGAAAGCCGCGGCCGCCGTGAAGCGCGCTAAGGCCAAGCGCCAGGCCGCCCGGAAGAAAGCGCAGGCGGATGAGCCGGAAGAAGCCCCGTAAAGATGAGGCTTTTCGCCGCTTCCGCTCTTTCCCCGGAATTCACGTCCGCCCTTAAGGCGACCGCGGATTACGCTCGGGACAACGCCGGGCGGGACGCGGTGAAGTGGGTGGACCCGCGGAATTTTCACCTGACTTACGCCTTCCTGGGAGAAGTGGACGCCAAGGCGGCCGGCGCCGCGGCGGAAGCCCTTGGCACGGCTTTGGCGGCGGAGAAATCTTTCAGGATAGTTTCGGGGGGCTTCGGGGTTTTTCCCTCGCCCCGGCATCCGAGCGTGCTCTGGGTAGGGATAGGCGAGGGCGGCGCCGAACTGCGCGCGCTGGCCGCGAAGATATCGGTCAACCTGGCCGCTGCGGGCCTTGTCTTCGAGGACCGCTTCGAGCCGCACGTTACTATAGGCAGGGTGAAGGGGCTGCTCCCGGAGAATTTCATCAGGCGGGTGTCGGACTTCGCCGCCGGCAGAAAAGTTTCGTCGCTGGTCGCCTCCGTAGAGTTGATGGAGAGCGCGCTTACTCCCGAAGGGCCGGTTTACCGGCGGCTCAGTTCGAGAAAACTTTTATGAAAAGATTTAAACAAATAGCGGTCTCGCTTGCGGTGCTCGTCGCTTTGCTTTCTATCTACCTGTTCTGGCCGGGCCAGCCTTTAAAGGTCACTATCCCGGAAGGCGCCGGGGCCGGCCAGGTGGCCTCCGTGCTCAAGCGGGACGGCGTGATCTTCAGCGCCACCTGGTTCAAGGCGCTGGTTAAGCTCACCGGCACCGGTAAGAAGATCATGCCCGGCGAATATTCCATGCGGGAGCGGATGTCGGCGGAAGAGGCGCTGTGGCGCCTGACGCACAGCGTTTACGTGAGCAGCATCAGAGTGGTGATCCCCGAGGGCTGGCGCATGGAGCAGATCGCCGAGCGGCTGGAGGCTAACGGCGTTACCCCCGCCGCGAAGTTCCTTGAACTGGCGCGGGCGCAGAAGATGGAAGGCTATCTTTTCCCCTCCACCTACAACCTGAAAAAAAATACGCCTCCACAGGAAGTTATAAATTTGCTAAAATTAGAATTCGAGAGGCAGACAGCCCCTTTGTTCTCTAAAGGTTTTCCCGATAAGCTGGACGAGCGGAAAGCGCTCATCATCGCTTCCATCGTTGAGCGCGAGGCTGTGGACGACAGCGAGCGCCCGCTGATAGCGGCCGTTTACATCAACCGCTACCGCCTGGGCATGGCGCTGGAAGCGGACCCGACGGTGCAGTACGCGCTGGGTTACTGGAAGAAAGGGCTCACGCTTAAGGACCTCAAGTACAAGTCTCCCTACAATACCTACGCCGTAGGCGGGCTTCCCCCGGGGCCTATCTGCAACCCGGGGTACAGTTCGATAGCGGCGGCGATGGCCCCCGCGAACCTGGACGCTCTGTACTTCGTGGCCGACAGGAAGGGAAAACATATTTTCAACGCGAATTTCAAAGAGCACCTGAAAGCCAAAAAGCGCGTTGAACAGGCCGCGAAAGCGGAACAACAGTAATTTTGGGCGTGTAGCTCAGTTGGGAGAGCGCCTCGTTCGCAACGAGGAGGTCGCAGGTTCGATCCCTGTCACGTCCACCAAATTTGGAAAAACCGGTTAAATCCGGGATGTCCCGAACGAGGCGCGGCGGCCAGCAGGCCTGCCGAGCCCGAGTGAGCAACGAGGAGGTCGCAGGTTCGATCCCTGTCACGTCCACCAGTTTTTATCATAGCAATCCAACACATCAGTTCTTAAACTTGCCTTCCGGGGGACCCACAATGGCCGCAGATTACTTTCCGCTCAAAGAAAAGACGCGCTTCGAGTACAAGTTCACCAGCACCGAGTTCGAAGGTGCGGCCAAGATCTACATCGATATCCTTTCCGTGGCCAAGAAAGCGGCCAAGACCGTGGCGCAGGCCCGGATGATCTTCGAGCTGCGCGATTCCCATACCACCGAGTACGTCATCACCCGCGACGCCAAGTGGCTGACCACCGCCGACGGCGTGATCACAGGCGGCCGGCGCGAGTTCCCTATGGGCGCCAAAGAAGGCGCCAAGTGGGAAGAGTATCCCGACTCCAGCGAAGTCATCTCCCTTTCCGACAAGGTTTCCATCAAGGCCGGCAAGTTCGCCAAGTGCATGAAGATCGTCACCATGCTGGCGGGCGGCGACGCCGGCAAGTCGGTGCGCTATTACGCGCCCGGCACCGGCTACATCCTCGAGGAGTACAACGGCGAGGACAAGACCTGCGAGCTCGAACTCGTAGCCATCTCGAAAGTGCCCGAAGAAAAGAAGAAAGGCAAGAAGTAAAAACCTCCCTGCTTCAAAGGACGGCAACATGCCCCTCCCCACAATAAAAGAACTGCTCAAGTCCGGCGCCCCCTCGAAGGGCGCCGCCGCGCGCGGCTGGATAAAGACGCGGCGCGATTCTAAAGCGCTTTCCTTCGCGGAGCTGAACGACGGCTCCTGCCGCGAGAATCTGCAGGTGGTGTTCTCAGCCGAGAACGGCGACTTCTCCGCTGTGCTGCCCCAGCTGGTCACCGGGGCCTCGGTCGAGATCAAAGGCGACCTGGTCCCCTCCCCCGGGGCCGGTCAGAAACTCGAGATGCAGGCCCGGGAAGTGAAAATATACGGAGGCTGCGACCCGGAAGCCTACCCGATCCAGAAAAAGAAGACCTCCGACGAGTTCCTGCGCACGGTGGCGCACCTGCGCCCGCGCACTAACAAGTACGCGGCCATGCTGCGCATCCGCGCGGAACTCGCCTACGCGGTGCATTCCTACTTCCGCAATAACGGGTTCACCTACGTGCACACGCCCATCTTCACGGCCTCGGACGCCGAGGGCGCCGGCCAGATGTTCGCGGCCACCGCCTTCGACCTGACCAGGCTGGCCGGCATCCCGAAGACGGAAGCCGGCGAGATAGATTTCTCCAGGGACCTCTTCGGCAAGAAGGTGGGTCTTACGGTCTC
Source organism: bacterium (assembly GCA_021811185.1). Taxonomy (GTDB): domain Bacteria; phylum Elusimicrobiota; class Elusimicrobia; order Elusimicrobiales; family UBA9959; genus UBA9959. The sequence goes on from JAJZPL010000005.1 coordinate 35,256, forward strand.
CGGCCAGATGGAAGGCGAGGCCCTGGCGCTGGCGCTCGGGAAGATCTACACCTTCGGCCCGACCTTCCGCGCCGAGAATTCCAACACCTACCGCCACTGCGCCGAGTTCTGGCAGATAGAGCCGGAGATGGCTTTCTACGAACTCGAAGACGACATGGAGCTCGCCGAAGATTTTATCAAGTCGATAACCAAAGGCGTGCTGGAGAACTGCCCCTCGGACATGGAACTGTTCGCCAAGTTCGTGGAACCGGCGCTGATGGACAACCTGAAGAACATCACCGAGAACAAGTTCGAGCGGTTGCAGTACACCGACGCCGTAAAGCTGCTCGAGCCCGAGAACGCCCGTTTCGACCTCAAGGTCAAGTGGGGCGTGGACCTGGCCAGCGAGCACGAGCGCTTCCTGGTGGAGAACTATTTCAAGAAGCCCGTCATCATGTACAACAAGCCCAAGGAAGTGGCTTCGTTCTACATGAAACTCAACGACGACGGCCGCACCGTGCGCGGGATGGACGTGCTGGTGCCGCGCATCGGCGAACTGGTGGGCGGCAGCGAGCGCGAGAACCGGCTGGACGTGCTGGAAGGCCGGATGCGCGGCCTGAAGATGAAGGTGGACGATTACCAGTGGTTCCTGGACCTGCGCCGCTACGGCTCGGTCCCCCACTCCGGGTTCGGGCTCGGCTTCGAGCGGATGATGATGCTGGTCACCGGCATCTCCAACATCCGCGACGTAAGCGCCTTCCCGCGCGTGCCTGGTTACGCCGAGTTCTAGAGGCCGGCGCGCCAAAGAAAAAGGCCGGAGCGATCCGGCCTTTTTTTCTTTGCCAGGAGCGGCTGTCAGTGGCGTTCGCTGGCGCGCAGGAAATCCAGCGCTTCCCGCACTATCTTAAGGTTTTCGCCGTAATCAGCCAGCGTGGTCCCCAGCAGGGGGCCGGAGGTAAGGGTGAGCAGGGTGGCGCTTTCCCCGTCCTTGCGCAGCGTGGCGGTTATCCTGCTGCCGAAGGTCCTGAAGGTGAGTTTCGAACGGGCGGAGATGACCCCCGCTTCGTGGTTCTTTTCGGTGATGGTGAACCCGGCCACTTCGCTGAAGTAGTGGCCGACTACGGCGAAGAGCCGGTCGTAAGGGAGGGCTGTCCGCAGTTCCGCGCGCTGCCTTACCGCGTAGATGTCGCCTTCCCGGTCGGCGCCGGCGGCTTTCCTGGCCCTGATTACGTGCAGCGTGCCCATTACAGCCGTCATCCCCAGGCCGAAAAGCAGGCCTGAGGCGATAGCGTTGACCAGGGCCGGCCTCAGCGTCATGAAGGCCAGGTCCGAAAAAAATATTCCCAGGCAGAACAGCGTTCCCGTAATTAAAAATATCCTGGCGTAACATTTGAGCATGATCCCCTCCCTGACATAACGGCTTCGGCCGCGCTGGGCCGCCGTCCAGCCTATATTCTATAATTTTATACGGCCGGCGCACCGCCAGCCCGCAGCCAAGGAGGAACAATGGAAAGGAACGCCGCCCTCGAGCTTCTGAAAAAGCACGTTAAGAACGAGAACCTTCTGAAACACTGCCTCGCTTCGGAGGCGGTGATGCGCGCGCTGGCCGCCAGGCTTGGCGCCGATCCGGAACTTTGGGGCCTGGCCGGCTTGCTGCACGACGTGGACGCGGAGCTCACCTCCGGAGACCTGAAGCGGCACACGCTGGAGGCTGAAAAGATCCTGCTCGGGGCCGGTCTCCCCGGCGAGCTTGTGGAGGCCGTCAAGATGCATAACGAGGCGGCGCATTCCGTAAAACGCGAACAGCTCTTCCACAAAGCGCTGGCCGCCGGCGAGACCGTTACCGGCCTGATAACCGCCACCGCGCTGGTCTACCCGGACCGCAAACTTGCCGGCGTTAAGGTCTCTTCTGTGATAAAGCGCATGAAGGACAAGCGTTTCGCGGCCTCGGTGGACCGAGGCATAATAATGGAATGCGGGGCGCTGGGGCTGAAACTGGACGAATTCGTGGAACTTTCCCTGGCCGCCATGCTGGCCATAGCCCCGGACCTGGGGCTCTGATCCGGCGGCCCGGGAGAACGCCGTAGTTTACGCCGCGCGGCGCGGCTCCTCTTTCTTTACGAACTTGTTTATTTTTTCCAGCAGTTCCGAGGTCTCGTAGGGCTTAGGGATAAATTCCGCTATTTCCGTGTTCAGGTGCCGGCGGTGGATCTCGTAAGCGTCCAGGGCCGTAAAAGCTATTATCGGGGTCCTGCGGGCCGAGGTGATCGCGCGCAAGCCCTTTATCAGTTCGGCAGGGCCCATGTCCGGGAGCATCAGGTCCAGGAGGATCAGGTCGGGCTTAAGCAGCCGGGCCGCCTTAAGCCCGTCCTCCGCCGTCTGGGCCGCTTCGACCTGGAAACCGTGGATTTCCAGCCGGATCTTGACCAGGAGGATATGCTGCGGTTCGTCCTCGATCAGAAGGATCTTAGGCATTGGCCTTCTCCCTGGCCGCCGCCAGTTTTTTCATGAACTCCGTTTCGTCCCGGAAATCACCCGGGTAGGAGAGCATGAAGGTCAGGTCCCTGGTGAGGGCGGCGGGCAGACCCGCAAGTTCTCCGAGGCCTTTCTCGATGAAGGCGCAGGCGTGGCAGCCCTCGCGCGGCCCTGAGTTGGAGAGCAGCAGCGCGAAATCCCCCTCCTCCCGCTTCAGGATCGCGTGGGAGTGGCGCATATTGTTCTTCAGGAAAGCTTCGGCTTCGGCGGCTATTTCCGCGCGCTTCGGGTTGTCTTTCAGCGCCCTGTCCGCCAGGTCTATATCCAGCACGCAGAAACCGGCACTGCGCGCGCCGGACAGCTCTATTTCCCGGCGCACCAGTTCCTTGAGTTCAGCCTCGAAAGAGCGGACCGGGAGCAGGATGTAGAACTTGCTGCCCTTGCCCGGCTGGCTCTCCACCCAGATGCGCCCGCCGTGCATTTCTATTATTCCTTTACTGATGGCCAGCCCCAGGCCGGTCCCCTTGGCACCGGGGGGCCTTTTGCCTCCGAGCTGGGCGAACTTATTGAACAGGCGCGGTACGTCCTCGGCCTCGATGCCGGGGCCTGAATCCTCCACGCAGATAAGCGCCTCCCCTTCCCACGGCCTGATGGAAAACTTTATGTCGCCGCCGTCGGGCGTGAATTTAAGCGCGTTGGAGACCAGGTTCACCAGGACCTCCCGCACTTTTTCCGCGTCGCAGTATGTTTTAAGCGGGTCCCCTGAAAAAGCCGCCGTGAGCCGGATGCGCCTTTCCCCGGCTATGCGGGCATAGTCGGCTTCCGTCTCCTTGAGCAGCTGCCCCAGGTCGGTCCGGCAGATATCCAGCGGCATCACGCCGGCCTCTATCTTCGTGATATCGAGGAGCCCGTCTATGAGGCGGTTCAGGCGGGCCGCGTTATCCCTGCCTATCTTCAGGATCTCCTTCTGGCGTTCGGTCACTTCCCCTACCGCCCCGTCGTAGACCAGGTCCATGGATTCTTTCACCACCGACAGCGGCGAGCGCAGCTCGTGCGAGACCATGGAGATGAACTCGTCCCTGCTGCGCTCGAGCGTGCGGATCGGGGTCAGGTCGCGCAGGATGACGAGCCTGCAAGGTTCCGCGTCCCAGGAGGTAGCCACGGCGCGCAGCTCCAGCGGGATCTTCTTCCCGTCCAGGCGCCGCAGCTCGGTTTCGATTATCTTTTCGGTGTCCGTTTCCAGCGAGAACGGCTGCTTTACCAGCTCCTCCCGCCGGCGGCCGAAGATCACCTCCGCCCCGTGGTTCGCGAACAGGACCCGGCCGTCCTGCCTGGTCACGATGAACCCGTCGGGGCTTTTCTCCAGGATATCGCGCAGCCGCCCCTCCCGCTGGCGCAGCTTGCGCTCTATCTTGGCGCGTTCGACCGAGTATTTAAGCGAATAGGCCAGCCAGTCCCCGGTGATCTTTCCCTTTACCAGGTAGTCCTGCGCGCCTTTCTTGATAAGTTCCAGCCCCAGCTGCTCCTCGTAAAAACCGGTCATCACGATTATGGGCAGTTCGGGGAAGAGCCGTTCCGCGCGGCCGAGGGTTTCCGGGCCGAAGGAATCGGGCAGGTTCAGGTCCAGCAGCAGGATATCGGGGGGCGCTTCGGCTCCGCGGGCCGCGGCTTTTTCCAGGGTTTCGGCGAAATCCAGCCGGAAGCTCCCGCTCTTTATATCGCGGAACAGTTCCGTTATGATCTTTGAATCATACGGGTTGTCCTCCACGATAAGGACGTTTATGCCCTGCCTGACGTCGTTCATCAGCTTCCCCTTGCCGTCCTGCTTTTATGAGCCGGTTTAGCCGCCTGCGGGGGGGCCGCTACCAGGGCGAGGCCCACCCCGTCGAGGCACATGCCGACTTTTATAAGCTGGTTTATATCCGCCGGCTTTACCATGTAGGAGTTGGCCTGCAGGTCGTAGCTGAGGCTGACGTCCTCCATGGCCGAGGAGGTGGTGAGGATGATGACCGGCAGATGGGAGAGCAGCGGGTCCTTGCGGATCTCCTCCAGTACCTTGCGCCCGTCCTTGCCGGGCATGTTCAGGTCCAGCAGCACCAGGTCCGGCTTTACCGCGCCCGCGAACTCCCCTTCGCCCCTGAGGTAGCGCAGGGCGGAGTCGCCGTCGCGCATCGCCGTGACCCGGTTGGCCAGGCGGCCTTCCTTGAAGATCTCGCTCATGAAGCGGATGTCTGCGGGGTTGTCCTCCACCACGAGTATTTCCATCAGCCTCGCGCTCTTATGTGTTTTATTCATGGTTCCGCCTTTGTCGCAGCCTTTCAGACCCGCGCCGGTTCCGGCGCGGGGACCGCGGCCGGGAACGCTATGAAGAACGCGCTCCCTTCCCCGGTTTTAGATTCCACCCAGATCCTGCCGCCGTGGTTCTCGGCTATTTTCTTGCAGAGGGCCAGCCCTATGCCGGCGCCTGGATATTTATCCACGGTGTGCAGCCGCTGAAAGATCAGGAAGATGCGCTCGAAGTGCTCCGGGGGGATGCCTATGCCGTTGTCGGAGAACTTCAGTACCCATTCGCCCGCGTTCTTCAGGGCGCTGACGCGGATTTCCGGCGCCGCCGAGGTGTTGAACTTGAGCGCGTTGGAGAGCAGGTTCTGGAAAAGCTGGATCAGCTGGAATTCGTCCCCCCGCACCGAGGGCAGGTCCCCGAAGGACACCAGCGCCTTTCTCTCGTCCAGGGTCATCTTCATGTTGAACATGGCTTTTTTCAGCGCGGTAACGCAGTCCACCTGCGCGAATTCCTTGGAGGAGTAGGTTACCTTGGAATAGTTGAACAGGGCGTTCACCAGCTCGGTGGCCCGGTTCGCCCCTTCGTCGATGTAGTGGATAAAATCCCTGGCGTCCTTGTCCAGCCCGGTAGCGTAGCGCTTCGACAGCAGGCCGCTGAAGCTGGAAACGATGCGCAGCGGTTCCTTCAGGTCGTGCGACGCTACGTAGGCGAACTGCTCCAGTTCCTTGTTGGAGCGGGCCAGTTTCACCCCGGTCTCCTTCAGGGCCTTTTTCTCCCGCTGCAGTTCGGTCCTCGCCTCGTCCAGGTCTTCCACGAGCGCCATGACCTTGCGCCTGGTGAGTTCGAGGGTGCGCGTCTGCGCCTTCATCTTTCCCAGCCGCACGGTGGTTTCCTTGGCCAGTTTCAGCCGCGCGAGCATGGATGCCTCCAGGGTCTTTTCAAGCACTTCTGCGGAGGCGGTCAGCTCCTCCGTCTCGCCCAGCGAGCCGGAGCCGGGGCGGAAAGGCGCGGTTATCCTGGCCAGCCTGGACTTAAGGCCGTCGAACCCGGCCAGGAACGGCGCGTTGACCAGGTAATGCTGCACGCCTTCCGCCAGCAGCAGCAGCAGGAACAGCGACAGGTAAGCCAGGGCTGTCTGTTCCAACAGGAGATTGCGTGCCTCCAGGCCGCGCCTGGCCGCGCCCAAGGCCAGGAGGCAGATGCGCGAACTCCGTTCACCTATCGCCGCGCCGCCGGCGGCCGCCCTGCCCTGGCTCGCCGGAGAAAAGTCCTCGGCCGCCCCGGTCATGCCGTAGTACTGCGCACGTATTTCCCTCAGCGCGCCCGTGTTTACCTGGGAAACGGAATCACGCGCGCCGATGGCGCGGCCCAGGGCGGAATACCGCGCCCGGAAATTTTCCGCCGAGCCCGCGGGTTTGGCGGAGGGAGGCAGGGCAAGCAGGTCCCCCGCCTTGGCCTGGATGTTGAAAAGATATTCGCTCTCGGCGCCCAGTTCCTCGAAGCGCCCGTAGAGTTTGTACGCCCCGGCCAGCCCGGACAGTATCAGGACCGTCCGGAAGGCGGCGGCAAGCCGGATTTTATTCTTGAATATCATCGCCCTATTCCGCCGAGTTCCCCACTTTTTCCCGCAGCTCCGAGATCTCTTTTTTCAGTTCCGAGATCTTGATCTCCCTTTCCATCAGGTACTTGTTAAGTTTTTCCAGTTCGTCGTTCTGGGTTTTCAGGTCCGCCTCCTCTTCGCGCAGCTTTTCGGTTTCCGTCTCCAGTTCCAGGTCCCGGGAAGCCTGTTGTTTTAGCGCGGCGGCGGCTTCCGAGATGGCCGCGGCTAGTACTTCCGGTTCGGCGAGCCGCTCGGAACGGCTGGTCGGCCTGCCGCATTCCTCCAGCAGCGTCGCGGCCTCGCGCGCTATCTCCCTGAGGGGCCCGGTAAGGCTGCCGACTACGAAGAAAGCCGCCGTTGCCAGGAAAGTGAACGCGAGCAGGGCGTTAAGCCGGACCTGCCCCAGCAGGGCGGCCGCGGGCTGCGCCGCCGGCGAGAATGGCGCCTTTAGAGTCAAGACCCAGTCCGGCCCGCTCAGGGTGCGGCTTGCGTAGACCGCCTTGCCGCCGCCGGCTTCCGCGTATACCGAGGACCCGTCCCTGCCTTCAAGGGCGGGCAGGAAGGGCGCGGCTTCGGGGCTTTTTAAGTTTAATTCCCGGCCAGGGGCGCTCCCTGCCGTAAGCAGGAGCCGCTGCCCGCCGCGTTTGGCGAGAACGAGCGCCGCGCCCTCCGCGCGCAGGGCGCCGAGCGCCGCCAGCTGCGCCGGCGCGGCTTTGAAGCGGCAGCGGAGCGCGCCCAGGGTCCTGGGCGCTTTGCCCCCGGCGGCAAGTACGGGCACGGTTATGTCGTATCCGAAATCCTTGCCCAGCAGGCGGGGCGCGCTTACGTAGTGACCCTTTATTCCAAGGCGGAAATCCTGGCGGCGCGAAAGGTCGGTTCCGCGGCCGTCCCGCTTCAGCGAGGCCGCTACCCTACCCTTGGCGTCGGCAAGGTCCAGGCCCACGATCTCCGGCGAGGCGCCGCCCCCGGCGGCCGGCAGCCTGGAAGGGCTCTTTTCCCCGGCCGTCACGGCGGCGAGCATTTCGCGGAGTTCGGGGCGCGCGGCCAGCAGGCGCGTCCTCTCGAGGCGCGTATTGACCTCGGCGTTTATCACCGCGGCCGCTATGTCCAGCCCGGCCGTTAATTTAGCGCCCGCCTCCTGCTCTGAAAAGGGGCCGGCGGCGTTCTTGAGCCCGCTGTAGCTCAGGTAGATGCCCGCCCCGGCCGCGGCCAGGAACGCCAGCAGCAGCTTCAGCCGGAAAGGCAGATAGATCTTGACCGGAAATTGCATAATCCCCCCATTAGAACAGCCAAAAAACGAGTCATTACGAATGAAATGCGACGGTAAACCGCGGCCGCCGGATCTTCCGCCGCGCCAGGTTTTTACCGTACTTCTTTTGCTAGTGACCCTAACCCCTTAGGATGTACAAGAACGTTATTACTTTAAAAGTAATTTGTCAAATATATACGTGTTACCTTGTATATATAAAAAAACCCGCCGGTTTCCCGGCGGGCTTTTTTTTGACCGTGCGCCTTGCTTACTGGAAGAAGTACATGTTGACGAAGTAATTGTAGGTGGTGGTCCCGATTACGAAGGGAGGCGTTATCCTGGCGGTCCTGGAGGCTATGAATTCCTTGTTGTTCTCGGCAAGGAATTTCTTGTAGTCGGCCAGCTTCAGGTTGATGCCGGCTTCGTCGGCCGCGAACTTGGACTTGAAGCCGAGCAGCTTTCCGATGTAGACCATCGAGAAGGAAGCGTCCTGTTTTACGATCGTGACCGCGTTTGCGAGCAGGTCGAAGTCTATGTCATCGCCGTTCTTGAGCTGGCGCAGCTGGGCTTCGTGGTCGGCGTTCTCGTCAGGCTTGGTCAGGTAATAGATGTTGAAGGTGGGCCTGAAGATCTCGTTCTTGATGTTGAACGCGGCTATCGGGGTCATCCCGGCCTGTTCGAGCGGCTCGAGCAGTTCGTGCTTGAGCTTTTCCATGGCGGGAACGTTAAGGGCGTCGTAGGTCATCCCTTCGGCCAGGAACGTGCGCACTACGCGGCCGTCGGGGGATTCGTACTTGAGGATGCCGAACTCGTTCTTGTATTCGGTGCCGGTGACCTTGATGCCGAATTTGTTCAGGATCGGGGTCCACATATCGGTGAACTCTTTGAATTCGGCCTCGGTCTTGGCGTAGGTGAAGAGCTGGCTCTTGGCGGCCTGGGCGAGCAGGTTGAGCTTGGTGATCTCGCCGGAGACATGGCCGCATTTGGCGGACACGGGGGCCGTTATGGACGGCGCGGGAAGTTCTATCCTGGAAGCTTTGATCTCGCTGATGGAGAGGTCCTTAAGTTCGGCCGCGTGGGCGGACGATACGCAGAACGCTGCGGCTGCTATGATGGCTAATGTTTTCATTTACTGCCTCCTAGTCGAAACTTTACATTCATATACTACATCTTTCTCCGGCGTTGAGATAGGTCTAAAGGACCTCCGCCGGACATGGGTCACAGGGCCTATGATCTTAGTCAACTGTCAGGCTTCGGGCTGCGGCTGCTCAGGGGCCGGCGCGGGCAGCGCCAGCAGGAAGTTGTAGGCGCGGGCCATTACCAGGTTCAGCCAGGGAAGGAAGACCAGGGTCTTGAGGACGGTCGAGGTGATTATCCAGGGCCGCAGGTCCATGACAACCCGCGGGTCCTTTAGCGGGTCGCTGATCAGCGCGATATCCGGGGCCGCGTTGACCAGGATGGTAAGCAGCAAAACGGGGAACAGGCGGGTTTTCCACCCCAGGGTGAGCCGGCCGCTCAGGCGGAAAGACTCCTTTATTCCCGTGCCGCGGTCCAGCAGGAAATATTCGCTGAAGCCGTAGGTGAGGTAGATCGCCAGCCCCGGCAGAATGAAAGCCAGCAGGCCGGCCAGCGTCGCCAGGCCCAGCCCGACGTTGATGGCCAGCGCCTTGTGGTAGACCGGGAAGGCGCTGAACAGGTCCTTGAAGCGCGCCCTGCCGGTCCTCGCCATGTTGATATAGACCAGGACCGCGCCTGTGGAGAGCGGGGTCACGACCAGCAGCATGTACGCGGCCGCCTGGGTCAGGGAATGATAATGATGGATAAGCCAGAAGACGCCGGCGGTGGCGCCGGTCTGGACCAGCAGCACCGGCAGCAGCCAGGGAAAGCCGTCGGTGAAGTCGTACCAGGCGCGGGTGAACCAGGCTAAGGATGCCTGATCTTTTTCAATGCTTTCCATTTTTTGCCTCGCCGTACAGGCTGCCTGCCCGGTAGGAACTGCGTACCAGCGGCCCCGAGAGCACCGCTTTGAACCCCGCCGCCCGGGCTTTTTCCCCCCAGGCTGCGAATTCTTCCTGCGTGTAATATTTTTCCACCGGCCTGTGGCTTTTCGACGGGGCCAGGTACTGGCCGAGCGTGAGCAGGTCGCAATGATGCTCCACCAGGTCGCCCATCGTGCGCTCTATCTCTTCCGGGGTTTCCCCCAGGCCCAGCATGATGCCGGACTTTGTAAGGATGTCGGGCCTCAGTTTCTTGGAATTGGAAAGCACGCTGAGCGAGCGGCCGTAGTCCGCGCCGGCGCGGGCGCGGGAGTAGAGGCCGGCCGCCATCTCGATATTATGGCCGAGCACGTCGGGGTTGGACGCCAGGATGGTTCCCAGCGCCTTTATATCGCCCTGCAGGTCGGGGATCAGCGGCTCGGTCTTTATGCCGGGCGAGAGTTCTTTGATCAGCCGGTTGGTCTCGGCGAAGTGCGCGGCCCCGCCGTCGGGCAGGTCGTCGCGCGTGGGAGAGGTGAAGACCACGTACTTGAGTTTCCACTGCCGGCAGAGTTCGGCCGCGCGCCGCGGTTCGCCGGCGTCCGGCGGCAGCGGCTTGTCTTTTTTTACGGCGCAGAAGCCGCAGCGGCGGGTGCAGATGTCGCCGAGGATCAGGAAGGTGGCTTCGCCTTCGGAGAAGCACTTGCCCTTGTTGGGGCAGCGGGCCTCGTCGCAGACGGTGTGCAGCGCGCGCGCCGAAAGCTCCGCCGCGGTGCCTGCCGCGGCGGGGTTGCGGAGCCCCGCCTTGTTCAGGCGGACCTCGTCGACGATCCATTTAGGGTAGATCATTCCACTATCTTGAGGTGCAGCTCTTTCAGCTGCCGCTCGTCCAGCTTGGCCGGGGCGTCGCTCATCAGGCAGGCGCCGCTGGTGGTCTTGGGGAAAGCGATCACGTCGCGGATGGAGTCCGTGCCGCAGATGATGCCGATCAGGCGGTCGTAGCCCATGCCGATGCCGCCGTGCGGGGGCGCGCCGTAGTCCATCGCGTTAACTATCATGCCGAACCGGCTCTGCACCTGCGCCTTGTCGTAGCCCATCAGCGCGAAGATCTTCTCCTGCAGGGCGCGGGTGTGGTTCCGGACGGAGCCGGAGCCCAGCTCCACGCCGTTCAGCACCAGGTCGTACTGGGCCGAGCGGACGTTGCCGGGGTCGGTGTCCAGCTTGTGCTCCTCTTCGGGCAGCGGGGCGGTGAAGGGGTTGTGCGTGAAGGTCCAGTTGCCGGTCTCGGCGTCCTTCTCGAGCAGCGGGAAATGGCGTACCCACAGGAAGGCCCATTTCTTCAACTGCGCGGGTTTCAGGCGGGCTATCAGCTCGGTCCTGAGCGCGCCCAGGCAGGGGGCGGCTACGGCGGCTTTGTCGGCGGCTATGAAAACGGCGTCGCCGTCCTTTACTTCCAGCAGGTCTTTCAGCGCGGCCTGCTCGGCGTCGCTGAAGAATTTGAGCGTGGGGGATTCCCACTTGCCTTCCTTGAAGCGCAGCCACACCAGGCCTTTGGCGCCGTGCTTCTTTACCAGGTCGGTCAGCTTGTCCATGTCGCTGCGGGAGAACACGGCTCCCCCCTCGCCTTTTATGGCGCGCACCACGCCGCCTTCGGCGAGCGCGCCGGAGAACACCTTGAACTGGGAGTCCTTGAACAGGGCGGAGCAGTCCTTTATTTCGAGCGCGTAGCGGAGGTCGGGCTTGTCGATGCCGTACTTGAGCATCACGTCGGAGAATTCCATTTCGGGGAACGGGCCGGCTACCGTCTCGCCCAGGTAGGCGAAGACGTCCTTCATCATGCCTTCCACCACGCGGGCGATGTCCTGCTCGTCCACGAAGGACATCTCCAGGTCGATCTGGGTGTGCTCGGGCTGGCGGTCGGAGCGGAGCTCCTCGTCGCGGAAGTTGCGGGCCAGCTGGAAGTAGCGGTCCATGCCGCTCATCATCAGCACCTGCTTGAACTGCTGCGGGGACTGGGGCAGGGCGTAGAACTCGCCGGGGTTGCTGCGGGACGGGACTACGAAGTCGCGCGCGCCTTCGGGCGTGGAGCGGGTGAGCATCGGGGTTTCGATCTCGTTGAAGTCGAGGTTGTACAGGTAGTTGCGGATAACCTGGGAGAGGCGGCTCCTGAGCACCATGTTCTTGGCCATCGCCGGGCGGCGCAGGTCGAGAAAGCGGTACTTCAGGCGGGTCTCTTCGGACACGCCGGCGTGCTCGCCGAGGTCGAACGGCAGCGGCAGGGAGGCGTTCAGGACCTGTATTTCAGAGGCTTCCAGCTCTATCTCGCCGGTGGGCATGTTCTTGTTGGCGTTGGAGCCGGGGCGGAGCGTCACCTTGCCGGTCACGCGCAGCACGTATTCGCTCTTGGTCTCTTCGGCTATTTTGAAGACGGGGCTGTCCGGCCGGGCGACGACCTGGGTGACGCCGTAAAGGTCGCGCAGGTTCAGGAACACCACGCCGCCGTGGTTGCGCTTGGAGTCCATCCAGCCGGAAAGGGTCACGGTCTGGCCGGCGTTGGCGGCGGTGAGTTCGCCGCAGGTGTGCGTGCGGAGGGCGGTGGTTTTTGAAGTATTCGTTGTTGTCATTTTTGTTAGCCTCTTAAATAGTTTTGGGTTCGCTGCCGCAAGATAGCCCAGTCGGGTGACGTCCGGGGGATACCCCTGCCCACCCGGGCCGAGGGAACCCTTGCGTCGGTTCCCCCCGCCTAACTTTGATGGCGGGGCCCCCCTCCGCAACGGGTGTTCAGGGGTATCCCCCGGCCATCACCCTCCAGCAAAATTATAAGTTTTTACGTTCTAATAACTCTTTTATCTTCGCCGGGGCATCGGATACCGGGACGGTGAACTGTTCGCCTTTTTCTTTGAGCGGCTTCACGGTAACGGTGCCGGCTTTTACTTCGTCCTCGCCTATGATCAGCGCGAACGCGGCGCCGCTCTTGTCGGCGGAACGCATCTGTGACTTCAGGCTGAGCGTGAGGTTGGAGGAATCGGCGCTGATGCCCGCGGCGCGCAGCGCGGCCAGCAGGCGGAAGGCCTGGTCCTGGGCGTCGGCGGAAGCCGAGACTATAAAGGTCTTGGGCGAGCCGTCGATCGCGAGCTTGTCCTTTAGCAGCATGGCCACGCGGTCCACGCCCATGCCCCAGCCTATGGCCGGGGCGGCGGGGCCGCCCATGGATTTAACCAGGTCGTCGTAACGGCCGCCGGCGGCTACGGCGTCCTGGCTCCCGAGCGCGGTGGTCTTTACTTCGAAGACGGTGCGGGTGTAGTAGTCGAGGCCGCGCACCAGGCTGGGATTTACTTTGTAATTTACCCCCGCCATCGTCAGCAGCTGCTGCGTGCGGGCGAAGTGCTCGGCGCAGGCCGGGCAGAGGGCGAGCTTGGGCGCTTTCTCGGCCAGCGCTGGGCCGTCGGTCTTGCAGTCGAGCGCGCGCAGCGGGTTGCGTTCGATCCTGCCTTTGCAGGGTTCGCAGAGGGTGGCGGCGTTGAGGCGCAGGTAGGCGAGCAGGGTTTCGCGGTAGACCTTGCGGCACTCCGCGCAGCCCAGGGAATTGATCTCCACGGAGCAGCCTTCCACCCCTACCTTTTCAAGCAGCTTGACCAGCATGGCGATGGTCTCGGCGTCGGCGAACGGCGCGGCGTTGCCGATGTGTTCTACGTCTATCTGTTCGAATTCGCGGTAGCGGCCGGCCTGCGGGCGCTCGGCCCGGAACATGCTGCCCATGTAGAAATACTTGGCGTTGCGGCCGGTCTGGCTCAGATTCTGCTCGATATAGGCGCGCACCATGCCGGGGGTGCCTTCGGGGCGCACGGCAACTTCGCGGCCCCCGCCGTCGGTGAAGGCGTACATTTCTTTCTCTACTATGTCGGTGGTGTCGCCGGTGGATTTAACGAACAGTTCTTTGAGTTCTATGGTGGGGATGCGCAGTTCCTGGTAGCCGTACAGCGCGAACACTTCGCGGGCGGCGGCCTCTATGCCGGCGAACAGCGCGGCGTCGGCCGGGAGCAGGTCCCGGAAGCCCCGGAGGGAATGTACGCTCATGAGGCGTTCCCTGCGATGGATTTAAGGCGGACCTGGTCCAGGATGATCAGTTCGCCGCGGCGGTAGTCTATGACGCCGCTGCGCTTCAGGGTGTTGATGGCGCGGCAGACCGGCACGCGCGTGGTCCCCAGGTACTGGGCCAGCTCGCTCTGGTTTATGGCCATTTTCACAGGCTTGGTGTGCTTTTCCTTTGAAAGGTCCAGGATGGCCGCGGCCAGCCGCCCCAGGATGTTGTGGAACAGCATCGACTCCACTTCCTGGTTGCACTTGTTCAGCCGCTCCACCAGGGTGTGCAGCAGCTTAAGCGTGAAATCCGGGTTCTCGAGGATCAGGCGCTTGAAGTTCTTCTTGGAGATCACGAAGAGCTCGCTGTCCTCCACGGTCTGCGCGGAGGCGGAGCGCACCTTGCCGCCCAAGAGCGACATTTCGCCGAAGAAATCGCCTTTCTTGAGGAACGCGAACGTCTTCCTTTTCTCGGGGCCCACGGTGGTGAAGATCTTGATGTGGCCGGATTTAACTATGAAGAAATTGTCCCCGAGGTCCTGTTTTGCGAACACCATCTCCCCGGCCTTGTAGGATTTAACGCCCGCTATGGCGAGCACCTGTCCGATTTCCTTAGGTGACAGGCCCTTGAAATACTCGACTTGTTTCAGCGCGCTGGTATTTATCATTATTTTTTCTCCGCCATCTGCATGCCGCACTTGGGGCATTTTCCGGGCTTGTCGGACGTGGCGCAGCCCATCGGGCAGGCGTATCTTCTGGCGGCTTTGGCCTGCTTTTTGACCTGTTTCGCGGGTGCGGCCTTCATATGCTCCCGGGCGGAGGCCTCCTGGATCTTTTTGACGACCTCGGGAGTCTTGCCGGTTATCAGCACTTTCGCGCCGTCGGCGGTATTCTCCAGCCTGCTCTCCGCGCCTTCCACGCGGCCGGGGCAGGCGGGGTCCATGGTTTCCTTGTTGCCGTAGTGTACCACGGCCAGCTCCTGCAGCCTGGCCACGGTTTCCGCGTCCCTGGCGGTCATGGTGATCTCTATGCCGTCGGGAATATTCTTTGACGCGGTAGTAACGCCGGGGATCTGTTCGGGGCACATCCTGCCTGAGCACTTTTTGGCGCCGGCCTTCTTGTGCATCGGGCAATCGCCGCAGTCCTCTTTGGGGGCGGCGGCTTTAACTTTGGCGGGGGCGTCGACGGCGAAAGCCGCGCCGGCGCCTACCGCAAGCGCCGCTATGCAAATAAATATGGTCTTTTTCATTTTTCCTCCGGCTGTGCTTTGCTTTGATAATTATATAAATTTTGAAGCTGACCCCGGCGCCCGGCGTTAGCCTTTGGCTTCCCTAATCCCGCCGCGTTTCCACAGGTAGTACACTACCGGGTAGACCGCCAGCTCCAGCAGGAAACTGGAGGCCAGGCCGCCTATCATGGGCGCGGCCACGCGCTTCATCATGTCCGCCCCGGTCCCGAGCGACCACATGATGGGGATAAGACCCATGAAAGCCGCCGTCACCGTCATCAGCTTCGGGCGCACCCTTTTTACGGCGCCGTGCACGATGGCGTCCTTCAGGTCGGCCAGGGTATTGAGTTTCCCCTGCCTTTGCATCTCGTCGTGCGAAAGGTCCAGGAACAGCAGCATGAAAACACCCGTCTCCGCGTCCAGGCCCATCAGGGCTATCATGCCCACCCAGACCGCGATGGAAACGTTATAGCCCAGGAAGTACAGGAGCCAGACCGCGCCGATAAGCGAGAAAGGCACGGCGAGCAGCACGATGGCGGTCTTTACCGCCGATTTGGTGTTCATGTACAGCAGCATGAAGATCACGAACAGCGTAAGCGGCAGGATCACTTTCAAGCGCTCCCGCACGCGCAGCATGTTCTGGAACTGCCCGCTCCATTCCAGCGAGTAACCGGTAGGCAGCTTCACGTGCGCCGCCACCAGCTTCTTGGCGTTGGCGACGTAAGTCCCCACGTCTATCCCCTCTATGTCGGAGTAGACGTAGCCGCAGAGCATGCCGTTCTCGTCGCGGATCATGGACGGGCCCCGCGCGAAGGCGATATCCGCCAGTTGCCCCAGCGGCACGTTCACGCCGCTTTCCGTGGTGACCAGCACCTGCTTGAGCTTGCCCAGGTCGGTCCTGAAATCTCGGGCGTAACGCACGCTTATGGTGTACCTTTCGCGCCCTTCCACGGTGGCGGAGAGCGCTTCCCCGCCGATGGCGGACACTACCGCCGTTTCCGCCTCCTTCACGGACAGCCCGTAGCGCGCCAGGGCCTCCCGGTCTAGCTTGAAGTCCAGGAAGTAGCCGCCGGCGGTGCGTTCGGCGAAGGCGCTGCGCGTGCCCTTCATGCCGGTCAGGAGCCGCTCTATCTGCACGCCTATCTTTTCTATCTCCGCCAGGTCCGAGCCGTAAACCTTGATGCCTATGGGCGTCCTGATGCCGGTGCTGAGCATGTCTATGCGCGCCTTTATAGGCATGGTCCAGGCGTTGGACACGCCGGGGAACTGCATCCTGGCGTCGAGGTCGTTCACCAGGTCGTCCCAGGTCAGCTTGTCGTACCAGACGTGGCGCAGCGGCCGCTTCAGGAAGTCCGGCGCCCACGAGGAGTACCAGCGCTTTTTGGCGCGCCACTTAGCCTGCGGCTTGAGTATTACCGTGGTCTCCATCATGGAGAACGGCGCCGGGTCGGTGGAGGTGTCGGCGCGGCCGGCCTTGCCGAACACCCTTTCCACTTCGGGGACGGACTTGAGCACCCTGTCCTGCGCTTCCAGCAGCTTCTGCGCCTCGGTCACCGAAATGCCCGGCATGGTGGTGGGCATATAAAGGATGGTCCCTTCGTTAAGGGGCGGCATGAACTCGGAGCCAAGCTTGAAATACACGGGGATGGAGACCAGGATAAGGACCAGCGCGCCGAGGAGGACCTGCTTCGGCCGTTCCAGCAGCCAGCGGCAGGCGGGCTCGTACACGCGGAAGAGCCGTTTGGAGACAGGGTGCCGCTCCTCGGGATAGTATTTCCCCACGACGGCGGTGTTGACGAGCTTGGAGAGCCAGGCGGGCTTTATCCTGAAGTCGTCCATCCGCGTGAACAGCATGCGCAGCGCCGGGTCCAGCGTGACGGCGAGCAGCGCCGCCACGAACATGGTGAGGGTCTTGGTGTAGGCCAGCGGCTTGAAGAGCCTGCCTTCCTGGTCCACCAGCGTGAAGATGGGGATGAACGCCACGGCGATGACCAGGAGCGAGAAGAACACCGATGGGCCCACTTCCTGCAGGGCTTCCAGGCGCACCTGGTGGAAATCCCCTTTCCCCCCGCCGCTCTTCCATAGTTCCAGTTTCTTGTACGCGTTCTCAACCTCTACGATGGCGCCGTCCACCAGCACGCCTATGGAAATGGCGATGCCCGAGAGCGACATGATGTTGGAGGAGATCCCGAAAAAATACATCGGGATGAACGCCAGCAGGACGGAGATCGGGATAGTGACTATGGGAATTACCGCCGAGGGGATATGCCAAAGGAAAAGGAGGATGACCAGGCTGACGATGATCATTTCTTCCGTCAGCTGGCGCTTGAGGGTGGCGATGGCCCGGTGGATCAGGTCGGACCTGTCGTAGGTGGTCACGAGCTCCACGCCTTCGGGCAGGGAGGGTTTTATCGCCTCGAGTTTCTCCTTTACCCTGTCGATCACTTCCAGCGCGTTCTCTTTGTGGCGCATCACCACTATGCCGCCCACGGTATCGCCTTCGCCGTCCAGGTCCGCCACGCCGCGCCGGATCTCCGGCCCCGTGGCCACCGTACCCAGGTTCTTTATCAGCACCGGCGTGCCGCCCGGGCCTTTGGCCACCACTATGTTCTCTATGTCCTTAACGGACTTGGCGTAGCCCCGGCCGCGCACCATGTACTCGGCTCCGGAAAATTCCACCAGCCGCCCGCCCACGTCGTTGTTGCCGTCCCGCACGGCGTTGATGACTTTCTGCAGCGGGACGTTATGCGCTACCAGGGAATTGGGGTCCAGGTTGACCTGGTACTGTTTCTGGAAGCCGCCGATGGAGGCCACCTCGGCCACGCCGGCCACCGCCTGCAGCTGGTATTTCAGGTTCCAGTCCTGGAAGGAGCGCAGCTCGGCCAGGTCGTGCCGCCCGCTTTTGTCCACCAGCGCGTACTGATAGACCCAGCCCACGCCGGTGGCGTCGGGGCCGATCTCGGTGCGCACTTCGGGCGGGAGCTTGCCCTGCAGCTTGTTGAGGTATTCCAGCACCCTTGAGCGGGCCCAGTAAATGTCGGTGCCGTCCTTGAATATAACATAGACGAAGGAATAGCCGAAATCCGAGAAGCCCCTTATGGACTTAACGCCGGGCGCGCCCAGCAGCGAGGTGATGACAGGATAGGTTACCTGGTCCTCTATTATGTCGGGAGAGCGGTCCCAGCGGGAATAGACGATGACCTGCGTGTCGGACAGGTCCGGGATGGCGTCCAGCGTGATGTTGCGCACGCAGTAGGCGCCGCCGAGCGAGGCCGCCAGCGCGAAGATAAGGACGAGGACGCGGTTGTTTGCCGAGAAGGCTATTATCTTTTTTATCATCGCGGTCTTACTGGGCCGGCCCCGCCTTGAGCCTGGATTCGGAATCCACCAGAAAATTCGCCGAGGTGACCACTTTCTCCCCCGCCTTCAGGCCGGAGA
Organism: bacterium; assembly: GCA_021811185.1. Taxonomy (GTDB): domain Bacteria; phylum Elusimicrobiota; class Elusimicrobia; order Elusimicrobiales; family UBA9959; genus UBA9959. The sequence continues at coordinate 53,565 of JAJZPL010000005.1, forward strand.
GGATCTCGGTATAGCCGTCGGCGCGCAGGCCGGCCTTTACGGCGCGGGGCTCGAACTCGCCTTCGTTCTTTTCCACGAACACCAGTTCCCGCTCGCCGGTGTTCAGGATGGCCGAGTTGGGCGCCGCCAGCTTAATGCCCAGGTCCGCCCTTATCATAAGTTCCACGTACATTTCCGGCTTGAGTTTCAGGTCCGGGTTCGCCACTTCGGCCTTCACCCTTAAAGTGCGCGTCTCGGCGGAAAGTATCGGGTCTATGGCCTTGAGTTCGGCTTTAAAGACCTCGCCCGGCCAGGCCGTGGCCGTGGCGTAAGCGGGCAGGCCCGGCTTTACCAGGCCGATCTCGTATTCGTAGATCTGCGCGTAGACCCAGGCTTTGGCCGAGGGGAGCAGCAGGCTGGTGTCGACAGGCCGGTCCTTGTCCGGCGCCAGCTGTTCCGGCGAGGCGCCCAGCTGCCGCAGCCGCAGTTCCGAGGCCGCCGCCAGCGCGTCGGCCCTTTCTATAACGTCGGGCCAGGAGCTCCCCTTAACTTTTTCCCTGGCCGCCAGCGCTTCGCGGTATTCCGAAATAGCCTGGTACAGGGCGGGGTCGTAGGCCACTTTGCCGGGGGCGCGGATCACGCGGCCCAGGTTCCGGTAGCCCACCGGCGCGGTCTTAACCCCGATAAGCTGCCGCTTCCCGTCGTCCAGCTTCACCTTCGAGCGGCCGTCCACCGCAGCGGGAACGTCCCCGCCTTCGTACACGGGAATATAGTCCATCCCCATCTCGTCCTTCATCGGCACCTTGGAGGTGATCTCCGGGTTCATGGGGTTGCGGTAGACCAGGATCTTTTTTTTGGCGGGAGCCGCGGTCTCTTTCTTCACCAGGTGCATGCCGCAGATGGGGCAGTCCCCGGGTTTGTCGGAGGTGTAGTTGGGGTGCATAGGGCAGTAGTAAATTTCTTTCTGCTGCGCGCCGGCCTGGGCGCCGTGTCCGCGGTAATGCCTGAAGGCCGCGGCGCCGGCGCCTAAAAGGGCCAGCGCGGTCAGCACGACGAAGATCTTTTTAATGTGCATTTATTTCCCCCCCGCGACATTTTCCCCGGCGAGCTTTTCTAGTTCGCTGAGCCGGGTCTGGTAGTCTGCGGTATAACGGTAGAAATCCAGCTTCAGGCCGAGCAGGGTGCGCTCGGCGTCGAGCAGGTCCAGGAAGCCGCCGGCGGAGCTCTGGTAGGCGGTCTGCGCCACCTTCAGCGCTTCCTGCGCCTGCGGGAGCACGCTGGCGCTGTAAAGGTCCAGCAGCCTGAGCGAGGTCTTCGCCTTGATCAGCGCGTCCTTTATTTCCAGCGACACGTTCGTCCGCGCCAGCCGGTATTCGGCTTCGGCCAGGCTCTTCCCGGCTTCGGCCTCCTGTATGCCGGCGCCTTTATTGCCGGTCCAGCCCAGCGGCAGGCTGATGGCGAAGTTGAAATCGTACGTCTTGTCCATCCGCGGGTCGGTGGAGCGCCTGCGCCGGTAAAGCAGTTCCAGGTCCGGCAGGTATTCCGTCTTCGAAAGTTTAACGCGGCTCCCCGCTTCCTCCACCCTGGCGGCGGCGGTAAGTATGTCTGGATTGTTCTTAAGGGCCGCGGCGTAGAACCGGGCGAACTCGCTCAGAGAACTCCCGGGGCCGGCTTCCGCGGCGGCGGGCAGCCAGGCTTCTGTGTCCCTGTCCATCAGCACGTTCAGGAGCGCCCTGGCTGCTTCCTTTTCCTGCTGCACGGTGATAAGCTGGTTCAAGGTGCGGGAGAGTTCCACCTGCGCTTTTATGGCGTCGCTCTGGCCGCCAAGGCCCGCGGCGTACTTGTCTTCGGCTATCTTCGAGAATTCCTTCAGCAGATCTGTGGTTTCCTGGTAGGTTTTTTCGTATTTCCCGTAGATGTAGTATTGGTAGAAAGCCGCCTTGGCCTTCGCCAGCACCTCGTTTACCCTGGCCTGGTAAAGCCCGGCGTACACGGAGGCCTCGCTCCTGGCCACGCGCTTTTTCAGGATAAGCCTGTAGGGGTTCTCTATCTCCTGCCTGATCCCGGTGGTCCTGTCGCCGGCGTCGTTTAAAAAACTGTCGCCGTACTTGGTGTTCATCCTTTCTAATTCCAGCACGGGGTCTTTAAGCGAGTAAGCCTGCTTAACGCGGTTCTGCGCCATTTTAGCGAGGCTGTTGGCGGCCAGCAGCTGCGGGTTGCGCGCTTTAACTTCGCTCAGCACGTCCTCCAGCCGCAGGGCGGACGTGGAAACCGCCTGTGCCGCCGCCGTGCCCGCCTGCGCGAGGCAAAATATTATCGCCAGTAGTAAAGTGGTTTTCATGAAGCCGGACCTTCGATCTTTCTTCAGCCAGTATTTTACATTATATTCTTGAAGTATAAGACGCGTAAAATAGCGGGCCGAAAGGCCCTTGAAATCGGCGGCTCCGGGAGCTATAGTATTAACAGGATTTACGGTACCCACACTAGGATAAACAACTAGGACTGCTGGGACCAACGGGAGGGCAGGTCAATATGGCTTGCCCCCTTTTTTATGCCCGAAGGACCCTTGAAATTGCCTCCGCCAGGGGCTAAAATATAAGCGGAGGACGGGGTCTCTCCTCCGGGAGCCGTAGAAAATCAGTTGAGACCCAAGTTAAGGGCGGGCTTTAAAAGCCCGCCCCTTTTTATTCCGCGCGGAGGCGTACCCAAAGGGCCCTTGATATTTGCGGCCGCGGGAGCTACAACATAATGCAGGTAAAAGGGTCTCATCCCAAGAGTGGTCATCAAGTCAGGCGAGACCCATTGAAGGGCGGGCTATAGAGCCCGCCCCGATTTATTTACCCATAAAAAAACAGGCCGCCGTCGCGGGCAGCCTGTTTTCTTTGTGCCGGTAAGGCTCAGTTGAGAATGGTTATCAGCGGAGTGTTGGGCACCGTGGAACTGCAGCCGTGGAAAGGAATATTCATCCCGGGGAAGGGCGCAGGGCCGAACGGGCTGGGCTTGGACACGTAGGAGCCATCCTTGCACTGGTAAATGCAGCTGTAGTTGCTGTCCATCACCAGGCTGCAGGTGTCGTCGGCGGACTTGGCCGCTTCCATGGCCCTGGCGGGAACGGAAGGGGTCAGTTCGAAGTTGCCGAGGATCTGGTTTACCGAGTACTTGTACACGGTGGAAACCGGCTTGAGGCTCAGGAAAGAACCCCAGAGGCAGACTTCGAAAACCTCTTTCTGGCCGGGTTTCAACTCGCGGGGCGCCATGATGGTGATCTTGGGGGTTTCACTGTAGGTGCGGTAGCCGGGGGTGCAGATCTGCCCCACGGGGTAGCCCATGTTCTGGCAGTCCTGGGAAGTTTCCAGGCTGGTCAGGGAGACCTCGGCTGAAACGAGCGGGTCGTTCTGGGTGAAGGCGATCTTTTTGCAGTCGCGGGTAATATCGGTGACCATCGGGAACCTGGCTTCAGGGACCTGGACCTCCGCGGCGGCGGCCTGCCGGATGACGGCTTTCACGTCTATCGCCTGGTCGAAATTTACGGCGGCGCTGGCGCAGGGCGCGAAGCCCAGCAGAAGACCGAATATGGCTTTAATGTTCATTGATTTTATCCCTTCTATACTTTGGTTTGGTATAAAGCTGGCTGCTTTTAATAATTCTAACTTTTCCCGGCGTCCGGGAATAGAGTCTTTGTGCCCATTTTAAACTGCCCAAAAGTCCTATGACCATGGTCATGGGACCGGCATGGTGTTAATCGCGGCGTTTTGTTTTGGTAGAATTATGGGGACAAGGTTTTGCGGGTTCACCAGGAGGAGCCATGGCGCAATTTATCGAGAAGCCTATTATCGTTGAAGCCGCGGGCAACAAGCCCAAGGTTATAGAGGAATACATCGGCCGGGTCAATTCAAAAACCACCACCATAAGCGTGGCGCGCATGGTCAGTCCCGCGGGCTGGGAGGAGCCGCCGCAGGCTCCCCGCTTCACCGAATATACGCTGGTGCTCAAGGGCATGCTGCGAGTGGAAACGCAGACCGGAACCTTCGACGTGCACGGCGGCCAGGCCATAATAATGGAACCGGGCGAACGCGTGCGCTACTCCTCACCCGAGGCGGGCGGCGCCGAATACGTGGCTATCTGCCTGCCCGCTTTCTCTTACGAAACCGTCCGCCGAGAAGGCTGAAACCGGCGGGGATGTAAAGAAGACGAGGCCGCTTCCGCGGCCTCGTCTTCTTTTTCCAAGGCGCCGCTCTTTAGTCTACTTCATAGCGCCTGAGGTGAATTAGCCTTTATTCGAAGCTGACCGACTTTGCGGACATCTCGAGCTGGATGGAACTCGAATCCACGGCCTGGATCTCGGGGGCGGCTTCTTCTTCCATAGCTTTCTGCGCGCCGAGCCTGGGGATGGAGGACGAGAGCGCCGAGATCTTGGTCACGTCCTCGCCGCGGCCGCCGGTCTGCGCGTAGGTGGCCATGGTAGTGCAGCCCGCGGGGCTGTCGATGAAGTCCTCGTCGCCGCGCACCAGAATGCCCTCGATGAGCTTGGTGCGGGTGTTGAACACGGGGGAGCCTGAGTTGCCGCCGAAGGTGTCCAGGTCCGCGGTGAAGTAGCCCACCTTGGAGAAGTCGCGCACCGTGGCGCCGCCGGCTACCTTGAGGGGCAGGCCCACGGGATGGCCGATCACGAAGATCCCGTCGCCCTTCTTGAGGCTGGAGCTCCTGTTGATGGCCAGGGGTTTGTGGCCGGCCACTTTGCGGTCAAGCTTGATCAGGGCGAAGTCGGGGCCCAGGTTCTGGCCGGAGGGGTTGGTCATGCCGGGGTCGCCGGCAAGGAAGCGTTTTACGATGCTGGCGCAGGAGTAGATCTCGCCTGCCGGCAGGGTGGTTACCGCTTCCGCGCCGTTCTGCTTAACCGCGTAGCCGAAAGCCAGTTTTATGTTCTTGCAGTCGGCTTCGGTCTTCACGCAGTGGCCGGCGGTCATTACCAGGTCCGGCCCTACCAGGGAGCCGGAGCAGAAAGCCCCTATGGGCTGTTCCATGAACTTGGTGCCGGGGCACAGGTTCATGCGCTCGCCGAAGTTCACGGTCTTCAACTGGGCGCTGCCGTTGGCGATCGTGACCGAGGGGGCTTTCCAGAAGGATACCACCGAGTCTGAAAGGGTTTTCATGTCCTGGGAGGCGGCGAAGAAGTCCAGGCGGTCATCGGAACCGTAGATGCTCTTGGCGGAACTGCCGCCAGCAAAGGAGATAGCGGGCAGGATGGCCAGGACCGCGGCCGCGCTCAGGGTTGTTTTAACAAGGTTCTTCATAACTCCTCCAATCGCTGCAACGTTTACTTACGGTATGTTATACAGGACGGGTTGAGCAATGTCAATAGTCGGAGGGCCCAGGCCTTTCTGGGTCCTTTGGGTAAAACTCGTCGTGCGATAAGGCTGAGGAATGGCCGGTGATCCTTAAAAGAGACGCCGGGAATATTTATATCCAGCCTATATAGACCTGGACCGTGTAGATATCCACAGCGCGCAGGGCGGCATAGATCGCGATGGACAAAAGAATAAAGACGCCGCCGCGCACTTTCAGCGGCAGCGGCTTGCCGGGCATGGTCCAGGCGCCTTCTTCCCAGGTTTTCCCCTCCCTGAGCCACGAGGCCAGGCTATATAAGGAGTAGGCCAGCGGTCCGGCCAGCGCGAAGCCCGCCCAGGCCGGGAGCGGGAGCCCCAACATGAAAGGTCCGGCCTTGAAAGGAGCCGGGCAGAACAGGGATGAACCTGAGGCGTTATTCCAGTAGTTCCAGAGTATGCCGCAAATGACCCCAGCCAGGGCCAGGCGTATGGTTTTGGCCGGCAGCCCGCCCTGCCATTCGCGCAGCAGCGAGCCAAGTCCCAGGCGGAAGGTCAGCGGCTCGGCCAGCAGCAGCAGCCCCGCGGCGGACAGCGGCCAGAGGCGCCCCGGGAGCGCCAGCGCCAGCGCCAGCGCGGTTAGGCCGGCGGCGTAAAAACTCCCGGTAAGCAAAGGGGTCACCCGCAGCGGCTTGAAGGTAAAACCCCTGACCAGCGAGACCGGCGGCAGTTCCGCCGTTACGAAGATAGCGGGCAGGATGGCCGCCCAGGAAAAGAAACGGCCAGCCCAGCGGGTGGAAAGGGTGGCGGGCTGTGCAAGGTACTGCCAGGCGTGCAGGCGCAGGTTCAGTAGTTCCAGCAGCGCGCAGAAGGCCGCGGACCAGAACGCGAGGTAAAAGAGTTCCGCGGTGCGGGACGCGGCCAGTGAACTGCCGCGCAGGCGGAAAGTTATATTGTCCGCGAACAGGATATAAGCCCAGGCGGCGAAAGGGAAGAACTGGCTGCGCAGGGGCTCAAGCCCGATGGCCCTGCCGGTATAGCCGATCAAAGTTATAAAGATCGCCAGGTAAAGCGCCCAGGCGGCTCTGGATTTTTCGTCGAACATTTTTACCCCTCCGCGGCTAGAAACCGAATTTGTATTTAACAAGGCCCAGCTCTTCGCGCATGGCCAGCACCTCGCGCTGCGTTTCCCGGTTGACCGGGACGCCGCGCTTTTCGCGCGCCAGCCAGGTCAGGTGTTCTTTCTCCCCGGCGGTATAGATGCGTTTCTCGCCCGGCATCTTTTTCGAGGCGCGCAGTTCCCGCAGGATCTCGCCCGCGGTCTTCTTGAATTTTTTTAAAGGGGTGAAGGCCTTTATGTCGATGGCGAGGAAGAAATGCCCCAGTTTGTACGGCACTTTTTTTCCGTTCTCCACGCCCATCAGCATCTTGAGGAAGGCGCCCTGCTGCAGCGCGGCCGAGAGGATCTCCACCACGGTGCAGTAGCCGTAGCCCTTGTAGCCGCCCAGGTCCTCGCCTATGCCGCCCAGCGGCGTAAGCGAGGCGGCGCCTTTGGTAAGGGCGGTAAGGACCTCCGCGGGGTCCGTCAGGGCGTTGCCCCGCTGGTCTATAACCCAGCCCCGGGGCATGTCCTTGCCGAGCTTGGCGTAAACCTCTATCTTGCCCCGCTGGGTTATGGAGGTGGCGCAGTCCAGCAGGAAAGGGAAGTTCTCGTCGGTGGGCAGCGCGAACGTGAGCGGGTTGGTGCCCAGCATGTTCTCCACGCCGAAAGTGGGCGCCACCGAGGGGCGCGCGTTGGTGCCGGTCACGCCTATCATGCCGGCCTTCGCCGCCAGCAGCGCGTGGTAGCCCGCCATGCCGTAGTGGGTGGAGTTCCGCACCACGGTCATGCCCAGGCCGCAGCGCCTGGCCTTCTTTATGGCCAGTTCCATCGCGCGGCGGGCTATTACGTGGCCCATGCCGTGCCCGCCGTCGATAACGGCGGTGCCCGGGCCCTGCCGCACTATTTTGAAATTTGTTTTGGCGAACTGGATGCCCTGTTTTATCCGGTCGTAGTAGATAGGCTTCAGGCGCGACACGCCGTGCGAGTCGAAGCCCAGTTTGTCGGCGGTGATCAGGACCTCGGCGCAGACCGCCGCGTCGGCCGCGGGCACGCCGAGGCCCTTGAACACGTCCCGCATGAACCTTTCCATCAGGTCGAACTTCACCCACTTGGCGCCTTTTTCAATTTCCATGGTTTTGATCCGGACCGCGTGATTCGTTTTTAGAGCAGCCCTGCTCCAGGATGTCGGCCAGGGCGGCGGCGGCTTTCAGCCCGTCGGGGATGCCAGTCCGGCCGAAGTTCGCCGTGATGCCGTCGGTCTTCTCGGGCTCCTCCATCAGGGTGCGCAGCGCCGCGGCCAGCTCCGCGTCGAAATCGGGGCTCTCATCCAGGCAGACGGCGGCCCCGCGCGAGGCCAGCGCTATGGCGTTGGCCTTCTGGTGCCCGCCCGCCGAGGAGGGCAGCGGCACCAGGATGGACGGCTTTCTCAGGTGCACCAGCTCCGCCACCGTGCTGGCGCCGGAGCGGGCTATCACTACGTCGGCTGCGGCGTACAGCAGCGGCATGTCCTCGCGGTAGTCGAAGAGTTTAATGCCGGGATCGTTCTCCAGGCCCGCCTCCGAATAAGCGGCGTGGACCGCTTCGAAATTCCTGCGGCCGCTTATATGCACGGCCTGCATGTCCCCCTTCAGTTCTTTGGCCGCGTGGATGAAGGCGGAATTCAGGCGGCGGGCCCCCTGGCTGCCGCCGAACACGAGCGCGGTGAATTTGTCCGCGTCGAGCCCCAGCGCCTTGCGCGCGGCCCCGCGGTCAGGCCTGGCGGCGAAGGCCTCCCTTATGGGTGTGCCGGTCAGGGCCGACCGGGACACGAAAGAATCCCCCTGGGCGGGCAGGCCGAGCGCGGCCTTGGTGCAGAAAAAACCGGCCAGGTAGTTGCCCAGGCCGAACTTGGCGTTGGATTCGTGGATGTACACCGGCACGCCGGCCAGGCGCGCGGCCAGCGCCGCGGGAAAAGCCACGTAGCTGCCGGTGCCCACCACCGCGTCCGGGCGGTAGTCTTTCATTATCCTGCGCGCCAGCAGCAGCGAACTTATGAACTTGAACGCGAAGGCCGCGTGGGCCAGCGGGTTCAGGGAGCGCGGCAGCGCCACCATATCCAGTTCCGTATAGGGGAAATCAGCGTCTTCCAGGGCGGGCCGGGCGATATCCTCTTTCTTGACGAGGAAAACGGTCTGCCAGCCGCGGGAGCGCAGCTCCTGCGCCAGCGCGAAGCCGGGATAGAAATGCCCTCCGGTGCCGCCCGAAGCTATCAGCGCGCGTTTGTTTCCCGTCATCTCCCCCCCCGGTGTGCCGAAACGTTAAGGATTATGCCCACCATAAGCATGGAGGACCAGATGGATGAACCGCCGTAGGAGAAGAACGGCAGCGGGATGCCCTTGGTCGGGATCAAGCCGATGGCCATGGAAAGGTTGAAGTAAGCCTGCAGCACTATCACCAGCGTAAGTCCGAAGGCGGCCAGCGAGGTGTACAGGCTTGGGGCGTTCCTGGCTATGCGCGAGCCTTTGACCAGCAGCGCGGTGAACAGTCCGACGATAGCGAGCCCGCCTACCAGCCCCAGTTCCTCGGCCACTATCGGGAAAATGAAGTCGGTGTGCGGCTCGGGCAGGTACAGCCTCAGATTAGAGGCGCCCAGCCCTTTGCCCAGCCAGCCGCCGGAGCCTACGGCCAGCAGCGCCTGCATCAGCTGGTAACCGGTGCCCGAGGCGTCCTGCTCGGGCGAAAGGAAATTCTTGATGCGGGCTATGCGGTAAGGTTTACGCAGCAGCTCCTCTATCAGCACGGGAACCATGAGGGCGATCGGCGCAAGGATGTAGCGCAGCTTCACGCCTGCGGCGAAGAAGACCGTCATGGTCACGCCGAAGAGCAGCGCAGGGGTGCCCAGGTCCGGTTCGGCGGCGATCAGCGCGAAGATCAAAAGAGCCACGCCGCAGGGCTTAAGGAGCTCCCGCCACTCGGCGTGCACGCGGCTGGCGCTCCGGTCGAAGAAATCCGCCAGGTAGAGCATCAGCACCGGCTTGGCGAACTCGCTCATCTGCAGCTTCATGAAGCCCAGCGGGATCCAGCGCCGCACGTGCGCCACCGGCGGCATCAGCAGCGTTACGCCCAGCAGCACCACGGTGCCTATCACCGCGGGTTTTATGTATTTGCGTATCTTTTCCAGGTCCGCCTTGGCGGCGCCGCCCATAAGGACGAAGCCCAGCACTATGTAGAGGGCCTGCTTCTTGACGTAGAAAAGGGAGCCCAGGCCTTTGTTGGCGGCGTAGATGGCGCTGGCCGAATACATGGAGACCAGCCCCAGCGCCAGCAGCATGGCCACGGCGAAGAAGAAGGAATAGTCAACGTACTTCAGGCTGCGGTTGGCTATGACGTTATAGGAAAGTTTCCGGCGTTTTGAGGCGAAGTCCATTTTTTACTTTAAGGTTTTTACGAAGGCTTTGAATTTGCTTCCGCGGTCCTCGAAGTCCTTGAACTGGTCGAAGGAGGCGCAGGCCGGGGAGAACAGCGCGATGTCGCCGCGCTCGCCCAGTTCCAGGATCTCGCGGCAGGCGTTCTGCATGGTGAGCGCGGTTATTATCGGGCACGCCCCGGCGAGTTCGGCTTCTATCCTGGGCGCGGCGGCGCCTATGGTCAGCACGCCCTTCGCGTTATTTTTTATGAGCGGGATCAGCGGGGCGTAGGGGTTGCCCTTGTCGGTGCCGCCGAGAATAAGCCAGATGTTCCGGCTGCCGCCCAGCGCCTTGAGCGCCACCACGGTGGAGTCCACGTTGGTGCCCTTGGAATCGTTCACGAACCTTATCCCGCGCACGGAGCCCGCGGGCTCGATGCGGTGCTCCACGCCTTTGAAAGCGGCGAAAACTTTTTTAAGATCGGCCGGCACGGCTCCCGACTCCAGCGCCATCAGGCCTGCGCACATGGCGTTCTCCAGGTTGTGCGCGCCGGGCAGGTCGGGAGGGTTCACCGAAAAAGCCGCCTTTTCAGTCCTGAAGAACAGCTTCCCCCCTTCGGTCCAGGCGTTCATGCCGTGAGCGCGGCGCGAGGAGAAGAACAGCGCCCTGGACGGGCAGGCCTTCGCCAGGCGGCGGCAGAGCGGGTCCTCGTAGTTGAACACGCAGCAGTCGTCCTTGCCCTGGTACTTGAAAACTTTTTCCTTGGCCGCTATATAGGCGGCCATGCTGCCGTGGTGGTCCAGGTGGTCGGGCGTGATGTTGAGCAGGCTGGCCGCGGAGGGTTTTAAATATGAGCTGTCCTCCAGCTGGTAGCTGGAAAGTTCCATCACCACGCAGTCCCCGCTCCGGGCTTTGGGGGCGGCCAGGGCCGCCGGGATGCCCACGTTCCCGCACACCAGCGCGCGCCCGCCGGAGCGGCGGAGGGCTTCCTCCATCAGTTCGCCCAGCAGGATGGTGGTGGTGGTTTTGCCGTTGGTCCCTGTTACGGCCAGCAGCTTGCCGGCGGAAAAGGCCAGCGCTATCTCCACTTCGCTGAAAACGGGGATCTTCTTTTTTTTAAGGGAAGCGATCAAAGGGTTGGCGTGGGACATCCCGGGGCTCTTCACGGCGAAGCCGCAGGTGAAAACTTCGGGCGTATGGCCGCCGGTCTCCGTTTTTACCGCGCTCTTGAGGCCTTTAAGCTTTTCTTTCACCGTTCCGGCCGGTTTTTCCTCGGTAAGCAGCACTTTGAAGCCCTTGGCCGAAAGCAGGTTGGCGCAGGCCACGCCCGATTTGCCGGCGCCTATCACGAGCGCTTTTTTGCCTTTCAGTTCCTTCGGGTTGAGCATCTTCATAAGCGTTCCTGTTATCTGATCTTGAGCGAGGCCAGCGCGACGAGCATCAGCATGATGCCCACGATCCAGAACCGCACGGTCACCTTACTCTCGGCGATGCCTTTAAGTTCGAAGTGATGGTGTATTGGCGCCATCAGGAACAGGCGTTTCTTGTTGCGCAGTTTGAACGAACCCATCTGCAGTATTACCGAAAGAGTTTCCATCACGAAGATGCCGCCGGCTACCGGCAGCAGCAGTTCCTGCTTTACGCAGATGGCCGCCGTACCGATGGCCCCGCCCAGGAAGAGAGAGCTGGTGTCGCCCATGAAGACCTCGGCAGGGTGGGCGTTGAACCACAGGAAGCCCAGGCAGGAGCCTATCATGCCGGAAAGGAACACGGCCATTTCGCCGGCGCCTTCCACGTAGATGATCTTGAAATACGAGGCCAGCTTGAAGTTGCCGGCCGAATAGGAGAGCACCACGAAGGTGAACGCGGCGAAGACGATGGTGCCGGCGGCCAGGCCGTCGAGACCGTCGGTGAGGTTGACGGCGTTGGAGGAACCTATTATAACTATCATCGCGAGCGCGGCGTAAAGGAAGCCGAGGTTCAGGTACAGTTCCTTGGTGTAGGGGATGGAGAGGGAATTCGCGAACTGCGCGTTGGGCGGGTTGGCGGCCAGGTAGCCTACTACGACAATGGCGGTGAAGAGCTGCAGCGCGAACTTGAAGTTGGAAGAGGCGCCTTTGGGGTTCTTCTTCACCAGCTTGGTGTAGTCGTCCATCCAGCCTGTGAACGCCAGCAGCACGGTGGTGAACAGGAGCAGCAGGATGAAGCGGTTGTCCAGGCGGGCCCACAGCAGGGTGCTGGTTACGAGCGTGAGGAAAATGAGGAGGCCGCCCATGGTGGTGGTGCCCTGCTTGGCCAGGTGGGTCTTGGGGCCGTCGGTGCGCTGGACCTGCCCTATCTTGTAGGTGCGGAGTTTGGCTATTAGCCAGGGGCCTATGGCGAGGCTTAACAGGAAGGAGGTTATCAGGGCCCCGCCGGTCCGGAACGTGATGTACTGTAAAACGTTGAGCGGGCTGAAGTAGTCCCTGAGATAGTGCGCGTAGTAAAGCATTGTTCCCTTTTAAGATAAAGCAAATTGAGTACGGCCCTGATATTCTATTAATTTTTTGCCGTCCCGGTCTTTTCCCTTATGGCCCAGGCCCTTCGCGGCCTTAAGCCTCATGCGCGCGAAGGGGCTTTCGCTTATAATTAAGATAATGAATTTCACTAAACTTCTCCCGGTTACCGCTTTCTGCCTGTCGATCTTCGTCGTGCCGGCGCGCTGTTCCTCCCTGGAGCAGCTGGCCGCCGGTTTTTCCGCGGAGGAACTGCCCGCTCCTCCCGAGGCTTCCCGCCCCGCCGTTAAAGAATGGACGGTGCTGATCTACGTGAGCGCCCGCAATAACCTCGGGAACGACGCCCTCAAGGACGTGAACGAGATGGAGGCCGCGGGCTCCACCGATAAGGTGAACGTGGTGGCGGAGCTCGGGCGCATCAAGTGCGATCCTCCTTACAACCCTTTCGCCAGCGTGCAGGAACCGCCGCTGCCGCAGGCCGACTGGACGGGCTCGCGCCGTTTCCTGATAAAAAAGGACTCCGACCCTTTGAGCATCAACTCCCCGGTGCTCGAGTACTACGCCGACGCGGACATGGGCGACTGGAAGCACCTGGCTGAGTTCATCGCCTGGGGCAAGGCGGCCTACCCGGCCAAGCGCTACATGCTGATCATCGGCGGGCACGGCAGCGGCTGGCGCGGCGTTAAGCCGCCGGCAAAAGGTATTTCTTACGACGAGGTTTCGAATAACCATATTTCCCCCGCGGAACTGGCGCAGGCCATCAAGCAGGCTGGCGGCGTTACGGTGTACGCTTCGGACGCCTGCCTTATGCAGACTGTCGAGGTGCTGTACGACCTGAAGGACGCGGCGGAGTACGTGGTGGGCTCTCAGGAGACTACGCCGGGCAGCGGCTACAACTACGAGGTTTTCCTGAAGGCGCTGGCGGCTAATCCCGGGGACGGGCTGGCGGCTTCGCAGGCGATCATGAAGGGCTTTTCGGAGTTCTACTACGGCACGCAGAAGATGTCGGTTACTATGTCGATCGTGAAGCCGGCGCTTTCCGTGGAGCTGGCGGCCAAGCTGGACAAGTTCGCGCGGCTGGTGGCGGCTTCGCCGGCGGACCTGAAGCTCTACAACGACAAGAAGTTCGGCCTGCGCTCTTTCGACGACGAGGACGCGCGCGACCTGTACCAGGTGATGAAGCTTTACTACGACAATACGGCGAACCCGGCGGTGAAGGATTCTGCGCGCGATGTGATAACCTTCCTAGCGGAGAAGTTCGTGGTTCGCAACGACGCGCTCGGCTACAAATCCAAGGACGCCAACGGCGTGTCCATCTTCTTCCCCATCTTCGACCTCAACTACAAACCCAAGTACGAAGCCCTCTCCTTCGCCCAGGCCACCTACTGGGACGAAATGCTCCGCGCCGTCATGTCCGCGAAAAACTAATACTTAGCTTAATCACCGCAGGATAGCCCAGTCAGGGGCTGGCAAGGGTATGGGCCCGTCGGACACGGCGTCGGGACACACCGTGCCCGCGCCTCGTCACTCGGCCTCGGCGCTTGCGTAAGCCTCGGCCTCCGTGACGGTCCGCCGAACCCATACCCTTGCCAGCCCCCTCCGTATATTTTAAACCGTCGGTCAGACTGGCGGTTTTGTTTTATGATTTGGAGGGGACGGACAGGGGGACCGGGTTAGCAAAACCCTCGTGAGCCTGCCGCTTGCATAGCGCGGCAGGCGAATGTGGAGCGAGGGCACGGTGTGCCCGAGCGCGTTTTGCGTTCCGGTCCCCCTGCCCGTCCCCGACTTCGCATCTTGAAGATACAGCTATATTGTGTCGCTTCGCTCCACCCGCGGTTATATAACCCGAACCTAATTATAAGCCTTCGATGATGCGCTCGAATTTCATGGAGCGGGAGGCTTTTATGAGGAAAGAGCCTTTGCCGGCGGCTATCAGGGCGCGGGCTTCGGGGAGCCAGTCTTCAAGGGTGAAGCCGAATTCCATGCTGTTGCCGCCGGCCTGGCAGTAGGAGGCGGCGGCGGCTTTCATTTCGGGGCCGGCCAGGAAGACCTTGGCGGCGCCCATGTGCGCCAGCGCGGCGCCGAGGTCGGTGTGGTAGTGGGCCGAGTACTGCCCCAGCTCCTTCATGTCGCCGAGCATAAGGTAAAGAGGCCTGGGCTTGTCCGCCATTTCTTTAAGGGCCGACGCCATGGACTGGGGATTGGCGTTGTAGGCGTCGAGGATCACCACCGAGCCGTTGATGTTCAGCTGCTGCAGCCGCATCGGCGGCGGGGCGTAATGCTCCAGGCCCATCTTGATGGAGGCCAGGTCGGCGCCGGCGACGAGGGCGGCGGCGGCCGCGGCGGCCGCGTTGTAATAATTATGCCCGCCGGCGTGCGGCAGGTTTATCTCGAGGATCGTGCCGTCGTATTCCAGCCGCAGGTTTTTGCCGTCGAGGATGCGCAGGTCGGCTCCCGTGTCGCGGCCGAAGGTCAGTTTCTTGAAGTCCTTCCCGTTCAGGCGCGAAAGATAGCGGTCGTCGTAATTGTAGACCAGCGTGCCGCCGGGAGCCAGGCAGCCGGCGAGCTCGGTCTTGGTCTCGTAAATGTTTTCCATGTCCCCGAAGTGCTCCAGGTGCGAAGGGCCTATGTTGGTGATGATGCCGCAGGTAGGGCGCGCTACCTCGCCTATTTCCTTTATATCCCCGCGGCGCGAGGCGCCCAGCTCGAACACGCCGAACTTGTGCGCCGCGGTAAGCTCCAGCAGCGAGAGCGGCAGGCCGAACTGGTTGTTCAGGTTCCCCGGGTTGGTGCAGGTTTCCCCTTCCGTAGAGAAAATGCTTTTGAGCATTTCCTTGGTAGTGCTCTTGCCGTTGGAGCCGGTAATTGCCGTGAGCGGGATCTGGAAACGCTGCCTGTGCCAGGCGGCCAGGGCCTGCAGGGCTTTGAGCGTGTCCTTAACCGCCACCACTTCGCCCGGCTGCTCCGGCATGCCGGCCAGCGCGTCCTCGCGCGCTACCCAGCCCTTAACGCAGGGCAGGGCCTGCTTCAGGAAATCGTGCGCGTCGTAGGCGGCGCCTTTGAGCGCCCAGAAGAAGTCTCCGGTCCTGAGTTTGCGGGTATCCGTAACGAAACTGTTGAAGGGGGCTGAAGGGCTGCCCTTCAGTAATTTTCCGCCGGCTGCTTTAGCCATGGTGCCAAGGTCTGTTTTAAGGTTCATTTCTTCCGTTCCTCCGCCTTCTCACGTATGGCCGCGGCCGCCGCTTCCGCGTCGCTGAAGTGTATGGTCCTGTCTTTCAGGATCTGGTAGGTTTCGTGCCCCTTGCCTGCTATCAGCAGGATGTCGCCTTTGCCCGCAAGCGCGACGGCTTTTTTGATGGCCGCGCCGCGGTCCTGGATGATCTCGTAATTACGGAACTTGCCCTTGATCCCGCCCTCTATGTCGGAGAAGATCCGCGCCGGGTCCTCGGAGCGCGGGTTGTCGCTGGTGACTATCACATGGTCGCTCAGCGTGCAGGCTACCCGGCCCATCGGGGCGCGCTTGGTGCGGTCCCTGTCTCCGCCGCAGCCTACAACGGTGATGATGCGGGCGTGCGGCATCAGCTTGAGGTTCTCCAGCACGCTCCGCAGCGCCGCGTCGGTGTGGGCGTAGTCCACGAACACCGTGAAATCCTGGCCCGCGTTCACCCGCTCGAGCCTGCCCGGCACGTTCCGCAGCGCCTCGACGCCGGAGACGGCCGCGCTCACGCTGAGACCGCCCGCGGCGGCCAGCGTGATGGCCGTCAACGCGTTGTAGATGTTGTGGCGGCCCAGCAGGTTCAGGCGCACCTTGAACTTTTCCCCGCATGCGGTAAGGGTGAAGCTGGTGGAACTTTCGCCTATCTCTATGTCCGAAGCTTTAAAGTCCGACTGCTGGTCTATGCCGAAGGTCAGTACGCGCAGGCTGCCGTTTATCCTTTCCAGCAGCTCCGGCGCGCGCTCGTCGTCCAGGTTGATGACCGCGCAGCGGTCCTTCTTGGGCGAAGCGCGCAGCAGGTCGAAGAGCCGGGCTTTGGCGCCGAAATAACTCTCCCTGTCGCCGTGAAAGTCCAGGTGGTCGCGCTGCAGGTTGGTGAAGGCGGCGAAGTCGAACTCGATATCCTCCACCCGGTCCAGCGCCAGCGCGTGGGAGGAAACCTCCAGCACGGCGGCCTTGGCGCCGGCTTCCGCCATGCCCGCGAGCAATTCCTGCAGGGTGTGGGCCAGCGGCGTGGTGTTGGCGGCCTGGGCTATAACCCTGCCGTCCACGCGGTAGTCTATGGTGCCTATCACGCCGGGCTTTTTCCCCGCCGCGCGCAGCACGCTTTCCAGCAGGTAGGCGGTGGTGGTCTTGCCCTTGGTGCCGGTGATGCCGTAGATCTTCATCCTGCCGGAGGGGTTGCGGTAAAAATTGGAGGCTATTCGCGAGAGGCCGCGCTGTAGTTCCGGCGTATTTATGAAGGCCGCGGCCGGGTAGGCGGCGCGGAGTTCCGCCGGGACCTCGCTGCCCGAGATCACGGCCGCGGCGCCTTTCTCCAGCGCCTGTTTTATGAACAGGCTGCCGTCCGTCCTGGCGCCTGGCAGGGCGAAGAAGAGCGCCCCCGGAGTAATTTTGCGGGAATCGTTGGTAAGCGCGGTTATTTCGGGGTCGGGGCCCGAGTGCGTTATCCCGGAATTTTCCAGCGCCGTTGAGAGCTTCATGCTTTAATGATAGAAAATTTAAAGGCGCGGAGTAATGCCCGCCGCGGCCGTATTTACGGCAGGGCGGCTTTTCCCTTCCGGGGCAGCGGGGTGTCGGGCTTGAGTCCCTTAAGCGTTATGATCTTGCTGGCTATCTCCCGGAAGGCCGGCGCGGCGGTCTCGCCGCCGTAAGTCTGGCCCTTGGGATCGTTCAGCACCACCAGGATGGTGTAGCGCGGCTCGGCTACCGGGAAGAAACCGGCGAAGGAGGCTACGCTCCTGCCGCTCAGGTACTTGCCGGTCCTGGGGTCGATCTTCTCCGAGGTGCCGGTCTTGCCGGCTATGGCGTAGCCCGGCACGGCGGCGGGTTTGCCGGTGCCCTTGTCCACCACGTTCTTTAAAATAGCTTTTACACGCCCGGCGATGCCCGGCGTGATGACCTGCCTTATCATTACGGGGTCGTTCCTGAAGACTTCCTCCCCCTCGAACTCCGTCACCCTATCCACCAGGCGCGGCTCGTAAAGCTTGCCGCCGTTGGCGATGGCCGAATAGGCGTTGATCACCTGCAGCGGCGTGGCCGCTATGCCGTGGCCGTAGGAGCCCACCGCCAGGTCGATGGGCGTGAACTTCTCCAGCGGGCGCAGCAGGCCGGCCGATTCCCCGGCGAAGCCGAGCCCGGACTTGGCCCCGAAGCCGAAGGCCTTGGCGTAAAAATAGAAATCCTGGATGCCCAGCTTCGTGCCGATCTTGCCCGTGCCGATGTTGGAGGAACGCTCTATTACGCCTGAAAGAGTAAGCGTCCCTTCGGGTTCGTGGTCGTGGATGGTGACTTTTTTGTTAAAGTGCCAGGCGCCGTTCTCGCAGAAGAAGGTATCGCTTTCGCTTACGATCCCCTTGGAAAGGGCCGCGGACAGCGTTATGGCTTTGAACGTGGAACCGGGTTCGTAAACCCATTCCACCCCTTCGATCCTTTCAAGCTCCCGCGGCCAGCTGGCCATCGCGAGTATCTTGCCGGTCTGCGGGTCCTGCACCAGCGCCATCCCGAGTTCCGCCCGGCTCTTCTCTGTGGCCCGCTTTATGGCCTCCTGCGCGAAGAACTGGATATTTTTGTCGATGGTGAGGTGGAGGTCCCTCGGGCGGGATTCTTTCTCCAGCCTGTCCTGAAAGATCACGCGGCCGCCGGAGTCGCGCACTACTTCGCGTTTGCTTACGTGCCCGGAGAGCACCTTGTCGTAAAGGAGTTCCAGGCCGGTCAGCCCGCGGTCCTCTCGCGTTACGCCTATTATGCTGCGCGCCAGTTCCCCCGAGGGGTAATAGCGGCTCTGTACCGGTTCCAGCGTAACGCCCTTGAGTTTCAGCGCCCTTACCGCCTCGGCGGCGGTGCGGTCCAGGCCCTTTTTGAGCGGCACGAAATTCTTTGCGCGGCGGAACTTCTCCCGGAAGCCGGGCGGCAGCCCCAGCGCGCGGATAAGCTCCGTTACGGCCCGGGCGGGCTCGGT
Organism: bacterium; assembly: GCA_021811185.1. GTDB lineage: Bacteria > Elusimicrobiota > Elusimicrobia > Elusimicrobiales > UBA9959 > UBA9959. Next base: position 72,027 of record JAJZPL010000005.1, read on the forward strand.
CAGGTCCTTCTTGAAGAGCCCCGCGTCCCAGGCCACGATGGATTCGGCCAGCAGCTCGCCGTTGGCGTCGAAGAAGCGGCCGCGCGGGCCGATCTCCGACACCGTCCGGTTGAATTCCTTAGAAGCTGTAGCGGAAAGGTTTTCGTGGCGCACGGTCTGCAGCCAGAACAAACGGCCGCCGATCAGGATGGCAGGGATCCCCGCCGCGAAGGCGCAGAGCTGAATTCTTGTTTTTAAGGTTTTGGCTGTCATACGCGGCTTTAGCGAAGCCGGTCTCCCCGTAGACGGGGATCCTGTCGAAAAGGGTTCTGAGGTTTATTTCCGCCATGTTCTCTCCGGCGGAGACTGCCGGTCAGGAGGACTTATTCAGCTTGAAGAGCTTGGCCAGCCAGCCCCGCCCCGCGGTATTTGCAGCCGGAGCGCCGTCTAGCATCACGATAGCTCCGGGCTCCGGGTAGACCATCCCGAGCTTGGACGCCTCGGCCTCCAGCTTTTCGGGCGACAGGGAAGCCTGGATCTCCTTCTTCAGGTAAGTGTTGGAGTTCTCCAGGTCTTTGATCTCGTGCCTGAGTTTCTCGATGGTGTAGCCCAGCCGCACCGCCTGCACGTTCTCCCACGCGAACAGGAAGAATACCGCGCAGAGCGCGCCCAGTCCCAGCAATCTCAGGTTCCTTGTCTTCTTAAGCATTGCGATTTCCGTTCCTTGTAGTTTATTCCATGCTGAAAAGTTCGATGCGTTTGATCCCGTGTTTTTCCCAGAGGTAGAAGATCTTCGTCGGAGACATGGCTCCCTTCAGCCCGTTGAACTTCGTTCTGGAGACTTTGGGAGTAAGCAGCTTCGTGAACTTCGCGCCCGCTTTAAGGATGTTTTCAGGATACATACTCGTTCCCCCTGTTTCTCGTTACAGTTTTTCTATAACCCTCAACTTAGCGCTCCTGGCCCTCTTGTTGGCGAGGGTTTCCTCTTCGGTGGGTTTCACCGGCTTCCGCGTCACTAGTTCCCACCCGCCCATTTTGGCCATGATGCTGAACGTCTCTTTCACGATGCGGTCTTCCAGTGAATGAAAAGTTATTATGGCCAGCCTGGCCCCGGGCTTCAGCAGCGGCATCACTTTCTGTATACCGCGGGTGAGGTTGTCGAATTCGTAGTTGACCGCCACGCGCAGCGCCAGGAACGTCTTGGTGGCGGGGTGGATCTTCTCGCCGTGGTTGGGCGCCACGCGCTCGATCAGCGCGCCCAGCTCGGCGGTGGTCTCCAGCGGCTTCTTGCGGCGCGCGTCGAGCACGGCGCGGGCGATGCGGCCGGAATGGCGCTCGCCGCACACGCGGATCAGGTGCTCGATCTGCTCGTAAGGCCACTGGTTGATGATCGTGTACGCGGTCAGCGGGTTGTCGGGGTTGATCCGCATGTCGAGCGGCCCGTCGTTCTTTATGCTGAAGCCGCGGGAAGCTTTGTCGAAATGCAGCGAGGAGATGCCCAGGTCGAACAGCACGCCCGAAATGGAGCGGATGCCTTCGCGGCTGGCGATCTCGTCGATATTGGCGAAATTGCCCTGCGCTATGCGGGCCCTGGCGCCGAACGGCGCGAGGTTCCTGGCGGCGAGGGCGGCCATCTCGGGGTCCCAGTCTATGCCCAGCACGCTGCCTTCGGGAGAGAGCGCGTCGAGCAGGCGGGCGGTATGCCCCCCCATCCCCAGCGTGCCGTCCACGTAAACGCCGCTCTTGCCGGTTATCAGCAGGTTCACTACTTCGTCGGCGAGAACCGATACGTGCGTGTAATCTTTTTCCATTTTATCTTCTGCTCCCGCGCGGCGGGCCGGCAAAGTCGCGGGCCAGGTCACAAATCTACGATCTTGCTGAATTTTTCGAAAGAGGGTTCCATTACGTCTTTCTTGTACTTGGACCAGACTTGCGCATCCCATATTTCCGCCTTATTTCCCACGCCGCGTATCAGGATGGACTTCTTGAGAGAAGCATAAGCTTTCTGATTCTGCGGCACCAAGATCCTGCCCTGCTCGTCCAGCTCCGCGTCGGCCGCGTTGCCGAAGAAGAAGCGCTTGAAAGCCCGCTCCTCCTCCTTGTTCTCGGACTTGAAGATCGCCATGTTGTTGGCGAGGAGTTCTTCCCATTTGGACGGCAGGAAAATGTAGAGGCAGCGGTCGAGGCCGATGCTGAGCATAAAATAGTTCTTGTCTTCCTTGCGGAGTTCCTCGCGGAAGCGGGCAGGGACGAACACGCGTCCTTTCGCGTCCATCACGTAATTATATTCGCCGTAAAGTGAACTCATTCTTGATTATCGATCTGAAAAATCTTTTAACTATTTTACAACATTGTTAACCACTAAAAAACATTATCCACCACTTTCCACCACCTGATGAAGTATATCGTATGACCTGACCCTTGTCAATACCATGGGTAAAAAAACGCTTATTTCAGCGGTATTTTTTAGGTTAATTAAAATGAGGAAAAAATGAGAAAGCCGGTTGACCCTGGTCAACCGCTATATAATAGGAAGATAATAATAAGGGAAATGCGGCCGGCCGGTTTACTTGTTGAGGCCGGAGATCTTGCCCGTCTTCAGGTCGTAGCGCCACGCGTACTCGAGCGAGGAGAGCTTGTTGTACGGCATGCCGTAGGCCTGGTACAGGGATTGCGCGGCTGGCTTGCCGTCGCGCAGGTTCTTGCAGAAAAAGTAGAAAGCGTCGCCGGCCTTCAGCTTCATCAGGAAGCGCACCACGCTGTACGACTCCGCGTACCAGAGCCGCACGTTGTCCTCGTCGGCGCCCTGCAGGTTCTCGATGCGCACCAGGTCGTTCAGCTTGAAGCCGCTGCCGCTCTCGAGGAGCTTCAGGTTCTGCGCCAGCCAGTGCGGCGTGGACAGGCCGCGCTCGGACTGCACGTAGGTGGCTATGCCCTCGCTCAGCCACAGCGGGCTGGGGTTCGAGGCCGGGAAGAAGCTGTCGAAATAGATGTGGGTGAGCTCGTGCGCCAGGATGCCGAAGGCCTCGTCGCTCTTGTACAGGTAGATCTTGCGTTCGTTCAGCGACGCCGCCCCCCCCGACCACGCCGGGCGGCCGGTAAGCTTGCGGTAGGTTTCCTGGCTCTTGGAGAAGAAGATGTAAACTTTCCGCTCGCGCGACCACGGCGAGAACGCCACCAGGTCCAGCATGATGCTGCCGTGCAGGGCCTCTACGGTGTCCGTAAGCTCGGTCGAAACTTCCGGGCCTTCTTCGTATACCACGAAGTGCTGCGTCTCCTTCATCGAGAAGCCCGCCGGGGTTTCCGGGTAGTTTTCCTCCCCGGTCTTGCGCTCCGGCGCGATCTCGGTCTTTTCGCTTACGGAATGTTCCGGCATCATGCCGGCCGAAGGGATGTCCTTGATGTCGGCGCCCGGCTTTATAAGGCTGAGCGTGCTGACCGGCTGCTGTACCGGCTGCGGCGCCGGGAGCGGCTGCGGCGGGTAAACCGGCTGCGGAGCCGTGTGTTTAAGGACGGGGGCCTGCGTCTGCTTGCCGCTGAAAGGGTTGACGCCTACGCTGAAGCGCTTGATCGAGGACATGTCCTCGTCCATGTACTGGTACATGAAAAGGCCCCAGAGCCCTATTACCAGGCCCCAGAACAGTACCCTCAGCTTGGAAAGAATATCCATTTCTGCCTATGGCTTAAGGCAAGTGTTACCTCTGGGCGTCCCTTACCCGTACTACCATCTCGGCCATAGCCGCGGTGAACATCGAGAAAAAGACTATGAACACGGCCTGCGTGGCGGCCATGGCCCAGAACTGGCTGCTCATGCCCAGCCCGTACACCACGCTGCGCAGGTAGTACAGGAGCAGCATTATCGCCGACGAGAGCACGGCGGTAAGGAACACCTGCCATTTCTTCATGAACATGGCGCAGCCGGCCGGGGCCATCAGGAAGAGCAGCCACATGGGCGCCCAGTAGGCGGCCAGCAGGTAGAACAGGATGGCGCTGACGGCGAGGTTCATCCACACGGTGAGCGCCCTGATGTGCCGGCTCCAGCGCAGGAAGCGGTACACGTTGGAGCCCAGCCAGTAGTTGGCAATGAAGGCCGCGGCCAGGATGCCGAACGAGGCGTAGGTCACGCTCTTATCCGGTTCGGAGAAGAAGATGGCGAACAGGATCAGGATCACCGCGAAGGGCGTGAAATAATAATTAAGTATGTGCATAGTTCTCCCGCTGCTAAATTACCGCGTTCTCTTGAAAACCAGGATATAGCGGTCCGCGCTCTCGCCGGGCAGCCGGTACGCGAAGGTTTCCGCCAGTTCCGCCTTCGCCTTGCGCACGGCCGCCTCTACCGCCGGGCGGGGCTGCGCCAGCTGCGCCGCGCTCTGCCAGGCCAGGAAGAAGCCGCCCTTAACCAGTATATTTAAGCATTGAGGCAGGATGTTTTCAAGCTGTCCCATCGCCCTTTCGATCACGGCGGCGTAGCGCTGCTCGCTGCCGGGGCCGCCTTCGCCCACCCGCCGGTTGAAGACCGCCACGTTCCTGGCGCCCATCGCGGCGGCGGTCTCGCCGAGGAAATCGCAGCGCCTTTCGCGCGATTCCAGCAGCTGGAAGCTGAATTCGTCCAGCGCCCCGGCCAGCGCCAGGCCGGGGAAACCGGCCCCGGAGCCGGCGTCGGCTATCAGCGAGCCCGGCTTTACCAGCCGGCGCAGCAGCGGGGCCGCGGCCAGCGAGTCCAGGAAATGGCGTTCCCAGAGCTGCGGCATGTCCTTCTCGGACACCAGGTTCTGCACCGCGTTCTTCTCGGCGAGCTTGGCGGAGAACACTTCCAGCTTTCGCAGGTTCTCCGGCGTCAGGTGCAGGCCCCAGGCCTGCAGGGTTTTGGTCACGGCTTCGTTCATTTGGTTTTCCCCCCGCGCCGCTGCTCCAGCAGCACCCACAGCAGCTGCACGTCGGCCGGGGTTACCCCCGGGATGCGGCCGGCCTGCGCCAGCGTGAGCGGGCGGTGCTTCTCCAGCTTGTGGCGCGCCTCGTTGGGCAGCGCCTTCAGCGCGGTATAGTTGAAATCTTCCGGGATGCGCAGGTCCTCAAATTTCTTGAGGTTCTCGGCGTCCCGGCGGTTGCGCTCGATATACGACGAGTACGACTTCTCGATGGCCGCGGTGGCGCGCGCCCTTTCCGCGGTCCAGGGGCCGGGTGGCAGCGCTTTGGGTTTGCGCCCCGCCAGGGAGTCTTCGAACGCGGCGCGGTAGGCTTCGAAGTTCGCCTTCAGCGACGGGGCGAGCAGGCCCAGCTCGAAACCTTTAGCGGCCAGGCGCAGGTCGGCGTTGTCCTGCCGCAGCATCAGGCGGTACTCCGCGCGCGAGGTGAAAATGCGGTAGGGCTCGTCCACGCCCTTGGAGACCAGGTCGTCGATCATCACGCCGATGTAAGCCTCGTCCCGGCGCAGCACCAGCGGCTCGCCGCCCAGCGCCTTGCGGGCGGCGTTTACGCCGGCCACCAGGCCCTGGGCCGCGGCTTCCTCGTAGCCGGTGGTGCCGTTGAGCTGCCCTGCCAGGAACAGGCCCGGCAGCGGGCGGGTTTCCAGCGTGTAGTCCAGCTGCGAAGGGTCCGAGTAATCGTACTCTATAGCGTAGGCCGGGCGCATGATCTCGGCGTTCTCCAGGCCCGGCACCGAACGGACTATCTCGTGCTGCGTCTCTTCGGGCAGGCTGGTGGAAAGGCCGTTCGCGTAATACTCTTCGGTCCCGAAGCCTTCCGGCTCCAGGAAAAGGTGGTGCGCGCCGTGGTGCGGGAACTTCACGATCTTGTCCTCGATGGACGGGCAGTAGCGCGGGCCGGTGGACTTGATCTTGCCGCTGTAGAGCGGCGAGAGGTGCAGGCCGGCTTTGATCACTTCGGCGGTGGCGGCGCTGGTGCGGGTGATCCAGCAGGGCAGCAGCCTGGCGGTTATCTTGGCGGTGAAATGCGACATGGGCTCCGGCGGCGAGTCCGGGGCCTGCGCCTCGCACTTCGAGAAATCTATGCTCCGGGCGTGCAGGCGCATGGGCGTGCCGGTCTTAAGCCGGCCCAGCTTGAAGCCAAGACCTATAAGACCTTTGGAAAGCTCCTGGCTCGGCGGGTGGTTGTAGCGGCCGCCGGGAAAATTGTCCAGCCCGATATGGATGACGCCGCGCATGAAGGTGCCGGCCGTGATAACCACGGTTTTGGAAGTATAGCGGGTGCCGCGCAGCGTCGAGACCCCGGCGGCTTTGCTCCCCTTCGTGAGGATAGCCGCGGCTTCGTCCTGCACCAGGCGCAGGTTCGGTTCAAGCTCCAGCGCATGCTTCATGGCCGCCTGGTAAATTTTCTTGTCGCACTGGGCGCGCGGGGAGCGCACCGCCGCGCCTCTGGAGGTGTTCAGCATATGGCAGCTCAGCATGGCTAGGTCCGTGACCTTGGCCATTTCCCCGCCCAGCGCGTCCAGCTCGCGCACCAGCTGGCCTTTGCCCACGCCGCCTATGGAGGGGTTGCAGGACATCTGCGCCACGGTGTCCAGGTCCTGCGTGAGCAACAGCGTCTTCGCGCCCAGGCGCGCGGCCGCCAGCGCGGCCTCGCAGCCGGCGTGGCCGGCCCCGATCACGATAACGTCGAACTTCTCAGGATAATTGAATGCCGTCATTTATAAAGCCTACATCAGGAGCAGCAGCTGGAACACCTCGGGCTTTATCACGCCCAGCGTGAGCAGCGAGAAAGCGAAAGCGGCCACGCCCAGCATGGCGGGCAGCAGGGCGGAAAAGGCCCGCGCGCCGGAAAGCCCGGTCACCGCGCAGGCCGCCTTAAGCAGCCAGGCCACCGTGACGAAGGCGAAGAGGTATTCGGATACTTTGTAGGCGCCGGTGGAGCCGGCCAGCGCGGCGGCCCCGCCGGCCAGGTCGGAAAGTATCGTGAAGAGCGAGACCGCGAAGAAGGCCTGCATCAGGCCCAGCCAGGTCTTCCTGTACCACAGCGCGGCCCACACCGAGAAGCACAGCGTCCCTCCCGCTACTATCCACCCGGCGGCGCCGCCGGCGTGCGAGTTCATGCGGACGATGAAGAAGACCGCGTACGCGCCTACTCCGGCCAGCGGCAGCGGGGCGCGCAGCATCAGCCGCCCGGACTTGAGCAGCGAGGAGAAGTCGGAGAGCAGCGCGCAGAAGAAAAAGGCGAAGCCCAGCCCGCCGGCGAGCCCCGCGGCGAGGTAGCTGGAGAACCCCAGGCCGGACGGCGCCGGGAGGTCGGAGGAGGCCGCCGCCATGAAGTCCGCCGGCACCAGGCTCAGCAGCAGGGCCGAGGAAAGGGTGGAGACCGCGAACAGCGCGAGCGGCCAGGCCCAGCCTGTCTTTCCCTCCGCTATGGCGGCGAAGGTCTCGGCGGGCTGCAGCAGGAGTTTAACCGGAAAAGAATCTTTTATCATAAGCCTATTTTCCTACGCAGAAATTGGCGAAGATGCCGGCCAGGACTTCTTCCGGCGCGGTCTCGCCGAGGATCGAGGAGAGCGCCGCGAGCGCGCCCCGCAAATGTTCTGCGCCCAGCTCCAGCGCGGGCGCGGGGCCCTTCATCATTTTCTCCAGCCGCGTCAGTTCGCCGGCGGCTTCGGCGAGCGCGGCGTAATGCCGGGCGGAAGTAACCACGGCCTGGGCGCTGTCGCGGAAAACTTTTTTCTGCTGCGCGATAAGCAGGTTCTTAAGGGGCGCCAGGCCGCGCCCCGTCTTGGCTGAAACGCTCAGGCCGGCGGCCGCCGCGCGCTTGGGCGGCAGGTCGGCCTTGTTCAGCACCCTGATCACTTTCGCCGAGGCGGCCAGGCGGGCGGTTTCCCGCTCGGCGCGCAGGTCGCTGGGCGTTTCGGCTATGGAGCCGTCCTTCACCAGGATAATGGCGTCGGCCCGGCTGATGGCCTTTTCCGCGCGGCGCATGCCCGCCTTCTCCAGCGCGGAGGCGGCCCTGGCGTTGAGGCCCGCCGTGTCGGTGAAAATAACGGAGAAGCCGTCCACGTCGAGTTCGGCCTCCAGCGTGTCGCGCGTGGTGCCGGCCTGGCGCGAGACCAGCGCGCGGTCGTAGCCCAGCAGCGCGTTAAGGAGCGAGGACTTGCCGGAGTTGGGCGCGCCGGTTATGACCACCCTTACGCCCTCTTTAATGCCGCGCCCGGCTTCGAAGCCGCCGGCCAGCTCCAGCGCGCGCTCCCTGGCCGCCGCGGCGCGGGAGGCGAAATCTTTTAGTTCCAGCGCGGGGATCTCCTCGTAGGAATCGTCCAGGCGGGCTTCCAGCCGCGCCAGCAGGTCCACTATTTCCGTCCTTATCCCGGCTACCCTCGCCGAGATTGCGCCTTCCACCTGGCTGAGGGCGGCGCGGTGGGCTCCGGCGGAACCGGCTTCGATAAGTTCCCCCACCGCTTCGGCCTGGGCCAGGTCCAGCTTGCCGTTGAGGAAGGCCCGCAGCGTGAATTCGCCCGGCCCGGCAAGCCTGGCGCCGCCGCGGATGGCTAAATTGAGTATGGTCCGGATAATGTAAGGCGACCCGTGGCAGGAGATCTCCACGGTATCGTCCCCGGTGTAGCTGCCGGGGCCCTTGAAGAAAACGACTACGGCCCTGTCCACCAGGGCCTTGCCGTCGAAAATGGAAAGGAGCCTGGCCGTCCTGCGCCCGTGGTCGCCGGGAACCGGCTGAAGGAAGGACGAAGCGATGGCGAAGGCTTTGGGCCCGGACAGGCGCAGCACCGCCAGCGCGCCCGCGCCCGGTGGCGTGGCCTGCGCGGCGATGGTGTCCTTTGTTCCCGGGAGTTTCATTCTTTGCTCTCAAAAAACGAACGGCGTGACAGCGCTAGCGCCGTCACGCCGGTTCGATAGACGGCTATTTACTTCTGCTCGGTCGTCTGTTCCGCCGGCTGGGCGGCTTCCGCGGGCTGAGCGGCCTCTACAGGCTGGGCAGCTTCAGCAGGCTGCGCGGCTTCAGCAGGCTGCGCGGCTTCGACGGGCTGCTCCGCCGGCTTGTTCAACTGGCTGATCACCACTTTGCGCCAGCGGCCTTCTCCGGCGGAGGCGGTCTCCATGTCGGGGTAGGTCGTCTTGATGATATTGTGCACGATCTTGCGCATCGAGGCTGGCATAGGGTCCAGGCTGTAGGGCCTGTTGTTGGCCTTTACTTCCTTGACCGCTTCTTCCACGCGCTGCGCTATTTCCTTCTCCTTGCTGTCCCAGTAACCGCCGGTGTCCAGGCGCAGGGCCAGGTGCGGCTCGCGCTTGCGGCTTACTATGGAGTTAAGCAGGAACTGGAGCGCCTGCAGGCCGCGACCGTTCTCGGCGGTGAAAGAGGCCGAGTCGGGGCAGTCGAAGCGGATGAACAGCAGGTTCTCGGCCTGGTCCAGCCTGGCTTCGGTCACGGTGCCCTGCATGCCCATCAGCGAGAGGATCTTGAGCAGCGCGGTCTTTACGTGCTCGATAGGGTCCTGCGCGGGCTGCATGTTGATGTATTCGGGAGCGAGGGGCTCTTCCTTATAGACGCGGTCCGAGCGGTCCATCCGGGGCCGGTCGTCGCGCGAGGGGCGCCTGTTCTCGTACTGGCCCTCGGACGGGCGGGTTTCTTCCGGGGGCGGAAGCCTGGCGTCTTCGTAGCCGTACCTGCCGGGCCGCCTGGGGGCCGCGCTGCTGGAGCGGCTTTCGCCGCCGCCGCGGGAACCGCCGCGGCCGCCGCCTCTGCCTTCCCTGCTGCCGCCGCGGGAACCGCCGCGGCCGCCTCTGCTGTCCCTGCCGCCGCGGGAGCCGCCGCCGCGGGGTTCGTCGCCGCCGCTGGTCCAGCGCTTTTCCCTTAAAATAACGCACGCTTTCTTGGCGCCGAAGCCGAGGAAGCCGCTTTTGCCTTCGCTGACTACAACCACTTCAACCTGGTCGCGCCGGAGGCCCATCTCGGTGAGGCCCTTTTCAACGGCGTCCTGTATCGTTTTAGCTTCTGTCTTTGTCTCTCTCATTTTTTTGTCTCCTCTGAATGTGCGTAAGAATGTTACGCCATTTTTTTCTGCAGGTACATGCTCTGGGCGAAGCCCCACGTGCTGTTGATCAGCCAGTAAAGCACCAGGCCCGACGGGAAGGTTAGGAACATGAAGGTGAAGATGACCGGCATCCACTTCATCATGGCCGCCTGCGAGGGGTCGGAGGTCTGCGGGTTCATGTGCTGCTGAAGGAACATAATTCCCCCCATTACGAGCGGCAGCACATAGAACGGGTCTTTAGCCGAGAGGTCCTTTATCCAGAAAACGAAGGGCGCGCCGTGCAGGGGCCAGGAGTTCCTGAGCGCCGTGAACAGCGAGAAGAAAACGGGGATCTGAAGGAGCATCGGCAGACAGCCGCCGAGCGGGTTGGTGCCGTGGCGCTTGTAGAGGTCCATGACCTCCTGGTTCATGCGCTTGGGGTCGTCCTTGTATTTCTTCTGGATGGCCTGCATCTCGGGCTGGATCTTCTTCATCACGGCCATGGCCTTGAAGCTCTTGAAGCTGAGCGGGGTGAGGATGAGCTGGATCAGCAGGCTCAGGATGACGATGGACACGCCGTAGTTGCCGGTGTGCTTGTAGAAAAAGCCCAGCGCGGAGTCGGCGAGTTTGGCCAGCGGGGCGAAGAAGCCGAAGTCCACCGCGCGGTCGAGGCCCATGCCGAGCTTCTTGAGCAGGGAATAGTCCTTGGGCCCGAGGTAGAAAGAGGAAGTCCAGACGCGCCTGGCGCCGGCGGCCAGCTCCACGCCGGGCATCGGGACCACCAGCATGGGGGTCTTGGCGTTCTCGCCCACTTTCTCCAGCCGCCGGAGCGGCCGGGTGTTCTGGAAGTCGGAATTCACCAGGGCCGCCAGGAAATAGCGGTTGTTCATGCCGGTCCAGACCCAGTCGAACTGGGCGGGCTCGTCCTTGAGCTCCTTAATGGTGGGGTGCTTGCGGCCGGTTTCGTTGTAGGTGTAGTCGGCTTTGCAGAGCTTGGCGTTCTCTTTCATTTCGCTCTGCGCCGTGCCCAGGCCGGGGCCCACGCGCAGTTCCCACGGCGCCAGCGTCTGGGTTTTGCCGGAGGTGTTAACCGCGGTTATCTCTATCGAATTTATGGTGTTGTCTTTGGAGAGGGTGAACTTCTTGGTGAACTGCACCGCGCCCTGTTTGGAGACGAACTCCACGGAGTCTTCCGTTTTAGCCTTAAGGGCGAACTTGCCGGGCAGCGTGGCGTAGAAGAAGCCGCGGGCGGGGTCCGGTACCAGTTCGATCGGGGCCACCGGGCCTTCGTAAACGGCGCTGGCCAGGGAGGCCTCGCTGGTGAGGAAGGTGTATTCGGCTTTGCCGGCCTTAAGGGTTACGGAATCTTTTTTCCAGTTTTCGGGGAGGGCCTGCGGTTCGGCCTGCGCGCCGTTGGCTGCGGCGGCGGTCTGCGCGGCGGCTGCCTGCGCGGTGTTGGCCTGGGCGGCTTGGGCCGCCTGTTCGGTCTGGGCCTTCTGCGGCTGGATCTTTTTCTCCATGAAGGAGTACCAGCCGATGTAGACCAGCGAGGAAAGGACGACCGCAAGTATTAAGTTCTTCTGCATTTAACCTCCCGCGATATTGACGGAAGGCTTCCAGCCTATGGCTGTTTCGTCCCGGGGTTCAGCCCCGCGGGGACGGACAAGGAGCTATTCAGGTACCGGGTCGTAACCGCCCGGCGAGAAAGGACGACAACGGGACAGCCGGCTTGCGGCCAGTCTGCCCCCTTTCAAAATCCCGTGTTTTTCCAGCGCGTGGAACGCGTACTCGGAACAGGACGGAGTATACCTGCAGGTGCCTGGCCCTAGGGCCGGTCTGAAAGTCCTGTACGCCGAGCGCAGCGTCAGCAGCGCAAGTGATTTAAGATTTTTTGTGCCGGTGTTATTTACCGTCATCGTTAAGGCGCGCCTTTTGCCGGAGCGTATCCAGCGCTTGCCGGGCCTGGGCCATGGTCTTCACGGCGCAGCCCGCCTTCGGGTAGATGATGAGGCGCGTGCCTTCCTTTAACTCAGTACTGCTGGTCCTGAAAGCTTCCCTTAGAAGCCTCTTTAACCTGTTTCTGCGAACGGCGTTCCCGGTCTTCTTGGAGACCATCAGGCCGATCTTTTTCCCTTTTCCCCCTCCGGGAGCGTCCCAGGCCACAAGGTCCCTGGTGACTGTCTTCCTCCCGGCCGCGAAAACCGCCTCAAATTCTTTTTTGAGGCGCAATCGTGAAGCTCTTGAAAAGGCGAACTCTTTCACTTATCCCGCGAAAGGCTTACTGTCTGGCCTGTTTCGTCGTCGGAATGTCGGGTATGAGTTCCCAGCGGCCTTTGGCGCGCCTGCGGGCGAGAGTCTTCCTGCCGCCGGCAGTTTTCATTTTGGCCCTGAAGCCAAGGTGCTTTTTGCGTTTGCGTACGTTTGGTCTGTATGTAGGTAGCATAATGGTTTAATTATATAAATTAAGCCGGTAAAAAGCAAAGAAAATGAGGTTTGTTCGGCAAATATCGCTGAGCCGCATAAGGCTTTATTCTTAATAGTTTACAAAATACGGAAAACAAGCGGCAATAAGCGGAGGCTCCCGGGGATATGTTTTGTAAAATATGGGGAATGATATTCTGCGATTACGGGATAGTGCTGCAGCGGAGGCCGCTGCGCGAGAACGACCGGATTGTGACGGTGTTCACGCTGGAGCACGGCAAGTTCGAGGTGAACTTCAAGGGCGTGCGCCTGGCCAAGGGCAAGCTGCGCGCGCTCAGCGAAGCCGTCACCTGGGGCGATTACCGCTTCTTCCTTAAGAAGGGCTCCAACTTCCCCGTGTGCACCGGCGGGCGCTCGCTGAACGTGTTCGCCAATATCCGCAAGGACCTCGAGAGCCTGTACCTGGCCATGCATTACTGCGAGGTGGTGAACCGCCTCACCGCGGCGCAGAGCCCCAACCCCGAAAAATACGAGCTGCTGCTGGGCGCGCTGATCGACCTGGACGCCAACGGCACGGCCTTCTGGCTGCGCCGCGCCTTCACGCTGCGCGTGCTGGAAGCCGCCGGCTTCGGCTTCCGTGAGACCGCCGCCGGGCCCGAGATGGAATTGTGGGAAACCCTGCACGCAGGTTCCTGGCGGGCCGTGCGCGACCTTATCCCGGACGAGGCCACCGCGGCTTTCGTGGACGGGCTGTTCGCCCGGTTCTTCACCGAACAGATCGGCATAGACCTGCGTACGCTGCCTTTCGTTAAATAGTTTTCCGCGGCAAGGCTTTCCCTCCCCTAAATAGGTATAATATTTTTAAATAAGCGGGCCGCTGCCCGACGGAGGTTACTGTGAATTTTCAGGACATCATCATGAAGTTGGACCAGTACTGGGCCAAGCAGGGCTGCGCCATCATCCAGCCTTACGACCTCGAGAAGGGCGCGGGCACTTTCAACCCGGCCACCTTCTTCGGCTCGCTCACTTCCAAGCCCACCAGCGTGGCCTACGTGGAGCCCTGCCGCCGCCCCGCCGACGGGCGCTACGGCCAGAACCCCAACCGCAACGGCAAATATTACCAGTACCAGGTCATCATAAAGCCGCCGCTCGAAAACATTCAGCAGGTCTACCTGGCCTCCCTCAAGGCCGTGGGCCTGGACCACACCGAGCACGACATCCGCTGGATAGAGGACGACTGGGAATCCCCCACCCTGGGCGCCTCCGGCGTGGGCTGGGAAGTGTGGATGGACGGCATGGAAGTCACGCAGTTCACCTATTTCCAGCAGATGGCCGGCTTCGAGCTGAACCCCATAGCGGTGGAGATCACCTACGGCCTGGAGCGCCTGGCCATGTTCGTGCAGAAGAAGAAGAGCATTTCCTCCATCATGTGGACCGACCGCCTCACTTACGGCGAGGTGTACAAGAACCAGGAAGAGCAGTTCTCCCATTACAACTTCGAAGAGGCCGACGTGCAGAACCTGCGCGCGGACTTCGACCACTGGGAAAAGGAAGTGCGGCGCGTGGCGGCCAAGGGCTACTATCTGCCCGCCTTCGACCTGGTTATGAAGTGCTCGCAGAACTTCAACCTGCTCGACGCGCGCGGCGCCATCTCGGTGTCCGAGCGCGCGGTGCTTATCAAGCGCATCCGCGACATGGCCAAGGCCTGCGCCGTGTCCTACGTAGAGACCAACGAACCTTCCGGGAAGAAGGAGCCCTCCAATGTCTAATACCTCCAGGCGCGACGCGCTGTTAGAGATCCGCATCGAAAATATCCCCGCCCGCTTCGTTACGTCGGCGGAGGAACAGCTTAAGAAGTATGCGGCCGAAATGCTGGCCGCCGCCAACCTGCCTTATGAAGGCATGGAGGCTTACGGCACCTACAAGCGCCTGGTGCTGCACCTCACCGGCGTGCCGGCCAAGACCGAGGAGAAGCTGGTGAAGGCCTACGGCCCCGCCGCCCGCCTGCTCAAGGACGAGAAAGGCAACTACACCCCGCAGGCCACCGGCTTCGCGCGCGGCCGCGGCACCACCCCCGACAAGCTGGGCGTGGAGACCGTGCCCAACAAGGGCGAAGTGCTGATGTTCGAGACCCGGATCCCCGGCCGCTCCTCCATCAAGGCGCTGGCCGAGATCTTCCCCCAGCTTATCTCCAGGCTGCAGTTCCCCAAGAACATGGTGTGGGAGGCCACGCGCTTCCGCTTCGCCCGGCCCATCCGCAGTCTGCTCGCGCTCTACGGCGACAAGCCCGTGGCTTTCAGCGCGGCCGGCATAAAGTCCGGGCGGCTGACCGTGGGGCTGAGCGCCAAGGGCTCGCGCCCGGTCAAGATAGCCTCCGCCGAGAAATACTTTAAAACGCTGGAGCACGTGAACGTGCTGGTGAAGGACGCCGAGCGCCTGGCGGCTTTCCGCAAGGAGCTCGAGAGCCTTTCCCGCCGCATGAAGCTCAAGGTGGAGCCCGACGAGGAGCTCATCAGCGAGAACCTGTACCTGGTGGAATACCCGGTGTGCGTGGTCTCCGGCTTCTCGCAGGAATTCCTCAAGCTGCCGCAGGAGCTGGTGCAGCTGGTGATGAAGAAACAGCTCAAGTTCTTCACCGTCGCCAACGCCAAGGGCGAGCTGCAGCCTTACTCCGTGGGCATCCGCGACGGCGTGTCCAAGGGGCAGCGCAACGTGGAGGAAGGCTTCCGCAACGTGCTCGAAGCGCGCTTCCGCGACGCCATCTTCTTCTACACGCGGGACCTCGCCATCCCGCTGGCCGAGTTCGACGAGAAGCTCAAGGCCATCACCTTCCAGGAAAAGCTGGGCACCATGGCGGACAAGACCGCCCGGGTGGTTAAGCTGGCCGCCTGGCTGAGCGAGCACAGCGGCCATATCGTGAACAAAGAGGAAATAGCCCTGGCCGCCGGCCACGTGTACTCCGACCTCACCAGCAACCTGGTGCGCGAGTTCACCGAGCTGCAGGGCACGATGGGCTACTACTACGGCAGGAACGCCGGTTTCTCCGAAACGGCTTCCCGCGCCATAGGCGAATTCTACTGGCCCATGTCGGCCAAGTCCCCCATCCCCTCCTCCAAAGAGGGCGGGCTGGTTTCCCTTGCCGGCAAGCTGGACACGCTGGCTTCCGACTTCGCGCTGGGGCTTATCCCTTCCGGCAGCGAGGACCCTCACGGCCTGCGCCGCCAGGCCCTGGGCGCGGTGCGCATCGTGCTGGAGAACGGTTTCCGCCCCAACCTTAAAGAGGCTGTTACCGCGGCCGTGGCCGGTCTCCCCTGCCCCGCCGCCAAGGACTGCGCCGAGCGCCTGATGGACTTCCTGTGGCAGCGCGCCGAGGCCGTGTTCGCCGAAGAGGGCTACCGCTTCGACGAGGTAAAGGCCGTACGCGAGTTCTTCATGAACGGCGGCGATCTGATGGACTGCCGCGCCCGCGTGAAGGATATCCACGCCATGCGCGGCAACGAGGATTTCGCCGGCATCGCCATGGCGTTCAAGCGCGCCAAGAACATCCTTAAGCAGGCCAAAGCCCCGCTGAGCGGCTCCCCCGAAGAAAGCCTTTTCGAGAAAGAAGAAGAGCGCGCTCTTTATTACGGTATAAGGTCTATGTCCGGAAAGTTCGCGGCGCACCTGACTAACCGCGACTACGCCAAGGGCCTGTCCGAACTGCTTACCATTAAGGGCAGCCTGGACAGCTTTTTCGAGAAGGTGATGGTGATGGCCGAGGACCAGAAGGTGCGGGACAACCGGCTTAACCTGATCAAGTCCCTTGTGGACCAGTTCGAGGGCGTGGCGGACCTTTCGCAGCTGCAGTAAGCCAGGAACGGAAAAGAGGCCCAGCGGTTCAGCCGGATAGGCCGGCGGAGCGCTGGGCGTCTTTTTTTATTTCCCTTTCCTTATATTAAGGCGGGCGGTCAGAAGGGGTAGCCTATGCGGATGATGGCGTTGGCGCCTTCGGAGCCGTAGGCGAATTCCAGCGTGGCCACCAGCTGCGGCCTGATCACCAGCCTGGCCGAAATGCCCGGGCTGTATTTAAGCTTGCTCGTGCGGAAGGCGGACACCTTCGGGAACACGGTGCCCACGTCCAGGAAAGGCGCTATCTCGGTCTCGCTGATGAACTTGTAGAAAGGGGTTTTGGAAAGGGTTACGCGTTCCTCTATGGTAAAGACGAATTTTCCCCGGTCGGTGAAGCGGCCGTCGCCGGCCATGCGCAGGCCGGTGCTTTCGCCCAGCTGGGGCATGGCGTAGAAAGGCAGCGTGTCGCCGCGCTGGAACTGCAGCAGGTAGTGCACCGCGGTCACGTAGTGTCCCTGTTCTTTATAGTTGAAGTAGTTCTTCACCTGCAGCGAATAAGTGCGGTACTCGAAGTCCGAGTCCAGGGCCTTGTTGGAATAAAGCACCGAGGCGCTGGCGTAGGTGCCTATCTTCGGCAGGAAGGGGTGGTCGGTGTCGTCGTAAACTATGGAAAAGCGGTTGGTGTGGAAGTGGTGTTCGTCGGCGGCCAGCGGGTAAATAGCCGGGAAGCGCTGCGCGATCCCGGGGGTATTGTCGCCCGGGCCGTCGCCTATCTGTTTTATGTGATAGGAGTGGTCGATGTTCAGGAACAGGTTCTTTATCACCGGGATGTCCAGGATCAGTTCTTCCCCGGTGGTCCGCAGCGAATAGTTGGCCTTGTCGCGCAGCTTGCTGTTTATGCCTATGCCGTAAAAGGACGGCTTTCCGGTGACCCAGTCCTTGGCTTCCCAGCTGAACCGGAAGCCGGAGGAAAGGAACTGCGGCGTGTAATAGTAGGCCTCCAGCTCGTGCTCTATGTGCTGCGAGAGCGAGGCCCGCATGATGAAGTAGCGCTTGTCGTCGGGGAAAATGTAGTGGCGGTAGGTGAGCGTGGTCCCCAGTTTCCCGTTGTACATGGCCGAAGGCACGATCACGGATTTGATGTTCTGCGTTTCCTGGTCCTTGATGGCTATGACCGGCATGAAGCCGAAGCTCGGGCCCAGGTCCTTGCTGGAGTCCACTACGGGGAAAGGGATGAGCGGCCCGTACTTGGTGTCTATGGTTATGTTGGTAAGGATCCTGGCAAGTATGCCCTCCTTTAGCGGTGCCGTGGACTGTTCCACGGCCTTCATGATGTCTTCTTTCGTTTTTGGTTCGGGCTTTACGATTTCTTCCTTGGCCTTGGGGCCAGGCTTTACTAGGCGCTTCTTCCTGGGCGGCTGGGCGCAGACGGCCGTGGCGCAGAAAAGCACCGCCGTTAAGAATATTGCCGCGCGTTTCGACATGGTCTATTTGATGAAGCCGAGGGATTTGACTATCGGCATCTTGCGGCCGTAGCCGAAGGACTTTTCCGTGACCTTGAGGCCCACCGGCAGCTGCTTGCGTTTGTACTCGTTGGCCTCCACGCGCCGGAGGATGGAGGACACCAGTTCCTTCCTGAAGCCGCGGCGCGTAATTTCCGCGGACGTGCGGTTCTCCTCCAGGTAAAGGCGGAGGATCTCGTCCAGCTCGGCGTAGGGCGGCAGGTCGTCCTGGTCCTTCTGGCCGGGTTTAAGTTCGGCGGTAGGCGGCCTGGAAATGATCGCCGCGGGGATAACTTCTTCCCCCTCGTTCAGGTACGCCGCCAGCCGGTAGACCTCGGTCTTGAACAGGTCGGAGATGGGCGCCATGGCGCCGGCGGTGTCGCCGTAAAGCGTGCAGTAGCCCACGGCCAGCTCGGACTTGTTGCCGGTGGCCAGCGTGAGCCAGCCGTTGGCGTTGGCCAGCGCCATCAGGATGCTGCCGCGCGAGCGCGACTGCAGGTTCTGCATGGTCAGGCTGACCTCGGCCAGCGGGTCGCCGGCCTTAAGCTCTTTAAGGAACGCACCGTAAATATTCTTGATCGGCACCATCATGGCCTTGATGCCGAGGTTCCCTGCCAGTTCCAGCGCGTCGTTATTGCTCTGGTCCGAGGTATACACGGAAGGCATCAGCACGCCGGTCACGTTTTTCGGGCCCAGCGCCCTGGCCGCCAGCGCCGCCACCACGGCGGAGTCTATGCCGCCGCTGAGGCCCAGCACCGCTTTCTTGAAGCCCATCTTGCCGAAGTAGTCGCGGATGCCGAGCGTGAGCGCGGCGCAGATCTCCGCCGGGCCTTCGCGGTGTTCCGCGGGGACGGCCGCGGCCGGCAGTTCCGTGTCCACCAGCAGCAGGTCTTCTTCGAAAGCTTTGCCCCTCGCGATCACCTTGCCGGAGGGCGCCAGCGCGAAGCTGTTCCCGTCGAAGATAAGTTCGTCGTTGGCGCCGGCCTGGTTGGCGTAAATTATGTGGGCGCGCATCTTTTTGGCCAGGCCGGAAAGGATCTTCAGCCTGCGGGCGCTCTTGCCGCGGTAGAACGGGGAAGCGGAGGCGTTTATTATGATGGAGGCTCTGCCGGCGCGCAGCGTGGCCGCGGGGTCGCTGCGGTAAAGCAGGCGGCTCGGCAGCAGGGCGGTTCCGGCCCAGATGTCCTCGCAGATGGTGAGCCCTATCAGCGCCCCGCCGAACTTTATCGGGCGGTTCAGGGCGGCGGGCTCGAAGTAGCGGGCCTCGTCGAAAATGTCGTACGTGGGCAGCAGGGACTTGGCCTGCCTGGCGATCACCTTCCCCCCGGAGAGCAGCGCCAGGGAGTTCAGCAGGGCCTTGCCCTTGCGGGCCGGGTTCCTGTCCGCGAAGCCTACTGCCAGCGCGGTCTTGAGCTTCAGCCCCGCCAGGCGCTTAAGAGCGCGCAGGTTGGCGTTTATGAAATCTTTTTTTTCCAGCAGGTCTAGCGGCGGGTAGCCGGTGAGCGCGAGCTCAGGGAAAACGGCCAGGTCCGCGCCCAGCGCCTGCGCGCGCCGGGCGAACGCCTCTATTTTAAGCGAGTTCGCTTCGATGTCGCCTACCTTCGGGTTTATCTGCGCGATGGCTATTTTCATGGTTCGATAAGTAGAGTATAGAAAATTACCGACGCTGGTGTAAAAAAGGCGGTTATATTTATATTAGAATGTGTGGGTTATGAAAATCATTTTCCTCTTGCCCCTCCTGGCGCTGGGCGGCTGCGTAATGGTCCACCAGGTGGACCGCGGAACCCTTGCCCAGAAAGTTATGCAGTTCGAGCCGATGGGGAACCGGCAGGCTTTCCTTAACGACGTGCATTCCATCAGGGAAGGCGCTTCGGGCGGCGTGGGCCAGAGCGCGGGGGGCGGCTGTGGCTGCAATTAGACGCGTTCTCCTGGCTTTCATCTTCCTGGTCTACCTGGAAAAATACGCCGCGGCCGCCTCCACGGACCTGGACCTGGTGGTCAATTCCCTTTACCAGAGCGGCAAGGGCGGCAAGCAGGTTTTCGACGGCAGCGGCGACCAGTCCCTTACGCTGTACGAGCCCGTGCTTTACATGAATTCGCAGATAGACTCCAATACCAGCGTTTTCGGCAGCCTGGTCTTCGACGCGCTCTCTTCCGCTTCGGCCAAGGCCTTCGACTCCGGCACCGGCGCCTCCGGCGGCGGGGGAGGCGGCGGCGAGGGCGACGACGGCGGCGAAGGCGGGAGTTCCGGCTGGCAGACCCGCGTAGGCGCGGAGCTGGGCTATGCCAAGAAGACCGGTACCTGGGCTTTTACCCCCACCGCGGGTTTTTCCCACGAGCTTTCCTATAACTCGTTCCACGGCGGGCTGAACGTGCAGAAGTTCTTCGCCGAGGATAACTTCGTGCTTTCGGCCGGGGTCTTCCACTTTTCGGACGAGGCCAACCCATGGGACCTGAACCTGCACAAGTTCGCGGGCTTCAAGAATAAGACCACCAATTCCGTGAACGCCAGCGCCACGCAGCTGCTGAGCGAAAAGGACATCGTGCTGGGCGGGATAAGCTTCACCGGGCAGAGCGGTTTCCTGGAGGGCACGCGCAACACGGTGAGCACCGGCACCGCGGTAACCGACCGGGCCAGCGAGCTGCTGCCAGGGTCCAGGGAGAAGTGGACCGCCAATACCCGCTATGTGCACGGCCTGGGAGAAGGCGCCGCCTTCCACCTGGATTACAGGTATTATACCGACAGC
Source organism: bacterium (assembly GCA_021811185.1). Lineage (GTDB taxonomy): Bacteria > Elusimicrobiota > Elusimicrobia > Elusimicrobiales > UBA9959 > UBA9959. The sequence goes on from JAJZPL010000005.1 coordinate 92,471, forward strand.
TGGAACATCCGCTCCCATACCTGGGAACCCTCGCTGGCCTTCGCGTTCGACGACGAGGCCGGTACCTGGCGCCTGTTCTACCGGCGTTATTCCCAGACCGCGGCCAAGTACTACGGCGACGCCTTCTACGCGCAGCGAACTTTCATGACCTCCGATTCCGACCTGGCTAAGTTTTCCGCCAACGAGGCCGGCGCGCAGCTCGCCTACGCCCCGGAGCCCGGCGAGGGCGACACCACGGCGTGGGAATACGGCGCCACGGTCATGTACTATAAACGCAGCAACGACCTGGACGCGGTGGTCGTGCAGGCCGATATCTCGGCTAAATTCTGATGACTGAACCTGTTTCCGTTTCAAGAACCCGTATGGGGTCGCCCTTCAACATCCTCGCCTACCCGGGCGGAGGGCGGCGCCCTGCCTCGGAGCAGGAGCTGCTAGCGGCGGTGAACACGGCTTACGCCGAGCTGGCCGCCGTGGAGGATATGCTGACGGATTTCCGCGACAGCCCGCTCACCCGCGTTAACGACGGCGCCGGCGGGCCGCCCGTTAAGGTCCCCCAGGAACTTTTAGAGCTGCTGGAATTCGCGCTCGGCGCCTGCCGGGATTCCGGCGGGGCTTTCGACATAACCTTTTCTTCCGTGGGTATGCTGTGGCGCGAGGCTTTCCGCACCGGCGTCCCCCCTTCCGGCGCCGCCATAGACGCGGCGCTGCGGCTGGTGGACTATTCCAAAGTCGAACTGGACCGCGCGGCCTGCACGGTGCGCCTGCCCGAGGCCGGGATGCGCCTCGGCCTGGGCTCCATAGGCAAAGGCTACGGCGTGGACCGGGCTTTCCGCGTGCTGCGCGACCTCGGGCTCGAGAATTTCCTGGTGAACGGGGCCGGCGACATAAGGGTCTGTTCCGGGCCCGGCGCGCCGCGGCCCTGGCGCGTGGCCATAAAGAACCCCTTCGCCTCCGACGGCAGGGCCGCGGGCTTCCTGGACCTCAGGAACGGGGCGGTGGTAACCTCCGGCGACTACGAGAAATATTTCATCCACCGGGGCGTGAAGTATCACCACATCATCGACGCGCGCACCGGGCGCGTGCGCAGCGACGTCGCCAGCGTCACCGTGGCGGCTTCCACGGCCACGATCGCCAACGCCTGCACTATTTCCGCTATGGCCCTGGGGCCGGAGGAAGGCGCCGCTTTCCTTAACCGCAGGCGCGGGGCCGGCGGCGTGATAATAGATACCTCCGGAAAAACCATGAACTGCGGCCTTAAGGCCGGGATACTCAATTACGAAAGCCAGCATCTTGAAGGAGAACTACATGCCGCAGATAAACCTTGATTCCATCTCGCTCGTGACCTTCGCCGCGGTCTACCTGTCGGGCCTGCTCACGTCGCTGACGCCCTGCGTGTACCCGATCCTCCCCATAGTGGTGGGGTACCTGGGCTCGCGGGAGGGCAGCGCGGGCAGCCGCCTGGCGGCCAGCCTCGCCTACATCCTGGGGCTGTCCATCGTCTATACCTCGCTCGGCCTCGCCGCCGCGCTCACTGGCACGCTCTTCGGCACCATGACGGCCAACAGCTGGGTCTACCTCGCCTTCGGCACGCTTATGCTCTACCTCGGCGGCAGTATGATGGACTGGTACTACATCCCTATGCCCAGGCTGCCCGGCGTGGCTTCGGAGTCTTTGAAAAAATCCCCGTTCTTCGGACCTTTCATCATGGGCCTTACTTCGGGCGTAGTGGCTTCCCCCTGCACCGCGCCGGTGCTGGGCACGCTGCTGTTCTATGTGGCGGCAAAAAAGGCCGTGGTGACCGGGGCGCTTCTGATGTTCACGTTCTCGCTGGGCCTCAGCACCATGCTGCTTATCATCGGCTTCTTCGCCGGGACGCTCCTGCCCAAGTCCGGGGCGTGGATGGTTAAGGTGAAGAAGGGCCTGGCGCTGCTGATCATAGCGGCCGCTATCTATTTCATATACACCGCCGGTACGCTGGCGTAATTTAGGAGGAAAGATGAAAAAGAAAATTGTCGCGCTGTTCTGCGCCGCCGCGGCGCTGGCCGTTTCCCTGGCTTACGCCGGGGAGGACCTGGGCAAGGTGGTGCCGTTCGATCTGGCGGGCCTGGACGGCAGGCAGGTGAAACTGGAAAACAGCCTGGGCAAAGGCTACGTGGTGCTCAACTTCTGGGCGCGGTGGTGCGCCTCGTGCGAAGAGGAGATCCCGCAGCTGGCCGCGCTTATGAAGCAGCCCGGCGCGGGCAAGGCGGTCTTCATAGGCGTTAACGTGGGAGATAAAGCGGCCAAGGCCTCCAAGTTCGTGGCCAAGACCAAGTATCCCTACCTGGTGGCGCTGGACAAGGACAAGGCCGTGGCCAGGAAATACGGGGTGCTGGGGCTGCCGGTCACTATCATAATTTCCAAAGAGGGAAAGATAGTTTTCCGCGGCTCGAGGCCCCCCAAGACCTTCGACTTCACCAAGTAGGGAACTTTCCCCTCCGCGCGTGTCGGGGCTTCCGTTGAAAACGGGGCCCCGATTATGATATCATACCAGTGTTGAAATCCTGCTCCATGAGGGCGGGAAAAGAAACGAAACGTATAAAGCACGGAGGATAGGAAAATAAAATGTTGAACGTATCGATGAAAAGCATGCTGGAAGCGGGTGTTCATTTCGGTCACCAGACCTACCGGTGGAATCCCAAGATGTCTCGCTACATCTTCGGCGAGCGCAACGGGATCCACATTCTCGATCTGCAGAAAACCGTAAAAGAGATCAAGAAGGCCTATACCTTCGCCAAAGACGCCGCCAAGCAGGGCAAGACTTTCCTGTTCGTGGGCACCAAAAAGCAGGCCAAGGAGATCATCCGTGAGGAAGCCCTCCGCGCCGACGTCTCCTGCGTGCACGAGAAATGGCTGGGCGGCACGCTCACCAATTTCGAGACCCTGAAGAAGTCCCTCAAGCGCCTCGAGGAGCTCGAGAAGTTCGAGAACGACGGCCTGTTCAAGGTCATGTCGAAGAAAGAGGTTTCCCGCCTGAGCAAGGAAAAGGCCCGCCTGGTAAAGCTGATGAGCGGCATCCGCAACATGCGCAACCTCCCGGACATCATGTTCATCGTAGACCCGGTGAACGAAGCCAACGCGCTTAAGGAAGCCCACAAGCTCAAGATCACCGTAGTCGGCGTCTGCGACACCAACTGCGATCCCGACCAGCTCGACTGGCCCATCCCCGGCAACGACGACGCCGCCCGTTCCATCAGGCTGTTCTGCGCCACTATGGCCGACGCCGTGATCGACGGCCGCGCCGAAGCTGAAGCCGAAAAGGCCGCCGCGCACCAGCAGACCCAGGAAGCCGCCGCCGTGGAAGCCGGCGAAGCCCCCGCGGTCGACCCCGCCTTCAACCAGGTGGAAGAAGTTCCCGCCGCTGAAGAGCCCGTCAGAACCGAAGAATAACAGTTCTACTGACAACGGGGGCGGCGGCTGTAAATGCCGGCGCCCCTTTTCTTAATACCAAAGGAGAACAACGATATGGCAGCAATAACCGGAGAACAGGTAATGACCCTCAGGAGCCAGACCGGCGCGGGCATCATGGACTGCAAGGGCGCCCTTAACGAAACGGGCGGCGACTTAGCCAAGGCCGTGGAGCTGCTCCGCAAGAAGGGCCTGGCCGGCCTGGCCAAGCGCGCCGGCCGCACCATGAAGGAAGGCGTGGTCGCGGGCAAAACCTCCGCCGACGGCAAAGCCCTCTCCCTCCTCGAGCTCAACTGCGAGACCGACTTCGTGGCCAAGAATCCCGACGTGGTGGCTTTCGCCTCGGCCCTCGCCGCCGATATGCTTTCCGACGCAACGCTCGCCAACCCGGCCGAGAGCGAAGCGGCCAAAGCGCGCCTGCAGGCCATAGCGATGAAGATGGGCGAGAACATGCAGATCCGCCGCGGCGTGGTCTACACCGCCGCCGCCGATACCGTCTCCAATTATTACGTGCACTCCGACAGCCGCAAGGGCGCCATCGTAGAGCTTTCCTTCGACGGCAACATTGCCGCCGGCAAGGCCGAGCTGCAGGCCCTCGCCCGCGAGCTCGCCATGCAGGCCGTCGCGATGAGCCCCAAGTTCCTCCGGCGCGAGGAAGTCGCCGCCGACGTGGTGGCCAAAGAGCGCGAGATCTACAAGGCCAAGATGGAGAAGGACGAAGAGGCCGCCAAGGCCGCCGCCGCCGAGGGCGGCAAACCGTACAAGGCCAAGCCGGCCGAAGCCGTCGCCAAGATGCTGGACGGCCGCGTCAACAAGTTCTTCCAGGAATCCTGCCTTCTCGAGCAGGCTTCCATCCGCGATTCCAAGCTGACCGTGACCCAGGCCGTAAAGAACCTGGGCGCCAAGCTCGGAGGCAACATCACCGTGAAGCGCTTCAACTGCTTCCTGGTCGGCATAGAATAAGAGTTCTAACCGCCATAAATCGCGGGCAGCCCCGGATCCCCCGGCTGCCCGCGGTCTAAGGCCCACAGCTTCGGTATAAATGGGAGGCTCATGTACAAGCGCGTACTGCTCAAACTTTCCGGCGAAGCTCTCGGTTCCCCCGGCGACAGCCGCTCCATCAATCCCCCCGCCCTCACTTTCATAGCCAAGGAAATAGCTAAAGGCCTCCAGCGCGGCACGCGCCTGGCCCTGGTGATCGGCGGCGGCAACATCTGGCGCGGCGCCCGCGACGGCAACGGCATGATCGACCGCGTCACGTCGGACAACATGGGCATGCTGGCCACCATCATTAACGCGATGGCGCTGCAGTCCGCGCTGGAGCACGAAGGCGTCTCCACCCGCGTGCAGACGGCCATAGAACTTTCCCGGCTGGCCGAGCCCTTCATCCGGCGCCGCGCGCTGCGCCATCTGGAGAAGGACCGCGTGGTCATTTTCGCCGGCGGCACCGGCAACCCTTATTTCACCACCGACACGGCCGCGGCGCTGCGCGCGGCGGAGATCCACGCCGACGTGATCTTCAAGGCCACGCAGGTGGACGGCGTCTACACCAGCGACCCCAAGAAGGACCCCAAGGCCAAACTGATCAAGGACATCACCTATATGTCCGCCATCAACAAGGGGCTCAAGTTCATGGACGCCAGCGCGCTGACGCTCTGCATGGAGAATAATATTCCCATCCTCGTTTTCAACCTGCACAAGCCCGGCAATATCCGCCGCGCGATGCGCGGCGAGAAAGTGGGGACGCTGATAAGGCAGGACTGACCATGGAAGCCAAGATCACCTCGGCGCTGAAGCGCCACGTGGCGGCCGCGCAGGCGCTGGCGGCCGATCCCTCGCCGCTGCGCGACATAGCGGCCGCGCTGGCCGGCACCGTTAAGGCCGGCGGGAAGATCCTGATCTGCGGCAACGGCGGTTCCGCGGCCGACAGCCAGCACATCGCCGGCGAACTGGTGGGCCGCTTCAAGAAAGAGCGCCGCGCCATCGCCGCCGTCTCCCTGACCACCGACACTTCCGTCATGACCTGCCTGGGCAACGACTACGGCTTCGACCGGGTGTTCGAGCGCCAGGTGGAGGCGCTCGGCCGCAAAGGCGACCTGCTGCTGGCTCTTTCCACCTCGGGCTCCAGCGCCAACGTGCTCAGGGCCGCGGCCAGGGCCAAAGAGACCGGCATGACCGTGATAGGCTTTTTCGGCAAGGGCGGCGGCGCCATCGTTAAGTATTGCGACCTGGCTTTCCTCGCCCCCGAAACGGATACCCCCCGGGTGCAGGAAATGCATATCCTGGCCGCGCACATCATCTGCGAACTGGTGGAAGACTCCGTCTCCTGACGCGGCGCGCCCGGCGCCGCATCAGTCTTTTCCCCCCGCCCGATAAATATAATATAATTAACTGTGCAGAACGGGAGTTTCCCGTCGCGGCACAGGAGGGCTATTTTATGGCGGAATCTATCGAAGAAATAATTTCCTTATCCGAGCTGGAAATGGTGGAGAAGGTGGAGAAGTTCAAGCGCGAACTGACCTCGCTGCGCACCGGCAGGGCCAACCCCCAGCTGCTCGACAGCGTTTCCGTGGAATATTACGGCTCCCGCGTGCCACTTAAACAGGTGGCCGCCATTTCCATCCCCGAGGCCCGCACCATAGAAGTGCGCCCCTGGGACGCCGCCGCCGCCGACGCGGTGGAAGAGGCGCTGCGCAAAATGGATTTCGGCTCCTCACCCTCCCGCAACGGCAACGTCATCCGCATCAACCTCCCGCCGATGACCGAGGACCAGCGCAAGAAGATGGTGAAGGTCGTGCACAGCATGGGCGAGGACGCCCGCGTGCAGATCAGGAACGTCCGCCGCGACGCGCTCGAGAAGGTGAAGAAGACCCAGAAGGCCGGCGAGATCTCCGAGGACGACGCGAAGCGCCACGAGGACACCGTGCAGAAGCTCACGGATTCTTTCTCCAGGAACATAGACGAGATCGTGGCTAACAAGGAAAAAGACCTGCTTACCGTCTGATGCACCAGACCAAACCCGACCCCGCCCGCCTGCCCGCCCATGTGGCTATCATCATGGACGGGAACAGGCGCTGGGCTAAAAAGCGCGGCCTGCCTTCCCTGGCCGGCCACAAGGCGGGGGTGGATTCCGTGCACGCGGTGGTCCGCGCCGCCAGCAACGCCGGGCTGAAGGCGCTTACCATCTACGCTTTTTCCACCGAGAACTGGAACCGCTCCAAGCTGGAAGTCAGCGCGCTGATGTTCCTGCTGAAGAAGACCATCACCTCCTACGCCGACGAGCTGGACCGGGAGAACATCCGCCTGGCGCTGAGCGGCCGCATAGAAGAACTGCCGCGGGCGGCCCGCGAAGGCCTGCGCGCTACCGAGGCGCGCCTTAAGGACAATAAAGGCATGGTGCTGAACATCGCCCTTAATTACGGCGGGCGCCAGGAAATACTCGACGCCGTCAACAGGGCGCTGGCCGCCGGGCTTAAGAAGGTTGACGAAAAGTCTTTTTCCTCCCTGTTCTATTCGCCCGCCCTGCCCGACCCGGACCTGCTGATCCGCACCTCGGGCGAGATGCGCATCTCGAATTTCCTGCTGTGGCAGACGGCTTACAGCGAGTTCTACGTGACCGACACGCTCTGGCCCGATTTCCGCGAGAAGGAATTCACGAAAGCGCTGCTGGATTACCAGGAGCGCGACAGAAGGAGAGGTACCTAACCGATGCTTTTACCAAGAGTTCTCACCGCCCTGTTCGGCATCCCGGTAGTGCTGCTGCTTATTAAAGCCGGCGGCCCCGCCTACGCGGTCTTCGTCTTCACCGTTATCGCGCTCTCTCTCTACGAGTTCGCCACGCTGATGAAGCTGGGCGCCAAGCCGGTGCAGGTGCCCACCCTTTACGCGTTCGGCCTGCTGCTCCCCGCCGCGCTCTACTTCGACCATTACTCCGCGGCGCAGAGCGGCGGCGACAACTTCACCGGCTTCGTGCTGGCGCTCACTATCGTGGGAACGATGACCTACGAGCTGTTCTCGCCCAAAAAATACCTCGAGCGCATCGGCCTGACGCTGCTGGGGATCTTCATGATCTCCTGGTGCATGTTCCACCTGGTGGCCATCCGCGGCCTTCAGCCCGACGGCCTGGGCCTGACGGTGATGCTGATCGTGACGGTGTGGATCATGGACACGGCGGCGTATTTCCTGGGCAAGTCCTTCGGCCGCCGGCAGCTTTCGTCCATCAGCCCCAAGAAGACCTGGGAAGGCGCGGCCGCGGGCTTCATCGCCGCGGTGGCGACCGCCCTGGGCATAGGCCACTATATGGGCACGGTCTCCCCCGCCTTCGCCGCCGGCGCCGGCGTGCTGATCGGCATCTTCGGGCAGATCTCGGATATCGCCGAGTCCATGCTGAAGCGGGCCGTGGGCGTGAAGGATTCGTCCAACCTGCTGCCCGGGCATGGCGGCATCCTGGACCGTTTCGATTCGTATATTTTCCTGGCCCCGATAATCTATTACTACGCGGTCTTCGCGCGCTGACGGCCGCAAAAAAATGAAGAATATAGTCATACTCGGTTCCACCGGCTCCATCGGCGTCAACGCCGTGAAAGCCGTTAAGAACCTCGGGAAAGGCTGGAGGGTGCTGGGCATAGCCGCCAACTCCAACCTCGAGGCGCTCGGCGCGCAGCTGCGCGCGCTGAAGCCCGCCTACGTTACTGTTTTCGACTACGAGGCCTGGAAAGAACTCAAGGCCTCCGCCCCGCGCGGGGTTAAGGTGCTCCCCCCCGGGGTCGAAGGCCTTGTGGAGCTGGCCTCCCTGGAAGAGGCCGACATCGTGCTGAGCGCCGTTACCGGCGCGGTGGGCCTGGCGCCTCTTCTGGCCGCCATCCGCGGCTCCAAGCACGTGGCACTCGCCAACAAGGAGCCGATGGTGATGGCGGGCGAACTGCTGATGAAGGAAGCCGGCCGCTGGCAGGCCCGCATCATCCCCGTGGACTCCGAGCCTTCCGCTATTTTCCAGTGCCTGGCCTCCGTGAAGCCCGGGCATTACGACGACGCGGTCTCGCGCGTGTTCCTTACCGCCTCGGGCGGGCCCTTCTATAAGACCAAGGGGTCGCTGGCCGCGGTCACCCCCGCGCAGGCGCTGAAGCATCCCCGCTGGAGCATGGGCCCCAAGATCACCGTGGATTCCGCCACGCTGATGAACAAGGGCCTCGAGGCCATAGAGATAAAGAACCTTTTCTCGCTGAAGCTTTCCAAGATCGAGGTGGTGATCCACCCGCAGTCCGCGGTGCATTCCGCGGTGGAATTCAAGGACGGCTCGGTGCTGGCGCAGTTGTCGGTGCCTGACATGAAACTGCCCATCCAGTACGCCCTCACCTGGCCGCAGCGCGCGGCCTCGCTGGCCGGGCCGCTGGACCTTTTCAAACTGGCGCGTCTCGATTTCGCCAAGCCGGATTTCCGGCGTTTCCCGTGCCTCGAGCTGGCCTTCCAGGCCGCGCGGGCCGGCGGCATCTGCCCGGCGGCGCTTAACGCCGCCAACGAGGTAGCCGTCGGCGCTTTTATCTCCGGCAAGCTCCGCTTCACCGATATTCCTGACGTAGTGGAAAAGACCCTCGCCGCCTGCCGCGGCGATTCGCGTTCGAGCCTTACCATCGCGGGGGCCGTGGAGGCCGACGGCTGGGCCCGGCAGAAAGCCGCGGCCATTTCGGAAATACTCAGAAAGAGGTTAAAATGATCCTGTCAATATTAGCTGTGCTGTTCACTTTCGGCCTCGTGATCTTCCTGCATGAACTCGGCCATTTCACCGTCTGCAAGCTGACCGGCATAAAAGTCGAGGCCTTCTCCTTCGGCTTCGGGCCGGAACTGATAGGCCGCACCAAAGGCGATACCCGCTACTCGCTCCGGGCCGTGCCGCTGGGCGGCTACGTAAAGCCCGCCGGCGAGAACATCGAAGAGGTTTCCGGCTCGCCCGACGAGTATTTTTCCAAGCCTTGGTATGTCCGCCTCGCGGTGGTGGCCGCCGGGCCAACGATGAACTACCTGCTGGCCTTCGTGCTCTTTTCCGGGGTCATCCTTTTCGTGGGCGAGCCTGTCCCCTCTCCCGAGGCCGTCATCGGCGACCTGACGCAGGGCTACCCCGCCGAGACGGCGGGCCTGAAGGCGGGCGACCGGGTGCTGAAAGTCGACGGCTCCGCGGTGTCTTCCTGGGCGGAGATGGCCGGGCGCATCTACGTCAAGATGGAGAAGGACGTGACCATAGATTACAGCCGCGGCGGAGTTGCGGCGACGGTCAAGCTGAAGACCCGCAAAGCCTCCGACGGCGGCGCCGTCCGCGGGGTGATCGGCATCTCCCCGGCTATCGCGTACAAGCACGTGCCGGTCCTCAAGGGCCTCTCGATGGGCGCGTACCAGTGCTGGTACTGGACGGCCTTTACCGTGAAGACCCTGGCCTCAAATATCCACAAACATGAAAAACCCGACCTGGCAGGGCCCATCGGCATAGTGAACATCGTGAGCAAGGCCGCGCATACCGGCATGACGGACCTGTTCTTCCTGATCGGCCTGATCTCCGTGGCCGTGGGCTTCTTCAACCTGCTGCCTATCCCGCTGCTCGACGGCGGCTGGATGGTGATGTTCACTTATGAAGGCGTCTTCCGCCGCAAGATCACCCCGAACGTGATGCAGTACGTGAACGGCGCGGGCATCGCCGTGCTGGTGAGCATTTTGCTTTTCGCCACCTACAGCGACATCATGCGCATAGTCACGAACCGCGCGGCCAAGAAGGCCGCGGCCGCGCAGGAACAGGTGAAATAAGATGGCCTGCGCCTGCCACGACAAATCCCGTCACACCCGCGTAGTAAAAGTGGGCCGCTTCGCCATTGGCGGCGATAACCCGGTTTCGGTACAGTCCATGTGCAATACCGACACCCGCGACCTTAAGGCCACGGTGGATCAGGTGCGCCGTCTGGAGGAGGCCGGCTGCGAGATCATCCGCGTGGCCGTGCCCGACATGGAGGCGGCGCTGAACCTCGGGCGCATCAAGAGCGCCATCTCCATCCCGCTGGTGGCGGACATCCATTTCGACTGGCGTCTGGCCCTTGAGGCGGTGCGGCAGGGCGTGGACAAGGTGCGCATCAACCCCGGCAACATCGGCGACAAGCCTAAGGTTAAGGAAGTGGTGACAGCCTGCAAGGCCGCCGGCGTGCCCATCCGCATCGGCGTCAACGCCGGTTCGCTCAAGATCCTGAAAGAGGCCCCGCTCCCGAAGTGGACGCCCTATGAATGGGCCAAGCAGATGGTTAAGGAGGCGCTGGACGAGGTGAAGCTCCTCGAGCGCCTGGAGTTCCGCGACATCGTGGTCTCCCTTAAGGCCGACGACATCGAGCGCACCGTGCTGGCGAACTCGCTCTTCGCCTCCAAGTCCGACATCCCCCTCCACCTCGGCGTTACCGAGGCGGGCAGCTTTCTGGCCGGCACCGTTAAGTCTTCGATCGGCATAGGGCTGCTGCTGGCGCAGGGCATCGGCGACACCGTGCGGGTCTCGCTCACCGAGGACCCCACCCTGCAGGTGCGCGCCGCTTATGAAATTTTAAAAAGCCTGGGCCTGCGCCAGTACGGGCCCGACCTGGTCTCCTGCCCCACCTGCGGCCGCTGCCAGGTGAACGTGGGGAAGGTGATCCACGAATTGGAAGAACGTATTTATTCGGACCGCCAGCTCCGGCAGAAGTCCGAGGGCTTGAAGATAGCCGTGATGGGCTGCGTGGTCAACGGGCCCGGCGAGGCGCGCTCGGCTGATTTCGGCGTGGCCGGCGGCAAAGGCCGCGGCATCTGGATAGAGAAAGGCAAGCAGATCAAGGTCATCAAAGAATCCGAATGGGTCAACGAAGTGATAAGGAAGATCCGCGATTCAAAGTAGCGGAGCAGTAGCCGCGCACCGAGGACGACTAAAGAATTATGAACAAACCCGACAACCAGCAGAAGACCGAAGCCGCTGTCACCCCCCGCGCGCAGGATTACTCGCAGTGGTACCTGGACGTGATCAAGAAAGCCACCCTCGCCGAGCATTCGGCGGTGCGCGGCTGCATGGTGATCCGGCCCCACGGCTACGCCATCTGGGAAAAGATGCAGCGCGAGCTGGACGACAGGTTTAAGGAGACCGGGCATGAGAACGCCTATTTCCCGCTCTTCATCCCGCTCTCTTTCCTTACGCGCGAAGAGAAGCACGCCACCGGGTTCGCCAAGGAATGCGCGGTGGTCACGCACCACCGCCTTAAGTCCGTCAACGGCGAGATCGTCCCCGACCCCGATTCCAAGCTCGAGGAGCCCCTGGTCGTGCGCCCCACCAGCGAGACCATCATCTGGGCGCAGTACAAGAACTGGATCCAGAGCTACCGCGACCTGCCGCTGCTGATCAACCAGTGGGCCAACGTCGTGCGCTGGGAGATGCGCACGCGGCTGTTCCTGCGCACGGCCGAATTTCTCTGGCAGGAAGGCCATACCGCGCACGCCACAGAGAAGGAGGCGCTCGAGGAGACCTGGAAGATGCTCGACGTCTACTCCGACTTCGCCGAGAACATAATGGCGGTACCGGTGATAAAAGGGCGCAAGACCGAGGGCGAGCGCTTCGCCGGAGCCCTGGAGACGCTTTCCATAGAAGGCATGATGCAGGACGGCAAGGCCCTGCAGATGGGGACCAGCCATTACCTGGGCCAGAACTTCTCCAAGGGCGCCGACGTGAAGTTCCAGAACAAGGAAGGGCAGCTCGAGTACGTGTACGCCACCAGCTGGGGCGTGAGCACCAGGCTGATCGGCGCGCTGATCATGACCCATTCCGACGACGCCGGGCTCGTGCTTCCCCCGAAGCTGGCCCCGGTTCAGGTCATCATTATCCCGATCTTCAAGAACGACGAGGAACGCGCAAAGACCGTTGAAGAGGCGAAGAAAGTCTTCGCCGAGCTCAAGGCCCTCGGCGTCGCCGTCCGCATAGACGACCGCGACGGCCTGATGCCGGGCGCGAAATATTACGAGTGGGAAGGCAAAGGCGTTCCCCTCCGCATCGAAGTGGGCCCCAAGGACCTCGAGAAAGGCTCGCTCTGCATCGCCCGCCGGTTCGTGCCCGAGATCAAAGGCGAAAATCCCGCCGACCAGCGCAAGCGCCGCAAGTCCTTCCTGCCGCGGGCGGAAGCCATCGCCTCCATCGTGCCCACGCTGGACGCCATGCAGAAGGAACTCCTGGAGCGCGCCAGGACCCTCAGGACCGAGCGCAGCAAGGTGATAGACAAACTGGAAGATTTCGAGAAGTTCTTCAAGGGCGAAGGCGGCGGTTTCGCCTGGGTGCACTGGGCCGGCGACGCCGCGCAGGAAGACGAGATGGCCAAGCGCTTCGAGACCAGCATCCGCAATATCCCCTTCGAGGACCAGATCCCCGGGGAAGCCAGGGGTGAAGGCGTCTGCATCCTCACCGGCAAACCATCCAAGCAGAGGGTGCTGATGGCGAAGTCTTACTAGGAGTCTCCCCAGGGAAGCCGGACGTCTATGGACAGCCTTTTCACCAACGCGGTCTTCATGCGCTACGCGCTCGACGCCATCCCGTCCATCGTGCTGGTCACGGACGAGGACGCGCGCGTCCTGTACCGCAACCTGGCGGGCAGGGGCCTGCTGAAGGGCGAGAAGATCTACTCCTCCCGCGTGGGCGACGTGATGCACTGCATCCACGCCACGGATGCTCCGGACGGCTGCGGCACCGGCCCGCACTGCGCCGGCTGCGTAGTGCGCAATTCGGTTAGCAACGCCTACGCCGGCAAGACCGTGCGCAGGCAGCGCACGGACATTACCGTTAAGGCCGGCGGCAAGACCCTGGATATCCCCGCGCTGATCTCGGTTTCCGGTTTCACCTTCGAGGATAAAATTTACGCCCTGATGGTGATAGAGGATATCTCCGAACTTTCAGAACTGCGCGCTCTGCTGCCCATCTGTTCCTCGTGCAAGAAGATCCGCGCGGAGGACGGCCAGTGGGAAAAAGTGGAAACCTATATAAAGGCCCATGTCCCGGACGTAAACCTTTCCCACGGCCTCTGCCCCGCCTGCGCCAAAAAACTCTATCCGGACCAGTCGGATTAAGCCGGTTCAGGCCATGGCCGGCCGGCAAAAAGCCATAAGAAATCCCTGCGGCGTTCTGTGGCTTTCTTTGCATTGAACACCCCCCCCCGCATTTGTTAGAATTTCCCTATAGCAGGCCGGCCGTATTTAGAGCGTCCGCGACCTAACGGAGGACCCACCAATGAAACCCAACGACTTTATGAAATTTATGGAAAAGGCGAAGATGTACGACCTTACCCAGCCCTTGAGCATCCATACCCCTCCGTGGCCCAGCTATATGCCGCTCGGGCTGCAGTATTTCAAACGCATCGCCGGCGCGCACATGGGCCAGGGCGCCAACGGCCAGATCATGACCACCTCCAACCACGTGGGTACCCACATGGACGGCGAGATCCACTTTTACAGCGCCGGCCGCACCATCGGCGAAGTCCCGATGAAGGAATGGATCGGCAACGCGGTTGTCGTGGACATTTCCAAGGACGTAGGCGATTACGACCTTTATGAGCCCGAGCTGCTGATGAAGCGCGCCGACATCCGCAAGGGCGACATCCTTATCATAAACACCGGCTACCACAAGTACGCCTGGTACGAAAAGGGCACCTGCGACGAAGTGCGCTACTTCTGCAAGCACCCCGGCCCCGGTCCCCGCTTCCACAAGTGGGCGCTCGACATGAAGTTCAAATGGATAGGCGTGGACTGCGGTTCCGCCGACCACCCTATGAACACCATTATCCGCAACTGGCACCCGAAGCTGTTCGTGGAGGCCGAGAACAAGCTTGTCGAGAAATACGGCAAGAAATGGGACGAGATGTACCCCCAGGACGAATACTACCAGGTGATGCACCTGAAGCTGTTCCCCAAGCGCCTGGTCCACGCCGAGAACATCGGCGGCGAGATCGACAAGCTTTCCAACAAGCGCTGCTGGCTCGGTTTCTTCCCGCTCAAGGGCATGGAGCTCGAGTCGGCGATGGGCCGCGTAGTGGCCTGGACCGCGTAACAGCCGACGGGGCGGGCCCGGCCCGCCCCTGTTAGTTCCCGCAGCCTCAGCACGGAGGTAAACTATGCCTATCACCACGGAATTCGAATACGTAAAACCCAAGGACATGGACGAAGCGCTCCAGGTCTTTTCGCTTTACCGCGAAAAAGCCCGCGCCCTGGCCGGCGGCACCGACCTGATCGTGCACCTCAAGGAGAACCTCGCCCGCCCCGAAGTGGTGGTCGACCTTAAAGCGCTTACGGAGCTCTCCGGCTTCGCGCTGAAGGGCGGCGTGCTGCGCCTGGGCGCGCTGGTCACTTTTTCCGACCTGATAGGCTCCGCGGTGATAGAGAAGAAATTCCCGCTGCTCTGGGAGGCTTCGCTGACCGTGGCTTCGCAGGGCGTGCGCAACCGCGCCACGGTGGCCGGCAATATCTGCTCGGCCGTGCCCTCCGCCGACTCCGCCCCGGTGCTGGCCGTGTACGACGCGGAAGTGCTGGTGCGCGGCATGAAGGGCGAGCGCCGCATCCCCATCGGCGAGTGGTTCACCGGTCCCAAGAAGACCGCCCTCCTGCCGGATGAACTGGTGACCGCTATCGAACTGAAGCTGCCGGAGAAGAAGCACGCCGGCTGCTACATGAAACTTTCCCGCTACGAAGGCGAGGACCTGGCGCAGGGCGGCATAGCCGCGCTGGCCTTCGCGGACAATACCTACCGCGTGGCCGTGTGCGCGCTGGGCCCCAGACCTTCCCGCTGCCCCAAGACCGAAGCCGTCCTTAACGGCAGCAAGCTGGGCGAGAAGGTCCTGGCGAAAGCCAAAGAAGCGATCCTGCAGGAAGTCTCCCCCATCACCGACATCCGCTCCTCGAAAGAGTACCGCCTGCACATGACGCAGATCATGCTGGAGCGCGCTCTCGAAAAAGCCGTGGCCAGGCTGTTCGGCAAAGGGCCGAAGTACGGCACGGAGAATATCTGCTGAGGCCGGGAGCGAACATAATGAAAAAACACAATATTAATTTCAGTCTGAACGGGGAGAAGGTTTCCCTGGAGGTGGAGCCCAGCGACGTGCTGCTGGACGTGCTGCGCGGCAGGCTCGGGATCAAGAGCCCCAAGGTGGGCTGCGACCGCGGCGATTGCGGCACCTGCACCATTCTCGTTAACGGCAAGACCATCCGCTCCTGCCTGGCCCTGGCCGTGGAGGCCGACGGCACTGAAATCGTAACGCTCGAGGGCGCCAACACCACCCGCAAGTGGACGCAAAAGCTGCAGAAGAAATTCCACGAGAAGAACGCCTTCCAGTGCGGGTTTTGCGCGCCGGGGATCATCCTGTCCGCTACCGAGCTGCTGGAGAAAAATCCGAAGCCGACTTCCCACGACATCAAGGAAGCCATCGCGGGCAATCTCTGCCGCTGTACCGGCTACGAGCCGATAGTGGCGGCCATAGAGGAAACCGTTAAAGGCAAGCAGCGGCCGGCGTAACGTTTTTGCGTTAAAATCAGGGTTAAAAGGGGGCAGGGTATGAATAAGTTCGTATTATTGGCGATGGCGGTAGTGTTTACGGCGTGCGCTATGCCGCAGCAGGGGGCCGCTAAGAAAAGGGGCGGCGGCGGTCTTTTCGCCAACATCTCGCAGCCGGCGCAGGCGGAGCAGTTCGTGGACGAAGTTGTGGACGTGATAACCGACCCGGCCGGAGCCAGGGTGCAGATCAACGGCGGGCAGATAGGTTTCTCGCCGGTAAGGTCCACGGTGCGCAGGTACTGGCGCGGCGAGCCCGGCAGCATGACGCTGGACCCCGTAACGGTCGAGGCCCAGGCGGCGGCGCCCGGCCAGTGCGACCAGTCCGGCATCTTCGGAGAGGGTTCCACCAAGGTCCCCTCCCCGGTCCGCTTCAGCATGACTTCCTGCTCCGCCGCGCAGACGAAACCCGCGGGCAAGAAGTAGCCGGCGGGCGTGAATTCAAAGTTTTCAGGGACAGCGTGAGAGGTGACTATGGACTTGCACAAACTTATTGCCAAACCTAAAAAAAGCCCCAAGGCCGTGAAAGCCGCCGCGGAGCTGGACGTGGTCGGCAAAAGCGTGAAGCGCGTGGACGGCTGGGAGAAGATCACCGGCGCGGCCAGATATACCGACGACCTGGAGTTCGGCCCCGGCTTGCTGTACGCGGCGCTGGTGGAAAGCCCTCACGCGCACGCGAAGATCAAGTCTATAGACGTTTCGAAAGCCGAAAAACTTCACGGCGTGGTGAAAGTGGTGACGGGCCGCAACTTCACGCAGAAGTTCGGGCTGTACATGAACGACCGCTACGTTTTCGCCACCGATATCGTGCGTTTCGTAGGCGAACAGGTGGCGGCCGTGGTGGCCACCGATCCCAAGATAGCCCTGCGCGGCGCCGGGCTGGTGAAAGTGGAATACGATGAACTGCCGGCGGTGATGGACCCGGTCAAGGCGTTGGAAAAAGATTCCCCCCTGGTCCACCCCGATCTTAAGAACTACACTCACGTCCCCTGGTTCTTCCCCAAGCCGGGCACCAACATCGCCCACTGGCGCAAGATCCGCAAGGGCGACCTGGCCAAGGGCTTCAAGGACGCCGACCTGGTGCTGGAAGACACCTACACCGTGCCGCGCTACGCGCACTGCGCCATAGAGCCGCACTCGGCCACCGGCCTCTACGACGCCTCAGGCCGCCTGACGATGTGGACCTCGTCGCAGTCCCCCTTCACGCAGCGCCACGTGTTCGCGGAAACCCTTAAGTCCTTCGGCCTGAGCCACAAGGACGTCCGCGTGATCAGCACGTATATCGGCGGCGGTTTCGGCGGGAAAGCCGGCGTCACGATGGAGATCATCGCCGCCGCGCTGGCCATCGCCGTGCCCGGCCGGCCGGTCAAACTGCTGTGGAACCGCGCGCAGGAGTTCTATAACACCTACCAGCGCCTGGGCGTCACCGCCAGGATAAAGATGGGCGTGTCGAAGGCCGGCAAGATCACCGCGCTGGACTTCAAACTGTACTGGGACGCGGGCGCTTACGTTGAGTACGGCGCCAACGTGGTCAACGCGGCCGGCCTGTCGGCCAGCGGCCCCTACAAGGTGGATAACCTCAGCATCGACTCGATGTGCACCTATACCAACCTGCCGCCTTGCGGCGCCTACCGCGGGTTCGGTTATTCCGAATTCCTCTTTGGGCTGGAGTCCCATATCACCAGAATGGCGAAGCAGATGGGGCTGGATCCCGTAGAGTTCCGCATGAAGAACGCCATTAAAGAGGGCGACACCCTGCCCTACGGCGCGCATATGAACCCCACCGGCATCAGGGACGCGATAGAGCGCGTCCGGAAGGAAATAAAGTGGGGCGTTAAAGAGAAGTCCAAGGACCCGAAGAAGGCCATAGGCAAGGCGCAGGTCTGTTTCTGGAAGTCCCCCGCCATGCCGCCCAACGCCAGCTCCAGCGCTTTCCTCAAGTTCAACGAGGACGGCAGCATCAATATCCTGGTCTCCGGCATGGAGATCGGCCAGGGCCTGCTGACCGTGATGGCGCAGATAGCGTCCGAAGTGCTTTCCGTGCCGGTGACGAAGATCCGTGTGGAGACGCCCGATACGGACCGCAACCCGTACGAGTGGCAGACCGTGGGCTCGCACGTGACCTGGGGCTGCGGCAACGCGGTAAAACGCGCCGCCCTCGAGGCGCGCGAGCGCATGCTGGACCTGGTGCAGCGCGTGCACTGCCTGGACAAGAGCACGCTGTACCTTGAGGACGAGCATGTGAAGTGTCATACCAAGCCGGACTTCGCGCTGCGTTTCAGCGACTTCGTAATCAACGGCATCCAGGCCGAGGACCATACCTTCAAGGGCGGGCCGATCATGGGCTCCGGCGTGTTCATGCCCGAGTTCGCCTCGGCCATCAGCGACCCCGAGACCGGCCAGGGCGGCCATCCCAACGTGCATTACACCACGGGCTCGGCCGGCATCGTCCTGGAAGTGGACCGCGAGACCGGCAAGATGAAGATAAAGAAGGTGGCGCTGGCCGTGGACTGCGGCAAGGCCATCAACCCGGACCTTGTGAGGGGGCAGATCGTGGGCGGCCTGCTGCAGGGCTTCGCCACCGTGCTTTACGAGGATATTCGCTATGACGGGAAGGGCAGGCTGCTGAACCCCAACTTCTCTGACTACAAGATCCCGACGGTGATGGATATGCCGGACCAGGTGGTGCCCATCATCATCGAGGTGGCCCAGCCCGACGGCCCGTTCGGCGCCCGCGGCGTGGGCGAGCACACCATGATCCCGTGCGCGCCGCTGATCGCCAACGCGGTGGAAGACGCCGTAGGCGTGCGCGTCAAATCTATGCCGGTCACCAAGGAAAAGGTGGCCCTGGCCGTCAAGGCCTCGAAGAAGTGAAGAGTTAACTACCGGAGAACATACACCATGAAAATTGCGCTCTGCCAGTACGACATCAAGTGGGAAGACAAGGAAGCCAACAAGAGGAAGATCGAGGACCTGCTGCAGAACTGCAAGCGCACCGGCGAAATAGACTGGCTGATCTTCTCGGAGATGACCCTTTCCGGTTTCACTATGAATAAGGCGGTTTCCGAACTTACCGACGAGGACTGCGCCTTCTTCTCCGGCCTGGCGGCGGAGTACAAGATCAACATCTCCTACGGCGGCGTGGAGAAAGGCTATAACAACCTGATCACGCTGGACCGCAAGGGCAACAGGGTGAACACTTATTCCAAGATCCACCTTTACGCCTTCGGCGGCGAGGATAAGTACTACAAGGCGGGTACGAAGCAGGAGGTGTTCGAGCTCGAAGGCCTCCGCGTCATGCCGGCGGTCTGCTTCGACGTCCGCTTCCCCTACCTTTTCTGGAACAAGGCCACCGCAGTGGACGTCTACGTGGCCATAGCCGCCTGGCCCATGCGCCGCGCGGAGCAGTGGATGACCCTGCTGCGGGCCCGCGCCGTGGAGAACCAGGCCTACTGCATCGGCGTGGACCGGATAGGCATGGAAGGCAAGGTGGAATACACCGGCAATTCCATGTGCTACGACCCGCTGGGCAAGACGGTGCTGGACTGCGGCACTACGGAAGGCATCTTTATAGCCGAGGCTCCCCTCGACAAGACCCTGGTGGCCAAGACGCGCGAGCGCTTCCCCTTCATAGGCGAGCGCAAGAACTTCCCCTGGCAGTAATGTAAGAGCCTGCCGGCCGGCGCTGTGACCGGGTTAGCAAAACCGTCGTGAGGCCCGAGCTTGCATAGCGCGCGGGCCGAATGTCGAGCGAGGCCACGGTGTGGCCGAAGCGTGTTTTGCGTTCCGGTCACAGTGACGGCCGGCGGTAGCAAACTATGGATCTACTTTCTTATGGCGACAGTATTCCCGAGGGCGAGTACCGCCTGCACTCGGCCTTCGCCAACGCCCTGAACTTCAGGAAGGGCAAGATCATCGTGTCCCTGGTGCCGCCGCGCACCGGGGCCGGGCCGCTGAACCTGGTGCTCAAACAGCTCCCCCCCGGCGCCAAGCGGCTGCGCGCCTCGCGCTTTTACTTTTATATAGACGAGAACCGGCTGCGTAAAGAGCCGGAGGCCCTCTACTCCTCCGCCATCCCTCAGCTGGAGCCGGCCCCCGAGACAGTGCTCGGCAACGTCCTGACTTTCTCCAGGCTGCTCGCCCGCCTTGCCCCGCCGAAAAGCCTCGCCTTCATCTTCGACACTTCCCTAGAGAAGGACTTTTCACGTGTCTTCGACAAGAAGCTGCTGCTCCGGCTGAAGAAGGGCGTGGAATATTTCAGGGCCGGCGATTACCCGATGGGCGCCAGGACCATGCGCGGCCTGGGCCTTGGCTTTACCCCCTCCGGAGACGATTTCCTGTGCGGCCTGATGGCTGGCTACAACTACGCGCTGGCGAACCTGCGCTTCGACACCGTGCTGAAGATCGAGCTCATCTTCTTCAACTCCGAGGGCAAGAACATCGTGTCCAACTCTTTCCTGCGCGCCTCCCACGAAGGCAAGGTAAACGCCAAGGTGGGGCGCCTGATGAAAGCCCTGGGCGGCAGGGATAAGACGGAACTCGAGGCCGCCGCGCGCGAGGCGCTCAGCAGCGGGCATACTTCCGGCGCGGACTTCTGTTCCGGGCTGGCATTCGCTTTGTTAGAGGTGCTGGAAGCCTAGGCTCCCGGCTTTTACGGAGAACATGACCATGATAAAAACAATTATAAAGAAAGGCGCTTATTACGATTCGGTCTCGCTGATGCAGGTAGCGAAGAAACTTAACACTCTCGACGGCGTTATAGATTCCGCCGTGGTGATGGCCACCAAGGAGAACAAGGGGATCATCAAGGCTTCCGGCCTGCTCACCCCGGAGATCCTTAAAGCCGGGGACAGCGACCTGGCCATAGCCGTGAGCGCCAAAACCCCGGCCGCCGCCGAAGCCGCGTTCAAGGCCGCGGACGAACTGCTTAACAAAAAAACCGCCGGCGGCGGGGCCGCTGCCGGACGCAAAGCCTCCGGTCTGGAGGACGCGGTCAAGATGCTCGACGGCGCGAACCTGGCCGTAATCTCCGTGGCCGGGCGCTTCGCCGGCGCGCTCGCCGCCGACTGCCTGGAGAAGAACCTGAACGTGATGCTTTTCTCGGATAACGTTTCCATGGAGACCGAGTTGGAACTCAAGCGCGCGGCCTTGAAAAAAGGCCTGTTGATGATGGGGCCGGATTGCGGTACCGCCATCATAAACGGCGCCCCTATCGCTTTCGCCAATTCCGTGCAGCGCGGGAACGTAGGCGTGGTGGCCGCTTCCGGCACCGGGTTGCAGGAAGTCACCGCCCTGATCTCCAACGAGGGAGCCGGGATCTCCCAGGCCATCGGTACCGGCTCGCGCGACGTAAAGCTCGAGATAGGCGCCATCACCATGCTGCAGGCCCTTAAACTGCTGGCGGCCGATTCCGGCACCGAGGTGATCGCTATAGTTTCCAAGCCCCCCCACCCGCAGGTGCTGGCAAAGATCCTGGCCGAAGTCAAGAAGATCAAGAAGCCCGTGGTGGCCGTGCTGCTCGGCGGGGAGATCAAGGAAAAAGTTAAGGCGGACTTCTACCCCGCGAAGACGCTTGAGGAAGCGGCCCTGAAAGCGGCCTGCCTGGGCAAAGGCCGCGGGATAGGCAAGGCCAGGGAAATAATCTACGACATGAACCTGAAGGCCGAAGCTCTGGCTAAGAAAGAGGCGGCTAAGAAGAAAAAGTCCCGCTGCCTGCGCGGCCTGTTCTCCGGCGGCACCTTCGTGAGCGAGGCGCAGGTAATCCTGCCGGAGCTCATCGGCGAGGTGCGCTCCAACGCGCCGCTCGACAAGAAATTCAAATTAAAGGATTCGCTGAAGCTCTCCGGCCACGCCGTGATCGACATGGGCGAGGACGAGTTCACCGTGGGGCGCCCGCACCCGATGATAGATTTCAGCCTGCGCAACAGGATGATCATCTCCGAGTCAAAACGGCCGGAAGTCGCCGTGATCCTGCTCGACCTGGTGCTGGGGTACGGCGCCAACCTTAAGCCGCTGGAGGATATAACCCCCGCTATTACCGAGGCTTTCATCCGTAACCGGGAGCTGTCCATCGTGGCCTCGGTCACCGGCACCGAGACCGACCCGCAGGTGCGCTCCAGGGTGGTGAAGTCGCTCGAGGCCGCCGGCGTGCTGGTGATGCCGTCCAACGCCGGGGCCTGCCGCCTTGCCGGCGAGATAATCAGGCTGGCCGCAAAGAAGTGATCGCTACCATCTGGAGATAACTTATGAAACTTTTCGAATCCGAACTTAAAGTGGTGAACATAGGGCTGGAGTCCTTCATGCAGGGTTTCTCCGATTCCGGCGTGAAGGCCGTGCAGGCGCAGTTCAAGCCGCCGCTCTCCGCCGAGACCGCGCTGTTCGTAAAGACCGCGAGGTACGCGGCGCGGATAGATGCGGCCAATAAGAAGGCCCTGGCCCGCGTGCTGGAGGCCAAGCCCGCGCTGGTCGGCATGGGGATAGCTCTCGACGTTATCCCGGGCATGAAGAAGGACCTGATCCTGCACGCCGGCCCCCCCATAACCTGGGACAGGATGTGCGGCCCCATGCGCGGCGCGGTGATCGGCGCGCTGATGTACGAGGGGATGGCGAAGGATTTTAGGGAAGCCGAGAAGCTGGCGGCTTCGGGGAAGATAAAGTACGAACCCTGCCACGAGCATAACGCGGTGGGGCCGATGGCCGGGATCATCTCGGCCTCCATGCCGGTCTTCATCGTTAAGAACGAGGCGGCGGGCAACTACGCCTACGCCACGCAGAACGAGGGCTTGGGTAAGGTGCTGCGCTACGGCGCTTATTCTCCCGAGGTCATAGAGCGCCTTAAGTGGATGGAGAGCGTGATGTACCCGGCGCTGAAAACGGCCATAGAGTTCCTGGGCCGCATCGACCTTAAGACCATGGTGGCGCAGGCGCTGCACATGGGCGACGAGGTGCACAACCGCAACCGCGCGGGCACCTCGCTGTTCTACCGCGCCATCGCGCCCGCCGTGATCCGGACGGCGCGCGACCCGGAGACGGCCGCCAAGGTGCTGGACTTCATCAACGGCAACGACCACTTCTTCCTGAACCTTTCGATGGCTCTTTCCAAGGCGTCCCTTGATGCGGGCCGCGGGGTGAAGGACTCCAGCCTGGTCGTGGTGATGGCCAGGAACGGCACGGATTTCGGCGTGCAGCTTTCTGGAACGGGCGGCAAGTGGTTCACCGGGCCGGCGCCTATTCCCGACGCGCTCTATTTCCCAGGCTATACCAAGGCCGACGCGAACCCGGACATCGGCGACTCGGCCATTACCGAGACCAACGGGCTGGGCGGCTTCGCCACAGCTGCGGCGCCGGCTATCGTGCAGTTCGTGGGCGGCACGTCCGCGGACGCGCTGACCTACACGCTGACCATGTACGAGATCACGGTGGGAGAGAACAACATGTACAAGATCCCGTCGCTGGATTTCCGCGGCACGCCTACCGGGATAGACGTGATCAAGGCGGCGAAGAAGGGTATTCTCCCCTTCATCGACACCGGGGTGGCGCATAAGAACGCGGGCGTGGGCCAGGTTGGCGCGGGCGTGCTCTCCGCCCCGCCCGAGCCTTTCGCCAAGGCCTTCGAGTACTTCGCCCGGAATCTGAAGTAAAGAGCAGACCGCAGGATAGCCCAGTCGGGGCCTGCCAAGGGGACCGGAACGCAAAACCGGCGTCTCGCACACCGTGCTCGCGCCTGCTTCACTCGGCCCTCGCTCTTGCGTAAGCTCGGGCCTGCGCGAGGCTTTTGCTAACCCGGTCCCCTCGTCAGGCCCCTCCAACACGCTTAATTCTTGTGTTGGCGGGGCAAAATTGCTATTATTAATAAGGAAGGTGGCTGAAGTTCAGCCGCTTTTTTTTGTAATAGACCTCCTTTGAGGGACTTATGGACAACTCTAAGCTCGAGACTCAAATTTCAAATATCCTGACCCCCAGCGGGTTCGAGCTGGTCGATCTCAAGATCGCCAGCCACAACGGCAAACCTTTGCTGCAGATCTTCGTGGACAGGGAAACGGGCGGCGTCCTGCTGGACGACTGCGCCAAGCTCAGCCAGGCGATAGGCGAGGAGCTGGATAAGGACGAAGTTTACTCGGCCGGGTATTCCCTCGAGGTTTCCTCCCCCGGCATCGACCGCGTGCTTAAGAAGGAAAAAGATTTCAAGCGATTCGCGGGCCAGCAGATCAAGGTCCGCCTTAAGCGCCCGCTTAACGGCTCCCGCGTTTTTTACGGCATCATAACCGGCTTTGAAAACGGGCAGGTCCTCCTGTCCGGCGACTTAAAATTCAGCCTTGAGGATATCGACGAGGCCAGGCTCAACCCTACCGACGACGAAATTCTCAAGGGAAAATAAAACAGGGGTAAGATAACATGACTACTAACAAGGAACAGAAGAACAAATCGGATCTTTTACTGGCGCTGGAACAGCTGGAGCGCGAGAAGAACATCAAGCGCGAGGACGTCTTCAAGACGATCACCGACTCGCTCGTGAGCGCGCTGCGCAAATACTTCGGCAAGACCGCCCAGATCATGGCCGGCATCGACCCCGAGACCGGCGAAATGGCCGGCTTCCTGGTGAGGAAAGTGACCGATCCCGTCGTCACCCCCGAACTGGAGATCAGCCTCGAAGAGGCGCAGAAGCACCAGCCCGACGCCAAGCTCGGAGACGACATCCACATCCCGGTGCCCATCCAGGATTTCTCCCGCATCGCGGCCCAGACCGCCAAGCAGGTGCTGATCCAGAAGATCCGCGAGATAGAAAAGGTCCGGGTTTACGACGAATATAAGCCCCGCGAAGGCGAGGTCGTCACCGGCCTGGTCCACCACGTGGCCGGCCGCGACATCTTCGTCGACCTTGGCAAGGCCGAGGCCATCCTCCCCTTCTCCGAGCAGATCCGCCGCGAGCATTTCAGCGTTAACCAGCGCGTGCGCGCCATCATCCACCGCGTGGACAAAGAGAACAAGGGCCTGCAGATCGTCCTGTCCCGCGCTTCGGGCGCCTTCCTTAAAGCGCTGTTCGAGGCCGAAGTGCCCGAGATCGCCGAGAAGGTGATCGAGATCGTGGACGTGGTCCGCGACCCCGGCTTTCGCGCCAAGGTGCTGGTGCGCAGCAACTCCCCCAAAGTCGACCCCGTGGGCGCCTGCGTGGGTATCCGCGGCTCGCGCATCCGCGTGATCATGAGCGAGCTCGCCAACGAGAAGATCGACCTTATCCCCTACATCGAGGACACGCTTACGATGATCGCCAAGTCCTTCTCCCCCGCTACGGTCAGCTCCGTGAAGATCCTGGATAAAGAGAACAAGCGCGCCCAGATCATAGTGCCCGACGACCAGCTCGCCATGGCCATCGGCCGCGAAGGGCAGAACATCCGCCTCGCCAGCCGCCTTACCGGCTGGGAGATCGAGGTGAAGTCCGAAGGCCAGCGCACCGAAGAGACCAAGCACACCAACGATATGGCCATGCAGGACCTGCTTAAGATCGACGGCATCGGCGCCAAAGTGGCGGAAACCCTGATCACCATGAACGTGCTGGATATCCGCACGGTGGCGGGTCTTACCGAAGAAGAATTGTGCTCGCTGGAAGGCATAGGCGAGAAGACCGCCCAGAAGATCATCGCCGGCGCCAAGAAATTCCTTGAAGAGAACCCTAACTACGGGCAGCAGTCCGCACAGGAAGAAGCTCCCAAGACCGAAGAGGTAAAAAATGAGCCCGAAAAAACAGAAGGCAAATGAGAATTTAGACGCGGAGGCCAAGACCCCCGGGGCTGAAAAGCCCGCGGAAGAGGCTAAAGCGGCGCCCAAGAAAAAGGCCGCCGCCAAGCCCGCCGGCGAGAAAAAAGCTCCGGCCGCCAAAGCCGCGCCCAAGAAGAAAGCGGAAGGCGAAGCTTCCGCAAAGCCCAAGAAGGCCAAGGCTGTGGAGCCCGAGCCCGAACCGGAGGTCGTCAAGAAGCCCGACCTTAAGCGCTTCATGTTCTCCCATTCCACGGCGGAAGGTACCATCGCCGCCGGCCCCACCGGCGCGAAGGAAGAACCGAAGCCCGTAGTGGAACCTCCCAAGCCCGTCGCGCCGCCGCCCGCCGCCAAGGCTCCCGCGGCGCCCATTGCGCCCGCCGCCCCGGCTAAACCCGCGGCGCCCGCGCAGCCCGTGACCCGGCCCGTTATTTCCCCGGTGCTCCGGCCCGTGATCTCCCCCATAGTCAAGCCCGCGGTGCAGCCTCTCCGGCCGGCCCCTCAGGCCCCCCGGCAGGTGATCCCGCCGCTGATAAGGCCCTCCACTCCCCCCGCCCACACCCCGGCGAGGCCCCAGGCGCCCGCTCCGCGCCCGGCTTTCACCCCCGCGAAGCCGGCGGCCCCCAAGCAGGCCGCCCCCGCGCCCAAGCAGGCCGCCCCCGCGCAGCCGGCCGAAGCGCTGCAGCCCGGCGAGAAAGCCGCGCTTCCCAAGCTTAAGGTCTCTACCAACGTCATCGTCCGCGAGCTCGCGGAGAAGATGAACATCAAGACCACCGACCTGATCAAGAAGCTGATGGGCATGGGCGTGTTCGCCACCATCAACCAGCGCCTGGACCCGGACGCCGCCATGCTGATAGCCGCCGATTACGGCTACGACCTGGAGCTCATCCCGATGTACGGCGAGGAAGAGCTGATCGAGGAGATAGAGCACGAGAAGCCCGAGAACCTCAAGCACCGCTCCCCCATCATCACCATCATGGGCCACGTCGACCACGGTAAAACCACGCTGCTGGACGCGCTGCGCGAGTCCAACGTCGTGGATACCGAAGCCGGGCAGATCACGCAGCATATCGGCGCCTACACGGTGAAGACCTCCCGCGGCATGATCACCGTGCTGGACACCCCGGGCCACGAGGCGTTCACCGCCATGCGCGCCCACGGCGTGAAGATCACCGACATCGTGGTGCTGGTAGTCTCGGCGGTCGACGGCGTGATGCCTCAGACCCTCGAGGCCATCAACCACGCCAAGGCGGCCGACGCCCCGATCATCGTGGCGATTAACAAGATCGACCTGCCCACCGCCAACACCCAGCAGATAAAGCAGCAGCTGTCCAACCACGGCCTGCTGCCCGAAGACTGGGGCGGCAAGACGCCGATGGTGGAAGTTTCCGCCAAGAAGCGCCTGAACCTCGATAAGCTGATGGAGATCGTCAGCATCCAGGCCGAACTGATGGAACTTAAGGCCAACCCGGACAAACCCGGCCAGGGCATCGTCATCGAATCCCGCCTGGACCCTAAGAAGGGTATCGTGGCGTCCGTCATCAATGTGACCGGCACCATCCGCATCGGCGATCCCTTCACCGTGGGCGCGGCCCACGGCAAGGTGCGCGCCATGCTGGACGACCGCGGCAACCGGCTCGAAGAGCTCAAGCCCAGCCAGCCCGCCGAGATCCTCGGCATCAGCGGCGAAGTTCCCACCGCCGGCGACGTGCTCAAGGTGGCCGAGAACGAGAAGGAAGCCCGCCACGTGGCCGATAAGCGCAAGCTTAACCGCCGCGAAGAGGCTCTTTCCCACCAGAAACACGTCAGCCTGCTCTCGCTTAAGTCCCAGGTGGACCAGAAGCTGCTTAGGAACCTCAACGTGGTCCTCAAGACCGACGTGTTCGGTTCGATGCAGGCCATCAAGGACTCCCTGGAAAGGCTCAGCACCAGCGAAGTGGCCATCCAGATGCTGCACACCGGGATCGGCAACATCACCGAATCCGACGTGCTGCTGGCCAAGGCCTCTTCCGCCGTCATCCTCGGTTTCCACGTGGACGTGGATTCCAAGGTGGAGGAAGCCGCCAAGCTGGCCGAAGTGGAGATCCGCAATTACAAGATCATCTACGACCTGCTGGAAGACGTGCGCGCCGCGATGAGCGGCCTGCTGGCCCCGGAGATAGTTGAAACCGTGACCGGCCGCGCCGAGATACAGCAGATCTTCGACCTCAGCTCCGGCAAGGTGGCCGGCTCGCTGGTGCGCGAAGGCAAACTTACCCGCAACCAGGTGGTACGCCTGATGCGCGGCAAAGAAGCCGTCGGCACCGGCAAGATCAGCGGCCTCAAGCGCTTCAAGGACGACGTGAAGGACGTGGAGAAGGGCATAGAGTGCGGTATTCTTCTCGACGGCTTCAAGGACTTCCGCGTAGGCGACGTGGTCGAGGCTATTACCAAAGAGGAGCGGATACGGCGCCTGGCGGCGCCGGGCGCCTGACCTTATGGCAGTAAAACGCAACGAGAGGCTGAAGGAACTTTTCCTCCAGCAGATCAACCTGGAGCTGAGGAATATCAACGGCATCAACGCCAATGGTATCCTCACGCTCACGGGCGCGGACCTGTCCAAGGACGGTAAGACCCTCCACGTCTTCTACTCGGTGCTGGGCACCGCCGACGACCGCGCGCGCAAGGAAAGGATCCTGAACGCCAACGTCCGCGAGATCCGCACCGTGCTGTTCAAGAAGCTGCGGCTCAGGACCGTGCCGGAGATACTGTTCAAGTTCGACGACACCCCTGAGCAGGCCGCGCATATTGAGGATATTTTCAGCAAAATACGTTCCGAACATGATAAAACAGATGAGAACCCTCGATCTTGAGACCGAGTTCAAGCGTCTCGAGGACCTGATAGTAAATTCTGAAACCTTCTTCCTGGCCGGGCACCTTAACCCGGACGGCGACACCATCGGCTCCATGCTGGCCATCGCCTCGGTCTTGAAGCGCCTGGGCAAGAAAGCCAGGCTTTTCTCCCAGGACCCGGTGCCGGAGAACCTGAAGTTCCTGCCCGGCGCGTCCGGCATCCATTCCCGGCCGCCTACGGGCAAGTTCGACGCCGCCATCCTGCTGGAGTGTTCCAACCCCGCGCGCGGCGGCAACCTGGAACCCGTGCTGAAACGGTGCGCCAAGGTCGTGAACATCGACCACCACAAGACTTCCGAATTCTACGGCGACATCAACATCGTGGAGCCGCATTCCTCCTCCACCGCCGAGATCGTCTACCGCCTGCTCTACAACATGAACGTGATCATCAGCCGGAGCGAGGCCTCCTGCCTTTATACGGGTATCGTCACCGACACCGGCCGTTTCCATTTCCCCGCCACCAGTCCCCGCACGCTGGAAGTGGCTTCCCGCCTGCTCGAGACCGGCTTCAAGTTCTCCCGCGTGAACGACCTGCTTTACGCCACCAAGGCCTGCGAAGGCCTGAAGGTGCTGGGCCGGGCCATGGAGAGCCTGGAACTGAAGGCCGGCGGCAAGCTGGCCGTGATGACCCTTACGGAAAAAGATTTTTCCGATTTCGACGCGCGCTCCGAGCACAGCGAGAACGTGATCAATTACGGCATGATGCCTCCCGGCGTTAAAGCGGCCGTGATGTTTCGCGAGGAAGCCGAGCGCGTCAGCGTTACCTTCCGTTCCCGCGGCCATCTCGACGTGAGCCTGGTGGCCAAGGCCTTCGGCGGCGGCGGGCACCGCAACGCCTCCGGCTGCCGCATAAAGGGCGGGCTGGAAGCGGCGCGCACCAAGGTGCTGGGCGTGCTTACCCGCCTGCTCGCGTAATGCTCCCCCCGGCTGTTCCGCCTTCAGGCCTTTTCCTGCTGGACAAGCCTAAAGGCATAACCTCGCACGACGCGGTGGACCTGCTCCGCCGGAAGCTCCATTTCCGCCGGATCGGCCACTGCGGCACGCTGGACCCTATGGCCACCGGGCTGCTGATCATGCTGGTCGGCTCCGCCACTTCCTCCCAGTCCGCCATGCAGGGCTCCGCCAAGGTCTATGGCGGCTCCATCCTTTTTGGTTCCGAAACCGACACCTGGGACGCCGAGGGCAAGGTGGTGGAGACCGCCCCCCCGCCCGCGCTCGACCAGGAATCGGTGAGAAAAGCCGTTGAAGCTTTCAGCGGGAAGATCACGCAGACGGTGCCGCCCTATTCGGCGGTGCGGCTGGGCGGCAAGCATATGTACAAGCTGGCCCGGCATAACGTGGAGATGCCGGTGGTGAAGCGGGACGTGGACGTGAAATGGCTCTCTTGGAGCGTTAAGGCGCCTTCCCTCGATTTCGAGATAGAATGTACCGGCGGCACTTATATACGCTCGATCGCCTGCGAAATGGGCCGCTTCATGGGCTCGCGCGCGCACCTTACGGCTCTGCGACGCCTGAGCATCGGTACCTGGAACGTTAAGGACGCTATTACGGCGGAGCAGTTGGCCGCTATGACCCCCGAGGCCGCTCTGGCGCGCCTTGTGCCTGTTCCCGCGGAGGGCGCCCGTGCTTAATTACCTCGCTATCGGCACTTTCGACGGTGTCCACCTGGGGCACCGCAAGATCATCAGGACCGCCATGCGGGAGGCCCTGCGGCGCGGGATGAAGAGCCGGATAGTTTATTTTTCCTTTCCTCCTAAATTCTTCTTCTCGGGCGAGACCGAGAATTGCCTGATCACGCTGCCCGAGGAGCGCGAAAAGCTCATTTGCGGCCTGCGTCCCGACGGAGTGGACTCGCTGGCCTTCGATAAGGCTCTTTCTTCCATGCACGCGGACGCTTTCTTCTCGGGGCTGGTGCTGGGGAAGTTCAAGGCTGGCGGGCTTTGCGTGGGGCCTGATTTTGCGGTGGGCAGGGGGCGGGAAGGTCACCTGGAATTCCTGCGCGAGGCCAGCGCTAAAGCGGGCATTGCTTTTAAGGCTGTGGCTTTCGCTAAGCGCGGCGGCCACAGGATCTCTTCCAGCCTTATCCGCTCGCACCTGCGCGAGGGCGCGGTGGAAGAGGCTAACCGCTGCCTGGGCTGGGCCTATACCGCCAGCGGCCCGGTGATCAAGGGCGCGGGGCTGGGCCGGCAGCTCGGTTTCCCTACGGCTAACGTGGGCGTGCACCCGTCCAAGATCCTTCCTCCCGGCATCTTCGCGGCCAAGGTTAAGGTTGGGCATGAGTCTTTCAACGCTGTGCTCAGCGTGGGCCGCCGCCCGACGGTGAACACCCTGGGCGGCCGCGTCATCCTGGAAGCCCATATCCTGGACTTCTCCCGCATGATCTACGGCCAAAAGGTGGAAGTGACCTTCCTCAAACACCTCCGCCCCGAACGCAAATTCAACTCCCGCGAATCCCTCGTCGCCCACATCAACGCCGACATCCTCACCGCCCGCAAGTTCTTCAAGAAATAACTGCATCCCGTTGGCTTATAGGTCCGCGAGATGCCCAGTCGGGGGCGTCCAGGGGGACCGGATCGCAAAACACGCTTCGGCCACACCGTGGCCTCGCTCGACATTCGGCCCTCGCGCTATGCAAGCTCGGGCCTCACGACGGTTTTGCTAACCCGGTCCCCCCGTCCGCCCCCTCCGTCTCAGCGTATGAGCTTAACGCTCCTTTCCTAATAATTATTGCTCCCATCCAACTAAGACACATCCGATTAGCCCACCCATTTGCTAATATATTTTTAGCAACGTTGCAGTTTGGAGGGGATGTGGCGAAAGTACCCAGAATAGTGTTTGCAATTTCTCTTGCGGCAGGGCTATTTTGGCTGTTCGGTTTTGCGTTTGAATCATTGGGAGAACAACCAATAGTTTATTTCTTTGAAGCTATTGCGGCTTTGATATTTTCGGCACTAATAGCATTCACCCTTTTCAAATTATCCCCTTTCTTTCTATGCCGTATACCTGGATCGATTTCACCTGTCTGGTTCTATGGGCGTTGGGTAATTCTCACATACTTAATGCTTCTCCCCATTAGTTGTGGAATTGGATACATATATGTTCGGTGGCATACTGCCGGCTTTAGCGGGATGGCGGGTGAAAGCGCTCAATTTATTGCACTTTTTTCATTATGGTTCCCTTTGTGGTGGGCTACACCGATAGGAATGGGGTTCGGTTGGTTACGTTATAAGAAACTTTTTGCATAACGAGGATAGTGCGCTTAGTGCATTAAATCACCACCGGAGAATCCCGGTGGTTTTCTTTTGTGTGGGTAAATAGGCAGTATCGTAACTGGTGTTGCTGATTTGGAGGGACGGACAGGGGGACCGGGTTAGCAAAACCGTCGTGAGGCCCGAGCTTGCATAGCGCGAGGGCCGAATGTCGAGCGAGGGCACGGTGTGCCCGAGCGCGTTTTGCGTTCCGGTCCCCCTGGACGTTCCCGACTGGGCATCTAGCGGTTAGTTGCTTATATGATTTGGGGCTTCGTGCGGCGTTGGAAGCGGCCGCCGAACTGTTTTGGGGAAGTTAGCTCGCCGGATTCGGCGATGACGGAGCCGCGCAGGATTGTGTACTTGGGGAAGCCGGTGAGTCTGGCGTCCTGGTACGGGGAGAAATCGGTGTTGTGCTGGAGCTTGCGGTAGTCCACTTTTGTGGAGACCGACGGGTTTATCAGCGCGAAGTCGGCGTCGGCGCCGGGGCGGATGAAGCCTTTGCTGCCGGAAAGGCCCATGATGCGGGCCGGGTTCTCACACAGCATTTCAACCAGCTTCTCGACGGAGATCTTGCCGGCTTTAACGCCGTAGGTATAGGCCGCCGCCAGCAGCGTCTGCGCGCCCGGCATGCCCATCGGAAGCTTGCGGATATCCCCCTTCCACACGTTCTTCTGCGCCCGCGTAAAAGAACAGTTGTCCGTAGCTATCACCTGCAGCGAGCCCTCAGCAACAGTCTTCCAAAGCCCGCGGTTGTCCTCTTTGGTCCTGATAGGCGGGCAGCAGGAATACATGTAACCGTCGCGGCCTTTGAACTTGCTCTCGTCCAGCGCCAGGTACTGCGGGCAGGTTTCGCCCAGCACCTTAAGCCCCGCCGCCCTGGCGCGGCCCACTATCTCCGCCGCGCCGGCGGTGGAAAGGTGCACGAAGTAGATAGGCGCGTCCGTAGAGGCGGCAAAAACGGCCAGCCGGCCCACAGGTTCGGTCTCGGTGAAAGGCGGGCGCGAAAGCGGCAGGGCCTGGATATTCTTAAGTACGGCGTATCTTTCAGTCAGCAGGTCGATGATGTCGCCGTTCTCGGCGTGCACGCAGATCAGCGCGCCCAGGCGGCGGGCCGCCTCCAGCGCCTGGAAGATCTCGGCGTCGGCGGCCTTAAGCCCGCGCGCGCCGTAGGCGGTGAACATCTTGAAAGTAGGCGCGCCGGCCTTGATGGCGCCGGCCATGGCCGCGGCGGGGTTCTTCATCCTGTTCCAACCGGTCAGCATGCAGTGGAACGAAAAATCCGTATAGGTCCGCCCGGCGGCTTCCTTGATCCTGGCTTTAAGGCCGTAGAGCGGGCTTTCGCCCGGCCCCTGGCCGGTGTAATCTATGAAGGTGGTAACGCCGCCGCAGGCCGCCGCCGCCGAGCCTGTCGTAAAATCGTCTGCGGTATATTTCCCAGGGCCCATCTTCAGCTTGAAGTGCGCGTGCGCGTCTATGATGCCGGGCAGCACAAGCAGGCCGCGCGCGTCTATTACGCGGCCGGCCTTAGCGGTCTTCTTTGAAGAAGGCAGTACCGAGGCTATTCTGCCATTGCGTACGAGGACGTCGGCGGGAAAAGAACGTTTCCCGCTCACGACTTTTCCGCCGAGGATGGCCAGGTCGAAAGACATTTTGTCGCGGCCTTATTCTTCGGAGCCGCTTAAGTGTTTGTGGTGGTGCGGCGCGTCGTCTTTGTGATCGCCGCCGAAGATTATTACGTAGGCAAGGAAAGTGACCGAAAGGAAAGTGAAAGCGCACATTACCAGCCAGGCCCAGAGCACCTGCGGGTTCCCTTCCGTCTGAAGCACTATGTAGGCCAGGAAGCCTACGAAACCGGTGGCTATCAGCCAGAAAAGCCCGAAGACGGCGCGTATGAGTTTTGCCATATTAAGGAAATTCTATAGCATTAACCGGTTCCAGTCAATAAGGGCGGAAGAAAGCGGCGTGCAAAGCCTTTAGCAGGGAGTCGGCTTTATCGGCCTGGACCAGCAGGGAGATGGTATCGGTCGAGGTTGTGACGATCCCGGCCATTATGCGGGTGCCGGCGGCGGCCCTGATAACTTTCTCGACGTGGGAACTTCCCAGTCCCCGGCCTATGGCCGAGACCAGCGTATCTTCCCCCTCTTTCTTCGACGAGAGACAGGCGATGCGAGGAGTTCCAGGGCGGGCTGTGACCAGCGTGCCGGTTTCGGAGTGGAAAGAGGAGCGCAGGTGCAGGGGGATGGCGTACCTGGCGGCGTATTTTATGGCCCGGAGCTGCCGCACTTCCGCCCCGGATCCGGCCAGGGCTATAACCTCGCCGTAGGAGAGTTCCCTGATCTTGCGGGCCTGCGGCACTATGGCCGGGTGGGCGGTGTAGATGCCTTTTACGTCGGTGCGGAACTCGCAGGGGGCGCAGCCCAGGGCGCGGGCCAGCACCACGGCGGTAAGGTCCGAGCCGCCGCGGCCAAGGGTGGTAATGTCCCCCCCTCGGGAGATGCCCTGGAAGCCGGCTACTACCGGGATGTTGCCGGCGGCCAATTCCTTTTTCAGGCGGCGGGCGTCAACGCCCCTAACTTCCGCGGCCGAAAAATTATCGTCGGTGCGGATGCCGGCCTGGAAACCGGTCAGAGAGACCGCACGGCCGCCCTCGGCGTTTATCGCCATGGCCATCAGCGCGGCGCTGAACTGCTCGCCGGCGGCCATCAGGGCGTCCTTCTCTCGCGCCTGTACCGAGGCTCCCCCGGTGAGGGCCGCCAGCTTAAGAAGATCGTCAGTGGAGTCGGCCGGGGCCGAAACCACCGCCACCGGCGCGAAGCCGCGGCGCCGGCTCGCCAGAACCATGACCGCCGCCCGCCGTATCTTCACCGGGTCCGCCAGCGAACTGCCGCCGAATTTTATAATGATGGGTTTCATGTTTAAAAAATAAGCCCGGCCTCCGTGGAAAGGATGGCCGGGCTTGTCACATCTTTTAAGCCTAGACCATCGTCGCGGTGACGCGGATGATCTCGGAGAGCGTGGTGGAACCCGCGCGGGCCTTGAGGATGCCGTCCATCAGCAGCGTGCGCATCTTGCCGGTCTTGATGGCGGTGCGCTTGATGGCGTCGGTGGGCGCGTGGTCGAGGATCTGCTTGCGGATCTCCTCGTTCATCAGCATCAGCTCGAAGATGCCGGTGCGGCCCATGTAGCCGGTGTTGCGGCATTCTGGGCAACCCTTCTCCACTTTGTAGTTGGCGCCGGGCTTGAGGATGAGCTCCTTAACTATGCGGCCCTCCTCGGGGTCCATGTTCTTTATGAATTCGTTCACCACCGGTTCCGACGGGGCGGCGGCGCCTTGGGCGCATTTGGGACAGACCTTGCGCACCAGGCGCTGGCTGACCGCGCCCAGCATGGAGGAGCTTATCAGGAAGGGCGCTACGCCCATCTCGAACAGGCGCTCGATGATGCTGGCGGAGTTGATGGTGTGGATGGTTGTGAAGAGGAGGTGGCCGGTGAGCGCGGCGCGCAGGCTTATTTCGGCCGTGTCGTAGTCGCGGATCTCGCCCACCATGATAACGTCGGGGTCCTGGCGCAGGATGGTGCGCAGGCCTTCCGCCCAGGTAAAGCCGGTTTTCGCGCTGATCTGGGCCTGGTTTATGCCCTCGAGCCGGTATTCTACCGGGTCTTCCAGCGTGATGATGTTTATCATCGGCGTGTTGATGTTCTTCAGCATCGCGTACATGGACGTGGTCTTGCCGGAGCCGGTGGAGCCGGTGATGAAGAAAATGCCGTAAGGGTTGCGGATCAGCTTCTTTATGATGGTCAGGGCGTCCTGGTCCAGGCCTATCTGGTCCAGGTCCAGGCCCAGCTGCTGCCGGTCCAGCACGCGCAGCACCAGTTTCTCGCCGTTGACGGTAGGAAAAGAGGAAACGCGTACCTGGATGGGGCGGCCGGCGAGCATCTTCTGGAAGCGGCCTTCCTCGTTGCGGAAGGACGTGGGCGGCTCGGGGTCGAAACCGGCCAGCACGCGGATGCGCTGGGTTAAAGGGATGTCGGCGTTCTTGGGGGAGCTGAGCATGTCCTGGAGGATGCCGTCCACGCGGAAGCGGACGCGGAGGTTGGCGCCCTGGGATTCTATGTGCACGTCGCTGGCGCGCTCTTTTACGGCGTGTTCCAGGATCATGTCGCTGAGTCTTATGGCCAAGTCTATGCCGGGGGCCCTGCCTTTGGCTTTTACGATCTCGTTATAGCCTTCTTCTAGACTGCCGTTCACCTGCACGGGAGCCTGCTGGCCCGGTTCCGCGCTTTCGCCTTCCTGCTTGTTTCCCCAGAATGCCATTTTAGTCTCCTGAGTTCCTGCGTGAAAAAAAGGGTTTTAAGAACGCCCCTGCCGCCCTGATTTTAATTATAACAATAAAAATTATTTATACTCAACTTTCAGGATGGCCAGGTGTTTTTCGCCGCTTGGCAGGCGCACTTTAACCGAGGTTCCCTGGGCGGAGCCGAGCAGGCCCTGGGCCAGCGGGGAACTGACCGAGATCTTGCCGGCCGAGGGGTCGGCTTCGTCCGCGCTCGAAAGGGTGTAGACCAGCGTGTTGCCGGAGTTCTCGTCGCGCATGGTGACCGTGGCGCCCAGGCTTACCTGGTCCTTGTTCACGGCCATGTTGTCCACGATCTTGGCGGAACGCAGGCGCAGCTCCAGTTCGCTGATTCGGGACATGAGCTGGCTCTGCTTCTGCTTGCCGTAGATGTAGCCGGCGTTCTCTTTGAGGTCGCCCTGTTCGCGGGCTTCGTTGATCTCAACGGAAAGCTCGTTCTTCTGGCGTTTGAGCTCGGTGAGCTCAGCCTGCAATTTTTCGAAACCGTCTTTGGTAAGATAAACGTCTGCCATGATGTTCCCCTCTTTACGCACCCCTCGAACGCTCGCCCCGCAAGCGCGGGGTGTGTACTGCAAAATATCAGGCCCTGCCCCGTTGATCTTTGTGGCGGGGCAGGGCCTCGTACAAATCTATGGCACCGAGAGGGATTGAACCTCTGACCTAGCGCTTATGAAACGCCCGCTCTAACCACTGAGCTACGGTGCCGTAAATCTATGGCGGGCCGGTTTCATCACCGGGGACCGAAGTCTTCGGGTGACCTAGAAAAGTATACAAAAAAGTCGTTGTAAAGACAAATTTTGTTTCCTATAATTCTTTCAGCAACACGCCCGGATCTCATAGGTAAAAGGACCCCGATGCCCACCCCCGAAGTTTCCAAGGAAGAGCTTCTTAAGAAGGCGAATAAGCCGGCCGAAGAAGCCATGCGGCTGCACCCTTTCTACAAGGGTAAAGTGGAGGTTTCCCCCAAGTGCTGCATCCGCAATATAGACGATTTCGCCATTTGGTACACCCCCGGGGTGGCCGCGGTCTGCCTGGACATCCAGGCGCACCCGGAGAAGGTCTATGAGCATACCAATAAGGGCAACATGGTGGCCGTGGTTTCGGACGGTACCCGCGTGCTGGGCCTGGGCGACATCGGCCCCGAGGCCGGCCTGCCGGTGATGGAGGGCAAGGGCCTGCTGTTCAAGTACCTGGGCGGCGTGGACGCTTTCCCCATCTGCCTGGACACCAAGGACCCTGACGAGATCATAAAGACCGTGCTGTACCTGCAGCCTTCCTTCGGCGGCATCAATCTGGAAGACCTTTCCCAGCCCAAATGCTTCTATATCCTGGAAGAACTTAAAAAACGCTGCCGCATCCCGGTGTGGCACGACGACCAGCAGGGCACGGCCACGGTCTGCCTGGCCGGCCTGATAAACGCGCTGAAGATAGCGGGCAAGAAGATCCAGGACGTGAAGATAGTGCTGGTGGGCGCCGGCGCGGCCAATATCCGCATCGGCAGTCTTTACATGGCCTACGGCGCCAAGCCGGGCAACCTTATTTACGTGGATTCCAAGGGCACCCTGCATAAAGGCCGGACCGATCTGGCCGGACACCATGAAAAAATGCACATGGCGCAGATAACCAACGCCGGGCAGCTTAAAGGCGGCATAGCGGAAGCTCTTGTTGGTGCGGACGTGCTCAGTTGCGCCTCCACGCCCGGGCCGGATACGATAAAGAAGGAGTGGGTGGCGAAGATGGCGAAGGACGCCATAGTGTTCGCTACCGCCAATCCGATCCCCGAGATCTGGCCTTGGGACGCCAAAGAAGCCGGCGCGCGCGTGGTGGCCACCGGCCGCTCGGATTTCGCCAACCAGGTTAACAATTCGCTGGGCTTCCCCGGCATCTTCCGCGGCGTGCTGGACGTGCGCGCCAGCACCATCACCGACGAGATGTGCATAGCGGCCGCCGAAGCGCTGGCCGGCTACGCGGTGAAGTCCGGCAAGATGGGCGAGGATTATTTGCTCCCCCACATGGATGAGCCGCAGGTGTTCATAGAGGAAGCCGTGGCCGTGGGCCTCAAGGCCATCGAACAGGGCGTGGCCGCCGTAAAGCTCACCGAAGCCGAGCTCCGCGCCAGCGCGGAGTTCTACATCCGCCGCGCCATGAAGGATGTGTCCGTGCGCCAGAAAGAAGGCATAGTAAAGCTGCCCTGATCTATTCAGGCAAATAAAAACCCGGGCGAGTGCCCGGGTTTTTTATTTGGTCTGCGGCCTTTACGCGCGGTTCTTGCGGTAGCGGCGGATCAGGGCGTTGGTGGAGCTGTCGTGGGCCAGTTCCGGCTCGGTCTTGGCTTCCAGCTCGGGGGCTATCTTGCCGGCGAGCACTTTCCCGAGTTCCACCCCCCACTGGTCGAAGGGGTTCACGCGCCAGATGGCGCCCTGCGTGAACACGGAGTGCTCGTACAGTGCCACGAGCTTCCCCAGCGCGGCCGGGGTCAGCTCGTCCATCAGGATGGTGGTCGACGGGCGGTTGCCCTTGAAGGTCTTGTGCGGCACCAGCTCGTCCGACACTCCTTCCTTGCGGAGTTCCTGTTCGGCCTTGCCGAAGGCCAGCGCCTCGGCCTGGGCGAACACGTTGGCCATCAGCAGGTCGTGGTGGCGCCCCAGCCGGTCCAGCGGCTTTGAGAAGGCTATGAAGTCGCACGGGATCAGCTTGGTGCCCTGGTGGATCAGCTGGTAGAAGGAATGCTGGCCGTTGGTGCCGGGTTCCCCCCAGTAGATGGGGCCGGTCTGGTAGTTGATGGCCGTGCCGTCGATGGTAACGCGCTTGCCGTTGCTCTCCATCGTGAGCTGCTGCAGGTAGGCCGGGAAGCGCTTGAGGAACTGGCAGTAGGGCAGCACGGCTATGGTCTGCGCGCCGAAGAAGTTGTTGTACCACAGGCCCAGCAGGCCCATCAGCACTGGGAGGTTCTTCTCGAACGGCGCCGTGCGGAAGTGTTCGTCCATCGCGCGGAAACCTTTGAGCATCTCCTGGAAATTTTCCGGGCCGATGGCGATCATAGTCGAAAGGCCGATGGCCGAGCACATGGAATAGCGCCCGCCCACCCAGTCCCAGAACCCGAACATGTTGGCGGTGTCGATTCCGAACTTGGCCACCGCGTCGGCGTTGGTGGACACGGCCACGAAATGCTTGGCGATGGCTTCGGGGTCCTTCAGGATGCGCAGCGCCCACTCCTTCGCCGTGTTGGCGTTGGTCATGGTCTCCTGTGTGGTGAAGGTCTTGGACGCCACTATGAAAAGGGTCTCCTTCGGGTTCAGGTCCTGCACCGCCTCGGCGAAGTCCGAGCCGTCGACGTTGGAGACGAAGCGGAAGGTGAGCCCGCGGTGGCTGTAATGCCGCAGGGCCTCGTAGGCCATCACCGGGCCCAGGTCCGAGCCGCCTATGCCGATGTTGACGATGTTCTTGATGGGTTTGCCGGTATGGCCTATCCATTTGCCGTCGCGAACCTTATTGGCGAGCAAGGCCATCTTGTCCAGCACCGCGTGCACGGCGGGCACCACGTTCTCGCCGTCCACCATGATGGTGGCGCCTTTGGCCGCGCGCAGCGCCGTGTGCAGCACCGCCCGCTTTTCCGTGGTGTTGATCTTCTCGCCGCGGAACATGGCTTCCGCGGACGCCCGCAGGCCGGCGGCTTCGGCGAGTTTCACCAGCAGCCGGACGGTCTCGTCGGTGATCTTGTGCTTGGAGTAGTCGAAATACATCCCTACCGCGGGCACGGCCAGGCGTTCGCCGCGCTTTGGGTCCTCGGCGAACAGCTTGCGCAGCTGCATCCCGTCCACCTTGCGGTAATGCGCCTCCAGGGTGCGCCACTCGGGCAGGCTGGTGAGCGGTTTGAAAGTTTTTGTCATATCCGTATCCTTAGCCGGACCGCCGGCCCTAAGTTACTTGTTCAGTACGCGTTTGAACTCGCGCGTCAGGGCGGGCAGGATCTCGGCTACGTCGCCCACTATGCCGTAGGTGGCCGCCTTGAAGATCTGCGCGTCGGGGTCCTTGTTTATGGCCACGATCACCTTGGAGGACTGCATGCCTATCAAGTGCTGGATCTGGCCTGAAATGCCGCAGGCGATGTAGAGCTTTGGGCACACCGTCTTGCCGGTCTGGCCCACCTGGTGCGAGTAAGGGATCCACTCAGCGTCCACCGCGCTGCGGGTGGCGCCTACCGCGCCGCCGAGCACCTTGGCGAGTTCGCCTACCAGGGCGAAGCCTTCCTTGCTGCCCATGCCGCGCCCGCCGGCCACGATGATGTCGGCCTCGGAGAGGTTCACGGTCTCGCCTATCTCTTCCACCATCTCGATCAGCCGCGTGCGCGACTTGAAAGTTTCCTCGGGGTAGGTCTTCTTCACCACCTCGGCCTTGTTGTCCTTGTAGATCCCCGCTTCCTTCATGACCTTGTGCCGCACGGTGGCCATCTGGGGTCGGTGGTTCGGGGTCACGATGGTGGCCATGATGTTGCCGCCGAAAGCCGGACGGGTCTGCAGCAGCTGGCGCTCT
The DNA here is from genome assembly GCA_021811185.1 of bacterium. GTDB lineage: Bacteria > Elusimicrobiota > Elusimicrobia > Elusimicrobiales > UBA9959 > UBA9959. The sequence goes on from JAJZPL010000005.1 coordinate 133,270, forward strand.
TTCTCGTCGATGTCGAGGCCTGTGCAGTCGGCGGTGAGGCCGGAGTTCACCTTGATGGCCACGCGCGAGCCGAGGCTTCGGCCGATAGTAGTAGCGCCGCAGAGTATGATCTCCGGCTTATATTCTTCCACCAGCTTTACCAGCACTTCGGTGTAGGGGTCGTCCTGGTAGTCTTTCAGCGCCGGGTGGTCTACCAGGTAGACCTTGTCCGCGCCGCGTTCGGAAAGCGTAGCGGCAAGGCCGTCTATGCCGCTGCCGAGCGCTACCGCGCAGAGTTTTACGCCCAGCTTGGCCGCCAGTTTCTTCCCCTCGCCCAGCAGTTCGAAGGAGATGGTCTGGACCACGCCCTTCTTCTGTTCGCAGAAAACCCACACGTCCTTGTGCGCCGAGAAGTCCCTGGCGGGTCCTTCGCTCTTCTTAAGTTCAATGGCGCTGAAGCGGCAGGCGGCCACGCAGGAGCCGCACAGCGTGCACTTGGCCATGTCGATGACCGCTCTCCTGTCGGTCATGTGGATGGCGCCAAACGGGCAGGTTTTGACGCACATGGTGCAGCCGGTGCATTTGTCGAGGAGGATGGTTATGGAGGCCATTATATCGCCACGTCCTTGAGAAGTTCCGCAAGCTCTTTCGAGACCTGCTCCGGTGACCCGGAAAGTATTTCCCCGCCTTTCCTGGCTTCGGGGGTGAAGATCTTCACTACCCGGGTGGGCGAGCCGTCCAGGCCCAGCGCGGCGGGATCCGCTTCGATGTCCGCGGCGGTCCACTTGGTGATCTTCGCCGACTTGGCGCGCATCATGCCTTTGAGCGACGGCATGCGGGGACTGTTTATCTCTTTTACTACGGTGAAGAGGCAGGGCAGCGGGGTTTCGACCACGTCGTAGCCTTCTTCGGTCATGCGTTCCACTTTGGCGCCTTCGGCGGAAATGGAAACGATTTTTTTAACATAGGTCACCTGGGGAATATCCAGGTGGGCGGAGATGCCGGGGCCTACCTGGGCGGTGTCGCCGTCGGAGGCCTGCTTGCCGCAGAGGATCACATCGAAATTCCCTATTTTTTCAATTGCGGCGGCCAGCGTGTAGCTTGTCGCCCAGGTGTCGGAGCCGGCGAACTTGCGGTCGCTCACCAGTACGCCTTCGTCGCAGCCGAGGCCGATGGCCTCTTTAAGTATGGCTTCAGCCTGGGGCGGGCCCATGGTTACTACGGTCACCTTGCCGCCGCACCGTTCCTTAATGCGGACCGCTTCTTCGATCGCGTAAGTGTCGAAAGGGTTAATCACGCTTTCAACGCCGTCGCGGATAAGCGTATTGGTCACGGGATCAATTCTAACGTCGGTGGTGTTTGGAACTTGTTTAATGCAGACGATTATATTCATTTTTCTTTTTACCCTAATTAGCTGAAGGGGTAAGCCGATTAGCCTGAGGGACGGCCAGGGTAGGGGTTCGGCGGACCGTCACGGAGGCCTGAGCTTACGTAAGCGCGAAGGCCGAGTGACGAGGCGCGGGCACGGTGTGTCCCGACGCCGTGTCCGACGGGCCCCTACCCTGGCTGGCCCGACCCAGAAGGCTTACTTCTTCAGCGTTTCCTTTATCATGTTGGCGGCTATCACGTTGCGCTGGATCTGGTTGGTGCCTTCGTAGATCTGGGTGATCTTGGCGTCGCGCATGTACTTCTCCGCCGGGTAGTCGCGCATGTAGCCGTAGCCGCCCATGATCTGCACCGCGTCCACGGCCACTTTCATGGCCACGTCGCTGGCGAACAGCTTGGCCATCGCCGATTCCTTGGAGACCGACTTGGCGCCGGAGTCCACCATGCGGGCCACCGCGTAGGCCAGCGAGCGGGCCGCTTCTATCTGTGTGCCCATGTCCGCCAGCATGTGCTGGATGGCCTGGAAGCTGGAGATGGGCTGGCCGAACTGCACGCGCGTGCGGGAGTAGTCCAGCGCGCAGTCCAGCGCGCCCTGGCCGATGCCCACAGCCTGGGCCGCCACGCCGGGGCGGGAGGTGTCCAGCGTCTTCATCGCCACGATAAAGCCCATCCCCTCGCGGGAGATCAGGTTGGCGGCGGGGATCTCGCAGTTGTTGAAGATCACCTCGCGCGTGGCGGAGGCGCGGATGCCCATTTTCTTCTCTTTCTTGCCGAACTCCATGCCCTGCGTGCCCTTCTCCACGATGAAGGCGCTCGCGCCGCGGATGCCCTTGGTTTTGTCGGTCAGGGCGATCACGGTGTAAATTTCGGCTTCGCCGGCGTTGGTGATCCACTGCTTGGTGCCGTTCAGAATATATTTGTCGCCTTCTTTGCGGGCGGTGGTCTTGATGGAAGCGGCGTCCGAGCCGGCCTCGGCCTCGGTTATGCAGAAAGCGGCCAGGCGCTTTCCGGCGGCTATGGCGGGCAGGTACTTGGCCTTCTGCTCGTCCGAGCCGTGCAGCAGGATGGGCAGCGCGCCCAGGCCGCTGCCGGCGTAGCCCAGCGCTATGCCGCCGCAGGCGCGGGAAAGTTCCTCGGTCACCAGGCACATGTCCATGATGCCGCCGCCCAGGCCGCCGTACTGCTCGGGGATATACACGCCGAACAGGTCGCTCTCGGCCAGGACCTTCATGATGGGCCAGGCGAACTCCTCGGTCTCGTCGTAATGGGCCGCCACGGGCTTTATCTTCTCTTGGGCGATCTTCCTCGCCAGGTCGCGTATCATCGTCTGCTGCTCGGTAAGCAAATGGTCCATAGTTAAGCTCCTGTATTTTTCCGGGAAATCCGGAGGCGCGGGGTCTCCTGTATTTCAGGGAGCCTTCGCCTCGACTAATACGTAAATGGTATCAAAAACTAAAATGGCCGCGCAATTTTATATTATATATATGAAAGATTTCCGTAACACGGCTCCGGTATAATTAGATTACAGTTCGGATAAAGTTTTTCTGGAGAATCTGCATATGGACATGATGACTATCGTAGGGTTCCTGCTCGGCGCGGGGGTGGTAGCCTGGGGCGCTTTTTCCGCCGGCGTCGCCGATAAGCTTTTGAACGCGCACGGCTTGGTCATAGTTCTGGGCGGCACGCTGGCCGCCACCGTACTGAACACCTCTTTGAAGCGCTTCGTGTCCGGCGTTAAGTCTTTAGGGGAGATCTTCGCTTCCCCGCGGACCCCCTCCATCGACGAGGCCGTGCGCATGCTGGTGAACATGGCCGGGACCGCCCAGAAGCAGGGCGGCATCATGGCGCTCAACAATATCGACGCGGCTTTCGCCGGCGGCTTCCTCAAGCGCGCCGTCAGCGTAGCCATGATCAGCGCCGAGTCCCGCGAGACCCGCAACATCCTGGAGGAGGAGATCCGCCGCCGCCGCCTCGACGTGCAGGAGAACTCGAATTTCTACCGCACGATGGGCGTACTGTCGCCTATGTTCGGCCTAATCGGCACGCTGTTCGGCATCATCCAGACGCTGGGCAATATTTCCGATCCGACGATGATAGGCCGCTCCATGGCCGTGGCCATCACCTCCGCGCTGTTCGGCATCGGCTTTTCCAATATGTTCTGCGTGCCGGTGGCCAACAAGATCCGCCTCCGCGCCATGGAGGAAACCCTGGTGCTGCAGCTCATTCTCGAGGGCGTGATCGACATCATGGGCGGCAAAACCCCCCACCTGATAGAGATGCACCTGCGCGGCTACCAGATAATAGACGGTTCCTCCGCCGCCGCGGAGCGTCCCGCCAGGGCCTAACTATATGCGATATTACGAACGCGAAGACGAACTGGAGAACGAGCTCAACCGCGGCGCGCTGTGGGCCATCACCTACGGCGACATGATGAGCTACCTCATGATCTTCTTCATGATCCTGTTCGCTTTCTACAGTTCCAAGAACATCACCTCCCAGTTCTCGATGAAAGGCCTCGAGGAGACCTTCGGCAAGGACACCCAGATCGCCAGCACGCTGTTCTCCAAACACGGCATCCAGCAGATAGCGCAGGTGGAGATCTCCGCCAACAAGATCAGCATAAACTTTTCCGACCCCATCCTTTTCGAGGAAGGCAGCGACCAGCTTAAGCCGTCGTCCTATCCCCACCTGCGCCGCCTCACCGCCGTTTTTAAGGAACTGCCGAACCCGATCCAG
>JAJZPL010000027.1 GCA_021811185.1 bacterium
CTTCTATGGCCGCGGAATTCACCGTCAGCGGCGGATAGAAAGAATAGGTGGCGGTATTCTGCCATTGCGCCTCGTTAGGCGAAACGGCGCGGTCGAAATAAACTTTAACGGTATCCGGGGCCGTGGCCGAAGCGTACACCATGTTCGGTTTCTCTATTTGGCCAATATATATATTGCTGGAAACAATGACTTCATCGTAATACAGGCCGCGCTGTACGGCGTTGGGAGGGTCGAGGTCGCTCCATCTTTCAAGACCTATGTAGGAATGCTGCCAGCCGCTGCCGGCGCTGAAGTCATATGACATATTGGCCACACGGTTGCCGTTCAGCCAGACCTTGATGTAGGAGGGGTTGGCGGGAGTCGAGACGTACAATTCCAGAGAGTTCCACCTGTCCGGAGCTATCGGGATATTGCCGCTGAAAACCAGGTCATTCAGACTGAGATATCCCATGGGCGCCCCCGAGACTTTGGTAAGATGGAACGCAATAGGGTTGGAATAGTCCGCGTCGTCTATGCTGGCTATTTTCTGGTCGTAGCCGTTCGCCACAGCGCTGAAGAACTGCTGAGGCGCGTAAAAATAGAACCGGTAATACGTCTCGTTCATGACCAGCGGCGCCGCGTCGTAAAGCAGGCTCGCGTAGCGCCCGCTAACGGAGGCGTCATTTATATAAATAGAACCGCTGCCGTACAGTTTTGTGGTAGTGGAAATAGCGAACCAGTTGCCGCCAGCCAGGTCTACGCCGCCCGACGGCCAGCCGCCCGCCGGGATATCGTTATCAAGGATGGCCTGCCCGTCGCGGTTGAAATTATCCATGAAAACCGCTGGCTTGCTGAACCCGATAAAAGTCCCCTTGTTCTGCGTCCCCAGCACGGCCCCGTTAAGGCCGCCGACGCCGTTGACGGTAAGGGTATAGGTGGTGTTCAGCGCCAGCGCGGAGGCCAGCGTCAATTGCACCACCCTGTTATTATCCCTTCTGGCGGCAGTGTTCACGGTTACGGCCGGAGACAGGGAATAGTTGGAGGCCGTAGCTCCGTTGACCGCCACCGGCGCGTTGAAATTTACCCTTATGGTAGTGGCGTTCTTCATGTCCACGCCCATTACCTTAAGTTCCGTCTCTTTACGGGCGTAGATATTACCAAGTTCCATCCAGCCGCCGGCTGCCGGGTAGAAGTAGGTGAACTGTATTACGAGCACGGCGGTGCTCACGGTGACCGCGAAGTAATCTGAGATAGGCACTTTTATCTGCGTAAGCCCCGCAGGCAGGCTTTCGGCCGACCAGGAATTAAGCGTCCTAACCACGGTGGTGCCGTTGGCACGCGTAAGGGCCAGCGCCACATTCATCGCCGGGGTGCTGGTGCGGAAATCGAAAGAGAGGTAGTCGTACGTTGAAAGGTTGTAGCCGGTGGTGCCGGGGGTAAGCTGGGTGTACCATAAGTCGAAGGTGGCGTTCCAGGTGGAGGAAAGCACGCCTGTGCCGCAACCGAGCGCGGCCATGGTGCCGCCGTCGCCGGCCGGGCCGCCCAGTTTATTGGGCGTGCAGAGGCCGCTGCTGAAATCCTGTATAAGCAGGTCGGCGGCCTTGCCGTTACCAGGAAGGGCTGCAACGCCGAGAAAGAGCAAAAGCCCCGAGACCAGAAGTTTATGGCGCATTTTAATTTGTCCGCAGCCAGATCTGCCCCGTAACCGGCGCCGCCGGGTCGGAGGTGCGGTTCTCGATGGCAAGATTTTTAATGTTTGTAACGCCCGCGGAGCTGACCGCTATGCTGTATTGTCCGGTAGTAGCGGTTGTTGAAACGTACATCGTATATGTGCCGCCCTGATACGCCGTGACGTCCAGTTTCGCCTGCGGGCTGGCCGTGCCGATGCCGACATTGGCAGCTTTATCTATTGTCATGGCGTTAACCATCGGATTGGCGCCGGCTGGCTGAACCATAAACCTTAATCCACCGCCAAAACTGCCATCTGCCTGGCCTTTATATCCGAAAATAGCTCCGGTTCGGACCTGGCTGGCGGGATCAGAGGTTGAGTATTGCTGGGCAAATACAATTCCGTTCCCTAATGAATCTATAGCAGCCCCCCCGGAATAGGAGGCAAGAATGGAAGCCCCCTGTCCATTGTATGCGGCGTCGGCAACCGTTATCCCAGAAAGGGCTGTTAATTTCCCATCTGGAACTGTTTGCCCGATACCGACATTGCCGGAGGAAGTCAAGGTCATGTTCGTTGTGCCAATTCCGGTCCCGAACTCAAGATTTCCGGAGTCTGTTACAAGGACGTTTGAGCCGATAAAAGCCTGACCAACTCCATCGCTTCCGCTCCACCTGATTACGCCATTTCCGATGGCACTTGCGGTTTGTTGGATACTCAAGATTGGATTTAGACCTGATAAATGCAGAATTGATTTCGGACTCCTCGTCCCGATGCCGACATTCCCGGCCGTTGAGACATAGAGGTGAGGTGTTGTTGCGGAGGTGGACACCCACAGAGATGCCGGCAGTGTCTCTGGCGCGATTATGGTCATGGAAGAAACATTCTCTATCTGATTGTTGTTTAAATTCAGCGCCTGCGCGGCCGTGTGGTTACCCAGGTTGTCGCCGATGGCGCCGCTGCTGATCCATTGCAGATACCCGGCGGAGTCTTTGATCAATATCTGCCCTGCCGCGCCGTCGGTGATAAAGATCTTATTCGCGCCGGTGAAGGTTGAATTACCCACAAAATAAGCGCCGGAAGACACGGACAATACGCCATTCACCACCACATTGCCATCTCCGGCCACCGCACCGGAGTAGCCGGCCTGGGTGGAACCGAACACCGTAAATCCTTTTATTTCAGCGTTAGGATCAAGGAGAGTTCCGCCCGTGCCAAGCACGGTCAGATCCCCTTCGGAGCCTAGTTCGGTCTGGGAAATGGCTTTGCATGGCAGAAACGGATTCAAGAGAAGCAACAGCAATAAACCGAGGCAAACGGCCGGGAGGCGGAAGTCAACTCGCGGTCCTGCGATCTCCTCATCTGTCGGCCAGGCCGACGCACTTTCCCGGATAATCACCTTCATAAAATAATTCTAACGCAAATATCGTCCTCCGCACATGAGGCGATATGCCCATGCCTGCGTGCCTGTTTGCTTACGTACACAGCAACGGCCCCCCTCGTGGCAGATAGAGACAGTTCTGTCTCTATGAAAGCGCAGCCACGCATATGATTCAACCCGCCGTAAAGTTTATCAGATGAACCGTGCCGGGGAATGATATTTGGTATATATGCCGCCTTTCCGTACTCAGGAACCGGCCGGGCGGTCGCTGCGCCCGGCCGGTGAACTATTACTTTTTTAATGCTTGACCCAGCACGGTATGTTCGCCAGCGGGGTCGCCTGTCCGTCCCTCATCGAGGTCATCGAGGGCTTGCCGCCGTTCTGGCCGGGGGTGATCGTCACGGAAACCCTGGAAGTGATCCCGAAGACCGTAAGGTCGCCCGCCACTTCAAGCTTGTCGCCCCCAACCCGGCTCACGACCTTTACATTGCCGAGTTCCATCGCTTCCCGCAGGTCGCCGCCGGCGAACTGCCAGAGACGGACGCTGCTGCCGTTGAGCGCTATGGCATGCCCCTCATCCTCTTCCGACAGGCAGACGTACGCCGGATTCTCCACCTTTGTCCTCTTGCTGTCTCGAGCCGAGCCGGGCAGGTTGAAGAGCTTTTCCCGGGACGGCACCATTACGAACTTGGCGCAACCGCCGTTCTGCGCTAGCGAGGAATTCAGCTTCGGCCTGGTGACCGTGGTTCCGCCGGGACACTTGAATTCGCACTTGTCCGCGTTGACACCGCTGAACGCGCAGGTTTCCATGCCCGGCAGACCGCCCAAGGAAAGTCCCTCGCGCTGGATACCTTTGACTGCGGGCATCGAGACTTCGGAATCCGTTCCGCGTACATCCTCTGCCTTAAGCCCGTTAAGTTCGAAGGTCCCGGCATATCCGGTACCACTTATCGCCAATAGAATCGCCGTGACCGCGTTAATGCCTAGTTTCATGGGAATCTTCCTCCTGTAATCTTAAAGTTCCGATATGCCCTTCGTATCCCTGTTCATAGTTTACACCGGGGGATGGAGTTCCAACAGTATCCTTGGTCCCTGTTCTTCGAGGAAATGGACCCGCCGATTTTTCCGCTAACTTTACTGTTTCTTTACCGTTAATCCTGCGCGTCAAGCTCCTTGCGTCAAGCCGTTAACTCTTCGCTCCGGACGCTGAGCCGTAAGTTCCTCCGAAGCGGCATAAGCGCGGCCGCACGCCCACGTCCGGACACTCTCATTCCAGGCACGGGTCCGAACTGACCCTGCGTATACAGCCCCTGGAGCTGCAGCCGCCGCCCTCGAGCCAGCAGCCGTAAACATTACAGCCGCTGGCGCGGCGCGAGCAGCCGAACGCGCCGCAATCTCCGCCGGGATAATAGGTCCCGAAGTCGTTGGCCCCGCCGCAGCTCTCAAAAGGATCGGACGAGGGGTACGGAGCCGTACCATACTTGTCCAGGTAGTTTATCGTGAAGCTCTCCCCGCCCAGCCTCGTTTCCAGGACTATATAGCCGCTGTTGGCCATTTTAGCCGCCATATGCGCCATCGCGGCTTCCCTGCCGCCCTTAGGCTCGGCTGCTATGTTGAGGTATTCCCAGATATTGCTGTCGCCGGGCGCGTTGAAATACAGCCTGTAGCGGTCGGCGTCCTGGAAGCTTTCGTAGACCTGGTAGCCGGCGGCGGTCAAGCCCTTCACGGCCGCTTCCAGGGAAAGCGCGGCGGCCTGGGCGGACAGGAACCGCCCGCTTTCAAACCACTTGGGCCTGCTGGGCGCGGGCGCATGCGGGTGAGGCTGAGGGGAATGGTCCCAGGAGGACCCGGGCTGATGGCCGCCGCCGTGTCCGAAGAACCCGCGGACCGGGCCGGCCGTCATCTCCGAGCCCAAACTATTGAACACGGCTTCCGAAGAGTTCCTTAACTCCTCCGGTCCCCCGGCCAGGGCCGCGGCTCCGGATGACAGCATTATAATCAATACCGCTATGAATCTCATCATAAGTTCTCCTTAAATTCTCCCCGCCGTCGTCTCCGCGCTCCGGGGGAAGTTTACGTGCGGGGCTACCGCCCGTGGCATTCTCCCTGGAAAGTATAGACTTTCTCCGTATCTGAAGCGTGCCCGCTGTAGTCGGCAAGGTTCTTCTCCCCGCGCAGGAACCTGGCCGAAATATCCCGGTCCGTAGTCTCATAATAGTAGCGCACGAACCTTTCCCCGTAACGGGTCGCCCATACGGTATGGCAGTTGGGCGGAAGCTGCCCGTGCGCGGGGCCGGCGTGCTCCGGGTGGCCGGGCATAGGCACATGGGGCGCGCGCAGGTCATTCGTCCCCGCCGGGGACAGCAGGCTTATTTCATTCAGCAGGGCCTCCCCGGAAACACCCGCGGTAAAGCCCTTATCGGCGGCGGCCTTGTCGCAGATAATGTCCTGCGCCTGATAACTGCAGCTTTCCATGCCGCCTTCCTCCGGGCCGCGGTGTATATAGGTGGCTATATCACCGGCCAGGTCGAAGTTCTGCCCCGTCTGGACGGCGTTCAGGCGGAAATGCTCCCCGAGGGGGATGTTCTTGTCGAATTTAAGTTCTATGGTAGTAGCCGGGCTGGCGTTATCAACCTCGAGACGGATCATATTCTCGTTGTTGACCGGCCCGAGGGTGGCCCTGGCGGTGAACTGCCCCGGATCAAGCACGATGGTCTTCTCCGGCTTGCAGTTCCACCAGTCGAATGCCTGATCGCAGTCCTGGCCTTTCTGCACGAACGTAATGGGCTCGTGGACCCCGAGAACGCCGCTGAACTTTATTCCGCAGCCGGCAAGAACGGCAGCCGCCAGCCCCAGCATCCACGCACCAGCCAATGATTTCCGTCTCATAATACGCCGCCTCCTGAGATATACCGCCGCCGCACGTCCGGGGATTCCTTTCCTGGAACCGGACGGGAAAGGCCCTAGTAGTTCTTTATATTCCTCATGTCGATCCTGAAATTACCGCCGGTCTTGGGATCCTTGTGCCATTTCCCGTCGATAACGACCGCGACTTCCTGATAACCGCCGGGGACAAGGCCCTTCCTGGTCCCGAAGGGAAGCTCCGCCGTCGCCTTGGCCGTCTTGGCGGCCGCGTCATAGTCGACCAAGCTCAGATCCAGTTCGCGATACTCCGGATAAGTAGAAGCCCAGGCCGGCTCGTTCCAGCTGTCTCCGGGGCGGTAGTTTATAAAAACCACCTTTACCCGGCCCGCGCTATCCGCTACGGGGGCGTCGGCAGGGAAATAAACATTGAGCCATACGGGACCGGCCGTAACCATATTCCCCACCAGGGACGCGAGCTGGTAATCTATCTTGACCTTAACGCCGTTATCCGAGTTAAGCTCTATATGCTTCCAGTCACCGTATCCGGCCCTGGCAGCCGGCCCCTCGGCCGCGGCCGCGCTGACTGCGGGCACCACCGCTTCGGACGAAGCCTTCTTTACGTCCGCCGCCTTGATCCCATCCAAACCGAACCCGCCGGCGTAGCCCGTACCGGACACCGCCAGCAGAACCGCAACTACTATTTTTGTGTTTACTTTCATAAGATCAATTCTCCTTATCCTGTATCGAACAACGACCGCAATGTCTTTACTCCGCCAATATTTCAAGTTTAGCTCCTATAAAGGATGCTTCATAGTGTCCATAGTCCCTGTTTCCGCCGGAAATGGGCCCCCGGATAAGCCCTGCTTCTTTACCTGTTCTTTACCGTATGGAGCGCGCAGCGTCGCCGGACAAGGCCTGACGCACTTACTACAGCAATGATTCTGAAGGGGCACGCCTTACGTTTTAATGCTTGACCCAGCACGGTATGTTCACCAGCGGGGTCGCCTGTCCGTCCCTCATAGAGGTCATCGAGGGCTTGCCGCCGTTCTGGCCGGGGGTGATCGTCACGGAGACCCTGGAGGTGTTCCCGAAGAGCGTCAGGTCGCCTGCCACATTGAGCTTCCCGTCCGGAGCCTGGCTCACTACCTTTACATTGCCGAGCTCCATCGCCATCCTCAGGTCGCCGCCGGCAAACTGCCAGAGGCGGACGCTGCTGCCGTTGAGCGCTATGGCATGCCCCTCATCCCCTTCCGACAGGCAGACGTAAGAGGGATTCTCCACTTTGGTCATCTGGCTGTCATGGGACGAGCCGGGCAGATTGAAGAGCTTGCCCTGGGACGGCGCCATTACGAACTTGGCGCAGCCGCCGTTCTGCACTAGCGAGGAATTCAGCTTCGGCCTGGTGACCGTGGTTCCGCCGGGACACTTGAATTCGCACTTGTCCGCGTTGACACCGCTGAACGCGCAGGTTTCCATGCCGTCCATGGCCAGCCCGGCGCGGCCCTGTACTGCGCCGATGTCCACTACGTCCGCGTAAATAGCGGCCAGCTCGCGCCTCAGTTCGGCGTAAGTGCCCGCGGATATCAGCGCGGAATATATCCGGTCCTTGGCCGCGGCGCTCCTGGCGCGCATCTCCACCATTGACTTGGCCTCTTTGCCCGCCTGATCATAGACCCTGGCGTACGTCTTCAGCGCGGACACGCTGGTCTCGTAAGCGGCCCGGCTCGGGGAGGCCGGGTCGGGCTTGGCGGCGATCCTGGCCACGGCGGCGCCGTAATAGCCGGCGTAAAGCGCCGGGGTCAGGTCCATGATGCCGTCGTCCAGCAGGAGCTGGGAAGCCAGGCCCGCCGTGCGCTCGTCGCTGTTAACCAGATAGGCGCGCTCGAAGTCATTTATCGTCCCCTGCGCGGCTTTCCCGACCGCCAGTTCAGCGGACGGCATCGGAAGCGCCACCTCGGTTTTCGCCACGTCTCCAGCTTTGACGGCGCCCAAAGAGAACTCCCCGGCGTAACCCGTACCCGAAACTGCCAGCAGAACCGCCGCTACCGCATTAATGCTTGCTTTCATGACACTCTTCCTCCTGTAATCTTAAAGTTCCGATATGCCCTTTGCATCCCTGTTCATAGTTTACACCGGGGGATGGAGTTCCAACAGTATCCTTGGTCCCTGTTCTTCGAGGAAATGGGCCCTAAGATTTTTCCGCTAATTTTACTGCCTCTTTACCATAGGTTAGAATCTCCGCCCAGAACGTAACACCGTTCACAGCAGGCCTAGCCGGCGGTCAAACTTGCCTGGAGTTCGTACGGAATTGCACCAGGTGACACAAGAGCGGGTGTTTTACGCGAGAACGGGCGGCGCGGAACAGGGCTTCACGGGAGACTTCCAGCAGGAAGATGCGATTCAGGCTTTTGAGGGGACCACACAGAGCCTGGCGCGTGCGTAAGCCGCGCCAGGCTCGTTCCCTCCGCAAAGAGACCCAAGGGCCAGGAGTTCAAGTATCAAGTGACAACAACGTTTACCTCGCAATGCGGAACCCGATGGATATGTGATTGTCGGCCGGGTCGAAGCGGCCGCGTATACCGGCCAGCAGTCGAAAGGCTTTACTGTCGTAGAAGGAGCCGCCGCGGACTATACGGAGAGGCCCCTCGCCCTCGAACGCACTGCCGTCAGAAGGCGCGTCTTTATAAGAAAACTGGTGTTTATCCTGCACCCACTGCGCTACGTTGCCTGACATATCGCACAGCCCCTGCGCGGTGTTCCCCAAGGGCCTTGAGCAGACCGGTTTGGTGCCGCTGGTATTGAATATGGCCAACTCGGTGGCAGGATCATTATTGCCCCATGGGTATTTCTGGTTCCTGCCGCCGCTTCTCGCCGCGTACTCCCATTCAGCCTCGCTGGGAAGCCTCGCGCCCTTGAACCTGGCATAAGCCTGTGCCTGGTTCCAGTTCACGCAGTTTACAGGGTGGAATTGCCTGCCGGGGTCACCCCAGTTACAAAGATCATCTTGGGCAAAACTCACCGGCTCCGTGCAACGTCCCTTGGCCACACATTCGGCGTACTGCGCCACCGTCACAGCGGTTTTAGCAAGCTTAAAGGTCTTAATAGATACCTCATGGGCCGGCTTGGCATCTCCGAGATACGCTTCACCGCTGTCGGTGCCCATTGTAAACTTCCCTCCAGGAATAGTGAGATACTCAACCGGCTTTGCGGGGGCGCCGCGTGAAAGGTACATCTCAGCCACATCTCTTTTATTGCCGTGCTCCCACCGGGAGCCGGTTTCCACATAGAACGGCTTTATCTCGGGTTCAGGAACTTTTACGTCCCGCTCGTCCCTCTCTGCCTTTAAGACGCCAATGGCACTGTCGGACACCGCATCCCGCAGATCGGACGGGATGGCGTTATGCGGGCGCATATATAAATACGCCCCCGCGGTTACTGACATTATCGCAAGTACCCCTATTTTTTTATTCATAACACTGCCTCCTTACTCACCACATAATCCTAAAACGAACTGCGTATACCGCCATGGGCGGCCAGCTATCCAGGCTCGACGCAGGCTCACAAGGCATAACCGCTAAAACACTACGGCCATGGATCAGGTTGCGCGTCTTTTCGAGTCCGCCACACGCAGGCATATCAAGGCTAAACAGAGTCTACCAGAAGTCCGGTTACATTTCGGTAACACTCCGCGAGTTTTACCGCGGCCGTTTTTTACTCCACCCGGAGCCGCCGCGCGGCGGCACGGTCCGCCGACGGCAGAACCGCCGCAACGTCCGCCCTGATATCTACAATTATTGCCCGTGTTTTTCCGTCTGCTGGCCGCGTATACTTCATAACCACGGCCGCGTCTCCCGCCCCTTATTTAATTTTGCAGAGGTAGCCCCATTTCATGCCGTTGCCGCCGAAGTAAGTGTTGGCGGAGTTTTCCGAGTAGACGCGGGCTTCGCGTATCGTGATGGGGTTCCCCAGCAGGGCCTCTACAGTGGGAGCCGTATTTATATCCAACTCTACCCGTGTCCCGGACGCGAGGCCGAAACCTTCGTAGAATTTATCCATCCCCAAGTAAGTGTGCCATTCAGTGGGAGGAAGCCCGGTGACGGTGCCGCTCAGGTGAGAAGAGGCCTCACGCGGGAACCCGGCCAGCCGGTAATCGGCGGAGAGCAACTTCCTAGGGCTGCCATGTTCCGTATCAAGATAGCTCTTGAAGTTGGAGAGCGAAATGGAGCATTTCCCGCCGAGAGGGATGCTGTACTGCTTCGTGTTCTTATCGTACTGATACAGGCTCCCCTCCGCATAGCCCTGCGCCGCGGAAGCTCTCTCGGGCCCGGATCTGGATACCGCCGCCGTGGCTTTTGAGACGTCTTTGGGGACGGACGGTACGGCTATCTCAGCCGCGCCTTTCAGGTCCTTGGCCCTTATCGCCAGGTCAGAAAATTCCGCGGCCCCGGCTGCCCCCGTTATCCCCAGCAAGATCGCCGCTATCAAAGCATTCCTCATAAACATTACCTCCGGACTGTTGTATTTTTCTACTGCCTGGAGATAGTTTAGCCCATCCTCAACATACCCGGAAGGGTTCTTGGTCCCGGAGCCTTTTGTCATACTGCCTATCGCAACCGGGCGGAATTTTAACCGTTTTTTTACCGTGGCCCGTCCGGGCCGTTCATGGGCGAGTCCGGCGCTGCACGCGCCGCAAAAAAACTCCCGGCGCTATCTCAGCGCCGGGAGCGGTCACGTCCCCTGCCTGTCTGAATATTCAACAACCTGACGCCGGGGTATCCTAAATACACGGATTAACGGCGCCGGCGTTGCCGCCATGGCAGGCGTACGCGTAATTATTATCCACGCAGCCGCCATAGAACCGCACTACGGCGCCGCCCAGATCCACATCAGCATAGCAGCGGACCATGTTGCCGCAGGCCGAGGAATCCACGGTCCAGCTCTGGTCGTTCACCGAGCAGCTTCCACCGGCGTGCGCCAGCGACCCCGACAGGAGTTCGATGGAATCGCAGGGGTTGGCGACGGCGGCCGCCCCGCCCCCGCGGCACTCCGAAGGCGAAGTAACACAGCTTCCGTAAAGACGGAGGGAAGCTCCGCCGAAAGAAACTTCCGCGTAACACCGCGACTTGCCTTCCGAATTGCGGCACCCCGAGCTGTCGGTGGTCCAGCTCTGGTCGGTCAGCTCGCAAGAGCCGTACCTGGCCGTGGCCGCCTTGTTAGCAGCGCGGAAATCCACCCGCCGCCAGGACACTCCCGTTATCGTGCTATCAACGCGCACGGGTGCCGTGGAGAGCTGTATCACGGCTTCGCCGGCCTTCATACCGCCGCTTTCGGCCTTTAAGGTTTCTAACGCGCCGCCTGCCGCGCGAACTTGCCCGGAACAGGCCAGCATCAGGACCGCGGCGCATGTTTTGATATTCATAGTTACTCCTTCATTTTTTCCGCGGCCCGCTCCGCCGGACAACCGGCCTGGAAACGTCTCACTTCCCCGCCGGGAGCATCTTGTAACCGTCGGGGCGCACCGCCACTATCAGCGCCCCTTTGTCTCCCAGTTTCCTGCGCAGGTTCATAACGGTTACGTCGACGGTCTTCCTGCCTACGGTCCCTCCCTGGGCCTTCCAGACCGTGCCCAGCAGGAATTCCCGCGTCAGCACGGTGCCGGCTTTTTCCATAAGCACGCGCAGCAGTTCGTATTCCCTGCCGGTAAGGTCTATAACGCCGTCTTTGACCATTACTCTGCGGCCCGGCAGGTCCAGCACTATCCCGCCGGCCTCGAGCCTCCCGGCCAGAAAAACGGCGCCGGGGCACGTTCTGCGCAGGATGGCGTCCACGCGGGCCAGAAGTTCGTCCATTTCGAACGGCTTAGCCAGGTAGTCGTCGGCCCCGAAACGCAGCCCCAGCACCTTGTCTGGCGGAGCGTCCTTGCCTGTAAGCATTATTATCGGGACGCCGCGGAAGCGGGAATCTTTCCGCAAGGTCAGGCAAAGGCTCAGCCCGTCCCCGTCCGGCAGGCCGCGGTCCATTATTATCATGTCGGTATTGGCCTGTTCCAGCAGCCGGCGCCCCTCCGCCAATGTCCTTGCCGCCCGGACTAGGTGCCCCGCGTCCCGGAAAGCGGCCGACAGCAATTCAACGACGGCTTCGTCGTCCTCTATAACAAGAATTGAGATAGCGCTCATAAGTGGTTTTTATTACAAACACCATCCGTGCATAAAAGCCCTCTCCCGCCGGCTCCGCGGCAACGGCGGGAGGGAGACATTTAACATCTTCACTTACGGCATGGCACTTTCGTAAAATAGTACGCGTAACCTCTTACTTCTGATTTATACGGCATCTGAACTATCAGATAGCCGGAATTCATACGGAATTTGGTCACATTGTCGTAGCCGTTCTCCTGCCACTTGGTAGCCGCGGAACCATCTTCGTACTCTACTGGGTCCAACAGCTGTTCCACTTCGGAGCTGTTGCATAAAGACGAAGGTTCCAGATCCGTATTGAAACTAGCCGCCACCAGCTTTTTTTTGCCGTCGAACAGCGGTCCGCTGTCGGGAATCAACGCCCGTTCTCTTCCAACAAACACAGCTTTGTATACATTATTATTAACGAACAGCCGCCCTTCTGCCACACCCAGCAGATCCTTCTTGCCCGGCTGCGTACCGGCCTCGAACATCCGTTTCAGCACATCATAAGGGGCCTCGTCCCCGAATCTGATGCCGGAGCTCTTGTTTGCCGCCGACCTTTTCGCCATCCCGTCAAACAGCGGTCCGCCGTCGGAGGCGGTACGGCCGCCGAACCAGCAGGATTTAGACCCCACGACCTTCACTGCCTCAGCCGCCTCCCGATTAGGTTCCGGCACGTTGATATCCTGGACGTCCCGGCCTTCATTTAACGTGTCAAAAGCTTCTCCGGCCACCGCGTCGCGCAGGTCGCCGGGGATATGCGCCGGGACCACGCGAAGGCTACGGGCGTAGAAACCGCCCGCCGCTATTATCGCCACCGCCGCCAACCCTATCCATTTCAGTTTAGTGTTCATAAGTTCTCCTCTATTTGTCCCCAAGATAGCCTACCCTACGCCCCCGCCTTGGTTCGGCTCGACGTAAACTTATGCCAGCTCAATGGCTCGGCGGGAGCAACTCCTTCCCATTGGCGCTCACCGTGAAACCCTTCTGGAGCAGATATTTCAGCTCATAATCCGCATAAGATCCCGGCCATAATCCCGGCCGCATCTTGTCTATTGGCCCCGCCACCAGCCTGAACCTGTCCCCTCGCGCTATTGCTAGGTCCAAAAGCTTTTGATCGAGAACCCGGCCCGCCGGATCTGCTTTTTGGAAACCCAATCCCACGAGAGTTTCCCCGTTAGCGCTCCTGAGCGGAGTAGGAGATTCCGGAAAAGAATTCGCGGCCGCTTCGAGTCTCCCGGCAGGAACATGCCCCCCGCCTAACCCCAGCTTCCTCGCCCCATCGGCCAGAAAGGACTGTGTTTTGGATATTGCCGCTTTTCCGGTCACGGTCTTCCCTGCGGCCCAGCCTGCCGCTATCATTACGGCGGTGATAAGCACCGTCCCGCTCAGCCGCCCAAGCCTTTTTAACGCGCTGAACCGCGAAGCCTCGTCCCGCGCTCCCCTGTAGTCTTTGTATGCTCCATAGCCTTCCTTTATAACGGCGGCTAAAGCCGCCGTCATCATACCGCCGGCCAGCAACGAAACGGCGATCTTGGCGATCAGCCCGACTCCTGAAATTGCGGACAACAGCATGCCGGAAAACAAGCCTATTGCGGCAAGGGCCAATCCTTTAGCGCTCCCGAACTGTTCTTTCACCGCCTCGTACAAACCGGCAAGCAAGGCCGCTGTTTGGGGATGTTTTTCGCACATGCCCGCCAGACTTTCATGTTGTTTCAGCGTCTCCCGGCATGCCGCTGCCGCCCCGCCAGGAGAGGGCGCATTTTTATTGCTCGGCAACGGCGGCACAGGCGAGACCTTGGCGGCGGAGGCCGAGGGCTGCGGGGCCTGCTGCGAGACGGGGGCAGCGGGCGAGGCCTTAGCCTGGGAAACGGGCTTGCCGACGGCTGCCGTTACGGCGGCAGCGCCGCCGGTACGGGAAACAGGCGCTTCGCCGCCGGAGAAATTGACGGCCACGCCGCCGCGGACATTCGAGCCGTCGAAGAACTTGGCCATGGCGGCCGGGTCGCCGGCGGGCATGGAGGCGGAGAACTTATCCAGCGCGGCGACGGAGGCGCTCTTAGGGGCGGCGTCCTTTTTGCCCTGCTCTCGTCCGACGGAAAGGAGCGTCACGGCCTTCATGGCGCGCATATCGTTGATGGCGTCCTGGGTCAGGTAGGCGGCGAGCACATCGTTGCCGGTAATGCCGCCCGGGGCCGTCCTGGCGGCGAAGCGCACTATGGCAAGTTTCTTCCTCAACTTGGCGGCGGCTTCCCCGCCCAGCCAGAGCTCGGCGGCCTCAAGGTTCTTTTCCTTGATGGCGGCATCGAAGCCCTTTAGGTCGCGGGTGTTCCAGGGGGCCATGGCGGCGGCGTACCATTTTTGCATGAAGGCCAGGCGACTGGCGGCCGGTTCCTTGGCCCGCAACAACTCCTGCTCTTGGGCCTGCGGCGGCACGAGGGCCCAGGTTTTGGGGGTGAAGGGGCCGACTTCGGTGAAGAGCTTGAACTCGCTGGCGTAGTCCTGCATGCCCCAAGGCACCCCGCCCGCGCCGAACTGGGATATGGCGCCATTGCCGGCCACCGCGTCGCGCAGGTCGCCGGGAATATGCGCCGGGACCACGCGAAGGCTATGGGCGTAGAAACCGCCCGCCGCTATTACCACCGCCATCGCCAGCCATTTCAGTTTAGTCTTCATAACGGCTTCTCCTTAAGCAAAGGTGCTATTGACTCTATTTCGCCCGGTACACGTATAGCAAAAGTATAGCCCCTACCGGTAACATGGCGGTAACAACGGGAGTGTCTTTCGTCCCGAAGTCACGCTACCTGTCCGTCCACCTGTAACCCGCTCCGGGAACGGCGTCGATACGCGTCCCGTAAGCCCCGAGCTTGCGCCTAAGCCTTGAGACCGTTACTTTTATCGTAGCCCGGACAGTTACGGACTCCAATCCCCAGACGAACTCGCGTATAGTGGAGAACGAGAGAACATGCCCGCGTTTCTTCAGGAACAACGTCAGCAAAGCGCACTCTTTCGGCAGCAGCGCCAGTTTACGCCCGGCCACGGCCGCCTGCCCGGCGTCCAGGTCCAGCGCCAGGCCGCCCGAGACCAACTCCCGCCTGCAGCCGCCGTTGTGATAGGTCCGGCGCAGCAGGGCTTCCAGGCGGGCCAGCAGTTCCCTGCTGGAAAATGGTTTCACCACGTAGTCTTCGGCGCCGGCTTTGAACGCGTCGACCTTATACCGCTCCTCCCGCAGCGCGCTCAGCATAAGAACGGGAATATGAGAAAAACGGAGATCTGCTTTCAGTAAACCGCAAAACTTAACTCCGGAGATCCCCGGCAGGCGGATGTCCGAGATTATAAGCTCCGGCTTATGCTCTTTCAGCCATTCCAGGGCACCGGCGGCGTCGGAAAAACATACCGTATCGTAACCTTCCCCGGCCAGAACCTCCGCCACAAGGCGCGAAAGCCCTTCATCATCGTCCACGAGCAACACCAGCGTCCGCTGTCTTTTCATATAACAGTTAAATGATATTAGTTACTTTCCTTTTTCACATGAGGCACAAGTCCCATTCCGGATACCCCGTCGGCTTACGTTAAAAATGTAGCCTATATCGCGATACCGGATATGTTCCGTACGCCTACACAGCAAAACCATTTTTTTGCTTTAATGAAGGTGGACGGCGGGGTTTTGAGGTAACGCACATGGATACTGTTTTTTCCGCGATCCTGAGGAAGTACAGGGAAGAGGCCGGGTTCAAAACAGCCTACGCTTTTTACAACAACAACGGCGGGAAGGATATTTTCAGATTCTCCTACCGGCTGTACCTTGCCATGGAGGACGGCAGGCGCCTGCCGGCGTTCAAATATCTGCCGGTCCTCCTGCATGGGTTAAGGCTGGTGCCGCTGACGGCGGAAGCCTCACAGCTCATCTCCGCCTGGCTGGAGCAGAAATTGGGGAAGGACTCTTTCACTTATCTGCTGAAGCCCCTGCTAAAAGATCCGCCTCAGCCCTCCATTGCCTCTCCGCTGCATAGGGCGCTGGAAAGGTCCCTGGCCGGGAAAAAAGCATATCTCACTCCTGAGCAGATGGACGCCATCTCCGGCAGTAAGGCTAATTTCCTATGCTGGACGGCTCTTTCCAACGACACGGGCCAATGGACGCCTGAAAAGCTGGGGAACAACCTTAAACTTGCCGCTTCAGAAGTGAAGACCGCGCTGAACAGACTTGCCGCGGCAAAACTGGTAAAAAAAACAAGCTCCGGGAGCTACAAATGCCCTCTGGCCGGAGAGATGATAGAATTCCCCCGCCAGAACGTAGTCAGGTCCGCAAAAAAACTCAGGGACCTGCGTAACGAACTTATTTCAGGGGGAGAGGAGATCTACTCCAGGCGCGGCATTTTACGCGCCGAGACCGCGGATTTCTTCAGGTATTTTCCATTGCTCTCGCTCAACCTCTCAACGGCGCAGACCTATGCCGTAACCGAAAAAAAGCAAAAGACGGCCATCTTTGCCGTCGAATGCAAAGTGGTGAAGATTCGGGATTTTTAGCTCATCTCGAAGGCTTCTAAAACCGTCACGGGCACGCCGGGCACGCATTCAACTCGCTTTGCTGAATGGCGGCCCCCTTTCCGGCTGTCTTAGTTCAATCTTTCACTTTTCCCGCTCCGTCTCAGCGGATGATGCGAATGAGCGTCCGCCTGGGCGCTCCGTCGGAGCGGCCCGTTTTTGTAAAAGACCGGTAAAAGAATGCAAAAAGGCACGTAGGCACAATGTTGGAAGAAGCCGGGACTATCGCTCTTTTGCGGAGGCGCTCTTGCTGGGTAGACTATACCTGGAAGTTAACCGCGGCCGAGTATAAATTCAGGAGGGAAAACATATGAAGACAAATGCAAAAGCGGGAATGGCGGCAATGGCGCTGATGCTGGCGATAACGGGCGGGACATACGCGGCGGAGTTCTCCGACCTGCAGGCCCTTACGGCCTCCAAGGTTAAAGCCGACGCCGCAAAAATAGCGGTTCAGGCTAAAGCGGAACACTGTGATGTTCAGCTGGTACCTTCGGTAATAGTGGAATCTATGGAGATGACCGTTAAAACTTCGGCCGCCGGCCAGCAGCAGATGGCTGAAATACGTGCGAATCTGGAAAAAGCCGGCCTGGTCTACATCGCGGGGAGCGTTCAGCCGTACTATATTAACGAGAATTGGGAGAACGCAAGTCTTTGGAAGCTGAAGGTGCTGTACGCTACCAAAGCGGCGGTTCCGGCGGACACGCCGCGTATTCTGGACTTCAGTATCAGGGTCAAGAAAAACACCGAAGAGGCGCCTAAATTGGATGAAATACGGGCCAACCTGCAAAAAGCGGGCCTTGTTTATATTTCAGGAGAGACGCATCCTTACTACAGCAATGATCCTGAAGGGCCGCGCATTTTAGCCGTGAATTATGCGCGCAACTAAGGGGGCTGCCTGAATACGGATCAAGTCTTGCGTCGCGGCCCGCAGATTGGGCAGGGAGGTTCAGGTAAAGCTCGTCAGTGCCTGAAGTGGCGCATGCCGGTGAAGAGCATAGCGGCGCCTTTGTCGTCGCACAGCCGGGCGCAGTCGTCGTCGTCCTGCCAGCCGCCCGGCTGGATGACGGCGGTGACCCCGCCCGCCAGGGCGGCCTGCAGGGTTTTAAGCGGGAGCGCCGCGTCGGCGGCCATCACGAGGGGCCCGGCCCCGGGCAGGATGGAGCGTTTGTCCCGCAGCTTCCAGAGCGCGCCGCGCACCGCGTCGTAGGTAGAACTTTCCCCGGCGCTCACGGCCGCGGTGCAGTTGCCCTCCGCGAGCACTACCGCATAGGTCTTGGCGTACTTAGAGGTTTTCCACGCCAGTTTCAACAAGCGCAGTTCGGCTTCCGAGGGCCGGCGCCTGGTGGCGCAGACGGGCTCGCCGGAAAAGACCGCGTTGTCCTTGGATTCTATGATCACCCCGCCGGACACCGAATGCAGCTCCACTTCGTGGGGCGAGATCACCGGCGCGCCCAGCTGCAGCGCGCGCAGCCCTTCCTTCAAGCGGAGGATGGCGAGCGCCTCGGGGCTGTAGCCCGGCGCCACCACGTTCTCCACGAAAACTTCCTTAAGGATCCCGGCGGCGGCGGCGTCCACCTGCCTGTTGAAGGCGGCCGTCCCGCCCACCGCCCCGGCGGGATCGGCGCGGAGCGCGCCGCGCAGGCAGTCGGCCTGCGTTCCGGCCGCGCAAACTGCGGCGGGCCTGGCGTGTTTAGCGAGGACGCAGGCCGGCTCTTCGAACTGCACCGCCAGCTCGAAGGCGGTATCCAGGTCGAGGTAATGATTAAGGTTCAGCCCGCCGCCGCAAAGAAGTTTGGCGGCGTTAAGGCCGCGGGGTCGGGCCCCGCTCAGGGCGTAAAAGGCGGCCTTCTGGTGGCGGTTCTCGCCGTAATCGAGGTCGGTGACCTTCCTGAGGCTCAGCACGACTTCGTCGTCGAGCAGGTTCCCGGGCCCGGAAAGGTACTGGGCCACGGTGGCGTCGTAGGCGGCCAGGTACTGCCAGGCCCGCGCCGCCAGTTGTTGTTTGATCGCGGGCTCCAGGCCGCCGGTCTCCTGCAGCGCGCGCAGCACCGGCCCGTAGTCCGCCGGGCTCGAAAGGGTGATGACGTTCTCGAAATCTTTGGCCGCGGCCCTGAGCACGGCTGAATTGGCTTGGTCCAGGTAATTGGAAAGTTCGGCTACGCCGAATTCCTCCTGTTCCATCAAGCCGGCTACAGGATAAAGGTCGGCTGCCACCACATAGAAGGAAGGAAGTTCCACGCCGTTCTCGGAGACCGCGGGGAAGCGGCCGGAAAGGGCCTTGAGCACGCCCGCCGGCACCGGCGGGGTATAACGGACGTCTTCCGCCTCCAGCCCGGCTTCCTTCAGCAGTTTGTAGGTGGACCCGGAGGCGTAGAGCGCGAACCCGAGCTCGCTAAGGCCGCGGGCGAGGTCCTCCACGCCCGTCTTGTCGTATACGCTCAGGTAGGCCGTCTTGTCCATGCGGCTTAGTTGGAAGCTTTTACTTTTTCCAGGTACTCTTTGAGGCCGCGCGACGAGACCTTGGCCGCGTCGGCTTCGGCTACGGCGTCGTTCAGCAGCTTGACGGCCCCGGCCTTGTCCTTCTGCGCCAGCTCTATTTTCGCCTGCAGGATAACGATGCTGGAATGGATGTCGCCGTACGAGAGCCGCGCGGCCAGCTTGGCTTCCTCGAGCGCTTCAGGGTATTTCTTCAGCTGCAGCAGCGCGCCGGCGTAAGAACGGTGAAAAGCGTATTCGGCCGGGAACTGCCCGGCCAGCCCGCCGTAAACTGCCGCCCCTTCGGCGTAGAGCCCGGCGGCCATCAGGCAGCGGGCCTGGGACATATGCAGCCCCTTGGCCAGTTCCGGCCCGGCGGCTTTGGCGGCGAGCCCGCCGTAAGCCTTGGCGGCGCGCCCGTAAAGATCTGTCGCCAAATCCTTCAGCCCCGCGTCTTCCATGTCCGTGGCGGCCTGGTACAGCACGTCCTCGGGGCCGTAGCCCTCGGCCGCCGCGTCTTTAGAAACGTTCAAGCGCCCGATCAGCGCGTCCAGCCCGGCTATATAGGGTTTGGCGGCCGCGGGGTCTATTTTTTGCAGCGCCGCTATCCAGTCCAGCACCGCGCCCTCGGCGTCCTGCCCATCGCTGCCGTCGAAACGGCCGATCAGGCCCAGGTAGAGTTCCGTCATCTTCACCGTGTGGGTCGACACGTTTTCATGCACCAGGGCCTGGGCGTCCAGGTAGGCCGCGGCCCTGGTATTCACGCCGGCAAGGATCTTGCGGGCTTCCCCCCACTGCTCTCCGGCCATATATTCTTTGGCCACGCGGAGCTTCCCGGCCTCGTCGAGTTTTGAGACTTCGGCCTTAGCTTTCGCGATAGGCTGGTCTTTCCACTTCTCCTGCTCCTTCACCCAGGCGCTGAAGGCCGCGAGGTTCCCGCTGCCGCTCCAGCGGCCGATCTCGTTCAGCTCCGCGTCGGCGATAAGGTAAGTGGGATAGCCGGCGGGTTTGAACCGGGCCTTCCAGTCGCGCACCGCCGGCCGGTCCACGTCGAGGCTGACGCGCACCATGTTCCCGGTGGCCTCCAGGAAAGCCGGCTGGGTCAGCACGGTGTCTTCCATTACCCGGCAAGGGGGGCACCACCGCCCGAAAAAATCTATGAACAGCAGTTTGTGTTCTTTCTTGGCCAGCGCCAGCGCGCCGGCGGGGTCGTTCAGCAGGAAGCCGGCGAGCCCGGTGTCCTTGGCCTCTTCCGCCGCCCCGGCGGACGCCTTGGCCTCGCCGGCCACCAGCACGGTGAAATCCTCGAACATGCACGCGGTTTCCTTGTCGTCGCAGATCTTGAGGCTCACGGCCTGCTCTCCGCCGGAAGTGAATTTACACTTCAGCTCTTTTTTGGTTATGTCGAAAGCTTCGGTGTCGCCGCATTCCTGCGGGGCTTTAAGGTTGAAATGATAGCCGGCCTTAGCCGCGTACGCGACAGTTTCGTTAAGCCCCGCGGTCCCGGCCGGGGGCGCGGTAAGCAGCGAGGGCGCCGCGCCCTGGGCGGAAGAGTAGCCAGCCGAGGATAAAAACGCTAAGGCGAGCAGGTATTTCATAGTTTAATCTCCATTCATGTCCCGGCCGGCTTACTTGCCGGCCAGCTTGAGGAATTCTTCCTCGGAAAGGATAGTAACGCCGAGTTTTTTGGCTTTGTCGTACTTGGACCCCGGGTCGGAACCCGCCACCACGTAGGAGGTCTTGGCGGACACGCTGGAGGTCTCTTTCCCCCCCAGCCCGCGCACCAGTTCCTGGGCCTCGGCCCTGGTCAGGGATTTCAGTTCTCCGGTGAAGACGAAGGTCCTCCCGGCCAGCGCCCCGCCGGCGCTCCGCTCGGGCTCGTCCATCCGCAGGCCGAGTCCGGCCAGTTCCTCCACCATGCGCCGGGTAGAGGCAGCCTTGAAAAATTCCTGCACGGCCTCGGCTATGACGGGACCGATGTCTCCTATCCTGGAGAGCTCGTCCATGCCGGCGGCGGTGAAAGCGGCCATCGTCCTGAAATGCTGCGCGAGCACGCGGGCGTTCTTCTCGCCTATGTGCCTGATGCCGAGCGCGTAGATCAGGCGGGAGAGCGGCTGTTCCTTGCTCTTGGCTATCTGCGCCAGCAGGTTGTCGGCCTTCTTGTCCTTGAAGAGTTCCAGGCCCAGCAGGTCTTCCTTTTTCAACCGGTAAATATCCGGGAAGCCCTTCACCAGGCCCTTGTCCACCAGCTGCCCGGTGGACGACTCGCCGAAGCCGTCGATGTTCATGGCGTCGCGCGAGGCGAAGTGCAGCAGCGAGCGCTTGAACTGCACCGGGCACGAGGGATTCACGCAGCGCAGCGCCACCTCTTCCTCGTCCTTGAAAACTTCGGAGCCGCAGGAAGGGCAGGCCTTGGGCGGGTGGATAGCCTTCTCGGCGCCGGTGCGCGAACCGGGAAGCACCTTCAGCACTTTGGGGATAACCTCCCCGGCGCGCTCGATCACCACGCGGTCGCCTATCTTAAGGCCGAGGCGTTCCACCTCGTCGAAATTGTGCAGCGTGGCGCTGGAGATGGTGACCCCGCCGCATTTCACGGGTTCCAGTTCCGCCACGGGCGTAATGGCGCCGGTCCGGCCCACGGAGAACGCCACGTTCTTCACGGTGGTGGTGGCCTGCTGGGCGGGGTACTTGAAAGCTATGGCCCAGCGCGGGCTCTTGGACGTGAAGCCGAGCAGGCGCCGCTGGCGGAGCGAATCCACTTTGATCACCAGCCCGTCGATCTCGTACGGCAGCTTAAAGCGCTCTTCGGCGTACTTCGCGTAATACTCCAGCACTTCCTCCGCGCTGCGGCAGACCCGGTTGCCCAGCGTGGAGATATTGAAGCCCAGCCCGCGGCAGATATTGAGATATTCCCAGTGGGAGTCCGGCTCCACCATGCCTTCCAGGTAGCCGTAGGAATGGACGATGAACTTAAGGCGGCGGCGGGCCGTGACCGCGGGGTCCTTCTGCCGCAGCGAGCCGGCCGCGGCGTTGCGCGGGTTCACGAACGGCTCTTCCCCGGCGTTAAGCGCCTCTTCGCGCAGGGCTTCGAAATCCTTCTTGTCCATGTACACTTCGCCGCGGGCCTCGAACAGCCGCGGCGGGCGCGCCAGGCCCTGCTTGAGCGGCACCGACTTGATGGTGCGCACGTTGAGCGTGACGTCCTCGCCGGTCTCGCCGTCGCCGCGGGTGGAGGCACGGACCAGGTTGCCGTCCTCGTACTCGATGGAGCAGGACAGGCCGTCGATCTTGGCTTCGACCACCAGCTCGAAAGGCTCGTCCTTGAGGCCTTTCTTCACGCGGGCGTGCCAGTCCAGGAATTCCTCCGGGGCATAGCAGTTATCCAGCGATAGCATGGGGATGCGGTGCGGCACCGGCGCGAAAGTGTTGGAGCGCTCGCCGCCGACCCGGCGGGTAGGCGAGTCTTCCGAGGCCAGCTCCGGGTGCGCGGCTTCCAGCGCCTTGAGCCGGTTCATCAGCGCGTCGAACTCGCCGTCCGAGATCTCGGGCGCGTCCGAACCGTAATAAAGGCGCTCGTGCCGGATTATTTCGGCCCTGAGCGCCTCTATCTCCTCCCTGGGGGAGCGTGTCATTTTATTAGATTGTTCTGCCTGGCTATGCTGTCCAGCAGGCCGTTGACGAACTTGCCGGATTTTTCGGTGGAGTATTTCTTGGCCAGCTCTATGGCCTCGTCTATCACCACGGCCACGGGGGCGTCCGAAAGGATCATCATCTCGCACACGGCCATGCGCAGGATAGAGCGGTCTATGGCCGGCATACGGTCCATCTCCCAGTTAAGGCTGGTCTTTTTGATTATCTCGTCTATCTTGGCGCGGTTATCGGTGGTGGAAAGGTAAAGGGTCTTATAAAAGTCGAAGACTTTCTCTTCGAGGGCGAATTCTTCCATCTGGAAGCTGGCCAGCACGGAAGAGGGCTCGAGCTTCGCGATGTCGGAGCTGTAAAGCGACTGCAGGCAGTTTTCCCTAGCTAATCTTCTTTTGCTCATAAAATTTTATTCAGAGACCTTGTATACCCATATGATACAAAATTTACGAGGCGGGACGGAATACGGCGGCCCCCGGGCCGGCTTCTTTGCTTTAACGCGGCTTCTTTTGTAGACTTTAGGCGTAGCAGGATTCTGCAGATACGGAGGTTCTAAATGGCCATGTTGCCCTTAGTGATCATTATCGTGGTGATACTGTTCTCCAGCATAAAAGTGCTGAACGAATACGAGCGCGGCGTAACGCTGACCCTCGGCCGCTTCACCGGAGTGAAAGGCCCCGGCCTGATCTTCCTGATCCCCGGCATCCAGCAGATGTTCCGCATGAGCACCCGCGTGGTCGTGCTGGACGTCCCCCCGCAGGACGTCATCACCCGCGACAACATCTCGGTGAAGGTCAACGCCGTCATTTACTTCAGGGTGGTGGACCCCCAGGCCGCCGTGCTGAACGTGGAGAATTTTATGTACGCCACCAGCCAGCTCGCCCAGACCACGCTCAGGAGCGTGCTCGGCCAGCAGGAGCTGGACGACCTGCTCGCCCAGCGCGACAAGATCAACAAGAACCTCCAGGAGATCCTGGACCTGCACACCGAGCCCTGGGGCATCAAGATCTCCAGCGTGGAAGTGAAGAACGTGGACCTGCCGCAGGAAATGCAGCGCGCCATCGCCAAGCAGGCCGAGGCCGAGCGCGAACGCCGCGCCAAGGTCATCCACGCCGAGGGCGAATTCCAGGCCGCGCAGAAGCTCTCCGACGCCGCCGCCATCATGGCGGTGAACCCGGCGGCCATCCAGCTGCGCTACCTGCAGACCCTCACCGAGATAGCCACGGACAACAACTCCACCACTATCTTCCCGGTGCCCATAGACTTCCTGAACACGTTCATGAAGAAGAACGGCTGACCAGGCTCACACGGAGAAAGACGGGGACGGCCTGGCCGCCCCCGTTTTTTTATCGGTTATAATATAAATATGCCGGGCCTTTACGTGCACATACCTTTCTGCCGCGCCAAGTGCGGCTATTGCGATTTCGCTTCTGCGCCGGGCACGAAGGCTGAGACAGACCGGTTCCTGGAGGCGCTGGCGCTGGAAGCCGCCCGGTACCGCGGGCTGGCCGGCAGCTTCACCACGCTCTACGTCGGCGGCGGCACGCCCAGCCTGCTCTCCTCCGCGCAGCTTAAAAAACTTCTCAGCGTGGTTGAAACCCTGACCGGCCCTCTGGCCGGGCTGGCCGAAAGCACCTTCGAGGCCAACCCGGAAAGCCTGAACAGAACGAAAGCCGGGCTGCTGAAGAAAGCCGGCATCAGCCGGATAAGCCTGGGACTGCAGGCCGCCCAGGACGCGCTGCTGAAGCGCCTGGGCAGGCTGGCCATGTCAGGAGACTTCCTGAGGGCATACAAAGACCTGAGGGCCGCCGGCTTCGCCGACATCAACGCGGACCTGATGTGCGGCCTGCCCGGACAGACGGTTAAAGATTTCAAAGACTCCCTGGCCTGGCTCACGGAACTCGGGCCGGAACACGTGTCCTTCTACGCCCTGGAAGTGCATGAAGGCACGCCCTTCGCCGCGGCCGGGGTTAAAGAGGCGCCGGACCTGGCGGCGGACATGTACGAAGCCGGGGCGGCCGCCCTGGAAGCGGCCGGCTACACGCAATACGAGATCTCCAACTTCGCGAAACCCGGCCGGGAAGCGCGGCATAACCTGAACTACTGGGAGCAGGGCGCCTACCTGGGGCTGGGCCCGGCCGCCGCCTCCTACCTGGCCGGCGAACGCCGGGCGAACACCCCGGACAGGGCGAAGTACGTGAGAACCGCCCTGGCGGGTTCGGAAATTCCTTTGCAGTACCGCGAAACCCTGACCGGGCGCGCGAAGAAGGCCGAACGGCTCATGCTGGGGCTGCGCAAGGTTTCCGGAATTGAACTGCCGGACGATATATTTATAGAATTCAAAGAGGAGCTGGGCAGGCTGTTCGCGGCGGGGCTCCTCGAGAAAAGCGGCGGGCTTGTCAGGATAAAGAAAGACCGCCTTTACGTCTCGAACGCCGTTTTCAGGGAATTCGTTTAACGGGAGAGCGGCCACGCCGCAGGGTTCAGCAAAGAGCCGGGAAAGATAAAGGCCTAAAATGAGCGACCGCAAATTCTGGATACGCAAAGACCGGGAGCAATATTTCCTGAGCGGCGTCATCATTACCTGCATCTTAGGCGGCTTCATCTCCTCCTATTGGCACTTCACCGACCGCATAACCGTGCGCCAGGATATCAAGATAAAGAACTGGAAAACCCACGAATCCGAGCAGAAGAAGCTTAAAGATCTGCAGTACACCCCCTCCAAGCTCAAGGTAGGGGGCACGCAGTATTACCGCATGGATAACGATACTATCCCTTCGGTCCCGAAGTTGGGTGAAAATGAAGGCAATTAAGCTCCTCTTCCCGGCCGCGCTGGCGCTGTCCGCGGCGGCTTTTTGCCCGCCTTCCGCGCGGGCGCAGATCGACACCCCCGCGGAGGAACAGTCCTTCGACTACACTCCGGGCGCCGGGGAGCAGACGCCTAAAATAGCGCAGCCCGTGGCGGAAACCACGTACGAAGACGCCGAGATAGTGAACCATCCCGTTTATGGCATCCTGATCCTCTCCAAATCCAGGTGGAAGAACTGGGTGGGCCGCGCCCTGTACCTGGCCCTGATAAACATAGCGCTCCTGGCCATAATCCTGTCCCTTTCCAAGACCGAGGAATACAACATCATCATAGGCTACATACTTTCAGGCGCCAGCATGACGGTATCCTTCTGGACCTTCTTATGCGCGGTCCTGATCTTCCAGCTGAAATCGTCGGCCTGGCTGTATGTCCTGCCGGTCTCGCTGGTCACGGCGGGCGCGGGCTACATAGTGCTCATGAAAATAAAGAAGTCGGACATCTCGCTGACCGAGCTGAAAGAAACTTTCCAGAAAATGCGCGCCGCCCCACGCGAGGACCAGCGCCTGGCCTCGGTGGACGGCTCCCCCGGCGACTGGCCCGACCAGGACTTCCTGAAATAAGTGAAAATAAGAAGAGCCGCTTAGCGGCTCTTCTTATTCGCGCCGCAGTTCCTTTAGAACTGCAGCCAGACGCCGAACCGGTGGACGCTCCCGAGGTCCCCGAACGGCAGGAAAGCGTAATCCACGCCCAGCCCAGCCACTTTCACCCCGAACCCGAGGCTGAGGCCTACCGCCGCGCCGAGGTTGGCAGTATCGTAGCCGAACTTGTAGCCGCCGCGCAGCGCGAAGGCTTTGCGGAACCAGTACTCGGCCCCTACGGACGGGTAGAACTTCTCGTCCTGCAGGTATTCGCTGATCTCGGCCGTAACGTTAAGGTCCGGCGAAGCTTTATAAAGAGCCCCGGCGCGCAGGTTCAGCGGCAAAGGGTCGGATTCTTCTTCGAACTTCATCCTGGTCCCGAGGTTCTGCACCACCAGAGAAAGGTTCATTTTCCTGGTAGCGCGGTAGAGCAGCCCCGCGTCCACGGCGGCGGCGAAAGCCGTCTTCGAATCTATCGCGGACCGTATGAACTTCACCGAGAAGCCCCCGTCCAGGCCCTTGATGGACTCGGGGATAAGATCCGCTTCCGCGTAGGCCAGCGTAACGGCCAGGTCGCTGGCGCTGAAGCTGCCCAGGTCCGGCACCGCGCCCGCCGTATCGGTGAGGCCGCGCTTGTCCAGGCCCCCCACGGTAGTGAAGGTGGCGCCGAAACCGAAACGGTTCCCCCCGGCGTTCCCGGCGTAGGAAAGGTTCCCCATCTTGGCGTCCTGCAGGTAGGAACTAAAGTCCACCGCGGCCTCCTGCCCCCCGAACTGGGCCAGGCCGGCCGGGTTCACGAAAATGGCCCCCGAGTCGTTGGCCAGGGCGCTGAAGGCGCCCGCCATGCCCACCGCCCGCGGGCTCATGGCGGCCTTAAGGAAGGGCGCTGCGGTAGTGCCCGCCCCCGACGCGTAAGCCGCCGCCGGCAGAGCCAGCGCCGCGGAAAGAATGAATATTTTTCTCATAAGGTTACCTCAAATCCGGCCGGCCGCTACTTTATGATCGCCATCTTGTGCGCCTTGGAGCCCAGCTTCTTGCCGTCCTGGAAGGCCAGCATGAAATACACCCCGGAAGCGCACTTGGAGCCGTTGTCGTTGCGGCCGTCCCACTCGGAATAATACACCTGGTTCCCCTCGCGCTGCCCTTCGTCGATGGTGCGCACCTTCTCGCCGGCCAGGTTGTAGATCACGAACTTCAGGCTCCCCGACTTGCCGGCGGGCAGGTTGTATTTTATCAGCGTGCCGTTCGTGGGATAGGCTGCCCCAAGTATAGCCTGGCCGTCGGAGCTGACGTTGACCGTTTTGGCCTTCAGGCTGAACGGGTTGGGCATGTTGTAGACCTCGAACGCGGCGCTGAAAGCGGCGGTGCCGGTGGCCGGCTTGGCGGTGAACACCGCGAACTTGCCGGACTGGGTCGAGGAGGTAGTGGAGCTCGGCACGTACCTGCCGTTCCGCACGGCGCTCATGTGGAACTGCTTGCGCGCCAGCGGCGTGTTCAGGCCTTCGGTGCCCAGGTAGGCCCCGTCAAGGCTGTTCACGTCCACGGAAACCACGCCGGTCATCGGGTCCACCGTGTAGTCGCCGGGAACCTCCTTCCACTGGCCGGAGGCCTCGTCGTACTGGTAGATGCGCAGGCCGGTAGTGTTGAGCGCCCGCTCCTTGTCGTATTTAAGGGTCAGGGTGAAGGGCTTGTTCGGCTGGGCGTTGGAGAGGTCCATATTGTAGACCTCCGAAGCCATCAGGTCCTTGATAGCGGACGTGAGCGTAACGTTGCCCTTGGCGGTCTTTACCGTCCGCACCGAGGGCAGCGCGCTGAAGAAGCCGCCCACCAGGTTGGAGAAATCGGCCGTCCCGGACGACGTGGTAATGGCGCCGGCGTCCAGTTCTATGCCGGAATACTCCTCCGTCTCCTGGTCCATCACGATCTCGCCGCCGGCGATGGCCGCGTCCTGGATGTACTGTTCGGTCTTGGCGTCGTTGGTCTGGTCGTAAAGGATGCTCTTCTCCATGCGGTTATCGCCGTCGCCCGCCGCCACGTAGACGGTATAATACTGCTGGTTGGACGAAACCGTGAACTGGCCCAGGTAGCTGTTGTTGGCGCCGGGCACCAGCGCCAGGCTCACCGCCGAGGTGGCCGTGTAAACGCCGCCGGTATTATAACGGCAGGAAGGCGTGGTCACCAGCGCCTTGGGACTGGTTATCACCACGTCCACCTTGCTTACGGAATCCGGGGATTTGCGCACCTTTACCATTACCTGCGGCGGGATGTCCCGCAGCACGATATCGTCCACCACCGTATTGCCGTTGATCGCCGTCACCTCTATGGTGGCGGGCAGTTTGCCCTCCATGAAGGCCGACACCTTGTAGAGGTGGCCCATTACTATGCCGGTAAGCTCGTAGGAACCATCCTCCGAGGTCTGCGCGTCTATCTTGGGCAGGTAGGCCGAGGGCGACGCCACGTTCAGGGTCTCGTCGTAGGCCACCAGCCTGATCCCCTGGCTGGTGGAGGGCGACGGGAACTTGCCCAGGTAGACCTTGCCGCTTATTTTGGATTCGGTGGGCACCATGAAGAACTGGAAGGCGGCCGCGTCGTTGCCGGCCAGGCCCGTCTTCCTGCCGGTCTTCACAAAGCCGTCCTTGGTGAGTTCCAGCCGGTAAATGCCGGCCGGCAGGTTGGCGAAGGAGAAGGCGCCGGAAGAATCCGTGACCGCGAACTTCTCCACGGTGCGGTGCTTAAGGTAGACCCGGACGTTGGACAGGGCTTCGCCGGTGGCGGAACTCTTCACCACGCCGGAAATAGCGCTGACCACCAGCGACTGCGCGTCGAAGTCGAAGTTATAATTCTCGTCGGCCGGCAGCTGGATCTCCTTGGCCACCACAGGGTAGTTGGGGTTTACGAACACCGCCGTGTAGCGGCCGGGAGGCACGCCCCACACCAGGTAGCGCAGCGGGTTGGCGACAAGCGCGTCCAGCACCAGCGCCTTGTCTTTTTCCTTTATGCCGTTCTCGAAAGCCACGATGGCAGTTTCGTCCGGCATGGCATGGCCGAAGCCCTTAAGGTCGCCCGCCGTGTCATAAAGCATCACGGCCGGGATCAGCGGCATTATTTCCGAGTCGAAGTTGGCGAAGATCTTCTCGAAGTCCTGGTCGGTGAAGATCTTGCCGCCGGTGATACGCCCGGTCATTGCGCCCTGGCCCACCGAGCCGAGCACGTTCACGGGGATAGGCTGGGCCAGCGTGCCGGGGCTGGTGTCGGATTTTTTTACCGTAACGCCGCGCTGCTGGCCTATGAAGTTGGCGAACTGGTAATAGCTCTGGGGCTTGTACTGATCGCCGCCGCCTGGGTTATAGGCGGCGCCCACCGTCAGGTAGAAGTCGTACTGGCCGGGCACCATGTACTTCTTATCCCAGGCGGCGGTAGTTGTGCTGTAGTTGAAATAATACTGGGGCTGCTCGAAGAACAGTTCCGTGATGTTCCTCTGGTTCATGGCGAAGCCGGAAGGCACGCCTATTACGGTGTAAGTCCAGGCCGGCGTGGAGATAGCGGGCAGGCCGAAGATCTGAGGCTGCACCACCAGGCCGTCGGCCAGGGTCAGCTTGACCTCGGTGGTGTTGCCGATGCTTACGGATACGTCGTCGAGTTCCGCGGGGGGCCACCTGAAGCCGGCGCCCTGCGGCTTTATGTAAATATCGTAAATGCCGGGCGGCACGTTGGGATACTCGAAAGAGCCGTACTGGTCTACGCTGCTGCCGTCGCTGAACTGCACGTTCTTGCCGCGCAGTTCTATATTCGCGGCGTAGTAATCAGGCGAATCGCTCCCGGTGGAGTAGTTGGGCTTGAAGTTGCTGCCGTCCGGGAACTTCAGCTGGCCCTTGAGCCCGCCGGCCCGGGTCAGGGTAAAGTCCATCCTGACCGTGTCGGTGGAGGTCAGTTTGGCCCCGTCGTTGAAGGAAGAAAGCATGCCCCATTCCGCGGAGTAGATCTTAACCCAGTAGTCTACGCCGGAAGACAGCGCTATGGCGTAGTTCGTGGCGTTGGAGGTAAGCGTGCCGGAGAAGGAGGTAAAACCGAGCTGCCGGTTCTGGCAGTCCCCGCTGCAATTCTGCATGGCCATTACCACTACCGGCGAGGAAGCGGGGATCTCCAGCGGGCTGGCTTCCGTTACCGTATAGGTGGTAACAAAGGTCAGCTTGCCGTAAAGGGCGCCTAGGCTGTTGGCGCCGGTGGGCGCGAGGTTGAACTGCAGGTTGTTGGCAGCCAGGCAATTGCCCGCCGTATCCAGCACCCACACGCGGCCGGGCAGGCACTGGTTGCCGGCGGGGAGGGAGGGCATGCGCGCGGAGTCCGAAGAGACGGTGACGCGCAGATTGTCGGAATCGGAAAACGGATCGTTGCCGGAGTTAAGATCGCGCCAGTTGCCCATGAATTCGGCGTTCAGGCGCACATTCCCGTCGGTAAGCCCGGTTACGGTAAAGGAACCGTCGGCCCCGGTCTTAACTTTGGCGTCGGTGCGGATGCCGGAATTATTAAGGCTGGAGTACGAGTCCGTGCCGGTAACCCAGTTGGAGTCGCCGTACACCATTACGCTGGCGTTAGGCAGCGGCACGCCGTTATATTTCAGCACGCCCGTCAGCGTGTAAGTGGCGAGGTCCACCATATAGTCCCGCGTGACCGTATAGGCGGGCGTTGAAACGCATATTCCCCACGCCGCGGCCATGGAGCAGTCGCTGCCGCCGTACTCGCTTAAATTGCTGTACCCCTGCTTTTTTATTTCCAGGCTGTAACTGCTGGTGGAGAGCGGAATATTGTTGAATACCGCCCGCCCGTTCACGTCGGTAAGGTTCTCGTAGGCGACGGTCTTGACCCAGCAGGGAGCTCCGGAACAGTTGGTGGTGCCGTCCAGCCCCCATTTGGAGATCTCCACGCGCGCTCCCTCGATGGGAGCGCCCCAGGTCGAGCGCACCACGCCCTGGAAGGACGGCGGAATGGTGGAACCGCCCACGGTATAACCCACCATGGCCACGGCGCTGGTCATGTCCACGGTATAACTGGAAACGCCCGGGAAAGGCTGGGTCAGGTACAGCATGAAGGCCTTGTTCTTGCCGGGGACGCTGATATTGAAGCCGTAGACCCCGCCGTCGGCGGGCGGCACATTATGCAGCGTGATAGAGGTGCTGAAGGAAGTGGACTTGGCCACCCCGTAGGCGGCCTTGTCGCCGTTCATGGAGTAGAAGACCTCGCCCATCAGGTAATCCCCGGCTACCAGGCCGGAGGAGACGAACACGTTCAGCGTATAACCCGGCTCGGCCGCGCTCTTGCGGTACAACCGGAACTGCTTCGTGGTGTCGCCGGTCAGGTTCACCATGAAGGAGCCGTACGGGTCCATCAGCTGGTCCTTCATCGTAGGCTTAAAGCCAGGGGTAGAAATACCGACGAAATACTGCATGCCCGCGGGCAGGCGCGCGCTGAAATAGCCCGAGGCGCTGGCGCTGCCTATGACCATCAGCTCCGGGTTGACGCCGCCGCTCTGGTCGAAGGGCATTATGATCACCGGCACGCCGTCGGCGTAAGCCCCCGTGGTGCCTGAAGTTATATAAATGGACAGCAGCGGATTGCTGTTAGAGAAGATAAGTTGTTTGTAGCGGTAAACGCCGAAACCGCCGTTCATTTCGCCGGTGGCGTAAACATAGCCGGCGGTATCCACGTGAATGTCCCAACCGCGCTCGTAGGAGGAAACTCCCCCGTTAAAGGACTTGGTCCAGATGATGCCCCCGTCGGAGCCGAACTTGCGGATAAAGAGGTTCTCGCCCTGATTGATATCCCAGCGGGACTCCGAGCCGGTCACGTAGACGCTGCCCATGGAATCCAGCGCGACATTGCCGGCCGTATCGTAACTGTTGGCCGGATCGTTATAGGTGCTGACCCAAACCTCGGCGAGCGCCGGGTTAAATTTGCGCAGCACGATATCCGAACCGGTCTCCATGCCGCTATAGACCGAAGCGGAGACGTACACATTCCCCAGGCCGTCCACGGCAAGACCGCCGCCCTGGTCCCAATTACTGCCGGCACCGGAGATAACGGCGGTGGACAGCGCGAGCAGCTGGGGGTCCAGCTTGGTCACAAAAGCGTCCCCGCCCGTGGCGGAGTTGTTTATGTTGCCGGTAACATAAAGCAGGGAATTGGTGCTGTCATAGACTACATTGGTAATTTCATTGCCCCACGAGACGCTGTCGCCGTACAGCGCCGCGGCGGTAAGCTGCACCCCGTCGGCGTTGGTCTTCACTATATACGCGTAACTGGCGCTGACCGGGGGCGCGGGCTGCGCGCTGCCGCCCAGGTAGATATTGCCGGCGTCGTCGGTGGTTACCCCGTAGCCGTAATCGTAGTTCAGGTCGAAGTCGTAGTTGCGGCTCCAGAGCAGCTGGCCCGCGCTATTGTACTTCACGGCCAGGATGTCGTTCCGGGTTGCGCTTTCCCATGAGCCGCGGGTACCGGCCACTATTATGCTGCCGGCGCGGTCCACGGTAACGGCGTAGGCCTGGAGATCCTCGTTCTGGCGGCCGGCGAAGAATTTCGTCCAGGCAACGGCCATAGTGGGGAGGTATTTGCGCAGCACGAACATACTGCCGCCGGCTGCCGTCCCCCCCGCGGTCGCGCCGCCCCAGTAGTTGGAGACGGTATAGAGGTTGCCCGCGGCGTCGCGGGCGGACTTGTTGCGCCAGCTGTAGGAGTTGTTTATGCTCCACACCTTGCTGTCCGGATAGGTTACGGCGCTGTCCAGGACCGAGGGCGTATTGGCGTACGAAGTCGCCCAGCCCGTCAGTTCGCGTAAGGTCCCGTCGTAGGCCCAGCCTTTGAGATAATAATTGGGCGAGGTTATCATGCCCGTCCCGTCGCGGCTGGAATCCAGGCCGCCTACGTTATAGCTCTGGTACATGCCGGAAGAGACCGGCCCGGTGGTATAGAACATGGTCTGGGCCTTGGCCTGGCTCCAGGCAAGGCCGGCGGTATACGTGCTGGCCTGGAAATAATAAGTGGAACCCGCGGCCAGGTCGTAAGGCGAGGTCCAGTAGACCTCGGCGGTGCCCGGGTAGGCGCCGGGGCGGCCGCTTACCGCGAACGACGGGGGCAGGAAAGTGTAAATACCGGGCTTTCCCATGCTGGCGGCGGCGGAGAATATCCCCGAGCCGTCCAGCATTACGTTCCTGGCTATCTCATCGCTGCCGCCGTCGAAGGTCTTGGTCCACAGCGTCGACAGCGTGACCGGGTCAGTCTTGGCAACGCGGATATTATTGCCCTGCGTCAGGTCCATGCGGTACTCGCTGCCCGCGGTATAAAGATAGCCGCCGTAATAGGCAACGCCGTAGTTATAATCCATCATATTGCCGGCGCTGGCATAGGTGGAGGCGGCCACGAACTGCAGCGAGCCCCCATCATGGTTTATGAACTTGCCCAGCCAGGCGTCTTCGTTGGCGGCGTACAGTTTCCCTGCCACGTAGATATCGGAGTCAGGCCCGGCGGCTACGGCGTAAGCCGCGTCAAAAGCGGGGCTGACAATGGTCTTCTGGGCAAGCACGGAATTGGAATTAAGGCCGTACTTGACAAGCAGAATATCGTCGTCGGAGGCGTTGATGCCCATACGGCCAGCCGCGTAAACGGCCGAGGTGGTTACCGCCAGCCCGTTGAAACTATTGCCCATGCTCCCGCCCGCGGCGTTAATGGTGGAGGTCCAGAGCTCAGTTCCCGAAGAGCTGTACTTCTGCAGCAGGGCGGCCCAGTTCCCGGCAGAGTAAACCTGGCCGGCCAGGTAGACGTTGCCTGAGGCGTCCAGCGCCAGGGCCTTCGCCGAATCCGTCTGCATCCCTTCGCCGGGATAGACCTTGTCCCAGAGCAGCGCGCCGTCGGGCGCTATCTTGGCGAGGTAGACATCCTGCATGGTGACAGGGTCCCTATCCACGGAACCCGCGGCGTACACTACCCCGGCCGCGTCCACAGCCAGCGAGGTTATAGTGTAGTACGGCATCGGGTTAACCGTGGGAACCGGGCTGCTGTAAAACCTGGTCCAGGCGAAACGCCCCGACACCTTGTCGTACTTGCGCAGCGCCCAGCCGCTCTCCATGTTAGCTCCGCCCATCAGGCCGAAAGCCTGGTAGATGTTGCCGTTGGGGTCCATGGCCGAAGCGAATTCCCCCATCGCGGGCCAGGCCTCGGCGTAGGTGAGCCTGGACTGAGGATAGGGAAGCACCGTATCGTTTATATACGGAGTGCGCGGGGCGGCGCTTACCGGGGCGGCGCTGAGCGGCGCCCCGTTAACCCAGACCTTGAAATAATAGACGGGGGAGGTAGGGTTCCCGAAAGGATCCGCGGAAGACTGCAGCTTCCGGACAAGGAAGCTGTCCGGCATAAAAGCCGATACGGGCCCTGTCGTAAAGCTTACCGCGCTGGCGGTGCTCCAGACCACGTTCTGGACGGGGCTGACCTGTATCTGCAAAGACGAACCGGGCGCCACGGCGGCCGGATACATCCAGCTTAAATTTACCGTGCCGGGGAACTGGCCGGGCAAGGCGCTAAGTTGGGACGCACTACCGGCGGCGGCGGGCTGCTCGGAATAATAGCCGTATGAATTGTTGAACTGGCCGGCGAGGTTCACGGAACCTAGGCTGCTTACGGCCACGTCGTAAAAGGCGTCGTAATTTATGGAAGCGTAGGTAAAGGTGGAAATAAGCTGGCCGTCGGCGGTGTACTTCATGTACAGCGCGTTGCCGCTCTGGCCCAGGTCCATGCGGTTTTCATAGCCCGCCGCGTGCAGCACGCCGAACTTGTCCACGGCGCAGCCGTAAAAGGCCTCGTCCTTGCTGTAGGTGGTGTACGGGTTGTCGTAGCTCCTGGTCCAGACGGGCGCCCCGGCGCTGTCGTACTTGCGCACAAAGGCGTTGTTCCCCTGGGTCAGGGTGAATTCCGAACCGCACAGGTATACGTTCCCGTACTGGTCCGCGGTCACGCCGTAAGCCTGGTCGGAGCCGGAAGCGGGCCCGTCGTAAAGCGTGGTCCAGAGCCTGTCGCCGTTGGGCGCGTACTTCGCCAGCCACATGTCCCAGGCTTTGGGATAATTGTCCGTATACCCCGACACGTAAACATAGCCGGAGGCGTCCAGCGCCAGGGCGTTCGCTCCGGCGGAAGGGTTGGAGACCGCGGCCGTACTGTCGAAAACCCGCTCCCAGATATTGGCGCCGGACCTGTCGTATTTCCCCAGCCAGACGTCGGTGCCGGTGCTGGTGGCGTACGCCACCGCGTAACCGGCGACGTAAAGACTGCCGGAGACATTGTCGAAAGCCAGCGCCTTCGCGCTCTCCCAGCTGTTGGGCTGCGCGCCGGGGCGCACTTTGGCCCACAGCAGGTCGCCGTTCCTGTCGTACCTCGCGAACATGATATCGTTGTCCGCGCCGTTGTAAAAACTGCCGCCCACGTAAACGTCCCCTGTAACCTCGTCCACGGCCACGCCGCGGCCGTAGTTATAACTGCCCTGATAGGGGCTCGCCAGGAAACGCACCCACTGGAGGGCCCCGGCGGCGTTGTATTTGCGGGTCGTCGCCTGGTAGCCATACCCGCCTACGTAGTAGCCCGTCACCAGGTAGGTATTTCCCAGGCGGTCCACGGCTACGCGCTCATTGGCGTCCCCGCTATTGTACTCGAGCGCCAGGAACCCGGCCGCGTAAGGCATGGTGCTTACCGAAGTGAAAACGGGGGTAGAGGGCGTGGCCGCGGGGCTGCCGCCTATGGGGGACATTACCGAAGCGACCTCTATCCAGATACGGAAAGTATAGGCCGGGGTCTGAACGGCGCCGGTGCCGTTAAGGCCGGTATTCAAGGCGCCTATGGTCCTGGTCAGGGTGAAGCCGCTGGGAACGGTGAACGTGGAGACGATCACCAGCTGGGCGCTGGCCGGTGCCCATACCGTGGTAGCCGCGTTCGTGGCGTATTGAATGTAGAACTTGTCGCCGATGCTTATGTTGTCGTTCACTTGCCAGGAAAACTGCACGGCGCCGGGGAAAGGGGCCGGGAAGGCGGTCTCGTTCGTGGCGGCATTAGTAGCGCCGGCGCTCCCCGTAAGGCCCGCCCAGAGGCAGGCCGCGGCCGCCAGGGTTAAGATGGTTTTTTTAATGTTGAACATAAGTTCTCCTAAAGAACCGCCTGCCTTTGGCTCTAGCCGCGGGCCTCATGCGAAAAATAGATGCCGCACCGTCTTTAACTCCAAACTCAGAATTCCCACTCTATGCCGGCCAGGTACGTGCTGGCGCGGTAGTTGTACCGGTAGTTGGCCTCGTAGCGCATGTTGGAGCTGGAGACCTGGTAATTGTAGGCGGCCCGGGCGTAGAAATGGCTGAACACCGGGTACCGCGCCGAAAGCGAGGAGAGCCAGACGGTCTGGTTCACCTTGGAGGAACCGTAATTGCCCGAAGAGTCCTGCTTCAGGCGGCCCAGGTAGTACAGGCGGCGCCAATCCAGCGAATAACCGAACTGCGCGCCGTTCTTGAGGATCACGGTCATCGACGGGGAAAGGCCCAGATCCACATAACTGTAATAATCCTCTATGAACTTGGTGCGGGAGGAATCGTAAGAGTTCTGGTTGGAGCTCAGCCAGCCCACGCGGGCGCCGAGGCCCAGGTAGAGCGGCTTAAACGCGCGCGAAACGCCATAAGTCCAGTTCTGTACCAGGTCCGAACGCTTGCCGCTCTGGAAGTAGGGCTGGCCCGCGGCGGGTTTGCCGATTATGCTCTGCTCGCCGTAGCGGCGGTAGGTAACGTCGTAGCCGGCTTTCATGTCGCCCGCGGCCGGGAACCAGGCGTAAGTGAAAGCCAGGCGGTGGTTGACGTTGTCCAGGGTGTTCTTGCCGGCGTTGGCCGAAAGTTCGTTGAAAGTGGTAGTGTCTATCACCGTCTGCGACTGCGACAGCAGCGTGCTGTAGTTGCCGTACGCCACTTTGTAAAAATCGTAGGACTCGGTAAAGGTGCCGTGCGGACGCTCCTGCGAAGCCTCGAAACCCGCCGAGAGCGTGTCGTAGTCGAAAAGGCCTTTCCCCCACTTCTCGTCGTTGGTCTCTTTTATCAGCGCCTTGGAATACGAAACGCGCGGCTTGTACTTGTCGAACTCGTCGGTATAAACGTACTTCGCCGACACCGTATGGGTCTGGCGCTGGCGGGTGAGCACGCCGCCGCCGGCCAGCTCCTGGATGTCCTGCGTGCCGGAATAGTCGCCGGAATATACCGGTACCAGCTCCGAATTCTCGCCGAACTTCAGCACCGGGGAGAAGAAGGCGTCCACGCGGGCGTTGAAGGCCGCGGCGTCGGAATCCAGGTAGTACTTGCCCCCCAGCACCGTAACGTCCGCCACAGGCGTAACCTTCACCTGGCCATAGCCGGGCAGGGCCGGGGCGAACAGCAGAAGAGCGAGTATCCTAGCCGTGTTGTTGAACCGCATTAGTCCTCCAGAGATCTTTCAGTGGTAACGCCGCGCCTCAGAACCGGAGCAGGCCGGCTTCTTTGAGCAGCTTGGCCGAGAACTCCAGGTCTATCTTGCGCCCGCCGAAGAGCGAGCTGGTGTAGACGCGCTGGAAATTGAGCTTGTCCGTAACGCTGTCGATGGTAGCGCCGCCGCCCAGCCCCGCGCCGAAGTCCCCGGCGGTAAGGAGCTTGCCGTCGTCGAACAGCACGTAATCGGAGGCGGCTATCCACAGGCCGCCGGCATAAGTGTTCCTGGTATAAGTGTAGAAGGTGTCGCTGCCGGCGGGGGTGGAAGCGTCCGTAATTATGGCGGTCGGCGAGCCGTAGTAGGCGAACGAGGCGGACTGGTTTTTGGGCACGTTATAATCCGTTTTCGTCCAGAGCCACTTGCCCAGCCCGCCGTTGTCGTTAATTTCCGCCGGGCCGGCGGCGTAAAAGGAATAGGCGCCGAAAACCAGCTGGTTCTGCGGGTCCGACAGGCTGCCGTTATAGACCATGCGCCCGGCGGAGGCGTCCTCGGTCACCTTGTCCGTGGTATTGGACATCACGCTGTTCATGGCGGTGAGGTACCACTGCGGCGCCGCGGCGCCGGGGGAGCTCATCATGTTTGCCGTGGCCAGCGAGAGGTCCGAAGGCAGGGCGGAGTTGAAGGTGAAGAGGATCTTGCCGAAGTCGAAGCGGTTATCGCGGGTGTTAAGCACCACGTACTTGAACTGGTCCGGCGCCGGGCGGATAACGTATTCTTCCATGCGCACGCGGTTGCCGAAAGCGTCTATGGCCACCTTGCGGTTCTGGAACTCGGCGGACTGGATCTCTTCCTGCGCCCGGGCGATCACGTCCGCCTTGGAGAGCTCGTTGTAAATTTCGCTGCGCGCGGCCTGGCGCTGGTCGCCCACGGCGGAATTCATGTTATTGGAATCGTTAGGGTTATGGCCTGGGGAACTCATGCGCCCGCCGTTGGGGATCTCGGCGAACTGGCCTTCGCGCACCAGGCTGGAATTCCCTTTGGAATCTCCGGCGAGCACGCTGCCTTCGTACACCTCCACGCGGCTGTTGCCTTTTTCGTCCGAAGAAACCATGAAGTCGGTGCCGCGCACGGCGCAGACCGCCGACGGGGTGCGGACCTCGAATTTTTTGGAGAATTTCTTTACCCAGGAGCGCACGCGGCCATAGTAGAGCCCCAGCGAAACGGCGTCCTTGCCTTCGGAGGCCATCTTGAAAAAGGAAACAGGGGCCAGTTTTACCCTGGAACCGTCGTCCATAAGGATCTCCACCGTGGAGGCGCGGGCG
The DNA here is from genome assembly GCA_021811185.1 of bacterium. Lineage (GTDB taxonomy): Bacteria > Elusimicrobiota > Elusimicrobia > Elusimicrobiales > UBA9959 > UBA9959. Next base: position 38,968 of record JAJZPL010000027.1, read on the forward strand.
GTGCGCAGTTCGTCGCCGTCGCCCAGGCGCGCTTTTTCGTCCCCGGCGAGGGGCGCCCACTCCGCGGTCCCGCTTTTCCTGAAGTTAACCTCGCCGCGCCAGGAATCGATATAGGCGGCGCTGGCGGGCAGGCAGGCAAAAAACAGGACCGCTGAAACAAGAGCTTGTTTCATAAGAAAAACTCCTTACGGAAACT
>JAJZPL010000060.1 GCA_021811185.1 bacterium
ACTCCCCCGCAGCGATCACCCCCGAGGAATGCAAGGCCGGCATCATGCCCGGCTACATCCACAAGAAGGGCTCCGTCGGCGTGGTCTCGCGCTCCGGAACCCTGACCTACGAGGCCGTCTGGCAGGTCACCTGCCAGGGGCTGGGCCAGAGCAGCGTGGTCGGCATAGGCGGCGACCCGGTGCAGGGCATGAACTTCGTGGACGCGCTGAAGCTCTTCCAGGCCGACGCGCAGACCGAGGCCGTGATCATGATAGGCGAGATCGGCGGCTCGGCCGAAGAGGACGCGGCCCGCTACATCAAGGAGCACATGACCAAGCCCGTGTTCTGCTTCGTCGCCGGCAAGACCGCCCCCCCCGGCCGCCGCATGGGCCACGCCGGCGCCATAGTAGAGGGCGGCTCCGGCACCCACGCCTCCAAGGTCGAGGCGCTCAAGAAGGCCGGCGCCACCGTGGTGGACAACCTCTCCGGGATCGGGGCGGCCGTCGCCGCGAGGCTCAAGCCCGCCCCCGCGAAGGAAAAGGCCGGCCGCTGACCGAGAGGGCGCTCCGCCGAGGGGCGCCCTTCCCTTTTAGATGATCAAACGCTACAGGATAGACGACCGGCAGCTGAGGCAGGTGGAGGCGGAGACCCCGCACGTGTGGGTGGCCATCAGCCCCAGCGAGGACGAGAAGAAGTGGCTCGTCGAGAACTTCAAGCTCGACGAACACACCTTCAATTCCGCCTTCGACCCCGAGGAGCCGGCGCGCATGGAGACTGAGCCGGACCACCTGGCGCTCATCTTCAAGCGGCCCAAGAACTACTCGTCGAAGGACCATTTCATGTTCAAGGTCTCCTCGATGGGCCTCTTCCTGTTCAAGGACAAGCTGCTGCTGGCCCTCTCCGAGGACATCAACATGTTCTCGGGGAAGTACTTCAAGCAGGTCTCCGGCGTACGCGAGATCTTCCTGAAGCTGATCTACAGTTCCATCTTCCATTTCATGGAACATCTCAAGGTGATCAACATGATCGCCGACGAGATCGAGAACAAGATCACCTACTCGATGGAGAACCGCTACCTGATCAACATGTTCACGCTGGAAAAGAGCCTGGTCTACTACGTCAACGCCATCACCTCCAACACCAGCGTGATCGAGCGCCTGAAGCACGGCGCCGAGAAGGCCGGCTTCAGCCAGCGCAGCGTGGAGTTCATCGACGACATCCTGATCGAGAACCTGCAGTGCTACCGGCAGGCCTCGATCTACTCCAACATCTTCGCGTCGCTCGTGGGCGCGCGCGCGTCCATAGTCAGCAACAACCTGAACATCCTGATGAAGAACCTCAACGCCGTGGTCATAGCCGTGGCGATACCGAGCTTCTTCGCCGGAGTGGGCGGCATGTCGGAACTGTACGCGATCACCGGCATTCACGACCCGAAGATCGCCTATCCGCTCTTCCTGGCGACGATGCTGTTCATCGCCTGGATCACCTATTTCCTGATAAAGCGCTTCGAGAAGCACTGAACGGGCGGCGCCCCGCCCGCGCCGGCCGCGCACATTCCAGCATATGCCAAAACTCTTCATCATCTCCCTCGGCTGCCCGAAGAACCTCACGGACGCGGAGGTCATGGCCGGGGAGCTGGCCGCGGCCGGCTGGGAGCTGACGCAGAAGGAGGAGGACGCGGACGCCGCCATGATAAACACCTGCGCGTTCCTGGGCTCGGCCGTGGAGGAGTCGGAGGGCGAGATACGCCGCCTGCTGCGCCTTAAGGCGCGCGGCAAGCTCTCCAAGGTGATCGTTTCCGGCTGCCTGGTGGAGCGCGAGAAGAGCGCGCTGCTGGAGAAATTCCCGGATATCGACGTGCTGGTGGGCATCAACGCCCTGGCGAAGGCCGCCGAGGCCGTGAGGGAAGGCGGGGCCTTCATAGCTCCCGCCGCGGGGCTGGATTCGCCGCACCTGAAGGCCAGGCTCACCGCCCGCCACAGCGCCTACCTGAAGATCGCCGACGGCTGCGACAACCGCTGCGCCTACTGCCTCATCCCTTCCATCCGCGGCCAGTTCCGCTCCAAGCCCTTCGACTCCGTACTGGAGGAGGCCTCCCGCCTGGCCGCGAGCGGGGCGGTGGAGATCTCGCTGATAGCCCAGGACACCACCTCCTACGGCGTCGACATCTACGGCAAGCCGCGGCTCGCGGAGCTGCTGAAGGAGCTGGTCAGGATAAAGAGCGTCCGCTGGTGGCGGCTGATGTACGTCTACCCGGAGCGCGTCACCAAGGAGCTGATAGCGGTGATGAAGGCCAACAGGAGCGTGGCGCGCTACCTGGACATGCCGCTGCAGCACATCTCGGACCCGGTGCTCCGCAGGATGAACCGTTCCTCCTCCGCCGCCACCATCAAGGCCAAGATCGCCGAGCTGCGCCGCGCGATGCCGGGCCTGGCCATACGCACCAATTTCATCGTCGGCTTCCCGGGGGAGACGGCCGCCGATTTCCGCAGGCTGGTCTCCTTCGTCAGGGAGGCCGGTTTCGACAACCTGGGGGTGTTCCCGTATTCGCGCGAACCCGGCACCTCCGCCGCCGGCTTCCCGGAGCAGGTGGAAGAGCGGACCAAGACGGAGAGAGTGGAGGCGCTGGTGAGGGCGCAGAGCGGGGTGGTGGACGCGATAAACGCGAAGCTGAGGGGAAAGACCCTGGACCTGCTGATGGATTCGCCGTACTTCGGGCGCACCTTCCGGGACGCGCCGGAGATAGACGGCAGGGTGGAAGTGGAACCGGCCCCGGCCGCGCCCTGCGCGCAGGCGATATTATTAAAGTTAAGATCGTCAGCGCCGACGGCTACCTGCGCCGCGCCAGCGTAGTCTGAACTGTAGGCAACATAAGCGCGGTTATCGGCAGCCCCCCTTGATCTTTCCCCTTCCCCCGGCGCGTTTTTTTTGAATTTTGCGGCTGAACTGCGCCGGTTTTGTTTATAATATCAAAAACCGGGCGGTTTTTCGTGCGCTAAGGCAGGTATTTTCCCCCGCCTGGTGAGTGCGGGGTTAGTCTTCGGGCGAGGGCGGGTCAATTGCTCTTGTCCCCCTCCAGCACGGGCTGTTCTTTTGATGTGGTCATTGCCGCCTTACCCATTACTTCTATTATAGACAATTAACCCGTCAAGGGCGTGTCGGGGAAAGGTCACTAGGTAGGATTACTTTGCAGCCCAGAGATAGCTTGTTGAATATTCGCTATAGCCAAGTTAATCGGCCAGGTCGAGAAATCCCGGCTGTGCTCACGTTTAAAGAACTCTAAATACAAAAGGATCGCGTTCAGCTGCGCCGGATTCATTAGCGAAATTTTTTTGGATACCTGTTTGATCAGCCCGGGTTTGTCAGGTGGTGGCGCGAAACTAGTCACGATCTCGCCAGGCAGCAAGTCGGCGGCTTTATAGTCGATCAATGACTGAATCATATAGATCGGCAGAAAGTATTGAAACGCCTTTGGAGTAAGCCAAAAAATGTCACCGCTGTACCGCATGCTGAGGAATTTCGATGGGATATCCTTGAACTCCATCCATCTAACTCCGCGAAAATGCTCCGCTACGTCCAGCGCTTCTTGATAATCACTAGCGACAATATTTTCATCTCCTGGGTACGGGATGTCTTTAAATGCTGACTCGATTTTAACCTTAATGCCCCAAGCTTCGTCCTTACATCCCTTCATAACGCCTCTCCGGAAAAGAAGCTGGAATGGTTTCCTCGCATTCTTGTTGTTTTATCAGGTCGCGACAGTTGTTGATGGCACGCAACGCGTCGGCGATCGCCTGTTCATGATCCCCCGGATCCGGGACTCCCGTGTAACATATCTCCTTGATTTTAACACGCGCATCATAGCAGGCCTGGTTTTGTCTCAAATTCTTAAATAGCGTTCCGCAATCCTGCCCCTCCTCACATGCCCGCGGGACATTACACGCCGCTTTAACCGCGTCATAAAGAGGACGCCACTCTTTTTCAGTGCAATTCCCATGGTTAGCGAGCAACGCCTTCGCATCCGCAGCAAAGCTCTCGATACTACCTACCCAAGCGTTAATCTTGCTGATCCAAGATTGAACAGAATTTGTAAGCTCCGCTTTCCGTTTGTTCCAATCGCTGATTTTCTCATTATTCGCCTTAAGCCGCACATTATAATCCGCGATTTTCGCCTTCAAGGCCGCATACCAACTGGAACAATGGTCATTTGAAGGCTGCCCCGCACATTCTCCATTGAATTCGTCAATCTCCGCCTGCAGTTTTACCTTTTCATCTTTTAACGCCGTCGCTGTTGCATTAAGCTGCACTCCTTCAGAATATAGCGCCTTATCGTTAGGATCAAGGACATTAGCCTCATTAAGCAGTTCACTGCGAATTGTCTCGATAGATTCCCAGTCGTTTAACAACTGATACGACATTTCACTTTCATGTTCATGAAGCAATGGGGGATATGTTTGAGCTTCTTTGTATGGAGCATTGTTAAGGATGTATGGCGGATAGGGACCATAAATATACCCGGCACCAGGCCTTTGAGAACGCACTTGAAAAAATGGCAAAGTATTTGAAAGGTCCGCTTTATGGATTTCTGTCGACAGTTTGACAAGGATTGGCTCGCAAGTCTCTGACTCTTTTTGCAGCGCAGTTGTGATAAATTCATGAACATCAACGCCATTATCGAAATCGACATTAAAACTCTCTGATCGCGCCAATGTGTTAGCGAATGAAAGCGCTATCAGGGCAATAATTCCAATATGCAAATGTTTCATCATCCCCCTCCGCACCTTACGATAGCAATGTTATACAGTGGATAATTAAAAAAGTCAATGATTCAGTTCTCTATTGGTTTTTCTCCCGATCTACACTCCGATGCTATACCCGTCACCCGCTTTGCCGCTTAATGAGCATAGCTCCTGATACAGCACGCGCATAGCGCAAAACTGTAGGCAACATAAGCGCGGTTATCGGCAGCCCCCCTTGATCTTTCCCCTTCCCCCGGCGCGTTTTTTTTGAATTTTGCGGTTGAACTGCGCCGGTTTTGTTTATAATATCAAAAACCGGGCGGTTTTTCGTGCGCTAAGGCAGGTATTTTCCCCCGCCTGGTGAGTGCGGGGTTAGTCTTCGGGCGAGGGCGGGTCAATTGCGTCGTATTGATCCGCGAGCGGGTTCAGTTGGCAGTCTTCGGGCGGCGCGCGGTTTGCGGCGTATTGCGGCGGCGCCGGTTTGAATACCGGGAATTCCGACGGCAGATTAAAGTGGGTTAAGAGCCGCACCAGTTCTTTGTCTTCCAGTATCACGGCTACAGGCTTTAAGTCTATTTTGCATCTGGGGCATACCAGCGGGAACACCTCGAACACCCGCGCCAGGCAGGCGGCCCAGGAGCGGGCCTTGTTCTTGAGCTTTTCAGCCGTTTCCTTCCTTTGCTTCTTTTGAGTTTCCTTTATCGTCCTGGACACCAGCAACGGTCGCAGGCCCGAGCGAGGCGCCAGCGCGCCGTAATAATGGACCAGGTTCTTGTGCGGTGGCGGCATAAGCAGGCCCCAGCGTCTTAAGAACTCCACGGGGCTCATGGCCATAACGCCCGGGCCGCCGTCGCGTCTTTCCGCCCGGTAAACAACTATCTTCGCCTTGGCGGAATAGATCAGCCGCTTGATACTGATAGCCGGCCTTGAGCAATAGCCAAGCAGCCGTTCAAGCCCTTTGCGATTATCCGGATATATTACCACACCCCTGTGCAGCGAGAAGCCCGAGTTCCTCCACTTGAGCATCTCCTCCGCGGCCTTGGCGGGCAGGCAGCCGAGCCGCAGTATTTTCCTGATGAGCTTCCTGCGGATGGAGGTCACCATCTTTTCAAGTTCCTCATCATCCGGGCCGGAGACCAGATCGAAAGCAAGCTCCTTTATTCCGAGCGGGCCTTCCTTCACGGTGAACGCCCCATCCGAGACCACGGCGTGTATGTGGACATGCAGGTTAAGCGCCCCGCCGAAGCGCTGTATAAAATGGAGCTGCGCCGCGCGATGCCGGGCCTGGCCATACGCACCAATTTCATCGTCGGCTTCCCCGGAGAGACCGCGGCCGATTTCCGGAAGCTGGTCTCCTTCGTCAGGGAGGCCGGGTTCGACAACCTGGGCGTGTTTCCCTATTCGCGCGAGCCGGGCACTTCGGCCGCCGGTTTCCCGGAGCAGGTGGAAGAACGGGTCAAGGCAGAAAGGGTGGAGGCGCTGGTGCGCGCCCAGAGCGGAGTGGTGGACGCGATAAACGCTAAGCTGAGGGGAAAGACCCTGGACTTGCTGATGGACTCGCCTTTCTTCGGGCGCACCTACCGGGACGCGCCGGAGATAGACGGCAGGGTGGAAGTGGAGCCGGCCCCCGGCAGGACGCCGAAGGCCGGCGACTTCGTTAAGGCGCGCATCTTAAGCGCGGAAGGCTATCTCAGGCGCGCGGAGCTGGTCCCCTGAGGCGCCCGCAGGCGGCCTCAGGTCTCCGCGGTGCAGATGGCGTCTATCTTGTCCCAGTCCACGAACGAGCGTTTGCCCTGGCCGCGGTTGACTATCAGGCATTCCTCCGTATCCGTGAGAGATTCGGCCCTCAGCGCGCCGGCCGGCGTGGACGAGCCGATGATCACCACCACCTGCTTTTCGGGTATGTGGTAAGTGACCTCTCCCGGCAGCGCGTCGATGCTGTCCTTCACCACCGTGAAACGCTTCCCTAACAACTTCAGCCACGCAGCTCTGTTCATGGTTCCTCCAGGCACGCCGGCGCTCAGGCCCGGCGCCGCGATTCAATAAAGCCCCTTCTCCCTCAATTCGTCGTCGTCCATGCCGAAGTGGTGGGCGATCTCGTGCATCAGCGTGCGGCGCACCCGCTCCGCGGCCCCCCCGGCGCCGCCCGGCCCTTCCTGCAGGCTTTCCCTGAACAACGTGATCTTGTCCGGCATCAACCCGCCGTCGGCCGCTCCCCTTTCGGTGGCCGGCACGCCCTCGTAAAGCCCCAGCAGGCCGGGACCGTAGCGCCGGCGCTGCTCCGCGGTGGGCCGGGCCTTCACGACCACCGCCACGTTCTCCAGCCTGTCGCGGAAAGCGCGCGGCAGGTTCTTTACGGCCCGCTCCACCTCGGCTTCGAACTCTTCGGGGGTCATAGCGCCTCCGGCCGCGCGTCACCTGGAGATGAAATACACCCCTCCGGACAGCAGCAGCGTGCCCAGCAGCTTGGCGGCGGTGAAGTTCTCGCCCAGGAAGGCCAGCGCCAGCACGAAGGTGACCACCGGGTAGGCGGAGCTCAGCGGCACTATGCGAGTGGCCTCCCCCCCGGACAGGGCCTTCAGGTAGAAGAACACGCCGGACATCGTTATTACCACGCTGGCGCCGACGAGCAGCGGGCCGAGCCTGCCGGAGCCGGTCATGGCGTGGCGGGTCTGGTGGAACTTCCACGCCAGC
>JAJZPL010000061.1 GCA_021811185.1 bacterium
GTGATCGGCTGCGGCGGGGTCGGTTCCTGGGCCGCGGAGACCGTGGCGCGCGCGGCGGTGGGGCGCGTTACCGTGGTGGACTTCGACACGGTCTGCATCAGGAACTTCAACCGCCAGCTGCAGGCGTTAAGCGGGACGATCGGGCAGCCCAAAGCGCCGCTGCTCGCGGCGCGGCTGCGCCTTGCGAATCCTGAGGCGCGCGTCGACGCCATCGCCAACTATTTCAACCACGATACGTGCGACGCTGTCATGGCGGAGCGGCCGGATTTCGTGATAGACGCCATAGACCATATTACATCCAAATGCTTCCTTATCAATTACTGCCGCGAAAAGAACATGCCGCTCGTGGTTTCCACCGGCTCCGGCGGCAGGCTGGACCCCACGCAGGTGCGCCTGATGGACCTGGGGCGTACCGAGGCAGATCCGCTGGCGCGGGCGGTGCGCGGCATCCTGCGCGAGAAATATGGTTTCCCGAAAAAGGGCGATTTCGGCGTGCGTGCGGTCTGCACCCTGGAGCAGTTCAGAAAGCCCCACGAAGCCGTGGAGCTGACGGACTGCAAGGCAGGCTGCCTCTGCCCCCAGGGCGAGAATGAATTCCAGAGTTGTACTAAAAAGAGCGTAGTGCTCGGAACCGCCGGGTTCGTTACCGGGGCTTTCGGCATGGCCTGCGCTTCTGAGGCGGTGCGCTATTTGGTCAAGGACCTCTGAACACTGGCCTTGAAGCGGTTGTGCGGTGTAAAATGACCGGCATAGATATATCGCAACTGATAGAATTGATGGAGGCCGGGCGGCCGTTCTGCGCCGCTGTAGTGGTAGCCTCGGACCGGCCGGAGCTCCCGCCGGGGAGCCGGGCCGCCGTGACCGCCGGCGGTACGGTGGAGGGCGGCTGGCCCGCCGCCCTTAAGGCGCAGCTGCGGGCGGCCGCCCTGGCGGCGCTGGCGGACGGGGAGAGCCGCACCGCGGAGCTCTCGCCCGGAGTGCGGGTCTTCCTCGACGCCGTTTCGCCGGCTGCGGCGCTGCTGATCTGCGGCGCCGGGCACATAGCCCTGCCGCTGGCCCGCTTCGCGCGGGAGACGGGCTTCTCGGTCACGGTGCTGGACGACCGCCCCGAGTTCGCCTCGCCGGCCCGCTTCCCCGGCTGCGCAGTCATAGCCGGGGATTTCCGCGAGCAACTGCGCGCCCTGCCGCTCGGCCCGTCCGTATACGCCGTAGTGATAACCCGCGGCCACGAGCACGATACCGAATGCCTCGAAGAGATCCTCCCTAAAAGCACGGCCTATGTCGGCCTGATAGGCAGCCGCCGCCGGGTCGGCTTCGTGCTGGCGACGCTGGGCAGAGAGAAGGGCATACCGAAGAAGCGCCTGGCCGACGTTTTTACCCCGATCGGCGTCCCTACCGGCGGCAGCTCTCCCGAAGAAATAGCCCTGGCCATAGCCGCGGAACTGGTCTGCGTGCGCCGGCGCGGCGCCGCCGCCGCCCGCGCGCTGAGGAGCGCCCGATGACCGACCTGGAGCTGTTCAGGAAGCTGGCGGCGCTGCGGGCCGCGGGCGTGCCGTGCTGCCTGGTCACCATAGTGGAGGCCCGCGGTTCCACCCCGCGCGGCGCCGGCGCCAAGATGCTGGTCTGCGCCGACAAGACCTCTTGGGGGTCGGTGGGCGGCGGCTGCGGCGAGAAACAGGCCATGAGCGCCGCGCTGCGCTGCCTGCTGCGGACGCGGCGGCCGGAACTGCTTGAGGTGGACCTCACCGACGACCTCGGCACGAAAGGCGGCGACGTTTGCGGTGGGAAGCTGACGGTCTTCGTGGAGCCGGTGTTCCCGGCTGCATAGCCACCGAGTCCGGACCGGGGCCCCGCCTTGACTTTTCCCGGTCCTGAGGCTATAATTACTATAGTTGAGCAAACGCTCAAATAGATAAAAGGCGGCTCCTCATGGGATCCGGTATGGCAAAAGACACCTGCAACGTGGTCTGCGTAAACAAGACGATCGTGGCCAGGGTAAAGAAAGCGCTGCCCCAAGGCGGGGCCATCGGCGAAGCGGCGGACATGTTCGCCGTGCTGGGCGACCCTACCCGGATAAAGCTGATCTTTTCCCTCTCGCGGGAAAAAGAGCTCTGCGTCTGCGACATCGCCAATATCCTGGGGCTGACCGTCTCCGCGGCCTCGCACCAACTGCGCAAACTGAAGGACGCGCGGGCCGTGACGTGCCGCAACGACGGGAACATGGTCTATTATTCGCTCGCCGACAAATATGTAGAGGCGCTTCTCTGCGACGCGCTCAAGCACGTTGTAAGGAACGGCAGGTAAATTATGACGAAAAAAGAGGCCCTGCGGGAGCTGCTGCGCGAAACCGGCAGCGGCATGCGGCTTGAGAAATGCCGCAAGTGCGGCTGCATGAAGGACGCGCTTGAAAGCTGCCGCGGCGCCCTGCCGCGCTTCGACACTGATGAGCGGCCACGCTGGCGGCGGGCCGTTAAGACCTGGCTGGCGCAGATGAAGCCCGTGGAGTATGCCTGCCTCGGCTGCCGGCACTGCTTCGGCGCCGAGGCCTCCAATGCGCTGGCCGAGGCTTTCCCTGAGAACGCCGGTCCCGCCGCTAAAACGTCAACCGGCGCAGGCAATGACGCCTGGCCTCCGGAACCGGGCGAATATATTTCTTTTCCCCAAAGCCCGGCCCGTTCCGTGGCCGTTTCAACGCTGGCCGGCACGGCCCTGCCCGAAGTCCTGGCAAAACTGGAACCGGCAGGGCTAGCCATTGCCGGCAAGACCGAAACCGAGAATACCGGCATCGACAAGCTCATCAGGAACACCGTGACCAACCCGGCTATTCGTTTCCTGATAGCAGCCGGGGCGGAGTCCAAGGGGCATTTAAGCGGGCGCACCCTGCTGGCCCTCGCCGAAAACGGCGTGGATAAAGAGATGCGGGTCATTGGTTCTCCCGGCAAGCGCCCTGTCCTCAAAAACGTGACCGCGGCGGAAGTGGAAACTTTTAGAAAACAGGTGCGGGTAGTGGACATGATCGGCTGCGCCGACGCCCGGCTGATCGCAGAGAAGATCGCGGAGCTGGCAAAAAAGAAGGCTCCAGCCTGCGGCTGCGCGGAGTGCGCCGCCCCGGCGCGCCCGGCCCCCGCGCCCTCGGTCAGGAGAATAAAGGCCGGCGTTCCTAAAACGCTCAGGCTGGACAAGGCCGGCTATTTCGTGGTGATGCCCGTTGCGCGGACCGGGACAATAATAGTGGAACATTACGGCAACGACAACAGGCTGCTGCACGCCGTAGAGGGCAAGGACGCCCCTTCCGTTTATTCTTCCATCATAGACAACGGCTGGCTTTCGGAATTAAGCCATGCCGCCTATCTGGGCCGGGAACTGGCGCTGGCCGAGCTCTCGCTGAAGTACGGCTTCAAGTACGTGCAGGACAAAGCGCCGGGCAAAATTAAAGGAGCAGCAAAATGACAAAAAAACGGGTTTACCCCGCGGCCGCGTTCATCCTGGCTTTCCTGTCCCATGCGGCATATTTCTGGTGGAACACTCTCCGGTCAGCCGACCCCTGCGCGCAGAGCGCGGCCGGTTCCCTGGCGGCCGCGTATTTCGGGAAGCAGGAGTATTTCCTCGGCTTCTCCTACGCCCTGGCGGCGGCTTTTACGGTGTACGCGCTGTTAAAGTTCGCGGAGAACAGGAAACGCGCCGCGGCCGGCGTCGCGGGCGGGCTTGCGCTCTCCGGCGGGCTTTACGCGGCCGCCTGCTTCCTGCTCGGCTGCTGCGGCTCGCCTCTGCTGGCCGTCTATTTAGGCTTCCTGGGCGCTTCTTATCTCTCTTTTGCCAAGCCGTTAATAGCGGCCATAACGCTGCTCTCGGTGATAGGCGGTTATTTCTGGCTGGAGAGAAAAGGCGCTTGCTGCTGCGAAGCTGCCGACTGCTGCCCGCCCGGCGGCGGGGCTAGTCCAAAAAAGGGAGATCAGGAAATATTATGAAACGATCGGTATACACGATAGAAGACATGGATTGCCCGAAGGAAGAGGCGCTGATACGCGAGCGCCTTGCCAAGCTCCCGGGCGTGGGCGCGCTGGCATTCGACCTGCCCGGCCGGCGGCTGACGGTGGAGCACGACCTGCCGGGCGACCAGCCCGTGCTGGACGCCCTGCGCGAAATAGGCATGGAACCTGAGCCCGCGGCCCCCGCCACGGCCTGCTCCTGCCACTGCTGCGGCGACGCGGCCGCGCCTAAAACCGCGGGGGTCAGCCTCCGTTTCGCCCCGGCCGCCGGCGGCGCGGAAAAAATGGGGGGCTCAAAGCGTTCTGTCTTTACCATACAGGCCATGGACTGCCAGGCCGAGGAGGCGCTGATCCGCAAACGCCTGGGCAAGCTGCCGGGGATCGGCGGCCTTGAATTCGACCTCCTGAACCGCCGCCTGACCGTGGGCCACGACCTCCCGGCCGACGCGCCTATCCTTGCCGCCCTCGCCGAAGTAGGCATGGACGCCGTCCCCGCCGCGGCGGAGGGGGGCGCCGAGTCCGCCGCCGCGAAGGCGCCGGCCATCTCCCGCAGGGCGAAGGCGCTGCTGGCCCTGTCGGGCGCCGCCGCTATCGGCTCGGAGCTCCTGGTCTGGACCGGCACGGCGGAGACCTCGCCCGGCGTGATAGCGCTGGCGCTCTTCTCTATAGCCACGGGCGGGCTGGGCACGCTGCGCAAAGGCTGGCTGGCCCTGAAAACCTTCACGCTCAATATAAACTTCCTGATGAGCCTGGCCGTGATGGGCGCGATGGCCATAGGGGAATGGCCGGAAGCGGCGGTGGTCATCTTCCTGTTCGCGCTGGCCGAACTGATAGAGACGCTCTCGCTGGACCATGCCCGCAACGCCATCCACGGCCTTATGGCCATGACGCCCGACACGGCCTGGGTGCCCGACGGCGCCGATTGGCGCGAGGTGCCGGCGGAGTCCGTAGCCATAGGCGCGACCGTAAGGGTAAAGCCCGGCGAGCGCATCCCGCTCGACGGCGTGGTGACGGCGGGCTCGAGCTCGGTGAACCAGGCCCCCATCACCGGGGAAAGCGTACCGGTGGCCAAGGCCGCCGGGGACCCGGTCTTCGCCGGCACGGTGAACGAGCGCGGCATGCTGGAATTCCGCGTGACGGCCAACAAGGGCAATACCACGCTGGCCCGCATAGTTAAATCCGTGCAGGAGGCCCAGGGGCAGCGCGCGCCCACCCAGCGCTTCATAGACAAATTCGCCGGCTACTATACGCCCGCGGTGGTCGTGATGGCGGCGCTTACCGTGGCCGTGCCCACGCTCTTCTTCGGGGCCGCCTTCGAGCCCTGGTTCTACAAGGCGCTGGTGATGCTGGTGATCTCCTGTCCGTGCGCGCTGGTGATCTCCACCCCGGTCACGGTGGTGAGCGGCCTGGCCGCGGCGGCGCGGCGCGGCATACTGGTAAAGGGCGGCCTGCACCTGGAGAACGGCCGGCTGATAAAAGCGGTGGCGCTGGACAAAACAGGCACGCTCACCCACGGCAAGCCGGTGGTGACGGACGTGATTCCGCTCGGCGGGCGCACAGCGGATAAAATGCTGGCTTTGGCCGCGGGCGTGGACGCCCATTCCGAGCATCCCGTAGCGGCCGCCATAGTTTCAGCCTGGCAGAACCCTGCGGGCGGCCAGCCCCGGGTGGTGCCTGCGGCTGACTCTTTTGAATCGCTGACCGGGCGCGGGGCGAAAGCCGCCGTGGCCGGGAGCCTGTATTATGTCGGCAACCACCGGCTTATAGAAGAGCTCGGCGCCTGCTCGCCGGCGGTGGAAGCCGAACTGGAACGGCTGGAGAAAGAGGGCAAGACCGCCGTGGTGCTGGCCGCCGAAAAGGAGGCACTGTGCGTGATAGGCGTGGCCGACACGGTGCGCCCGCACAGCCGCGAGGCCATTGAGCAGCTGCACGCGCTGGGGGTGTCCTCGGCGCTGCTGACCGGCGATAACCAGACCACGGCCGGCGCGATAGCCGCCCAGGTGGGCATAGACGACGCGCGCGGCAACCTGCTGCCGGAGGATAAGCTGGCGGCCATGGACGGCCTGCTGGCCCGCTACGGCAATGTGGGCATGGTAGGCGACGGCATAAACGACGCGCCGGCGCTGGCCAAGGCCACCATAGGTTTCGCCATGGGCGCGGCCGGCACGGACACCGCCATCGAGACCGCCGACGTGGCGCTGATGGACGACGACCTGCGCAAGCTGCCGCAGTTCATCCGGCTGAGCCGGGACACTTCCGGCGTATTGCGGCAGAACATCAGCCTGGCTATCGGCATCAAGGTGGTTTTCCTGGCGCTGGCTTTCGCCGGCAAGGCCACGCTGTTCATGGCCGTCTTCGCCGACATGGGCGCGAGCCTGCTGGTGATCTTCAACGGCCTGCGGCTGCTGCGGCGCTCTAAATAAAAATGACGGTAAGGAGAAGGGACTATGTGCGGATATAATTGCGGCTGGTGGGGACCCGGGTATTTCTTCGGCTGGCCCTGGTGCATGCTCCTGGGTATTATCTTCTGGGCGCTGATCATATACGGCGTCTACCGGCTAATTTCCAGCCTGGCGAAACGCCGGCAGGAAGGAACTGATAAGGTTTCCACCCCGCTGGACATACTCAAAAGGCGATATGCCGCCGGAGAGATAGACGCGGAAGAGTTCGCCAAGCGGAAAAAGGACCTGGAGCAGTAACAAACCGCCCCGACCGGACGGTCGGGCGCGGTTTGCGGTCACCTTAAACTCCGGGAGCTGGTTGTTTATGGAATCTAAAAGCGAACACTGGGACTCGGTATTTTCAGGCAGCAAAGACGAGGAGTTGGGCTGGTACGAGAAAGACGTTTCCAGGACCATGGGCCTGCTGGAGCAGGTCCCGGACTGGCGGAAGTCCGTTATCTTCCTCCCCGGGGCCGGCACTTCGCTGCTGATAGAAGAGCTCCTGTCCCAGGGGGCCGGCCTGGTGCTTAACGATATCAGCGGCGCGGCCCTGAACCGGGTCAGGAACAGGCTGGCCGCCAAAAACGGGATAGTCTGGCTGTGCCAGGACATTTCGCGGCCGCTGCAGGCCGTGCTCCCCGCCGTCGGCGTCTGGCTGGACAGGGCGGCGCTGCATTTCCTGACCGAAGAGGCGGACATCGGCGGCTACTTCGACAATGTCCGGTCGGCATTGAAGGCGGGCGGCTACGCCATATTCGCGGAATTCGCCAGCAACGGTGCGGAAAAATGCGCCGGCCTGCCCGTCCACAGGTATTCCGTAGAGGAATTGACCAGAAGGCTGGGGCCGGGATTCAGGCTTGTTTCACATTTTGACTATACCTATGTAAACTGCTATGGTGGACAGAGGCCGTACATTTACGCGCTGTATAAAAAGGAGGGGTTATGATCAATTACGGGTTTGTGA
>JAJZPL010000062.1 GCA_021811185.1 bacterium
GGCTACTTTATTTTCCAATAAAGTAGCCTGTCCCCTTTATTTATTATTCCTCTTTTTCGGGAACTTCGGCGGTCAGCCGCTGGATGGCGGCGTTGGCTATGGTCAGCCCGAAAATTCCAGTAAGCGTAGGCAGGCTTCCCAGCGCGGCGCGCTTGCGGCCCTGCTCGAAATATTCGGTTTCCGGGTCCACCTGGCGCCTTTTGCGCAGTTCCCCCACCGGCTCCACCGAATAAACGCAGTCGAAATCCAAATGCGTGTTCTTCTTCCGGAGGAGGTTGCGCACTTTGGCGGCCAGCGGGCAGCCTATAACCCCGCCGAGCGGGCCTAGCCGGATGGCCGTGGGGTCGGTGCGGAGCGCCGCGCCCATGCTGGCTATCAGCGGCAGGCCGCGCTTGATGGTCTCGGCGATCAGCCCGGCCTTGGGGCCGAGCGAATCTATCGCGTCTATCACCAGGTCCGGTTTGCCTTCCAGGATGGCGTCGAAGGTCGTCTCGTCGGCGAACACGTTCATCTTCTCGGCGCGGCAGTGCGGGTTAATGTCCAGCACGCGCTCGCGGGCCAGGTCCGCCTTGTGCCGGCCCAGCGTGGAGCCCAGCGCGTAGAGCTGGCGGTTAACGTTGCTGGCGTGCACCACGTCGAAGTCCACCAGGCGCAGCCGGCCCACGCCGGAGCGGGCGAGCCCTTCCACGGCGTAGCTGCCCACCGCGCCCAGGCCCACCACCACCACGAAGGAATTTTTAAGGCGCTCCAACTTCTCTTCGCCGAGCATCAGCCTTATCCGCGCCAGTCTGTCGTTAATCATGGTTATAATGGCTTAAAGCTATCTCTCCGGAAAATTCCCTGCCGTTATTATAGGAAAGTTCGGCCACCTCTTCCGCGGGCCGCCCGAGCAGGGCCGCGGCGGCCGCCGCCACTTCCGTTATCCCGGCGGGGCCACCGCGCCAGCCCGGCGCGTCCGCCTCGGGGGATTCGGTCTCCAGTAAAAGCCTTTCAAGAGGCACGGCCAGGAGCGCGCGGCGCAGCTTGTCCCTCTTTGGGTCCAGGAGCGCGCCGCTGAAAGAGAAATACGCGCCCAGTGAGGCCAGCTCGGGCACCATCTCGGCGGGGCCGCCGTAGGAATGCAGCATGAAAGGGCAGGGCTTCACCAGCCGGACCAGCTCGAGCAGCCGGCCCCAGGCCTTGACGCAGTGCACGGCGGCCGGCCGGCCGAGCTTCTTGGCCAGCTGCAGCTGCTCCACGAAGGCCGTCTCCTGCCGCAGCGCGCCCACGGCGTTCCGCCCGCCGTCCAGGCCTATTTCGCCTACCCCGGCGGGGAACCGCGTAAGCAGGCTGCCCAGGCTCTCCAGCCAGCCCGGCGCGCCTTCCTTTATGTACCAGGGGTGCAGGCCGAAGAAAGGGATGACGCTTTTGTATTTCAGCGAAACGGCTATCACCTGGTTCCAATCCGTCGGGCTGGTGCCGCAGCAGACCATGGCCTCAACGCCGGCGGCGGCGGCCGCGCTCATGGCGGCGGCCAGGGCGGCCTCCGACCCGAAGGCCTGCACGTGGTTATGCGCGTCGAAAAATCTCATGCTATAAGTTTACACCATAAAGCCCCCGCCGGCAAAGCCGGCGCAAATACTTTGCCGCCCAAAGCGCGAATTTAATATTATCAGGATAGGCTTTTTAAGGAGACCGCTATGAAAAAGATAATTTTTTTAACCCTGCTTTTAACCTCGCCGGCCTGGGGCGCGGGGAACAAATGCCCGCTGGTGCAGGGCCACCGCGGCAGCCGCGGCACCGTGCCGGAGAACACCCTCCCGGCCTTTGAAGCCGCCCTGATGGCCGAGGCCGACGTGCTGGAAATGGACATGGACGTAACGAAGGACAACGTGGTGGTGATCTCCCACGAACCCCGGGTGACCCCGGAGCGCTGCCTGGGCCCCGACGGCAAAGCGCTGGAGAAGGCGGTCCCCATCCGCTCGCTCACGCTGGCCGAACTTAAAAAGTACGACTGCGGCTCGCTGGTTAACGCCAAGTTCCCGCAGCAGCTGGCCGTGCCCGGCGAACATATGCCCACGCTGGACGAGGTTTTCGCCATGGTGGAGGCTTCCGGCTACCAGGCCGCGCCCAAAGTAGAGTTCAATATCGAGACCAAGATCTTCCCCTCCGAACCGGAACTTACCCCCTCTCCCGCCGAATTCGCAGGGCTGGTAATGGACGTCATAAAGAAGCACGGCATGGAAAACCGGGTGATAGTGCAGTCCTTCGACGTACGCACCCTTAAGGAAATAAAGAAATTGAACCCGGCCGTGCGGACCGCCCAGCTTACCAGCGACAACCTGCTGGATATTGCGCCGGCCCTCAAGGCCGCCGGCACGGATATCTGGAGCCCCAATTACCTCTGGATCACCACCAGCGCCGTGCACGCGGCGCAGACGGCCGGCCTGCAGGTGGCGCCGTGGACCCTAAACACTAAAAAAGACTGGGACTTCGCCCTGGAGGCCGGCGTAGACGCGATCATCACCGATTACCCCGCCGCCCTGGTGGAATACCTGCAGGAGAAGAAACTCCGCTGAAGCCCGCCCGCCTAAAACAAAAACCACGCCTTCTAAAGGGCGCGGGTAGTTTATAAACAAAGGGGACAGGCTACTTTATTTTTTTAAATAAAGTAGCCTGTCCCCTTTGTTTAAGGCTTGCCTTTGAAGCTTTTCGCCACTTTTTCGAACACCTTGACGTTGGCCAGGAAGGCCGTTTTTTCAGCGGAGAAGGAGATCACGTAGAACCCTTCCTTGGCGGGCAGCACGTAGAACTTTTCCTTAAGCTGCACGCTCTCGTCGGACTTGCTCTCCGGGTGCAGGTACTGCATCATCTCGCGGGACAGCTCGAAAGCCTGGCGGCCGGCGAGCTTGGTCTTCTTCACCGGTTCGTAAAGCTCGCGTTCGCTCTTGGTTTCGCCGAACACGTTCTTTGAGTTGCGGTCCAGGAAATTCTGATAGCCGCCAAAATCGGTGCTCTCCTTGGAATAATAAGAAACTTTTATGGTCGTAGGCGCTTTGGCGGCGGAAGGGAGATCCAGCTGGATCTCGTAGATCTTGTATTTTTCGTCCTCGTCCTTGTCCCGGTTAAGGTCCCAGCCGGAAGGAATACTGCAGGAGAAATAATTATTGTCCATGGAATATTTCTGATACTTCACCGCCGCGCCCTTGGCCGGCACGCCGGCGCAGGCCGACGCGCAGGCAAGAGAACAGAGCATTGAAACCAGGATCAGATTTTTCATAAAGCGGGAGGGCCGGACTGTTTACCGGCGGGAGCGGCGGAGGAGGTAAGCGCGCCGCGCGTGACCTTTTCAGATTCCTCGTAACGGCCGCGGTAGGCGGCAATGTCCTGCAGATCATGGCCGATCTTAGCCAGGACGGCGGTCTGCACTTCGCCCACCGAGCCGGCCAGTTCGTCCGGCGACATTTCAAGCGCGTCGGCCAGGGTAAGGCCGGAAGAATCTATTTCCGCCCGGTCCGCGGCGGGCAGGGCGGCGCGGCGGGCCAGTTCTTCCGAGATAGCGGAGCGCACCTGCGCGGCGGCCCCGTCGAGCGAGGGCAGGCCGGAGAAGTAAAGCTTGCGCACTGCCTGCGAAAAACCCTTGGCGCCGCTGTCCATATACTTAGTCCCGATCTCGGACTTCTTGCCCGCATAAGAAGAGAACTTGCGGCTGGAATCCAGGATAGACTTATAGACGGGGTCCACCCCCATTTTTTCGTTGGTATACAACCCCTCAAGGGACATGGCCTCTATTTCGTCTTCCTGCACGTGGGGTTTGTAAACGCCCTGCTTCTGCGCCCAGTCGGCCTGCATCTTGTGCGCGGCCTCGTACACCACGGAAGGGGACATATATTTGGCGATCTCGGCCACCTGCTCTTTGCTCTTCATCACGGAGGCGGCGGTGTAGCCTTTCATGCGCATGTACTGCTGGATGGTCTCGGAATCCAGCACGATAGCGCCTGTGGCGGCGTCGTACCTGGAATAGGAACCGTCGCACGGGCGGACCTCGATCTTAAGCGGTCCGGCCGCCAGCGCCCGGTCCCCGGCCTTGGTGCCGGCCAGTTCTTTGGCAACGGCGCCGGTCAGCATGCCTCCCAGCAGGTCGCGCTGCTGCGCAGGCAGCACCTCTTTAGGCAGGGAGTCGCGCGCGGCGTGGATCTTCAGTTTAATATCGTCGCTCACGCCCACGTTGCTGTTGTCGAAGAAGCTCCCCAGCAGGTAGACCTGGTCCGCGAAAGGCTTGCCGGCCAGCTGCCCGAGCTGGGTCGCGGAGAGCGCGCCGGAATTCTTAACTTCGGTCACCGTCTTCATCAGGGCCACCTGGTCCTTCATGGAAGCCAGTTTCTCGTCGTTGTAGCCCAGGAAGGCGGGCTCGGTGTCCATCAGGGTGTTTAAAACCGTGTTGCGCTCGCGCAGCGTCATCTTTTCCCAATTGGCCTTGGTCAGGTTAACGCCCATGCCGTAGCGCTGCGTGGCCTGCGCCCAGTCCATGCCGCGGGTGTCGGTCATGGTGCCGAAAACTATGTCCCACTGCCTTATGGCTTTAACTACGGCCGCTTTCTTGCCTGCGGGATAAGCGGGGGCGTATTTGCCCAGCCAGGCAAGGAGCTTTTCGGGCTCGGGCCCGATACCGGCCTTCACCAGCGGCTTATCTATATCTATCCTTATAGCCAGCGCCTGGTTAAGCTTGTTGGCCTCGGCTTCCTTCCAGGGCATGGCCAGCAGGTCCTTAAGGTCTTTCAGCGCCTCCGCTTCGGCGGTAAGGACGAAGCCTTTCTGCTGGTCCTGTTCGGCCAGGCCGCGGACTTCGCCGTCTTTAAGGAATTCTATGGCCGCGGCCGGGTCCCCGCTGGTGATGGCGATCTCGAATTTAGCCAGCCGCCCGGCGGCATTCTCGGCGCGGGCGTTAAGGCCGAAGCACAGCAAGCCCGCCGCTATGGCGGCCAGGCGCAGGGTTTTGGCGGCGGAGAAGCTCATGGCGGTTACGGCTTAAGCCGTTCCTCCATCATGGCGCGCAGGAAGTCGTCCCACAGGGTATCGCGGGCGAAGGCCAGCTTTTCGTAGTTGGCGGAATTATAGCGCATCTCGGGAATGTAGATGGAAAGGCCGTGCGCCTGGGGCAGCGAAGGCATTACGGTAGTCTTGATCAGCAGCGTATTGGCGATATAGGCCTGGAGCCGGGCGCCCTGATACCTGGCGGCGGAACCGGCCGCCAGCTGCCCGTTGAGGTTGGTCAGGTAATCGTAAAGATCTTTGGAATCCCGCATGGCGAAGTTATAAGTGGCGTTCACCGTATTCTCGCTGACGGCGGCGGCCATGGCTTTAGGATCGTTCTGTACGGCGCCGGCCCAGGCGTTGACCAGCGGGACCAGGCCGGGCAGGGCAGAGGAGCGGATGGCGGAAAGGGTGACGTTGTCGTGGTAGTGCGCGCCATAGGCGTCCACCATCAGGGCGCCAAGCGCCTCGGCGCTCATGCCGGGGTTGGCGGCCAGCGGGCCCAGGATAGCGGCGTAGGGGTAGCTGTCCCCGGGGATGGTCTCTTCCGAGCCCACTATCACGGAGGCGGAATCCTTAAGTTCGTAAGCCACGGCGGCCATCTGCATAAGGCAGGCGTCGGTGGCGAAAACGTCGATTTTGTGGCCCAGGGCCTGCTTAACCTGCGCCAGAGCTTTACCAAGCTGGTCCACTTCCATGTGGTTCTGGCTGGCGTCGTCGTAGGCTATGCCCAGGCGGCCGGCCCCGTGGTTCCACACCACCAACGCCACTTTTTTAGCGGGGAACTTGCGCAGGCCGCGCTTGGCGAAGCGCACCAGGTTGGCCGCGCTGCCCATGTCGGCGTCGTTGGAGGTGTAAAAAGGCTGGGAGGTTATTTTGGAATCGTCGCCGTCCTGGGTGACCAGGATGGTCTTGGAACCGCGCTGAAAATTAAGGTCGCGGTTGCCGCCGTAAGGATCGGTAACGCCCAAAATGCCGTATTCCACCACCACGGCCATATTGTTGGTGGAGCCGACCTTCTCCATGTCGTTGATGCTCTTGTCGGCGAAGCCGAGGATGCCCAGGTCGTTAACGCCGTTGATGAAGACCATCACCAGCCACTCGCGCGGCGCGGCGGGCGCGTCCTGGGGAACGGCGGCCACCGCGGGGGCCGGAGCGGATACCGCCACCGGCTGGGGCAGGCTGTTGTAAAGGCTGTCAAAAGAAACGTCCTGGGCCATCAAGCCCATGGTAAGCGCGGCCACCGCCGCCAGAGTCATAAGGAAGGTCCGTTTCATATCAATATTTTCGCCGATAACTTGACTTTAATCAAAGGCCTTTAGCCCCAGGGACAACTAGGCCATAAGGCCTAAACGCCAGTATATATAATTACATTCGACGGTGCCGCTGCTATAGATATCAATAGTATAGCAGGCCCGTTCCGGTTGTCAAGGCGCAAAGAAAACGCCCCCACACCAGGGGCGCTTTTAGCAATAGTTGGAGGGGACGCTGCCTACTATCTTCCTAATTATCCCGCTCTAAGTATATCCCACAGTTTAGGAAGATAGTAAGCAGCGTCCCCTTATCCAAGTGCACCCCTTATCCAAGTGCATTATTCCCACCTTGAATATTTGATTTCACCGTCCCAATATAAAATGTGAGCCCGCCCATCAGGATCGAGCCTCACAAAAGGAGTACCTGAGACACCCGCGGCAAATGTGGAGGACAGCCACTCCGTCCCTGTCCATTGGGAATGTTCTGTCTAGTTTAAGTTGAAACATTTTGTTGGCCAATTCTGTTGACACTTTCAGCCGTTACATTCACTTCCCACTCTTCATACAATCCTAGTTCTTTCAGCAATTCTCGTACAGCTTTCCGATG
>JAJZPL010000063.1 GCA_021811185.1 bacterium
TAGCTTTTTCCGCGCATAACAAAGCACTGGTCATCATTTTCGCCATGGTGGCCGTGGCCGGCGCTTATTATTGCGTCAAGAACATCTCGCTGGACGCCATCCCGGACCTGTCAGACACGCAGGTTATTGTTTATTCACGCTGGGACCGTTCCCCCGATATTATGGAGGACCAGGTCACCTACCCTATCATCACGTCGCTGCTGGGCGTGCCTAACGTCAAGGCCGTCAGGGGCTTCTCGGATTTCGGGTACTCTTTCGTCTACGTCATCTTCCAGGACGGTACCGACATTTATTGGGCGCGCTCCCGCGTGCTCGAATACCTGAACAAGATCCAGGGCAGGCTGCCGGCCGAAGTGAAGACCGAGATAGGCCCGGACGCTACCAGCGTGGGCTGGGTGTACCAGTACGCCCTGGTGGATAAAACCGGCAGGCACGATCTTTCCGAGTTGCGCTCTTTTCAGGACTGGAATCTCAAGTACCACTTACAGTCCGTGCCCGGCGTGGCCGAGGTGGCTTCCATCGGCGGCTACCAGAAGCAGTACCAGGTGAACCTGAACCCCAACGCGATGGCGGCCTACAATATATCGCTGGATAAGGTGCTTAACGCGGTGAGGGACGGCAACAACGACGTGGGCGGCAGGTTGATCGAATTCTCCGGTGCGGAATACATGATCCGGGCCAAGGGCTACGCCAGGTCGGCCGGGGATATAGAGAATATCGTAGTGGGCGGCGCCGGCGGCACGCCGGTGCTGATAAAGAATATCGCGAAAGTGGAGGTCGGGCCGGATATCCGCCGCGGCATCTCCGACCTGGACGGCGAAGGCGACACCGTTGGCGGCATTGTGATAATCCGTCACAAGGAGAACGCTCTCAACGTAATCGAGCGGGTGAAGGCGAAGCTGGAACAGATAAAACCTTCGCTGCCGGAAGGCATGGAGATAGTGCCGGTCTATGACCGCTCCGACCTGATACACAGGGCCATAGAAACGCTCAAACACCAGTTGACCGAAGAAATGATAATAGTCAGCCTGGTTATTCTTATTTTTCTCTGGCATGTGCCTTCGGCGGTTATCCCTATAGTAACGATCCCGGTCTCCGTCTTCCTGGCTTTCATCCCGATGTTTTTCATGGGCATCTCCTCCAACATCATGTCGCTTTCGGGCATAGCCATTTCCATAGGCGTGCTGGTGGACGGGGCTATAGTGGAAGTGGAGAACGCCTATAAAAAACTGGAGCTCTGGCAAAGCGGTGGAAGAAAAGGGGATTTCCACGCCGTGCGCCTGGAAGCCCTGCAGGAGGTGGGGCCGTCGGTGTTCTTCTCGCTCCTGGTCATTGCCGTGGCATTCCTGCCTATCTTTACGCTGGTGGACCAGGAAGGCCGCCTGTTCAAACCGCTGGCCTACACCAAGAACCTTTCCATGTTCATGGCCGCCATCCTCGCCGTAACGCTGGACCCGGCCCTGCGCATGATGTTCGCCCGCATGGACCCGTTCGACATAAAGCCGCGCTGGCTGGGGAAAGCGGTCAATACCGTGGCGGTAGGCACCTATTACCCGGAAGAAAAACACCCCATCAGCAAAGCGCTTTTCGCGGTGTACGAGCCGGTTTGCAAATTCGTGCTGGGCCACCCGGTTAAGACCATTGCCGTGGCGGTGCTGCTTATCCTTACCACCATCCCGATATACCTGAAACTCGGCTCGGAGTTCATGCCGCCCTTAAATGAGGGCACCATTCTCTACATGCCAACCACCCTGCCCGGCATGTCAGTTACCGAGGCGCAGAAGTTGCTGCAATTGCAGGATAAAATATTAAAAAGCGTCCCCGAGGTGGAGCGGGTTTTCGGCAAGGCCGGCCGCGCCGACACTTCCACCGATCCGGCGCCTTTCTCCATGATGGAGACCACCGTGGTGCTGAAACCGCATGAGCAGTGGCGCGAGAAGGCGCGCTGGTATTCCTCCTGGGCGCCCAAGTTCCTTAAAAATATCCTGAGCCACGTCTGGTACGACAGGTTCACCTGGGATGACCTGATAACAGAAATAGACTCGAAGATGCGCTTCCCCGGGGTTTCCAACGCTTGGACCATGCCCATAAAGGCCCGCATCGACATGCTTTCCACCGGCATAAGAACGCCGGTCGGCATAAAGATCTACGGCGCGGACCTGGCGGAGATACAGAAGATAGGCACGCAGGTGGAGAGGCTTCTGTCCGACGTGAAAGGTACCAGGAGCGCTTTCGCCGAACGCACAGCTGGCGGCTACTTCCTGGACTTCACCCTGAAAAGGGAGCAGCTGGCCCGCTACGGGCTTTCAGTGAAGGACGCCGAAATGGCCGTGCTGTCCGCCATCGGCGGCGAGGGCGTTTCAACCACCGTGGAAGGCCGGGAAAGATATTCCATAAACGTCCGCTACGCCCGCGAATTCCGCGACGACCTGACCAAGCTGGGCCGGGTGCTGGTGACCACTGCGGGCGGCGTGAACGTGCCGCTCGCGCAGATAGCCGACATTGAGATGAAGCAGGGCCCGGCCATGATCCGCGACGAGAACGGCCTGCTGTCGGGCTACGTTTACGTCGATATCGAGGGCATAGACGTGGGCACCTACGTGAAGAACGCCAAGGAGCACGTCCTGAAAGACCTGAAGCTCCCGGCCGGCTATTCCCTTGAGTGGAGCGGTCAGTACGAGAACATGCTGCGCGTGCGGGAAAGGCTTAAGATCGTGCTGCCGCTGACGCTGTTCATAATCTTCATCCTGCTCTACATGAACACGAAGTCGGCGGCGAAGACCTTCATCGTGCTTATGGCCGTGCCGTTCTCGCTGATAGGCGCGGTGTGGTTCCTGTTCTTCCTGGGCTACAACGTCTCTATTGCTGTGTGGGTGGGTATGATAGCGCTGATGGGTCTGGACGCCGAGACGGGCGTGTTCATGCTGCTGTTCCTGGACCTGTCCTATGAAGACATGAAAAAAGCCGGCCGCATGAGGAATTCAGGCGACCTGCAGGAAGCCGTGATCCACGGCGCGGTCAAGCGCGTGCGCCCGAAGATGATGACGGTGGCGGCGGCCTTCATGGGCCTTATCCCCATCATGTGGTCGCTCGGCACCGGTTCGGACCTGATGAAGCGCATAGCCGCGCCCATGATAGGCGGCCTGGCGTCCAGCTTCGGCCTGGAACTGCTGATCTACCCGGCCGTGTACTACCTATGGAAGATGAAAGAAAACGCCTTCGCGCTGCGGGAGGATAAATGATGTCAGCCGGAATATTGGTAATGGTTGTGATGATGGGTGCTATGCTCATTATGGGCGGGCATAAAATGGGGCACAAACATGCCGAACCCGCCATGCACGAGGTGGCTGTTTCCAGCACAACTGCGGTATCTACCGCCGCCGTGCAGTACGCCGGGCCGGAAGAAACGGAAGGGCACGCGCATTAAAACAACTGAACGAGGAAAACACCATGCAAAAAGCCGACACCGTACTGGACCTGATAGGGAGCACGCCGCTGCTGAAAGTGCAGAAGATGTACACCGGCAAGTGCGAGCTTTTCCTGAAGCTGGAGAACCAGAACCCCGGCGGTTCCATCAAGGACCGTGTGGCGCTCTCCATGATAAACGCCGCCGAGCGAGAAGGCAAAATACTCCCCGGCGGCACCCTGGTGGAGGCCACGGCGGGCAATACCGGGCTGGGCCTGGCGCTGGTGGCCGCCCAGAAAGGCTATAAGCTGATCCTCGTGATCCCGGACAAGATGAGCCAGGAGAAGGTTCTCCACCTGAAAGCTTTGGGGACGCAGATAGTGGTCACCCGCTCAGACGTGGAAAAGGGCCATCCCGAATACTACCAGGACATGGCCGAACGCATAGCGAAAGAGACCCCAGGCAGTTTCTACATCAACCAGTTCGGCAACCCCGCCAATCCAGCGGCCCATGAAAAGACTACCGCCCCGGAAATCTGGGAACAGATGGAGCACCGCGTGGACGCGGTAGTCTGCGGCGTGGGTTCGGGCGGCACCATCACCGGCCTTTCCCGCTTCTTCTCGCGCGTCTCGCCGGAGACAGAATTTGTTTTGGCCGACCCCAGCGGCTCGGTGCTGGCCGGCTACATCAAGGATAAAACCCTCGGCAAGGCCGGCTCGTGGTTCGTGGAAGGCATCGGCGAGGATTTTATCCCGTCCATAGCCGACCTCTCACGGGTGACCAAAGCCTATACCATCGGTGACGCGCAAAGTTTCGCCACGGCGCGCGAACTGCTGCGCTCCGAAGGGGTGCTCGCGGGTTCTTCCTCCGGCACGCTGGTGGCCGCGGCGCTGCGCTATTGCCGCGAGAGCGACACGCCCAAACGCGTGGTCACCATAGTGGCCGACAGCGGCAATAAATATCTCTCCAAGATGTTCAACGACTTCTGGATGGCCGACCACGGCTTCCTTAGCAAAACGGCTTTCGGAGACCTGCGCGACCTTGTCGGCCGCCCGTACCACGAGGGCTCCGTCTGCTCGGTTAAGCCGGCGGACACGCTGATGACGGCCTTCATGCGTATGCGCCTGCACGAATACGCGCAGCTGCCTGTTATAGAAGAAGGAAAGGTGGTCGGCATCCTCGACGAGTCTGACATCCTGCTGGCCGTCCACAAAGACCCCGCGAATTACCGCAGGCCAGTCAGCGCGCATATGACGCATAACCTGGTAACCGTGCAACCTGCCGCCACGGTCGAAGAGATCACGGCCATACTCGGCAAGGGCCTGGCCGGGCTGCTGTACAGCGAAGGGAAATTCTACGGTCTGATCACCAAAGTGGACCTGTTGAACTATCTCCGGCGGGAACTGCTGGGAAAGAAGGAATAATGGAATTCGAAACAAAGCTGATACACGCCGGGCAGGCGGCGGACAGGCAGACGGGGTCCGTAAATATCCCAATTTATCAGACCTCCACCTATAAGCAGGATGCCATAGGCAAAGACAGGGGCTGGGAATATTCGCGCACGGGCAATCCCACGCGCAAAGCGCTGGAGGACTGCATCGCCGCGCTTGAAAGCGCTAAATACGGCCTGGCCTTTGCCTCGGGGCTGGCCGCCGAAACGGCGGTGCTCGGCGGATTGCTTAAAAAAGGCGACCATGTGGTGGCCGGCGACGACCTTTACGGCGGCACTTACCGGCTTTTCGAGAAAGTGTTCAGGAACTGGGGCTTGGAGATCTCTTACGCGGATTCTAAAAACCCCGCCTCCTTTAAAAAAGCTATGCGCCGCAACACCCGGCTGATCTGGGCGGAAACGCCCACCAATCCGCTGTTGAGCATAACCGATATAAGGGCGTTGGCTGAAATAGCTAAAAAGAATAAAGCCCTACTCGCCGTGGACAATACCTTCGCCACGCCGTATTTTCAGCGGCCTATCGAATTGGGCGCCGACATCATCGTGCACAGTTCCACCAAGTACCTGGGCGGACACAGCGACGTGATAGGCGGGCTGCTGGCTATAAAGGACAAGGGCGTTTTTGAAGCGGTCAAGTTCTACCAGAACGCCGCGGGCGCGGTGCCCGGGCCCTGGGACGCCTGGCTGACGCTGCGCGGCATTAAGACGCTATCGGTGCGGATGAAGGCACACGAGAACAACGCCTTCGCGGTGGCGGGTTTCCTGTCCGGTCACGATGCCGTTTCGAAAGTGTATTACCCCGGGCTGGAAACTCACCCCGGCCATGCGCTGGCGTCGGACCAGATGGACGGTTTCGGCGGCATGGTCAGCTTCGAACTGAAAGGCGGCCGGCGCGCGGCGGAGTCTTTCTTTAAGAAGCTCAAAGTCTTCACGCTGGCCGAAAGCCTGGGCGGGGTCGAGTCCCTGGCCTGCTACCCGGCTACCATGACCCATGCGGCTATCCCGGAGAGAGAGCGCCTGAAACGGGGCATAACCTCGGGACTGGTGAGGCTTTCGGCCGGTATAGAGAACTCGGACGACCTGGTTCAGGACCTGGACCGCGCCCTGAAATTCTGATTAAAAATGGTGACTTAGTATCGAGCAGCATGGAGAAGACTATGAACAAAAAACTGACAACGATGTGCGCCTTCGCACTGATATTCGCAAGCGCGCCTGCGTTCGCGCAGAACTGCAGCAAGAATGGAAGTACCCCCTGCCAACAGATGAAAACAGGGCTGCTGGGCGCGGACACGCCGGCCGTGCAAAGTAAAACTGAAAAGCCGGCCGAAAAGCGGAAGAAAGGCAGGGCGGAAAAGGCCGCGCTCCGCAAAGTAACCGCGGAAGAGATCGGGAAGGAGGCCTTCTGCCCGGTTACTGGCGATAAGCTGACCGTGAAGCAAGACACCGGTTCAGCTTTGTACAAAGGCAAGAGCTATTACTTCTGCTGCCCGGGCTGCGACAAGTCCTTCCTGGCGAACCCCGAAAAATTCGTCAGCAAGAAACCGGCCGCCGCTGAGGCCAAAAAGGTTTATGTCTGTCCGATGGGTGATTACCAGGGCGACAAGCCCGGCAAATGCCCCAAGTGCGGCATGAACCTTGAGGAAAAAAAGTAAAACAAGATTTCCCGGGCCGGCTAGGACAGGCGCGGGGAGAAGCGATAGTATGGAGGTAACAAATGCTGTTCGAAGAACACAATGAAGTGGTGGTTGCCGTGGTGAGCGTGCAGCACTGCGTCGGTCAGAGCGACGACTGCACCCACCAGCCCTAAGTGAAGCTGTAGTAAAAAGAGGAGCAGCCTCTGCATTTGTCGGCGCTAACACACAGACGTGCAGGGGCTGCCCTCCCTTAAATTTAACTTTT
>JAJZPL010000064.1 GCA_021811185.1 bacterium
TCTAAGATCAGCATAAACTTTTCCGACCCCATCCTTTTCGAGGAAGGCAGCGACCAGCTTAAGCCGTCGTCCTATCCCCACCTGCGCCGCCTCACCGCCGTTTTTAAGGAACTGCCGAACCCGATCCAGATCGAGGGGCATACCGACAACCGGCCCCTGGGCCGTTCGCTCAGGTTCAAGTCCAACTGGGAACTTTCTTCCGCCAGGGCTTTTTCGGTGCTGCAGTTCTTCCTGAAGGAGGGCGTCGCGCCCGAGAAACTTTCCGCCGTGGGCTACGGGGAATTCAAGCCGATAAAGTCCAACGACACGCCCGAGGGCCGGGCGGCCAACCGGCGCATCGAGATCAACATCATAAGGCACGAGATCTAAAGCATGAAGCTGACTACGCGGTTCCTCCTTATCCTGCTGGGCATCGCGGTGCTCCCGCTGCTCCTTTCCGTGGGCTGGAACATCTACCAGTACAATTCCTCCGTGGCCAGCTACTTCGAGCTGCATAAGGGCCTGTCCATGCTTTCCGCCGTAAACGTGGACGAGTGGTTCCTGAACACCAACCGCAACCTGGCTTTCCTCTACGACATCGAGAACCCGCTGCAGGCCAAGAAGGTGGACGAGACCAAGATCATCCAGCAGGCTACCCGCATCAATTCGGATATTATGTCGCTCAGCGTGCTTGCCAGGGACGGCAAGGAGCAGTTCTTCATGCAGAGCGAAAAGGTCAAGGAGCCGGCCTCGCTCGCTTCCTTCCAGGCGGACCTGATCGGCCGGGCGCGCGAAAGCGGCATCGTCTCCTCCGGCGAAGTGCTCTGCGCCAAAGGCCAGGCCTACTTCCCCCTCGCCTACCCGCTGGTGGACGGGCGCGTGGTGGTGTTCCATTTCTCCATGGACAAACTGCTGGGGAAGATAAATTCCCAGCATACCGGCAGGACGGGCAGGGTGTTCATCGCCGACGGGCAGGGCCGCCCCCTGCCCTGCCAGGACATGAAGGGCCTGGATTACAAGCCCGAAGAGCTGAAAAGGGTTTTCCGCAGCGGCGGCCGTACCGGCACTATCGCCAAGTTCCTCTTCTCCGGAAGCGAGTACGCCGGCGCTTACGCGGCCATCGACAAGCTGGACTGGGCCGCCGTCTCGGTGCAGTCCGAGGACGAGCTTTACGGCAAGCAGCGCAAATCCATCGCCGTCTTCGGCGTGCTGGCCGTGGCCATTTTCGGCATCACCATGTTCGTGGTCTTCCTGATCTCCAACCGCATCATCCGCCCGATCAACAACATGGTCGGGGGCGTAAAGCAGTTCCTCAAGACGCAGCACCTGGACGACGTGATCCCGAAGGAAGGCTGGCCCGAGCTGCAGGTCCTGGTGGGCGTGCTGAACCGCCTGATGCTGGAGCTGCAGGCCTACCGCGCCTTCCAGCTGAACCAGATCGTGGAGGAAAAAGGCAAGGCCCAGGCGCTGATCGATACCATCACCGACGGCGTGCTGCTGGTGGACGACCGCGGCTCGCTGATCTACGCCAACAACGTGGCGCTGCAGCTGCTCGGCATCCCCAAGATCTCCAACGACGTGACCGTGCCCCGCTCGGTCAAGAACGAGGCTTTCTTCAAAACGCTGACCGAGATGCTGGCGAAGAAAGACAAGTACCTGCGCGAGGAGCTGGACGCCCCGCTTTCCAACGAAACCTCCACAGTGACGAAGAGTTTCCGCGTGATCTCCAACCAGTTCCTGCTGGCCACGCTCAAGCGCCCCGGCCGCGTGATCATCATCCGCGACATCACCGGAGAAAAGGAGATAGAGAAGGCCAAGGAAGATTTCTTCCACATGATCACGCACGACATGAGGGCGCCGCTCTCCACGCTGCAGGGCTACACCGAGCTGCTGATGAAGAAGATCCCTTCTTCCCCCTCCACCGACAAGTACCTGACCAGCATGCTCTACTCTTCGCGCCGCCTGCGCGGCATGATAGACGATATCCTGAACACCACCAAACTCGAGCGCGGCACCATGACCATGTCCCTCGACACCGTGGACGCCGAAGCCGTCATCGCCCGCGTACGCGACAACCACGAGCCGGTGGCCGGGCCCAAGGGGATAAAGCTTTCCATCATCGCGCCGTCCCCGAAGATCCAGTTCACCGCGGACCCGATACTGCTGGAACGCGTGATCACCAACCTGATGGGCAACTCCCTCAAGTTCACGCCGAGCGGAGGCAGCATTACCCTTTCCGCGTGGGAAAGCCCGGAAGAAGTGTTCTTCGCGGTCCAGGACACCGGCCCCGGCATCCCGGAGAACAAGCGCCTGGAGATCTTCGAGAAGTACTCGCAGATGGAAGAGCACAAGAGCCAGGGCTTCGGCCTGGGGCTGGCCATGTGCAAGATGACGGTGGAACTGCACAAGGGCCGCATCTGGGTGGAATCGGAGGTGGGCAAGGGCAGCAAGTTCATCTTCACGGTCTCCAAGACCATGGCCGCGCCGCAGCCGCCGGCTGTGCCTTCCCCCTCTTGCAAAAGAGGGTAATTTGCACTATACTCAAATGAGATGACCAGCACGGAGCGTTAAAATGAACCTGATGCTTATAATCGACGATAATGTTGAATTCCGCACCATGGTCTCCGACTATTTCACCGACCTGGGCTTCACAGTCGAGATAGCCAACGACGGGCGCGAGGGCCTCGCCAAGGCCAGGACCATCCGCCCCGACATCATCCTCTGCGACGTGATGATGCCGGACATGGGCGGCATAGAGGTCATCCGCGGCCTGCAGGCCGAGGACGAGACGCGCGGCATCCCGGTGCTCGTCATTACCGGTACTTTCTTCGACAAGAACATGAGCGAGCTGTTCCGGCAGGAATCCAACTGCCGCGAGTTCATGAGCAAGACCGTGGAGCTTTCCTACCTTCAGAAGAAGGTGGAGGCGCTTACTTCCCGCAAATGACCCGCCGCCCCAAAGTCCTGGTAGTGGACGACGAAGCCGATTACCTCCAGATAGCCGCCCGCATCGCCGCGGGCGCGGGCTGCGCCGTGCTGACCGCCGCTACCGCCCTCGGGGGCGTGGCGCTGGCCGCGAAAGAACTGCCCGACATGATCCTGCTGGACGTTGGCCTGCCGGATATCAGCGGCTTCGAGGCGGCGCGGCGCATGCGCAAGGTGCCGGCGCTGGCCAAGGTTCCCATAATCTTCTTCACCGTGCGTTCCGAGCTGGACATGGTGGCCGAAGGGCTCAAGCTCGGAGCCGCCGGCTACGTGCTGAAACCTTTCGACCCCGACGAACTGCAGCGGAGGATAAAGTCCGCCGTTTCCCCCTCATGAGCCCGGCAAAAAAACCTTCCGCGGTCTGTGTAACGTCCGACGCCGGGATACGCGCTTTCGTCGAGACCGCCCTGGCCGGCTTCCGGCTGCGTTTCTATCCTACCGCGGCCGCCTTCCTTAAAGCCGGGCCGCGGGCCGGGCTGGCGGTCATAGACGATTTTCTGCCCGATATGAGCGGCCGCGACCTGGCTTCGGTGCTTCGCGCCGAAAAAAGCACGTCCGGGCTGCTGCTGGTGCTTACCGGGACGGCCGCGTATTCCCCGGCCGCCGCGGCGCTCTGCCTGGATAACGGCGCGGACGAGTATTTTCACTTTCCCCCCGACGCGCGGCTTTTCCGCGCCAGGGCGCTCAACCTGCTGGCGCGCGGAGGGGCGCGCGGTTCCGCGGCGGAGAAGCCCTCCGAGCGCGTTTTCGGGACGCTCAGGATCTCGCCCGACGCCAGGACCGTGCGCGTAGGGACAAGGCAGCTTAAGCTTACCGCCCTGGAGTTCGACCTGCTGGTCTACTTCCTGGCCAACGAGGGCAGGGTGGTTTCGCGCGGCGTGCTGCTCGAACGGGTCTGGAAGCCGGGCGAGGCCGGCCCCCGGTCCGTGGACAAGCGCATAGAGGCGCTCCGGGCCAAGCTCGGGCGCTCTTTCAGTTCCAGGATCAGGACTGTTTTCGGGTTGGGCTACATCTTCAAACTGTAGGTTTACGGCGCCGCCGCTCCCAGCGGCAGGCTCACTTCCACCAGCGCTCCCCTGTCTTTCTTGTTGGAGACTTCCAGCGTGCCGCCGTGTTTCTCGGCTATGCGGCGCGCTACGGCCAGGCCGATGCCGGCTTTGCCTTTGTCGGTGGTGTTGAACGGGGCGAAAAGCTTTTCCAGGGTTTCCTGTTTGAAGCCGGGGCCGTTGTCTTCGAAAGCGATGACGGCGCGGCTTCCGTCCTCGGAAGCCTTTAACGTCACGCGCAGGTTCCCGCCGGAGGGCAGGCGCTCGTAGGCGTTCTTCACCAGGTGGTAGATCAGCATCTTGACGCGTTCGGGCGACAGGCGCGCGCGCAGGCGGGGCGTAGCCACCGCCGCGGAGAGCGAGAGCTTGCGCTGCTTGAAAGCCTTCTCCCATTTGCCCACCTCGCCGGAAACGAAGACCGACAGTTCGGTATCTTCAAGTTCCGGGGTCTCAGGGTCCATATATTCCTGCCAGCCCTTCATCAGGTTGACGGAGGAGAGCAGGTTCTTCATGGCGGGCTCAAGCCCCTTCCGGTCGGCCGCCGGCAGACGCACGTTGAAACTTTTAAGGTCTTTGGCCGCTTTTTCCATGGCGGCGATGACGCGCTCGGCGAAGTCCGCCTGTTCGCGCATCAGCAAGCCGTTAAACTTGACGTTCCTGCGGCGCAGGTCCGCGTTCTCCATTTCGAGGGCTTCCACTTTTTTGAGTTCGTTCTTCAGCGAACTCATGGAACGATCGCGCTCTTCCACCGCTCGCAGCAGCCGGGCCGAGTATTCCCCGGCTTCCGAGATCTTTTTCTTAAGGCCTTCCAGTTCGCCTTCAAGGGACTTGATCTTGATGGCGGCCCGCCTGGAGACTTCTTTCTCCTGGCCCAGCGAATTTTTGGCTTCTTTGAGCAGGCCGTTCACCTTCTCCAGCGCCGCCTCGTTGGTTTCCAGCCCCGCGGCCAGGTCGGCGTTCTTCGCTTTGGCATCGGCCAGTTCCGCGCGGAGCGCCGCCGCCTTCTTCTGCAAATCGAAGACCTGGCTGACCGCGCCGGAAAAATTGTTGCGCTGTTCGTCGGTCCTGAGGGCCTGCGCCGCGGCTTCTTCGCCCAGCTTCCTGGCTCTCGCCCCCTCCTCGTCCAGTTGCCGACGCAGCGCCGCGCACTTGGCTTCAGCTTTCTCCAGCGCCGCTTCCCGCTCGGCCAGGGAAGCTTTCAGCGCCGCGGCATACGTATCCTGCGCGGCCAATTCTTCCTTGGTTAGAGCCAGTTTTTCGGAGGTGCCTGCCAGCACCTTCTCCAGGTCGGTTAGCTCCCTGCTCTTATGTTCGAGCGAGGAACGCAGGCCTCCCAGTTCTCTTTCCGCGGCTTCCATCTTTTCTGCGGCGGCCGCCAGTTCCGCCGCGGCGGCGATCTTGTTCTTCGCGGCCGAGGCGGCGGCCATGCGCTTTTCCTGGTCCAGCCGTTCCAGCAGCAGCCCGTAAGCGGACTGCGGCTTGCCGGAAATTTTCTCGTCTTCCTGGAGGATGCGGGCCAGTTCCGGCATGGCGGTAAGGCCGGAGATCCTGGCCTTGAACGCTTCTATGGTCTCTTCGCGCCCCTGCAGGGCCTTGCGCAGGGTAATGGTTTCGGCGCGCAGGCTCTCAATTTCGGACCGCAGCAGGGTGGCTTCTTCCCCGTTCCTGTGCAGTTTTTCCTCGAACTCGGCCCTGCTCTTCGCCGCGTTCCGCACTTCTTCGGCCTGGCCGGCCGCGATGGCCAGCGTTTTCGCGTCCCGGGCCAGCGCGGCTTTAAGGCTTTCGGCTTCGGCGCGCAGCTGCTGTTCCCGTGCCGCGCTCCTTTCGAGGTCCTTCTCCAGGCGCGCCGCGCGGGCTGCCGCCTGCTCCAGCCCCATCCTGGCCTTGGCGCGCTCGCTTTCCGAACGCGCTTCCGCGTCCTGGGCGGCCCCGACGGCCTGCCAGAGATAGTCCATCTCGGAGTTGGCGTCGGACGGGCGGTTCATGCCGCTTCCTTGAGGGCGATGCGGCCCTTGCCGCTGAGTTCCAGCGCGGCGGAAATTATCTTGGCCCTGGCGCCTATTATCTTATCTTCCTCCGGGCGGTTGGCCATCATGTCCCTGACGATGAGGCGCACGTCCTCGGGCAGCAGGCGGGTGACGTTGCCCGCGGCGGTCTCACCGGCGCCGGAGAGCGCGGCGGCCCAGTCGGCGTAAGGGATGGAGACTACCAGCGGGCGCAGGTTCTTGTCGTCCAGCCTGCAGAGGTCGTCGAAGGTGACCATGCCGCGGCGCAGTTCCTCCGAGGCCTTGGGGTCCGTGCGGGTAAGGTTGTCCAGGATCTCGGCCCTGGCGGATTCGTCCACCAGCGAGAGCAGGCGGCCGAGCTTCTCGGAGCCTTTCAGGCTTTTTTCCAGCCGGGAGCGGAGCTCGCTCTCTATCTCGTAGATCTTTTCGGGTTCGGCCTGTTTCAGCCCCATCATCCTGGCGCTGACGGCCTGCTTCCTGTCCGACGGGAGCGCCAGCAGGATCCTGGAGGAAATGTGGGGCTTGCGGTCGGCCAGGTTCGCGATGATGATGGCCGCGTCCTCTTCGGGCAGCTCGGCCAGCAGGCCGGCGGCTTCCGCGGGGGGCAGTTTCTCCAGGAATTCGAAGGCCGAGCCGGCTTCCAGCAGCGCGCCGCCGGAGGCCGCGCGGGATTCCACGTCTATTATCTCCCCGATGTCGTGCGCT
>JAJZPL010000028.1 GCA_021811185.1 bacterium
CGAAGGGCCTGTATAAAAAAGCCCGCCAGGGAAAAATAGTCAATTTTACCGGGGTCCATTCGCCTTACGAGGCGCCGGCCGCCCCGGACATAACGCTGCGCACGGACAAACTAAGCGCTCCGGCCGCGGTAAAGAACCTGATCGGGTTCCTAGAAAAAAAAGGGCTGCTTCGGGAGGAACGCCTTCAGATAAGGCCGTACGGTCGAGGCGCGTGAAGACGCAGCAGCCAGCATTAGGGAGGATTCTTTTATGGAATTTTCATTCGCGGCCGTCCTGTCCCTGGGCGCGGCTGCCGCAGCCTGTGAATTCATAGATTCTTCGCTAGGGATGCTTTACGGGACCATCCTGTCCCCGGTGCTGATAATCTGCGGCTTCGAGCCCTTGGCGGTCGTGCCCTCCATCCTGTTCTCTCAGGCGGTGGGCGGGGTTACTGCGTCGGTCCTGCATCAGCGCCTGCATAATTCGGATTTCTCCCTCAATATCGACGGCGCTTCCGCTAACGGAGCGGGGGCCGCTTTTGCGGCCGGAGCCACGGAGGACCTTAAGGTGGTTTCCCTGCTAACCGCGTTCGGGGTTCTGGCGTCCGTCTTCGCCGCCTCGATAGCTTTGAACGTGCCGAAAGCGGCCCTGAAAACCTATATAGGCCTGATCGTGTCCAGCATGGGCTTTCTTATCGTTTCCGGCCGCACATTCGAATTCTCCTGGAAAAAGATGTGCGGCATAGGGCTGCTGAGCGCTTTCAACAAGGGCATCTCGGGAGGCGGGTTCGGCCCCGTTGTTACCGCCGGCCAGGTAGTGTGCGGCCGGCAGGTTAAAAATTCCATAGCCGCCACGACGTTAAGCGAAGCGCCGATCTGCCTGGCCGCTTTTGCGGCCTATTCGCTGTCGGGAAAGATCCACTGGAGCCTCGTGCTGATACTGAGCGCTGGTTCCGCGCTGGGAGCGCTGGCCGGTCCCTTCTTTACGGCGGGGTTCCAGTCCAGGGAAAAATTGAAACTCGTGCTCGGGTATCTGACGCTGGGCCTGGGCATATTTATACTGCTGAACACCTGGTGGCTGAACCTTAAAGGTGTTTCCGCGTAACCAGCGCCCTTGCCCGGGCGGATTTTTTTGGGCAAGGCTCGTTTAAAGCGTTTGAATTTAATTTCGCGTTATTTTTATTACGGGAGGATACTTATGAACGGTAAGGCTGGAGTATTAAGCCCGGGAGCGCGGGCGGCCGGAGACGAAGCGGTACGGAAACTAGGGGAGCTTAAAGCCCTTGGCCTGCTGCCTGGGGACGGCAAGTTCTATCCCGCTATCCTTTATCCGCCGCTCAATATGGTGCCCGCGTGCATGGCGGAAGACGTCGTCAGGGAAGAACGCTCCTCCGCGGGGGGCCTGTACAACGCCTATCTGCACGTGCCTTTCTGCTTGAAGCGCTGCGAATTTTGCGAGATTCCCGTCCAAGCCGGGGCGACTCCCGAGGAAAAGAACAGATATGTGGACGCAGTGATCCGCGAGATGGACGACGTTCTGCTCCGCATGGGGGTGCAGAAACTGAAGACGCACGCGGTGCTGTTCGGCGGCGGCACTCCGACCGCCATGGTGCCGGAACTGCTCGATACCATGCTGGAAAAGTTCACGACCCGCCTGGATCTTTCCAATTGCACGCAGTTGAGTTGCGACCTGGACCCGGCCACTGTCCTTGGCGCTGCCGGCCTGGAACGCCTTCATATCATGAAACGGCACGGTATAACGCGCCTCGCGTTCGGCGTGCAATCGATGAACGACGCCATACTCCGCAGGATGAACCGCGCCCACGACGCCGCAGGCGTAAGGGAGGCCGTAGCGCGTTCCAAAGCGCTGGGGTTCAAAGTGAACGTCGAACTTATTTTTGGCTATCCGGGCGATACCCTGGAGACCTGGGCGCAGACCGTGGCGGAGGTGATAGCGCTTCCGGTCGACGAGGTGCAGATCTACCGGCTGAAGGTGATCCCCTACCGCGAGCAGACCAACTATCTTCTGGACGATTTTAAAGCTGATAGGGCGGCGTACCCGAACGACGCGGAGACCATCCGCATGCAGGGTGTAGCCACCCGGATGCTGCGCGACGGCGGGTTCAACGAGAACATGCGCCGCTTCTTCACCCGCAGGCAGGCCGACAGGTCCCACTATTTCTTCAACTGGACCTCCCGGCTGGAGGACCAGATCGGCTTTGGGCATACTGCCTTCTCGCACCTGGGGGACCGTTATTACCAGAACCAGCGCGGCTTGCCGGAGTATATGCAGAAACTCGAGGCGGGGCGGTCCCCCATCGAGCGCGGCAGCGTTTGGGATGCGGATACGAAGCTCCGCCGATCTTTTACGCTACCGCTGCGCTACTTCGAAGCGGACCGCGAGCTGTTCCGGGCTCATACCGGCCGCGAACTGGACGACGTGTTCAAAAAGAAAGTGGCCATACTGCGCAACGAAGGGCTGCTCGAGCGCCATCCCGGCGGCCTGCGGCTGACGTACTGGGGCTCGTTTTTCGCCGATGAAGTGGCCGAGCAGTTTCACGAGGCGAAGCACCTGCCGTTTCCGCCTGGCGCATACGCCGACGGCCCGTTGAACCCGCATAAGGATAAGGAAATTTAATGGCCGGGGGATTGTTATAAAATGAAAACGCCTGTAAAGCACCCGCTCGTATTCTGCATAGGCTTCCGCTGCGGCTCGCAATCCATGAAGTACGCGCTGAAGCGCCTCGGGTATAAAGTGTACGGTATGGGTGAGGTTGTA
This sequence comes from bacterium, assembly GCA_021811185.1. Taxonomy (GTDB): domain Bacteria; phylum Elusimicrobiota; class Elusimicrobia; order Elusimicrobiales; family UBA9959; genus UBA9959. Next base: position 2,758 of record JAJZPL010000028.1, read on the forward strand.
CAGTACTACTCCCACCTTGATATATGGCACGACCATGCCAGGGGGAGGCGTAAGGCCGATATTGCGCAGCTGCTGGAAGGCTACGGCGCCACGGTGGGCCAGCCTTGCATGTTTTTCCCTGACGATATGCTTGCGGCTTTTCCGGACGCGCTGGTCATAATCAACTCGCGCGAGCCGGCGGCCTGGTTCAACAGCTATCGTCGGTTCGTGGAAACTATCGGCAAGGTTCGCAGGCTGCTCTGGTTCATTCCGCGCATCCGCGCGGTGCACCGCACATTGTCGGCGGTCGTGTTCGATGGCTGCATGGCCGGGCACAACGACGACCAGGCCTTCTGCGTTGCGACGATCGGCGGCTTGCAGGTCCGCGCCAGAAAACTCGTCCCGCCCGAGCGCATTCTGGTTTTTCCGGTAAGCGACGGCTGGCAACCGCTCTGCAGGTTCCTGGGAGTTCCGGTCCCGGACGAGCCGTTCCCGCACCGGAACCGTAATGAGAACGAGGTGAAGGCTCGAATCGGCCTGGCGCTGGCTAAGGATGTCGGCTGGTTCGGTTCCGCCGGACTTATCCTGTACGCCTTTGGACCGTCGTGGACCAGCGGGGTAATTCTGGCCGCCGAACTCGTCATATGGCTGCGTCTTTACAGGCTCCGGAGCGCCTAACTGCGCTTACATCCTTTATGCTTTCAGCAATCATATTGGCGGCGGGAGGATCCAGCAGGATGGGGCGGCCAAAGGCCCTGCTGCAGTGGCGCGGGCAGCCTTTCCTGGAGCATGTCTGCGACGCGCTGCGCCGGGCGGGCGTGGAAGACCGGGTGGTAGTGCTCGGCCATGATTCCCCTGAAATATTGAAGAGCTGGGTGCCGGCGGGGGAAAAGGTGGCCGTGAACCCCAACCCGGAGCACGGCCAATTGTCCTCGCTGCGGGCCGGGTTCGCCGACGTTTCCGAATTTTCCGAAGGTTTCATGGTCTGCCTGGCCGACCAGCCTACGATAGATCCGGAAACTTATAAAAAGATCATCGCCTGCTGGCTTTCCAACAGGGACTCCGTAGTTATCCCGCGCGTTTTCCGGGCCGCGGATTCGCGCCTGAAGCGCGGCCATCCCATAATTATCCCGGCGGTCCACAAGGCGCTCTGTTTCGAGGGACCTCTGGACAAGGGCCTGCACTGGGTAACGCACCACCCGTCCGTAAAGATTACGGACCTGGAAGTGAAGGACCCGGGGATAATCCGCGATTTCGACACGCCGGAGGATTACGAGACGCTCGTTAAGGCCGGCTGATGTTCCCTATCCTGGTCCTTCTCGCCGTTTTCCTCCTGATCGCCGTGCGCCGGGTCGGGCGTTTCCGCTTCGAGATCTGGCAGGTGATGTGCGCCGGCGCGGCCGCCGTGCTGCTGACCGGCGGAATAAAACCCGCCGCGGCCTTGAAGGCTATAGATCCCGGCGTGATGCTCTTCCTGTTCGGCATGTTCGCGGCGGGCCAGGTGCTGGAGCTCAGCGGCTGGCTGGCGCACGCCAAGTACGAGGTCTTCAAGCGCGTGAACACCGAGGAGTCGCTCCTGCTGCTGCTGGTGTTCTTCATGGGTATCGCTTCGGCTTTCCTGATGAACGACACGCTGGCGATAATAGGCACGCCGGTGGTGCTTTTGATCGCTAAGAAGCACGACATCGCGCCCAAGGCTCTGCTGCTGGCGCTCGCGTTCTCCATAACCGTGGGCAGCGTGATGAGCCCTATCGGCAACCCGCAGAACCTGCTGGTGGCGGTGAACGGGGGGATCCGCGCGCCTTTCCTGACCTTCCTGAAATACCTGGCCGTCCCCACGCTGCTGAATCTGGCCGCGGTCTTCCTGCTGGTGCGCTGGTTCTATCCGGGGGAATTCACCGCCTGCCCGCTGAAAAATTCCCAGGAACCGGTGAAAGACAAGGAACTGGCCCGCCTGGCCAAGGTTACCGTATTCGTGCTGGCGGTAATGATAGCGGCCAAAATAACCCTGGTCTGGCTGGACCCTGCGCTGGATTTCGGGCTGATCTGGATAGCGCTGGCCGCCGCCGCGCCGGGCCTGCTGTTCAGCCCGCGGCGCGGCGAGATCCTGCGGAAGGTGGACTGGAGCACGCTGGTCTTTTTCGCCGCCATGTTCGTGCTGACGCGGGCGGTCTGGGATACGGGTTTTTTCCAGGGGCTGATAGCCCGCTCCGGCGCTGACATCACCGGGCTGGGCGCCGTGATGGGCGTAAGCGTGGCGTTAAGCCAGTTGATCTCCAACGTGCCGCTTGTGGCGCTTTACCTGCCGGCGCTGAAGCACGCGGGCGCGGGTACGCCGGCCTTCATGGCGCTCGCCGCCGCCTCAACTATAGCCGGGAACCTGTTCATCCTCGGCGCGGCCAGCAACGTCATAATAATCCAGGCCGCGGAGAAAAAGGCGGGGGCCACCATCACCTTCCTGGAGTTCGCCCGCATCGGGGTACCGCTCACTTTAATAAATGCCATAATATACTGGGTTTTCCTGAGGTGCACATGAAAGGCGATATTATACTGTTCGGCGATCCGGAAAAAGCGGAGCGGAAAAAGCAGTTGAGGGAATTCTTTAACCTCCTGTACATCCCGCTGTTCCTCGGGTTTATCTACTCCTCTTTTTACCGTATAACCATGGCGGCTCTGGCCGGCAACCCCGACACCGGAGGCGGGGCTCTGAATCTCATGACCGGGGCCGGGCATCAGGGGATCAACATAGGCCTGCCGTTCATCGTTATGGTGCTGCTGGTGTACATCTGGGCGCGGCCGGCCTATCTTTACGTCCGCAAGCCGGACGAAAAACTGAAGGCCAAGATCCGCGTGCGGCTGGGGAATATCTACCGCGACGCTTTCCTGATGCTGGTGATCTCGCAGGGCCTGGCGCTGGCTTTGCCCGTAATGCTGTTCGGCGCTCTGCCCTGGCAGATCTGGGCGGCGTCGGGCGTCGCGTTCGCGGGGCAGGCGGCCCTTCTTGTAGCCCACATAGACGGGCATCTTTCCAAACAGAAGAAGCTCATGGTCAGTCTTTACTCGCCGGAGGAATTGTCCCGTCTGCGCCCCGGGTTCTCCATTCCCATCTACCTGAAGATCTCCTCGCTGATCATCGGCTTCGCCATTATCCCGTTCGGACTGATCTACCTGCTTTTCCTGAACCGGGTGCCGTGGGACACTTTTGCCGGGGATTTCGGCCTTATGCTGTTCCTTTGCGGCGTACTGCTCCTGACCGGCGTCTCTACGGTTTACAACGGTATACAACTGCCGCTGAACGGGCTGATAGAAAAGATGCGGCGCGTGGCGGGGGGGGAATTCGTCAAAACGCGCATCTATTTTTCCGACGAGGTGGGCTACCTGAAAGCCGGCTTTAACGACATGGTGGACGGGTTGAGGGAACGAGAGGAACTGCAGGACACCTTCGGCAAATATCTCTCCATCGAGATCGCCCGCGAGCTGATCAAGAACAAGAAGGTGAACCTGGGCGGTGAGGATATGGAGGCCGCCGTGATGTTCTGCGACATTCGTAACTTCACCCCGCTCAGCGAAGAACTCTCCGCTTCCGAACTGGTGGATTTCCTCAACTCCTATTTCCATTATATAACCCCGCCGATAACCGCCAATAAGGGCGTGATCAATAAATTCATGGGCGACGCCGTAATGGCCATTTACACCCCGCTCCTTGGTTCCTCGGACTACGCCGCCGACGCCGTGCGGTCGGCCGCGGGAATGCGCAAGGCGCTGGCGGAGTTCAACGCTTCAGGGAAGGCCCCGGGGCCGGTGGAGTTCGGCATCGGCGTACATTCCGGAAAACTGGTGGGCGGCAATATCGGCACGGCTTTCCGGCTCGAATACACCTTTATCGGCGATACGGTGAACATCGCGGCGCGCCTGGAATCCAAGACCAAGGAACTGAACACGGACATCCTGGTAAGCGGGCCGGCCGTTAAAAAGGCCTCGGGCTCCCTGGGCGGGGCGGTCACGTTCGCTTCGCTCGGCAAGGCGGCGCTCAAGGGTAAATCCGAACCGGTAGAAATATTTAAAGTTCTCTAAATTAGTAAAATAACAAGGTCATGAAAGAACAAAAGAACCTGATAAAAATGCTGTCCGAGGCCATAGATTCCGGCCGGGGGGCGGCCTTCATCACCGTCATCTCCGTGGGCGGCTCCACCCCGCGCGAGGCCGGAGCCAGGATGCTGGTTTACGCCGACGGCGCCATAGAGGGCACCGTGGGGGGGGGCGCCATAGAGGCTCTTACCATAAAGAAAGCGGTGGAGTGCATCAATAAGGGCGAAGGCGGCAAATTCAATTTCGAACTTAAACCCGGCGGCAACACCGGCATGATCTGCATGGGCAGCATGGAAGTGTACATCGACGTGTATACGAACCCGCTCAAAGTACTGATCCTGGGAGGGGGCCACGTGGGCCTGAAGATCGCCGAGGCGTGCAGGCTGGCCGGCTATCCCTACGCCGTGGCGGACGACCGGAAAGAGTTCGCCAACGCCGAGCGCTTTCCCGGCGCCCTGGCCGTCCTCAACCAGGCCCCGCACGAAGCCGTGGCCGCGGCCGGCGTGGACAAGGACACTTACGCGGTCATAGTCACCCGCGGTCATTCGCTGGACAAGGAATGCCTGGAGGCCGTGATGCGCACCCCCGCCGCCTACATAGGCATGATAGGCAGCGCCGACAAGGTGCGGGAGATCTTCCGCCTGCTCGGCAAGAAGAAACTTTACCCTCACAAGGACCCGCGCGTGCATTCCCCCATAGGGCTCAACCTGGGCGGCAAGGCGCCGGGCGAAATAGCCGTTTCCGTGCTGGCCGAGATCATCAAGCTGCATTACAAGCGCGACGCCGCGCACATGCGCGTGTCGGACGCCGCTCCCGCCAAAGCGGGGAAGTAGGAGACGCTTATGGTGAACGGGGAGCGCTACGCGCGCCAGACCGTACTGGACCGGATCGGGGCGGCGGGCCAGGAAAAGCTCGCCGCAAGCTCCGTGCTGGTGCTCGGCTGCGGGGCCCTGGGCAGCGCCCAGGCCGAACTCCTCGCCCGCGCCGGCGTAGGCCGCCTGATCCTGGCCGACCGGGACATCCTGGAACTCCACAACTTGCAGTCGCAACTCCTTTACGACGAGAAAGATGTCCGGGAGCGCCTACCCAAAGCCGAGGCGGCCGCCCGCCGCCTGCGCGCGGTGAATTCCTCGATAGCGATAGAGCCCGTGGTTGCGGACGTCACCGCCGCGAACGTCAAAGAGCTGCTGGCGCGCGCCGACCTGGCGCTGGACGCGGCCGACAATTTCGAGATCCGGTATTTACTGAACGACGCTGCGGTCAGCGCCGGCAAGCCCTGGGTGTACGGCGGCGTGCTGGGGAGCGACGGCATGGTGCTGGCGGTGCACCCCGGGCGCGGGCCCTGCCTGCGCTGCCTCTTCGAGGACCCGCCGGAGATGGGGAGCGTCCCGACCTGCAGCAGCTTCGGGGTCCTGAATACGGCGGTGGCCTGGGTGGCGGCGCTTCAGGCTACCGAAGCGCTGAAGGCGCTGTTGGGCGTTGAAGACGCCGGATTTAAATTCAGCACGCTGGATATCTGGCGGGGCACGGTCAGCTCGGTAGCCGCCGAGCGCCGCGCGGATTGCCCCTGCTGCGGCGGGCGGCGCTTCGAGTTCCTGGATTCTAAACGCGGTTCATCGTCCTCCGCCGTGTTCTGCGGCCGCAACGCGGTGCAGGTTACGCCGGAGCGCAGGCTGGCCCCGGACTTCGCGCGGCTCCGCGAGCGGCTGGCGCCCCTGGGCGCGGTCACTTTCAACGGGGTGGTGCTGGAATTCACCGGCGGCGGGCGCCGCCTGGTGGTGTTCCCCGACGGGCGCGTGCTGGTTAACGGCACCACCGATACCGCCGAGGCCCGGAGCCTCGTGGCTAAATATATAGGCAGCTAGGAGTCGTGTATGTCGAGTTTCATCCTTAACCAGCGAGTGATCTCCACGGACGAACGTCCCGGCATGGTGCTGCTGGAATTCATCCGCGGCGTGGCCTGCCTGTCGGGCACCAAGGAAGCCTGCCGCGAAGGCGAATGCGGCGCCTGCACCGTGCTGGTGGGGGCGAAGCAGGCCGACGGCAGCGTGGCCTATAAGGCCTGCGCCTCCTGCCTGCTGCCGATCGGCGACGTTGATGGCTGCCACATCGTCACCGTGGAGGGCCTCATAGGCGAGCCCCTTACGCTGGTCCAGCGGCTCATCGTCGAAAACAACGCTTCGCAGTGCGGTTTCTGCACGCCCGGCATCGTGCTGTCCCTTACCGGCTTCTGCCTGGGGAGCCCTGCCCTTTCTTACGAGGACGCCGTGGACGCGCTGGACGGCAATATCTGCCGCTGCACTGGCTACGTTTCCATCCGCAACGCCGCGCGCGCGCTGTGCGAAAGGCTGTCCGGGGTGGATACCGATCCGGCCGAACGTTTTGAAGCGCTGGTTGACGCGGGCGTGGTGCCTGAATATTTCCGCGCTATCCCGGACCAGCTGGCCCAGCTGCGCACGGAGCCCAGACCGGCCGGCGAGAACGCGGTGCTGGTGGCCGGCGGCACGGACCTGTTCGTGCAGCGGCCCGAGCAGCTGCTCGAAAGCGAGCTTTGCTTCCTGTCCGACCGCTGCGATCTTAACTATGTCCGCGCCGAAGGAGAGGCCCTGCGCGTGGGCGGCGCGGTCACTATCGAAGATTTCCGCAGGTCCGCCCCCGTGCAAAAGCATTTCCCGGGGGTGGCGCACGACCTGCTGCGGCATTCTTCCACGCTGCTGCGCAATAAGGCCACGCTCACCGGCAATATCGTCAACGCCTCGCCCATCGGGGACGCCGCCATCATCCTGCTGGCGCTCGACGCGCGGCTGGTGATAGAGAACCGCGGCGGGGGCAAGCGCGAAGTGCCGCTCTCGAAGTTTTTCCTGGGGTACAAAAAAACGGACCTGGCCTGCGGCGAGTTGATAAGCGAGATAGTGATCCCGCTGCTGCCGGCCGGCGCCCGCTACCATTTCGAGAAAGTCTCCAACCGGGCCACGCTCGACATTGCGGCGGTCAACACCGCGCTGCGCCTGGCTACCGGCCCCGACGGCGCCATTACCGGCATAGACCTGGCCGCCGGAGGCGTTGGGCCCACCCCGCTCCTGATAGGCGGCCTTGAGGCTTTTTACGGCCGCAAGCCGGATGCGGAGACCGCTGACGCCATAGCCAAAGCGGCCGAGGCCGCGGCAAAACCTATAGACGATATCCGCGGTTCCGCCGCTTATAAAAAACTGCTGCTGGGCCAGCTGGTGCGCGTTCATTTCGCGGCGCCGGCCGCGGCGGGGGAGGCTGTATGAAGAACGGCGACATGAACATGCACGTACGCGGCACGTCGCGCTTCGTCGACGACATTCCCGCTCCCGAGGGCTGCCTGCACGCGGTCCTTTATATGTCCCCGGTCGCCCGGGGTAAAATAGTTTCCCTCGATGTCTCCAGGGCCGCCGGCGCTAAAGGCGTAGTAGCGGTCTACACGCACCGCGACGTGCCGGGCCTGAACCAGGTGGGCCATGTGCTGAAGGACCAGCCTTTGCTGGCCGTGGACAGCGTGGAATACATCGGCCAGCCCATAGCGCTGGTGGTGGCCGACACGCCGCGCAACGCGCAGCGCGCCGTTAAACTCATCAGCGCCGATATAGAAAAACTCGAAGCGGTGTTCGACCCGCGCGAGGCGGCCGCGAAAGGGCTGGTCCACGGCGCCAGGCGAGTCCTCGTCAACGGCGAGCCCGAGGCGGCTTTCGCCAAGTGCAAATACGTGGCGCAGGGGCGGCTCTCCAGCGGCCCGCAGGAACATTTTTATTTCGAGACCCAGCGCGCTCTTGCGGTGCCTGGCGAACATGACACCATCAAGGTGCATGCCAGCGCACAGTCCCCCGGCGCTTTCCACCGCCATCTCGCCGAAGTGCTGGGCATCCCTATGCACAAGGTCGAGCTCGACATCCGCCGGCTGGGCGGCGGTTTCGGCGGCAAAGAGTCTACGGCGGTCTGGATCGTAGCGCCCGCTATGGCCGCTTTCCTGCTCAAGCGCCCCGTCAAACTGGTGCTGGACCGCAACGAGGACATCGCCACCACCGGCAAGCGCCACGCCTACGAGTACGACTACAAGCTGGGCCTTGACGCCGAGGGGAAGATCCTGGCCTACCAGATAGATCTCTTCCAGCATGCCGGCGCGTGCGCCGATATTTCGCTGGCCGTGCTAGGACGTTCTTTCCTGCACGTCTCCGGCTCTTACAATATTCCCAACATCCGCATTACCGCGTTAAGCTGCCGCACCAATATCCCGCCGAACAACGCTTTCCGCGGCTTCGGCGTGCCGCAGGGGACTTTCTCCATAGAAGCGGCGCTCAACCATGCCGCGGAACTGATGGGCGCGGACGTGGAGGCCGTTAAGCGCAGGAACCTGGTGCGCGACGGCGACACCCTGCCTTACGGCGTAAAGCTGGACTCCGTGAACGCCGGCCGCTGCTGGGAGGCCTTGGATAAGAAGGTTGATATCGCCGCCCGCCGCGCGGCGGTCGCGGAATATAATAAGACCCATACTGATACCAAGCGCGGGCTTTCCGTGGTCCCGGTCTGTTTCGGGATCTCTTTCGCGCAGATGGCGCTTAACCAGGCTTCCGCGCTGGTCAACATCTACGTGGACGGAAGCGTCTCGGTCAGCACCGGCGCGGTAGAGATGGGCCAGGGCGTGAACACCAAGATCCGCGTGGTGGCCGCGCGTACGCTGGGCATTCCCGTTGAGAAGGTGCGGGTGGAGACCACCAACACCTCCCGGATCCCGAACGCTTCCCCGACGTCGGCAAGTTCGGGGGCCGACCTCAACGGCATGGCGACCAAGTTCGCCTGCGAGAAGCTCGCCGCCCGCCTGCGCGAGTTCGCGGCCCGGCACCTGGCCTGCGGCGATCCCGCCTCCGTAACGATCCGCGACGGGGACGTCTGCGTAGCCGAGAAGCGCTCGGACCTGGGCTGGGAGAAGCTGGTGGCCGCCGCGCAGTGGGCGCGCGTGGACCTGTCTGAGCACGCTTTCTACGCCACGCCGAACCTGCACTACGACCTTAAAACTGAACGCGGCCGGCCTTTCGCCTACTACAGCTATGCCGCTTCGCTGACAGAGGTTCTGCTGGACTGCGTCCGCGGCACCTATACCATCGAAGCTGTCGATGTCGTCCAGGACGTGGGCGAGTCGCTGTCGCCCGAAGTGGACCTCGGCCAGATCCACGGCGCGGTGGTGCAGGGTATCGGCTGGGCCACGCTGGAACAGATCCGCTACGGCGCCGACGGCAAGGTGCTGACCGGCGTGAACGCTTACAAGGTTCCGGACATCAAGTTCGTCCCGGAGCACTTCGACGTGGCGCTGCTGAAGGATTCCAGCAATCCTTTCGCGGTGTGCAATTCAAAGGCCATAGGCGAGCCCCCGTTCATCCATGGACTGGGCGCTTACTTCGCCATCCTGCAGGCGCTGCGCAGCGTGCGCAGAGACAAGCCCGCGCCTTCTTTGCCGCTTACGCCTGAGAAGGCCTTTATGTACCTGCACGAGCCTGTCGGCAAAGCCGGGGGCGCCAAATGAAGAAGAAAATAACGGTGCGCTACTTCGCCCTGATAGGCGAGCGCCGCGGCACGCAGACCGAGGCTTACGAAACGGAGGCCGGCACCGCCCGGGAGCTGCTGCACGAGCTGCAGGAGAACAAGGCCATCCCGCTCACCACCAACATCTCCAAGGCCTCCATCAACGACAAATTCGTCGACTGGGATGCCCCCATCAGCGACGGGGACCTTGTAACGCTGCTCTCGCCTTTCTCGGGGGGGTAGTGGGGTCAGGTCTTGAATCTTGACAAGCAATGCCGCCGGGAAAGACCGGCGGTTTTGCTTTGTAGGCTATTGCTTGAAATGTCAAGATTCAAGACCTGACCCCACCTGAAATAAGACCGCCGCCGCATCTTGAAATGCGGCGGCGGTTATTTACGTCCAGGTCCTCTATTTCTTTCCGACGGCCTGGATGGCCTTCAGCACCCTTTCGGGGGTGAATGGGAACTCGCGCACGCGGGCGCCGGTGGCGTTGTAGATGGCGTTCGCGAACACCGGGGCCGCGCCGTTGATGGAGATCTCCGACACGCTCTTGGCGCCGAAGGGCCCGGTGTCCTCGTAGGACGGCACCAGGATGGACTTTACCGGCGGGCGGTCGCGCATGGAGTAGATGTGGTAGTCGGAGAACGACGCGTTCATCATCTTTCCGTTCTCGAACAGGTACTCCTCGGTCAGCGCGTAGCTGATGCCGTTCAGCGTGCCGCCGTCGGTCTGGCCTTCGCAGAGGGCCGGGTTCACCGCGGTGCCGCAGTCTATCGTGGAGATGTAGTTCAGCACCTTGATGAAGCCGGTCAGCGTGTCCACTTCGATCTCGGCGAAGTGGGCGGCGAACGGCGGGGGGGACTTCTTGGTGATGTGCGAGGCCGTGCCGATGATCTGGTACTGGTTCTTCTGGTACAGCGAATACTTGGCGATGTCGCCGTACGAGACTTTCTTGGAACCGTCGGCGCTGAGGACGTGCGAGTCCTCGCAATGCACTTCTTCCACCTTCAGCCCCAGCATTTCGGCGCCGGTGTTGAGGATCTGGCGCTTGGCGTCGGCCGCGGCTTTGCGGGCGGCTTCACCCGACAGGTAGGTGGTGGACGAGGCGTAGGCGCCCACGTCGAATGGCGTCATATCCGTGTCGGAGGAGTACACGATCATCTTGTCGGTGGTCGTCTCCAGCTCCTCGGCGGCGATCTGGGCCAGCACGGTGTCCGAGCCGGTGCCCAGGTCGGTGGCCCCGACGTTCAGGTTGAACGAGCCGTCGTCGTTGATCTTGATCATCGCGCCGCCCATGTCGATGTCCGGGATGGACGAGCCCTGCATCAGGCACGCCATGCCGAAACCGCGGCGGAAGCGGCCGGTCTTGCCGCGCCAGTCGGCGCGGTTCTTCCAGCCCACTGCCTCGGCGCCCTGCACGATGCATTCGGCGAGCGCGTTGGAGCCCACGGTCATGGGGGTGCCTTCGCGGCCTTCGCCCAGCGCGGCGAAGATGGGCGAGCCCTCTCCGGACTTTATATGGTTCATCTGGCGGAACTTCATCGGGTCCATGCCGATAGCCTCGGCCATCTCGTCCATGACGGATTCCATGGCGAAGAAGGCCTGCGTGGCCCCGAAGCCGCGGTAGGCGCCGGCCACGGGCAGGTTGGTGTAGTAGGACTTGCCGTCGAAGTGGATGTTGTCGCAGTGGTAGAGCGGCAGCACCTTGGAGCCGGCGCAGGAGACCACGGTGAGGCCGTGGCCGCCGTAGGCGCCGGTATTGTTGATGGCGTCCATGCCGATAGCGGTGATGGTACCGTCCTTCTTGACGCCGGCGCGGATGCGCACGCGGAAAGGATGGCGGGTGCGGCCGGTGCGGAAGGTCTCCTCGCGGTTGAATTGCCAGAAGCAGGGGCGGCTGGTGCGCAGCGCGAACATTGCCACCACGTCTTCCAGCAGGATCTCCTGCTTGCAGCCGAAGCCGCCGCCGATGCGGGGCTTGATGACGCGGATCTGCTGCACCGGGATGCCCAGCGTCAGCGCCACGATGCGCCGGCAATGGAACGGCACCTGTGTGGAGGTGGTGATGACGATGCGGCCCGAAGAGGCACGCTGGGCCAGGGAGGTGTAAGGTTCGATGGGGCAGTGCTGGGCGTAGGGGGTCTCGAAGGTTTCGTCGAAGGTGAAGTCCGCGGACTTCATGCCTTTCTCGAAGTCGCCGGCCTCGCAGGCCACGTGCGCCACCAGGTTCTTCTTGGGTTCGTATGGGATCGGGATGGGGACGTGGGCTTCTTTCTCGTCGTGGATGACCGGGGCGCCGGGGGCCATGGCCTCGTCCAGCGTGAAGACGGGCTTCAATACCTCGTATTCCACCTTTATCGCGGCGAGGGCGGCCAGCGCCTGCTCCTCGGTCTCGGCGGCTACGGCGGCCACGCGGTCGCCCACGAAGCGCACCTTATTGTCGAACATGAAGGTGTCGTAAGGGGAGGGTTCGGGGAAGCCCTGGCCGGCGGTGCAGTGGACGTTCCGCGGCACGTTGCCGTGCCACAGCACGCCTTTCACGCCGGGCATCTTCTCGGCGGCCGTAACGTCCATGGCCTTGATGCGGGCGTGCGCATGCGGGCTCCAGAGCATCTTTACTACCAGGGCGTTGCGCGGCACGAAGTCGGCCACGTAGGAGTCCTTGCCGAGGGCGAGCTGGAGGGCGTCGATCTTGGTGACGGAATGGTTTACCTGCTTGAATTTCTTGGCGCGTTCGTCTTTCATGGGTTCGTTCCTTAATGCTTGTGGCCGTGCGGTTCGGGGACGGGTTTGCCGGCGGCGCGGCGGTCCAGGACCTTGCGCAGCGCTATCCAGATCTTCTCGTAGCCGGTGCAGCGGCAGAGGTTGCCGTCCATGTACTCGCGGACGATCTCGTCCTCGAACACGGTCTCGGTCTCCATCAGCGCGGTGGCGCTCATCACCATGCCGGGGATGCAGTAACCGCACTGCACGGCGCCGGCCGCTATCAGCTCCTTCTGGAACTCGGCGGGTTCTTCGAAGGTGCCGGCGCTCTCGATGGTGCGCACGCTGCGGCCTTCGGCCTGCTTGGCGTACAGCAGGCAGCCGTAGACGGCCCTGCCGTCCACGATGACGGTGCAGGCGCCGCAGGTGCCCTGCCCGCAGCCGAACTTGGTGCCGCGGTAGCCTTCGCGGCGCAGCAGCGCGAGCAGCTTCTCGTCGGGCTCGGTGGCGAAGGTCTTGAGCTCGCCGTTAAGGGTGAAAGAAACGGTGTTCTGGTCAGGCTTCATTATTTGTTCCTCCCGTTCGCGAAAGCCGCGGCTTTTTCCAGCGCGTCCACCAGCGAGACCTCGGCCAGCTGCTTGATGTAGTCCGCGCCCATGCCCTCGCGCGCGCACCAGCGGGCGTCGGATGAGGCTTTGGCCGCGGCTTCCTTGAAGACGGCGGGCACGGCCTCGCGGCCTGCCAGCGCGGCCTCCACGGCTGGCAGGCGGTGGGGGAAAGGAATGGCGCTGCCGGCGGTGACGCGGGCGGTCTTTATCTTGCCGTTCTCCAGTTCGAGCAGGGCGGCCACTGTTACCAGCGAGAAAGCCGCCGCGTTGCGGGAGGCCTTTACCGAGCCGAAGCCCTGGTGCGCCTTCAGCGCGGGCACCTTTACGGCGGTAAGGAGGTTGCCGCCGCTGAAGCGTTTGGCCGGCTGCGCCGCGAAGTAATCGTCCGCGGCCACTTCTTCTTCCTTCTCGCTCCCGTTATAGATCATCATGCTGGCGTTCATCGCCAGCAGCACCACTGGCAGGTCGGCCCACGGGAAGATGCGGCAGATGTTGCCGCCTATCGTGGAGACGTTGCGGACCTGGTGGGTGGAAATGTGCCGGGCTATCTCGTGCAGGGCCCAGCCGTCGGCGCGGTGTCGCTGCAGGTCGGAAAGCGGGGTGGTGGCGCCTATCGCGAAGGCGTCGCCTTCCCGGCGGATATAGGAAAGGCCCAGCCGCGTGATGTCCACCGCGGTGACAGGGGTCTTGGTATTCATGAAATGCAGCGCCGTGCCGCCGGCAAGCGGCATGCCCTTGGGGCCTAGTTCGCGCAGGGCTTCGCGCGCCTCGGAGAGGCTCGCGGGACTGATAAATTCACATAGTTTCATAGACGTTCCTTGGATTACGGACTTAATTCCTTAAAGTGAAAATATAGCAGATTCTGCGCCACCCATAAAGCGTCTTTTTGCGCCGGGATGAAAGTAAACCCGACTGTGGCGCCACTACTACCGGCAAACCTGAATATGTTATATTTTTAATATCGAGCAGCATGCATGCGCTCGGCGCAGCTTCTGCCGGGAAGATCCGGCAAGAACTGCGCAAGGGCGGAAAAAAAGGGTTTTAGGGATTTTGCATCGATACGGCGGTACGGGTTAAGGCCGCCAGGGGGAACCATGCTTGGACAACGTTGTGCGGCGGGGCTTTTTGTAACTTTATTCCTTCTTATTTCCTTTCACTTGAGCGCTGTTAAGGCGCATTCCGACACCGGCAGCCTGGATAATGATTGAGGGAGAATACTTTCCGCGGTCGCCTCGCTAAACTCCTCTGACGAAGAAGAAAACGCCGAGGCGGACCCCGAAACGCAGAACTGCGACAGCAGCGAACGCCTGCCGGCATTTAAAGCAGCTTTTCTGAAAGCGGACGATCTTGTTCTTAAGGTCCGCCTGCTGAACCATATCGGCCTCTCCGGAGACATGGCATATGCCGCCAAGTTGTTCACGTTCGTGGATGACAATAATAAGGATCCCGGAGGCGAAGAGCCGGGGGGCTATGAAAGAGAATTGGAACGGGAGAAGGTTCTTCGCGACAATGTGAGCATGGAGCTGCTGGTCAGCTACTTGAGCAGCGCTGATCCGGTCATGAGGGAACACGCCTCGGCTTTGCTGCGGGATGTGTACGGGCACGGCAGGAGCGGTTTTTCAGCCGAAATACTGGCCATAGCCGCAGACCGTTCGGCACCCGGCAGGGTGGAGGCCATCGAGGCTCTTTCAGCCTCTCCTGTCGCCGCTTACAAGTATCGGATCTCGCGTTTCGTCTCTGATCCGTCTCCTGAGGTCCGCGCGGCTGCCGTCAGGGCTTTATGCTACAGGAACTCCGAGAGTTGTCTTAAGGCTTCGGAGGATGCCGGCGGCCTGCGTCTGGATACTTCATTTCCGGAAAAGAAGGGCGCGACTCTCTATGATGCCGCGCGGAAATTGAAAGAAGAGTATTACAGACATGCACGGCGCAGCGAGATAATGCTTCTCATATCAAAGAAGGACGCTGCCTCCAGCCGCAAACTTACCGAAGCCCTTTCAACCGAAGGAGCTGATTCGTATATTCTCAATGAACTCGCAGCCCGAGCTTATTCCCGGGCTTTCGCCGCCGCAGCGAAACTATTGCCTGCGAAAGATGGAAATTCCTCATCGGAGATCATGAAAACCCTGGTCGCTTTGGATAAGGAGCGCGGGGCTGCCGAAGTCAGAAAGTATAAATCTGATGTGGACTTAAGGGAATATGTCGCGGACGCCCTGGCCGCCGCGGGCAAAACCGAGGAGGCCGCTGAACTGTACCTGGAATGCCGCGTAGATTATCACCAGGCTGATATCGACGAGAAACTCTCCAAGCTGGGCGAAGCGGCCGAAAAGCCGTTAAAGGAAGCGGTCCGGGCGGGCCGCATCCCTTTCATGGCTTTCGCCGGTTACGGTTTCAAGAACGCCGCCGCGGTGCTTTGGGAGATCTACGGGAGTTCGGACGAGTACAAAACCGACGGAGGGATGTTGGCCGCGCTGTTATCGCTTAAGGAGGAGCGGGCGAAGGCCCCCGCTATCAAGCTGCTTACTTCACCGGATTCCGGCTTCCTTCCCGGCCTGGCCGAGGCCCTTGCCTCAAATGCTTCCGGCGATGATGAGGCCGCGGAGGCGGTGTTCGAAAATATCAAGAGGGCCGAAGTCGATTACAGCGGCGATGAGAAGGATTCGGCCTTCTTGGCGGTCGCGGCGCTGCACGATCCGAAATATCATGATCGTGCCGCGGAGGCTTTTCATGAAATGGCGACGGCGGAGTCCTGCGAAGGAAAGTACAGGGACTGGGACCGGTGGGGTATCGGAGAGTGCAAGCATGCGCGGAAGGAAGTCTTCCGGAACGCGGCTTCATGCTTTGCCGTCGAAGGCAGTACCTTGTCCTATGAGCCGGTGGAGGAGCTGCTTAACGAAGGGCTGGACGTCCAATCCCAGTTCGCCCGGGCGCTGAACAGCTATCCCGGCCGGCCGTTCGAAAAATTCTCGGAGCATTATGCAGCCTGCGGGGACGACGATTGCCGTAGTAAATTCATCTCGGCCGCCTCGGAACTGAAGTCGGCGTATCTGGCGCGTTTCCTTAAAACAACTTACGATGAAGGCGGCGCCGCTGTAAAAAAAGCCGTGCGAAGCGAGTGGGAAGACGCGCGCAAGGTTATTATCGGCATAGCCCCCGCGCAACTGCAGGACAAGGATCCTGCGGTGCGGGCCGAGGCGGCCTGGGCTCTGGGGGCCGTAACGCAGTCGCTGCCGGGTGAAGGTTTTGACGTGCGGGGATGGGCGGACGGGATGATGAGGTTCAGCTTGGCGATGATATATGCAATTGGAGGCATCACGGCGCCTTTACCGCCCGGCCCCGGGGGGCTTGATGCCGCTGTGAAGGCGCTCGCGGAAGCGCTGCTGGATGCGGATCCCCGCGTGAGGGCCAACGCGGCGCAGGCCGCCGGGCTTATAAATGATGAACGTGTTAAGGCCGGGCTTCCGGCGCTGTTGGACGATAAAGATCGGGAAGTGCGGCTGCAGGCCGTGACCGCGCTGGGGCTGATCGGTTACCGCGCCGTTATACCGCGAGTAGGCGAACTGCTCAAGGATGCGTCCCCTGGCGTTCGCATCGCCGCGGCCGAGGCGCTCTGCGCTATGCGTGATAAGCGGGCGGCGCCGTATCTTAACGCCGCGCTGCAGGACAAGAACCACGGCGTATACCTTGCCGTGCTGTCGGCGCTTGTAAACTCCGGCGACGCAAGTTCCGTTAAGCCTCTTTCCGACGCGCTCGCTTTACGCTCCAGGGACCCGGCCGCGGCTAAACCCGCTATCGATGCGCTTGCCGCCATAGGCGATGAGCTTGCCGCGCAGGCGCTGTACGCCGCCGCGGACCGGGGGAACCTGGATGCTTTGGCCGCGCTCGGCAGGATAAAAAGCCCCGGATCTGTGGCTCTTTTGTTGCGGCGCAAGGATGACAAAAACCCGGCCGTGCGCAGGACGATAGCCGAGGCTTTGGGAAACATCTCTTCCTTTGGCGTAACCGGGCCGCTCGTAGATTTCACCTCGGATCCAGAACAAGAGGTCATCCATGCCGCGGTGTACGGGCTTGGCGGGGCGGACGTTGAGAAAGACGCCGCTTTGCCAGTACTGCTGCGCCTGGCACGTTCCGGGGATGCCGAAATCGCCGGCGGCGCCGCAATAGCGTTGGGTTCGCTGAAGGACCCGCGGGCGGTAGAGCCTCTGCTGGCTGCGGTCAAAAATGGCGCTGACCCTTATACGTTCATAGGCGCGCTTGGCAGCATAGGCGACAAGCGGGCGCTGCTCCCGCTGCTGGCGGAGAAAGCCGACGGAGAGAAGGCTTTGGCCGTGCTGCGCGCCATTCCAAACCTTTCCGGCCCGGACGAGCAGGCCTGCCGCTACGCCCTGCTTGCGCTTTATACGGAAGACAGCGCAGCGCGGACCGCGGCGTTGAGCGCGGCCGAAAAGGTATGCAGGGGGATCAGTCTGCGCGGCGATGAAAACCTTCCTTCCAGTCCGGCCGACATGGTTTATATCGAGATGCTGGATAGAGGCGATGGCGTCTCCAAACAAGCCATTCTGTCCTTGGCAGGGCTCGGCGACATCAGGGCTTTAGGGGAACTGCGGCATATTCATAACACTTCTGAAGGTTTGGAGAAAGTTGCAGCCGTAAGAACGCTTGGGAAGTTTGGCGGGGCCGCCATTTCTATCCTGGCCGAGGACCTGGCTTCCGGAGATTTTTATGTAGCCGACGAGGCCTCCGGGCAGTTGGCTGAAATAGGCGGAAAAGAGGCTGCGGAAGCCCTGCTGACTGCGGTGCGCTATGTTAAGAACGATATGAGGGTCATCTTTTTGAACCGGCTGGGCCATCTTAAGTACGCGCCCGCTTACGATACCTATTCCGGGCTGCTGGAGCGGGGAAACGTTAAGGAACAGATCGCTTCCGCCTTCGCGCTGGGAGAGCTAGGCGATCCACGCGCCATAGAACTTTTGAGGAAAGCCGGGGCCGTGGGAGACGAACGATTGAAGGAGGCCGCGGCGGCGGCCGCGTCCGAAATAGAGAAGGCGCATGTCCGGTAGTGAAGGGCATTATTGTTGGATTGAATCGGATAGCAGCCGTGCGGCTGCGAAGAGGCTGATCTGTACTCTAGAGTACTCTCGTTTTTGCGCAAATATATAATATAATCTACAAAAGCCCGATTGGCGGCCTGTGATTTGGATAAGGTACGGAATTGGATCAAAAGGGTTGAATTAAGAGGGGAGCGATAATGAAAAATATAACTAAAGTCTTGGCGGCGGGATTGTTGTTCATGGCCTTTACTTCCGGCGCTTACGCCGTGGACGGCTACCAGCAGCTGGCCAATGAACTGACCGAGGCGGGGGCCGGCATCCAGGGGAAGAAAATCGCCATCATCCCTTTCTCTTACGCGGACGGCCGCACCGGCGCCACCAAGGACGGGTCTGTCATCTCCGAACGCCTAACTATCAAGATGATAAATATGCACAAGTTCGAGATCATCGAACGCTCCGTGCTCGACAAGGTGATGGCCGAGCTTAAGCTCCAGGCCTCCGGCATGATAGACGCCTCGAGCGCCCAGCAGCTGGGCAAGGTGCTGGGCGTGGAAGCCATAGTGACCGGCACCCTGGTCGAGACTTCCGGCGGCCAGATAGAGGTCAACGCCCGCTTGATCAAGACCGAGACCGCGCAAGCCATAGGCGCCTCGCAGGTTACGCTGGATAAGAACTGGATCGGCGACGCGGCCACTCCCCAGGCCCAGCAGCCCGCCTATCAGCAGCCGGCTTACCAGCAGCCCGTCTATCAGGAGCCAGGACAGTCCGCTTACCAGGCCGCCCCCGTCAGGGCGCCCTCGGCGCGCCCGGCCGGTTCCTACGGCTTCTTCGATATCATCGGCGGCGGCGGTTCAAAATCCATCGACATTAACTACGAGAACAGTTCCCGCGGCGTTTATATGACCGAGGTCGGGTTCGCCCCTGTCGGCATCTCTAACGGCCCTTACAGTTCTATAAAGATGCCTAAACTTGTGGGGTCCGGCGTCGGTCCTATAGGGTTCAGGGTTGGCGGTTTCGGCAGCGGTTCCATGGGCGGCGACTTCGAATTCTCGGTGACCCAGAACACGGTAGCGCCCCAGAAGATAACCGGTACCCGCAACGGCATTACCACCATCTTCAACCTGCCCACTACCGACAATTACCTTACCATGACCTCTTTCGGCCTGAGCGGCGATATCCTTATCCGCCATCTCGGCAAGAGCGTGGATCCCTACTTCGGCTTCGGCATCGGCATGTCCCTGAACCGGATCCAGCTGCCTTTCGCCTACGGCTTCACTAATTCATCGGCTTTTACCCGCCCGGTGGACGACTTCGGCCTGGGCTTCATGGTGCGCATCCCCGTGGGCATGAGGATCAAGATCGACCCGAAAACGCACCTGGTGGCCGAACTGCGCTACGAGATGAACAGCGTTTCCTTCACCCGCGGCAGCATCTCCGGTGAGAGCGACCACGTCATCGCCCAGGGCGTAAGGTTCATCCTCGGCCTCGGCTTCGGAATGTAAGTTCGGGACGCAACGGTGAGAAATCAGTATACTGCTGAATTCGCCATTGAGCGCTCCATGAACGGAGCGGCAGGAGAGCGGGAGAAATATTTCTCCCGCTCTTTGCTTGAATGTCCGCGCTAAGCTCTGGCCTCAAGGGCGCCGGCCTGCGCGGCTTTAATTCTTTCGGCCTTGATCCTCAACGGAGATAAACAATGAAAAAACTTCTTGCCGCGGTCCTGCTGGCTTTTCCGTGCGCGCTCGGCGCGCAGCCCGTTCCCTCCGACCCGCTGCTGGACGCCATGAAGACGGAACTCAACCGTTCCGCGGTCAAGCTTAAGAACGCCGAGGCCGCCCCGCTTTATTACCTCGAATACGAAGCTTACGATAAAACTTCATACAGCCTGGCGGCCCAGGAGGGCTCCATTTACAGCGAGGACGACCGCCGCGGCAGGACCCTGGACGTGGACGTGCGCGTGGGTTCCGCTTCCCTCGATAATACCCACGAGATCAAAGGGAACAATTCCTCCGCCAGTTCCGACAGGCAGGAGGCTTTCACCCTGCCTATAGAGAACGACCCCGCGCCGCTGCGCGAAGAGATCTGGAACCTTACCGACCGGGCTTACAAGGCCGCCGAGGACCAGTACGCCAAGGTGAAGATGAACAAGAGCGTCACCGCGGACGAGGAGGATAAGTCCGGCGATTTCTCCAAGGCCCCTGCGGACAATTTTTATGATAAGTCAGTTTTCCCGGCCATCGACAAGGCGAAGTTCCGCGGGATGGTCCGCCGGCTTTCCGACAAGTTCAAGCCTTACGATTTCATCTACGATTCCGATGTGCGCTTTACCGCGGATACCGTGAACCGCTATATGGTCAATTCCGACGGCGCCAGCATCGTGACCGGCAACACCTACGTGCGGTTCATTTATTCGCTTTATACGCGCACCAAGGACGGGATGGACCTTTCCCGCGTGAAGATCTACGATTCCGACACGCCTTCCGAGATGCCCGACGAGGCCGTGATCGCCAAAGATATCGACGCCTCCATAGCGGAACTTAAGGCTTTGGGGGCCGCCGCGCCCGAAGAGCCTTACAGTGGCCCGGTGATCCTGCAGAGCCGGGCGGCCGGCGTCTTCTTCCACGAGATCCTGGGGCACCGCCTGGAAGGGCACCGCCAGAAGAGCGAAGAGTCCGGCCAGACGTTCGCCAAGAAAGT
Source organism: bacterium (assembly GCA_021811185.1). GTDB lineage: Bacteria > Elusimicrobiota > Elusimicrobia > Elusimicrobiales > UBA9959 > UBA9959. The sequence continues at coordinate 23,423 of JAJZPL010000028.1, forward strand.
GGGGCAGCCCATAATGCCGGATTTCCTCTCGGTGTACGACGACCCCACCCAGTACCATTTCGGCCCCCAGTTCCTGCGGGGTTCCTACCGCTACGACGACGAGACCGTGCCCGCCCAAAAAGCGGTGCTGGTGGAGAACGGCGTGCTTAAGGGCTTCCTTATGAGCCGCTCGCCCATAAAGAATTTCCCCGTTTCCAACGGCCATGGGCGCAGGTCGGAGGGGCACCGCGTGGTGGCGCGCATGGGCAACCTGGTGGCCACCTCCACCAAGATGGTGCCTTACGCGGAGCTGCGCAAGCGGCTTATAGCGGAAGTTAAAAAAGCGGGCAAGCCTTACGGCCTGGTGGTGACGGACATCGCCGGCGGCTTTACCATCACCGAGCGCTACCTGCCGCAGAGCTTCTCCGTGAACGTTACCATGGGCTACAAGGTGTTCCCGGACGGCAGGCCCGACGAGGCCGTGCGCGGCCTGAACCTGATCGGCACCCCGCTGCAGACCTTCTCAAGGATCCTCGAGACCGGCGACGATTACGCGGTCTTTAACGGCTCCTGCGGCGCCGAGTCCGGCTGGGTGCCGGTCTCCTCCGTGGCCCCGAGCCTGCTGTTCTCCGAGATGGAAACGGAAAAGGTGCAGAAATCCAACACCAAGCCCCCGGTGCTCAAGCCTCCGTTCACCGATAAATAGGTAGATATAAAACCATGAAAAATATACTTAACCTTATTTGTTTGCTTTTCCTGGCGGCGGCTCCGGCGGCGGCTGAAGATACCGTGCTGAAGGCCATGAAGGACGAAATGCAGCGCACCATGCAGCGCCTGAGGATGGACAGCCTGGATAAGCCGTACTTCGCTTCCTATTACGTTACGGATTCCACCGATAATTCCATCTCCGCGGTGTTCGGCGCGCTGGAGGGGGACAATTTTTCCGTTACGCGCTCCGCCTCGGTGGACGTGCGCGTGGGGTCGATGAGCTTCGACAGCTCAGGCTACGTGGGGCAGGACTTCAACGGCTACGAGCCGGCCAACTCCCAGCTGAACGAGGAGGACGGCTACGACGCGCTCCGCTTCTCGCTGTGGTCCCTCACGGACGACGCTTATAAGAAGGCGCTGGAGAAGTATTCTCAGAAGAAGGCCTACCAGAAAAAAAAGAACATCACGGAACTCTACGGCGACCTCTCGCCCGAGAAAAAAGAGTCGTTCTTCGAAGACCGCAAGGCGGTGGAGCCGCTCGACGTGCCCGCTTGGCGGGAGACCGTTAAGAAACTTTCCGCCGTGTTCCGCAAGTACCCCAAGATCCAGAATTCGCGCGTTAGTTTCAACCGCTCGCTGCGCACCGTGCGCTTCGTCAACAGCGAGGGCACCGCCTACCGCTACTGGTGGGACAATATCAGCCTGAACATCCGGGCCAATATCCAGGACCGGACCGGGCTCAAGATAGGCGACGACAGGAATTTCGCCTGGCGCTCGCTGGCCGCGGTGCCGCCTTATAAGGAGCTGGAGGCCGAGACCGAAGCCTTTGCCCGCGACATGAGCTACCTGGTGGAGCCTTCCACCGCCGAGGTCTACCTCGGCCCCGTGCTGTTCGAGGACCAGGCCGCTGCCGAGTTCCTTAACCAGCTGTTCGTGAGCAACGTCTCCTTCCCGCGCACGCCCTGGGCCGACCACGAGGACTGGGTCCGCTATTACATAGCTTCGGGCGACCTGACCAAGAAACTGAACATGCGCGTGCTGCCCGGGTTCATCAGCGTGAGCGACAACCCGCTGCTGGCTTCGTACGCCGGCCAGACGCTTAACGGCAGCTACCCTATAGACAACGAAGGCGTGCGTCCCGGGCCGCTGGAACTGGTAAAGAACGGGAAATTGGTTAATTTCTACATGAGCAGGGCCCCGGTAAAGGAATTCCGGCACTCCAACGGCCATGCGCGCGGCGCTACCGGCGAATTCGCCACGCCGCGCCCCGGCAACGTCCTGTTCACCGTTCAGCCCGAAAAGCGCGCCCCGGAGGCCGAGCTTAAAAAGAAGCTGCTGCAGCTGGCCGCGGAGAACGGCCTGGACTACGCCGTGATCGTGCGCCGCCTGGACCCGGAAGCCGAAAAGAAGACCGAGGACCTGCTGGCTCCGCCGGTGCTGGCCTACAAGGTGAGCGTTAAGGACGGTTCCGAGACCCTTATCGGCGGTTCGGAATGGACGGACGTGTCCTTCCGCGCGCTGCGCGACATCCTGCTGGCGTCCGACGCCGACCAGGTGTACAACTATTACCAGCCCGGGCCTTTCTATTATAACCGCGGCTACGTGCCGGCCTCGGTAGTAGCGCCTACGGCCCTGCTGATACAGGAGATGGAGCTTAAGCCCACCGACAGGAAGCCCGACCGCCAGCCTTACCTGCCGAATCCGTATTTTGAGAAGAACTGACGGCGGTTTTCTGGACCTGGCTTAAAAATTGTAAAATTAGCCTAAAAGTATTGACTTTTAGGCTAATTTCATATATACTTATTGTACATATTTCCTGCGCGGAGGAAAAAATTGCTTATGAAAACCGATATTCCCGGTAACGGCACCCCCCTTAAGAACTTCCTCGAGATCCCTTACGACGAACTGGAGACGCTGAATCTGGAGGCCGCGGCCGCCGCCGAAAAGCTTTCCCCGGCGGAACTGGAAAAAAAATACTGCGCCTACCTGCAGAAAGAGAAGCGCCTGAAGGCCGTAACGGTCTGCTTTACCGACATAGAGGGCCGGTTCCAGATGCTGGACTACGACAAACAGTATTTCCTCCGCGCCAACGATAACCTCACTTTCGACGGCTCCTCCATCCGCGGGTTCTCGGCGCAGAAGGAATCCGACCTGCGCCTGGGCATAGACTGGGGCAGCATAGTCTGGCTGCCTTCCGACGTGTTCGGCCCGGGCAAAGTGATCATGTTCGGTACCGTGCTCGGCCGCGACAAGACCGTTTACGAATCCGATTTCCGCGCGCGGCTGGCTGCCCTGGCGGCGGAGATGAAAAAGACCCGCGGCCTGACCGCCAACGTGGCCGGCGAAGTGGAAGGTTTCGTGGTGAAGGGCCCCAACGCCGAACAGGCTTACAACGAAATGGACGGCTTCGAGCTTATCTCCACCGGCGGCTATTTCCATTCGCTGCCGCTGGCCCCGCTCAAGAACTTCATCGATACCGCCGCCGAGGCGCAGCGCGCGATGGGCTTCCGCAACGAGAAAGACCACCCCGAGGTGGCCCCTTCGCAGTTCGAACTAAATTTCTCCCACGCCGGCGTGGTGCGCGCCTGCGACCTGGTGCAGCTCTACAAACTGGTCTGCCGCCAGGTGGCCGCCAACATGGGCATGACCGCCACGTTCCTGCCCAAGCCCGTGTCGGGCGTGAACGGCAGCGGCATGCACCTGAACCTCTCTTTCTCCAAAGGGGGAAAGAATATCTTCCACGACGCCAAGGGCGAGGACGGCCTTTCTAAAGAGGCCTGGGAGGTTATCTCCCGCATTCTCAATCACGCGCAGGAACTGTCGCTGATCCTGAACCCCAGCGTGAACGCCTACCGCCGCCTGGACCCCCATTTCGAGGCGCCGAACCAGATCAAGGTCTCGTCGGTGGACCGCGGCGCCATGATCCGCATCCCGGCCGGCAACGAGAAGTCCGCCCGCCTGGAGATCCGCTCCGTGGCCCCGGACGCCAACCCCTACCTGGCGCTGTACGCGCTGCTGCGCACCGCGCTGGACGGGGAACCCGTGACCAGGGACGAAGGCAAGCGCGACCGCGTGCGTTTCCTGCCCGGGAACATCTACGACGCCCTGCGCATTTTCCGCGGCAGCGACTTCATAAAGAACATCCTGGGCGCGGCCCCGCACGAGAAGTACGCAGCGCACAAGCAGGCCGCCGCGGACCGGAGCCCCAAAGAGCTCGGCACCATCGTTAAAACCTCGGAGGTGCTGTTCCACCACGACGTGACCACGCAGATGCTGTGGCATAAGTTCTAGAATATAGGCACGGCCGGGGCGGCAGCGCCGCCCGCCCGCAACTCAATGCTCAAACACCTCGCGCTCCTCCTCATGCTCGCTTCCCCGGCCGGCGCCGCCAGTTGGACGCTGGACGGTTACCTGAAAGAGGTTTACTCCGTTTCCCACGACCTCAGGCAGGCCGAAGAGGGCGTGCGGCTGGCCCGCAGTTCCTATATGTCCTCGCTGGCTTCGTTCTACCTGCCCGCGGTCCTGCTGAGCGCCTCCAATGCGCCGTATTCCTCCTACAACTCGCCCAGGCTGCTGTTCAGCCGCGATAACACCGCGGCGGGCGTTTCGGCTTCGCTGAACCTCTTCAACAACTTCAAGGACAAGCTCGGCCTGGACTCCTCGCGGCTGGACCGCGACAGTTCCGACGTGGCCCTGTTCGCGGCCCGGCAGGACCTGACCCTTTCCGCCCTGAACTCCTACTACGACGTGCTCCGGAAGAAGCAGCTGCTTAAAGTGGCCGACGCCAGCGTGACCGCCTACGAGGAGCAGTACAAGAAAGCGCAGCAATACTACAAGGAAGGCCTTAAGAGCTACTCCGACGTGCTCAAGAGCGAGCTTAACTTCCGGCTGAGCCAGCTCGCCGAGATGCGGTACGCCGAAGACTACCGCAACTCGGTGATGGCTTTTAATACCCTGGTCTACCGGCAGCCGGAAGAAGAGGCCGACCTGGCCGAGATCCCCGCGGTGTCGGACACCTCCATGCCCGTCCTGGAAACCGACCTGGCCTTCGCGCTCGCCGGCAGGCCGGACCTGCGCCAGGCGCGCATCTCCCTGGACCAGAAGAAGATCTCGAGAAAGAAAGCGTATATCGGCTGGTTTCCGGACTTCTCCGTGGACGCCGCGTATAACCGCCAGGGGCTTTTCGGCCTGGGGAACCCTCCTGCGGGGACCGTCAACCCCTCCTATTCCGTAGGCATGAGCCTCTCGCTCCCTATCGGGCCCGGGACCTTCTCCGACATGAACTCCAACCTTTCCGCCGCCATAGACCTGGCGCGTTCCGAACGCGCGCTGGTCGAGGCGGAACTTAAGGCCAAAAAAGAGATAATTTCCGCCTGGCATTCGCGCGCGCTGGCACTTAAAAGCTATGAGGTGGCCAGGATGTCCGCCGATATCTCGGCGCAGAATCTGGTGATCGTGAACGAGAAGTATTCCCAGGGCCGGGCCAGCATGATAGAGCTGGATACCGCGCAGAGCGACGACTTGAACGCGAAGAACAGCCTGGCGAATTCATTCTTCGACCTGCTGCTCAACCGCGTGGCGTACGACAGGACGGTGGGCAGGAAGATCTGGTGAGGGCCTGAATTTATGAAAAAAGTGAAACACATTCTTATAAAAATCCTGGTTTACGCCGCGGCCGCGGCCGTGCTGGGCGGCGGCGGCTGGTGGGGCTACCAGGCCTACAGGAAAACCTCCCTGGTGGAGGGGGAAATAGAAAAGGTTAACGTCGGGAAGGGCGACATCGAGGTGAAGTTCCAGGATATAGGCGACGTCCGCCCTAAAGACGTAATCGAGGTATATTCCAGGGTGGGGGGGCGCATCACCGAGATGCTGGTGGACGAGGGCTACAAGGTGAAGAAAGGCGACAAGCTCGCCATGGTTCAACCGGGCCAGACCGATTCCGACAAGTACGTGCCCGTGGAGGTGCTGGCCCCGATCACCGGCACCGTGATGACCTGCTCGGACAATAACCGCGACAATTCCTTGGCCAAAATAGATCAGCGCATCAGCGGGCTGGCCGACGGCAATCCCACCTGCCTGGCGCAGGTGGGCGATTTTACCTCGCTGATCGTGAGCCTGAGCGTGAGCGAGATGGAGGTAATGAAGCTCCGGGCCGGCCTGCCGGTGAAGGTGACCATCGACGCCATGTCCGCCGTGCCGCTCACCGGCCGCATCACGCTGATCTCCCCTAAGTCCGATTCGGGGCGCGGCGGCTCCAAAAGCTTCAAGGTGGTGATAGGCATAGACCAGAAGAACCTGCCCGGAGTGAAGTCCGGGATGACCTCGCGCATAGAGGCCGTGATGGACGCGCGGCACAATACCCTGACCATGCCGGTCTCAGGGCTTTTCGAGGAGCGGGGCAAGCGTTTCGCCTACCTGTACGTGCCCGGCGGCGCGGCGAAGAAGGTTGAGCTTAAGGTCGGGCTTCGCAACGAGACCGACGTAGAAGTGCTTTCCGGCCTCACGGAAGGGGCCACGGTTTACGCCGACAAGCCCCTCAACATAGAGCCTGACGCGCCCGCCGCCGCGGCCGGGAAGTTCGAGGAAGGCGTTCTTCCCGGGAAGTAACGGAGCCATTGTGATCAAGTGCGAGAATTTGCAGAAAACCTACCCGCTCAGGAAACTCCATGGCTACCAGGCCCTGAAGGGGCTAGACCTCCATATCCGCACGGGCGAGTTCGTGGCCATCACCGGGCCCTCCGGCTGCGGCAAATCCACGCTGCTGAACATCCTTGGCTTCCTGGATAACCCGAGCGGCGGCCATTACTTCTTCAGGGACCGCAACGTAAGTTCTTTCTCCGACTCGGAACGCTCCGGCCTGCGCCTGTCCGAGGTGGGGTTCATCTTCCAGTCCTTTAATCTGCTGCCGCGGTTCACCGCGCTGGATAACGTGCGCCTGCCGATGCTGTACCTCGGCGCCGGTTCGGACGAGAGCGAAAGCCGCGCCCTCGGCCTGCTGGAAAGGGTGGGGCTCGCGGGCAAGGAATACCACAGCCCGCTGGAACTTTCCGGCGGCGAGCGCCAGCGAGTAGGCATGGCCCGGGCCCTGGCCAACGATCCCAAACTGCTGCTGGCCGACGAGCCCACCGGCAACCTGGATTCCCGCACCGGCGTGGAGGTGATGGCCATGCTCAAGGACCTCAACCGAGCCGGCCTTACCATCGTAATGGTCACTCACGACCTGAACCTGGCCGGCCTGGCCTCGCGGATAGTCAAAGTGAAGGACGGCGTCATCGAGGCCTGAGGACCAAAGAACCATGAGAATTTCCGAATCTTTAAGGACGGGCACGCTGGAGATCCTGCACCACAAGATGCGTTCTTTCCTCACCTTCTTCGCCATCTCCATAGGCGTGATCTCCATTATGTACAGCCTCACGCTGATCTACTCCATGAATTTCCGCACCAAGAAGGCGCTGGAGGTGCTGGGGCACGGCCGCCTGAAGATCCAGCCCAAGCGCTACTACCAGGAAACCACCAGCATGGACAAGAAGGAGGCCCGCGACACCCTTACGCTGGAGGACGCCCTGGCCCTGCGCGCCAATTTCCCGGAGCTCCCCATGGTCTCGCCTATTATGGCCAACGGCGCCCAGTTCTCGCACGGGGATTTCAACAGCGGCGAGTACATCGCCGGGATAACCACGGAGTGGAAAAAGCGCGGCTGGGTCTACAAGGTGCGCGGCCGCTTCCTGAACGAGCACGACGTGGCTTCTTACGCCCGGGTCTGCGTGATCATCCAGAACGGAGGCTGGTTCAAGAAGCCGCAGTGGATGAAGTTCTACGGCTGGAAGGACGAGTTCCAGGAATACATAAAACATCACGACCTGCTGGGCAAGTCCGTGCAGCTCGGCGACAACCTTTATACCGTGGTCGGCATCCTCGAAGAGCCGCCTCTGGAAAAGAACCCCAAGACCTTCCTGGACCTCGAGGGCTGGGAGGCCAAGGTGCTGATCCCCATCAGCACGTTCCAGCGCCTGATGGGCAACGACAACAGCTGGGGCTGGGGCGGCGGCGGCCTGGATTCCATAAACATCGATACCGGCAAGGCCGCTACGGTGGAACTATACAAGCGGCGGCTGGAAAAGACGCTGCAGGCCAGGCACGCCGGGCGGCTGCGCCTGGACGTTAAGGATTTCGGCGAGATCATCAAGACCAAAATGGCGGACAAGCACCGCGACATGTACACGGTGTTGATCATCGGCGCCATCGCGATCCTGGCCGGCGGTATAGGTATCATGAACGTGACGCTGGCCACCATCTATTCCCGCATTAAGGAGATCGGCATCCGGCGCGCCATCGGCGCCACCCGCGGCGACATCATGGCGCAGTTCCTCATCGAGGCCATGCTGCTGGGCTTCTTCGGCGGCCTTGCAGGCATCCTGATTTCCATGGGAGGCATACAATACCTGGCCTCCAAAGGGGACACGGATATGATGATGGTGCAGTGGTGGATGCCGCTGCTCTCGGTGCTGGCCGCGGTGCTCACCGGGTTCCTGGCCGCGCTGTACCCCGCTTACCAGGCTTCCAGGCTGGACCCGGTGGAAGCGCTGCGGTACGAGTAAAGCGTCCCGGCAATAAAAAAAGCCCGCTCAACGGCGGGCTTTTTTATTTCTCGGGGAAAACTGCGGTTACTTGACCACCGGCAGGCCTGCCGCGGTCCAGGCGGTTATGCCGCCTTCTATGTCGTGGATGTCGGTAAAGCCAAGATCCTTCATTATCGCAAGGGTAAGGCCGCTGCGATGTCCGGTGCGGCAATAGATCAGGTAGGAAGCGCCTTTGTCCAGCTTGGCCAGCCGCTCTTTGAAGTCGGGGGCGAAGTAATCCAGCTGCAGGCTGGCGGCCTCCAGGCGGCCTGCCGCGAACTCTTCCGGCCTGCGGACGTCTATCACCACCGGCTTTTCAGCCTCTATGAAAAATTTTACGTCCAAGGGCTTTATGTTAAGAGGGAAATCCGTTTTGACCTGAAAGGGTTCGGACGCCGCCGGGACCTGGACCATGGCCAGGTCCTTGAGCCCCGCCGGTTTTACGCCGAAAAGGGAACTGAAGTCGAAGGCGAAGGCGCCGGTGGCGGCAAAGGCAATAAGAGCTAAACTGATGAGCGTTTTCATAGGTTCTCCTATCCGTCAATACTATTTTACAAACTTTTTAGGTAAGATATAGCGGTGAAATATCTGCTTGCGGCCTGCGCCACCGTCCTTACCGTGCTGGTCTTCGGCTACGATTACGGCGTGGACCCCAACCTGGCGCAGGTGCTGCCTTACGTCAACCGGCTGTTGGAACCTTCTCTTTACACCGGCGACGCCTTCGTCTCGTCCTTCTCCGCTTTCCCGTCGGTTTACCCGCGCCTCGCGGCCCTGGGCGCTTCGCTCATGAGCCTGGAGAAACTGCACCTGGCGGCCTACCTGGCCGCGCGCTTCGCCTTTTTCCTGGTGGTCTTCGAACTGGGGCTGGAACTTTTCAGGAGCCGGCGGTCGGCCGCGGCGGCGGTGCTGCTGGCCGCGCTGAGCGCCCAGGTGAACGTCCTGACCCCGCTCGGCGAGGACCCGCTGATAAAAACCGCGCTCTACCAGAGCACGCTGGCCGGCCTGGCCTGCGCGGCCTCGCTGTTTTACTTTCTGAAGAGCAGATACCGGCCCGCCTTCGCCCTGCTGGGGGCCGCGCTGTTCCTTAACGGCCTCGCGGCGGCCTACCTGGCTATATTGTTCGCGGCGGCTTCGCCGGGCGCCTGGGACCGCCGGCTCCGGAACGGCTGGCTGCTATTCGTGGCCGTCTTCGCCTGCTGGGCCGCCTGGGCGGCTTCCCTGCCCAATCCCGGAGGCGGCGCCGGGCCGGCTTACCTGGCCGTGCTGCGGCGCTGGTATCCCGGGCATTACTTCCCGTTCTCCTGGACCGCCGCAAAATGGTTCGGGGCGGCGGTGCTGGTGCCGCTGAACGCGCTGCTCATAATTCCCGGCCTCAAGGGCTGCTCCGCGCCCGGCAGGATAAAGGCCTTCCTCCTTGCCTTCGCGGCCATGTGGGGGGCGGCTTTCGTCTTCGGAGAATTGCTGCCGGAGCGGCACCTCGTCGCGCTGCAGCTGCTGCGCAGCGATTCGCTCTTCTGCCTGCTCGGGGTCGTCTTTGCCGGAGACCTGCTGCGCCGCCTGCTCGAGGGGGAGGCGGCCGGGGACTGGGCGCTAGCCGCTTACGCCGCCTTGAGCCAGACCGGGTTGAACGCCACGCTCTTCGTGCTGCCGCTGCCCTTCCTCCTCGCCGCGCGGTTCTACGGAAACGGGAAAGCTTTCCGCGCCGCCGCGCTGGGCGGGGCGCTGTGCTGCGCCTTCCTCGCGTTCCATGCCGATCCCGCCGCCGTTAAAAAGACCGCGCTGGCGCTGCTGCTGCTCGCGCTGGCCGCCGCCGCCGGGCTTTCATACCGCAGCGCGGTCAGCCGCCGCCTCGCTTTCGGGCTGGCGCTGCTCATAGTCCTGATGCCGCTGCTGCCGGTGGCGAATTACCGCCTCAGGAACGGCCAGTGGGGGAATTATCCGCCGGAGACTTCGGACTGGGTCGGCTTGCAGCTCTGGGCCAGGGCTAATACTCAGAGGAACGCCCTGTTCCTGGTCCCGCCCGGCACTTACGGCTTCCGCGTTTTCTCCCTGCGTTCGCCCGTGGTGGAATGGCTGGACTGCTCCGCCATGCACTGGGCGCCAGGTTTCGAGAAGGACTGGGCCCGGCGCATGACCGACATGAACGGTCCCGGCGGGGGGGACGGGCGGGATTTGGGCTACGGGCGCCTGGACGAGCGCGCGCTGGCTTCGCTGGCGGCGAAATACGGGGCCGGTTACGCCGTGCGGCGCGCCGCCGACGCCCAGCTGCGGCTGCCGGAGGTCTACGCCAACGCCAGTTTCACCGTGTACGCGCTGTAGTCCGCCGGAACTGCCTTTTTGTATCATATTATCAATGAACAACAGAATCATCCGGGCCTGTAAGATAGCGGGACTGGCCGCCCTGCTCTTCCACCTGTTCGAAGGGTTCGGTTTTATAAATTCCGCCGCGCCCACTTACGACGAGACGGTGCACCTGGCCAGCGGCTACTCCTACCTGGCCACCGGCCTCTACCGGATGAACGTGATGGACCACCCGCCGTTCTCCGAAATGCTTTCCGCCGCGCCGCTGCTGCTTCTGAAACCGCAGTCCTTCGCCGGGCACCCTTTCTTCATGAACCTGCAGGCTTACCACTACGGCGACCTGTTCCTGTACAACAATAACAGTTCCGCCGAGCGCCTGCTGAACACGGCCAGGCGTTTCACCTTCGTTATCTGGACGGCCCTGCTGGCCGTATTCATCTGGCTGTTCGCCTCCAGGCTGGAATCGGCGGCGGCGGCGTGGCTTTCCATCGCGGTATTCGGCCTGATGCCGGTCTTCATCTCCAACGACGCGCTGGTAACCACCGACGCGGCCGCGGCGGTTTTCTATTTCGGCGCTTTCGCGCTGGCCTGGCGCTTCACCAACGTCAGCCAGGAAGCCGGCAAAGGGGGGAAGCACCACGCGCCTGCGGCTGAAGGGCAGCTGCGGCTCTGGGCCCTCCTCTCCGGCGCGGCCGCCGGGCTGGGCATGGTCTCCAAGTTCAGCCTGTTCATCATCCCGCCCATGGTGGCCGTCTTCTGGATAGCCGACAACCTGCGCTGGCCGCGGATGAAATCCTCGAAACTCGCAGGCTACATAGGCTTGTTCGCGGCGGCCTGCCTGCTTACGGTGCTGCTGGTCTACAAGTTCGACCTTAAACTTTATTACGAAGGCTTAGCCGCTACCCTGACGCGCCTGGACGCGGGCCGCTCTTCTTTCGTGATGGGCCGCCACACGCTCAAGGGCGTCTGGTGGTACTTCCCCGCCGCGCTGGCCGTAAAGACCCCGCTATTGGCGCTTTTCGGGGCCGCCGCGGGCCTCGCGCTCGTATTTAAGAACTTCCGCAGGGGCTATCTCTGGCTGCTGGTGCCGCCGGCGGTCTATTTCGCGGCTTCGCTTACGGCCAAGGTGCAGATAGGCTACAGGCATATCATGCCGGTGATGCCTTTCCTGGCCGTGCTGGCCGGCATAGCCCTGGCCCGGCTGCTCGAAGTGAAAAAGGGAGCCTGGCTGGTCTGCGGCCTGCTGGCGCTTACCGCGGTTTCAGTTTCCAGGGCGCACCCTTATTATCTCGCGTATTTCAACGAGCTGGCCGGCGGGCCGGCCAACGGGTACAAGCTGTTCGTGGATTCCAACCTGGACTGGGGCCAGGACGTAAAGGGCGTGGCCGCCTACCTGCGCGCGCGCGGCAACCCGCCGGTGATCTTCTCCTATTTCGGAGTGGCCAGGCCCGAAAGTTACGGCGTTAACTACGTGCCGCTGGGCATGGTTTCAAACGTAGAGTTCGCGGGCACCGGAGCGCAGGTCTGCGCGATGAAGGACGTGCTGCTGGCGGTTTCCGCCACCAACCTGCAGGGAACTTATTATCCCGATGCGGCCACCTTCTCCTGGCTGAAGGACAGGAAACCCGCGTATACGGCCGGCTATGCTATCTTTATCTATGATCTTACCGCGGACAAGGACGGCCTGCGGAAGCTGGCCGCGCTGTTCGACAGGGAAGGCCGCAACGCCGAGGCCGACTGTCTTTACGCCCGCGCCGGGAAATAGCGGCCGCGCCGGCGCCTGAAAACTTAACCGCTATAAAATAAAGAGGGCCGGGTTAATCCCGGCCCTCTTTATTTGTATTACCGAGCGGTCTAGTTCACT
>JAJZPL010000029.1 GCA_021811185.1 bacterium
TTCTCCGGTATTGAATATGTCTTATTTTTGACACCCATAACTGCCTCCTATTTATTTTTTTGGGAGGCCGGAGTGTCAACAGAATTAGGCTTTCAAATATGTTTCAATTGTACTAGACGGGACAAACACATTAAACCATTCAAGGTCCTCTCTTTCGTATTTTCTAAAAATCCCCCAAGCGAACATATCCACAGCCTGAAGGCCGGGGCTTTCATGGGAACTCGCATGAATAATATCCAGCGGCACGAGCGGATCTATGAATGCTTTGATCTGGCTGATAACATAGTTATCGAACTCTACAACTCCTCGGCGGGATTTGCTTTTATCCACGGTCATTATCACTCTTACCGCCGCGTCCTTGAAGTTCACATTCTCCAATGCTAACCGGGCTATATAGTTGTATGTGCGGTCTTTATCAATGGCAAGGTGCTGGTACACTCTTTTTTTATTGATAGTAACCGAATATAGTTTAAAATCAATAGTGCCGGCTTTTTTATAAAACAACTTTTTCATCTCCGGAGAGGCGGTATATCCTTTTAGCTCCGCCCCCTCTTTATTACTATTCAAAAAATGCCCGCGCCTTAGGACCGCCTGAACAGCCTTCGCTAAGGCCCGGTCATTCTCACGGCCCCTGAGGGCCAGAACGCATATGGTAAAGAACGCGCTTGGCTTTTTGTTCACAAAATCAAAACCGAGGTCCCCGCTTTCGTCCAGGTAGAGATAAAGCATACTTCCCCCTTTGCCGCATAAATAGAATAGCAGGGGAACCCGACAAGGGCGTGTCGTGGAGAAAAAGATTATTTTAGGCTAGAATGAGCCGGGCGGAGGGTTTGGCGCCGATGGTGGCGGAGTAGACTATCACTTCTTCAGCTCCGTGTACTTGGTGTGCCTGCCCTTGGCTTTCTGCACGGGGTACTTCAGGGCGTTCTTTTTGAGTTTGGCGTCCAGGGCGGCGAGTGGGTCTATGCCGAGGTCGTGGGACAGGAGCAGCACCCAATAGAGCACGTCGGCCAGTTCGTCGGAGATTTCCGGTTTATTGGTCTTTAGATAAGTTTTAATTTCTTTTGGGTTCTTCCACTGGAAGTGCTCCAGCAGTTCGGCGGCTTCCAGGGACAGGGAGATGGCCACGTCTTTCGGGTTGTGGAACTGTTTCCAGTTGCGCGCGTTCCGGAAAGCAAGGATCTTACTGGTAAGTTTTTTAACAGTGAGCATGATGTTGTTCAAAAGAACCGCAAACCCCGTAGGTAAATATTACCTCTTTAAGACCGCGCCCGCCACGTTTTAAAGACCGCTTTTACGCCCGGATAATAAGATACAACTAAACCGGTGCCGTGATATATACCCACAAAGGGGTATGTCCGGTCCCGCTTGCGCGAAAGCCCAATATGATAAAATTAAATCCATAAAAGCATGAAACTACTCCGCATAAATTTCCCGATTGCCCTGCTGTTCGCGCTGGCGGCGGTGCCGGCGCGCGGGCAGGCCTGGGAGCAGGTTAAGGCCGCTGCCGGCGGGGACAAGGCGCCGGAGGCCGCGGTGCCGGCCGTTGCGGCGGCCAGGCCGGCCGCGGAGGGGCTGAGCCCGGAGCAGAAGCGGCGGGCGGACATGCTGATAAGCGTTTTTGAGAATTCCACGCTGGAGCTGCAGTACGCCTACGTGGAGAACCTGCACGATGGCCGGGGCTATACCGCCGGGCGCGCGGGCTTCTGCTCCGGGTGCGGGGACCTGCTGCTGGTGGCGGAGCGCTACGCCAGGCTTAAGCCGGGCAACGCGCTGGTAAAGTTCCTCCCCCGCCTCAGGGAGCTGGCCAGGCTCGCCAGCGCCTCCACCAAGGGGTTGGCCGGCTTTCCAGCCGCCTGGGCCGCGGCCGCCAGGGACCCGCTGTTCCGCGGGGCGCAGGACGCGGTTTCTGACGAGCTCTATTACATGCCGGCCCTGGCCTACGCCGGGCAGCTCGGCCTTACTAAGGATTTTTCCCGGATAGCGCTCTACGAGGCTTCCATCCAGCACGGCTTGGGCGAAGACCCGGACGGCCTGCCGTCCATGATCCGGAAAGCCTCCAAGGCGGCTAAACCCCCGGCCGCCGGCGGGGACGAGAAGGCGTGGCTCAATGAATTTTTGAAAGTGCGCCGCGCCGCGCTGGCTTATGCCGCCGACCCCGCAACCCGCAAGGAGTGGGCGGAGTCCGTGGGCCGCGCCGACGCCATGCTGGCCATAGCCGCCGCCGGCAACCTGGACTTTGCCGGCCCCGTAGCGGTAAACCCTTACGGCGGCCAGTTCACTATCCCCTGACTTATAACCGCAGCACGGAGACATCATGCTTGAGAGACTAGCCCTTGCCGCCATCTTCCTTTCTTTGTCGGTGCGCGCCGCGCAGGCGCAGTTCGAACGCACGGAGGACATGCGCGTGCGCCCGCCCGAGGCGTGGCAGCCGCACGAGGTGTACGGGCTGGACCTTTCGCTGGGCGGCGGGTATCTTAACGGCAACGTGAAGAGCCAGAGCTTTTCCGGCGGGCTGGAGTTCGACTGGAAGCCGGCGGCCAGGAACTCCATCTTCGTGCAGGCGTCGGACAACTACGTTAAGTACGGCGAAGCCGCCGTTACCGACAAGTCCAAGGGCTCGCTGTTGTACGCGTACGCGCTTAAGCCGCACCTTAACCTTTTCCTGCAGACCACGCACAGCCACGACAAGTTCAGAAGCGTGAAATACCGCATGACCAATACCGCGGGCGTGTGTTTTCACAACTTTCTGCCGGGCGGCTTTAAGCCCCTTATGCTCAGCGCCGGGCTTACCCCGGAATACGACGAGAAGAGCGACGGGACTATTTCCCGGGATTTCCGCGGCACGGCCCGGGCCACCTTTGCCGCCGCGCTTACCGAAACGGTAAAGTTCAAGGGCGACGTGCTCTATATGCCGAAGATCTCCGACACCGCCGATTACCGCGTGTACGCCGAGACTTTCTTCGAACTGAAGGTGTGGAAGGACTCGGTGGCCTTCCGCATAACCGCCTCCGACGAGTACGACTCCCGCCCCTACCCGGGGGTAACCAGGAACGACTTCGGCCTTTCCCACGCGCTGGTGGTTAAGTTCGCCAAGTAGGCCCGCCCGCCAGGCGCGCCCGGGGGGACCTTCGGGTCCCTTTTGCATTGTTGACTGCGTTCAGGCCGGGAAGTATAATGCTTGGACAGGGGAACTGACATGAAAAAAATACTTTTAGGTTTGATGGTTTGCGGTACCGCGCTGGCGCTATGCGGCGCGGATAAGAAGAGCGCTCTCGAGAGCGGGGCCGGCGTGGAGAACGTGTTCAGGCTGCACAGGCTGGCCCTGCCGCAGCCGCACCGGTTCGAAAGGCCGGAGAACATAGTTAACGATTCCTGGGGCATGGCGGAGCCCACGCGGTTCGAGGGCGGCGAGCTGATACGCCAGCTGCGCGAGACCCGTCCCCCCGCCCAGCACGCCGCGGTAACGCGCGACAGGGAGTTCGCCGCCAATATCCTGCGCGAGCAGGATACGGAAAGGGAGCCAGGCCATTATTACTGGCACAATACCGGCGGGGTGCTTTACGCCCACCTGCGGGACGAGCGCGGCCTTAACTGGTACGGTTTTTACCACGGCGAGAGGTTCTACTGGTGCCGCTACTTCCTGGGCTACTGGTGGTGGTACGACGCCCCGCTGGCGCGCTGGGCGTTCTGGTGGCAGGGCTACTGGTGGTGGTGGGGCCCCGGCGGCATTCCCTACGTGTACGTTAACGGCGACTATTACCCCTACGACATCAGCGCCGGCGGCGTGGTGGTGAAAAGGACCCAGGCGCTGGTGCCGCCCAAGACCGTTCCCGCGCGCGGCAACGGGGTGGAGTGGGCCAGCCCGGACAAAACCCGCACGGTGCTGCTGAACGGGCCCGACGCCGAGGCTTTCCTTTACGACACTTCCGGCCCCAAGCTGGTTTTCCTGGCTTATCTGGGCGAAGGCGTAACTAACGTGCGGTATGCGGGCGGCGCCGCCGGCCAGATCCTGGTGGATTTTAAGGACGGGGACTTTGCCGTGTACGACAGGGCCGGCAAATCCCTGGAGGCCATGCCATACGTGCCGCCCGAAATTACCGAGCCGCCGCTGCCGGGTTCCGTTCCCGCCGAGCCGGCGCCCCGGTAAGGCTGCCGGGCGTAAAACGGGCACAAGGCCCGGTCTCTTGCGGGGCCGGGCCTTCTTATTGCCGCAAACGCGCGGCGGGGTTCAGCCGAAGAGGTACAGTTCTTCTTCGGCGCGGGTGATGCCGGTGTAGAGCCAGCGGCGCCACATCTCGTCGTCCATCTGGGCGAAGCGCTCCTCGAACATAATGACTTTTTTGGCCTGGCTGCCCTGGGCCTTGTGCACGGTCAGCGCGTAGCCGAAGTCGAACAGGTCGCCTATCATGGCGAGCTGGCGGTCCTTGGTGAAGTTCACGCCGGTCTTGGCGTTGAACTGCGGCGCGTAGATCAGGCCCTCGTAGGGCTTCTCGCGGTCGTCCAGCCGGATCTCGGCCTGGTACCAGTCTTTCTGCGCCGGGACGATGGACGTGATGGTGCCCAACATGCCGTTGAAGATGGCCTTTTTGTGGTTGTTCCTCAGGCAGATCACGCGGTCGCCGCTGGCGGGGTTGGGGGTTTCGTAGCCGCGGCTGGCGCGGATATGCTGGTTGAGCCGGTTGCGGGTGTTGTTGTAGCCGCAAAGGATCAGCGTGTCCGGCGAATAGCATTCCAGCAGTTCCCCCGACTTCTCCTGGGCGTCGGGATCCTCTTTAAGATATTTGTACACGCCCACGCCGTACTTCTTAGGCGGCACCAGGCCGGTGGTGCGGGCGAACTCGGAAACCGCGATGATGGGGTTCTCGGCGGCCTGCCGGTGGATCTGCGTGAGCAGCAGCTGCGGCTTTTCCATCAGGTTGAACTTGCCGGAGATAGGCGGCAGCTGCCCGTGGTCCCCGACGGCGATGATCGGGATGTTGTAGGAGAGCAGGTCGTTCCAGATGAGCCCGTCCACCATGGAGGCCTCGTCCACGATGATCAGGTGCCGCTCCAGCGCGTCTTTCTTGTCCCAGCCGGTTATCAGCCCGCCGGCTTCCCTGGGCGTGTAGATCAGACCGTGGATGGTGCTGACGGAATCTTTCACGCTCAGCGCGCCGGCTTCCTTCAGCTTGTTCTTGAGGTTCTGCGCGGCCTTGCCTGTATAGCTGCAGAAGGCCAGCTTTACGTTCTTGTCGAGCTTTAAAAGTTCGTTCTTGAAGATGGCGATCAGCGTGGTCTTGCCGGTGCCGGCATAGCCGCCCAGCGTTATAAATTGGGGCTTCGCCGGGTCCGTGTACCAGGCCAGGAGTTTCGCCAGCGCTTTCTGTTGATCTTCGGATAGTTCCATGGGGCTCTACTATAATTATTGCATATTCCGGGCGCTCCCCCGCCCGCCTTGCGGCCCAACGGGATTTTTTATTTGGTAATATCTACTTTTACGCGCGGAACGGGTTTGGGAAAATGGACACGGAACAACTTAAGATACTCTGCATAGACGACAGCAAGGACATGCTGCTGATCCTCGTGGCTACGCTTACGAAGGCCGGTTACGTGGTTTATTCCGCGCCCACCCCGGCTTTGGGCCTTTCTATAGCCAAAAGCCTGAACCCGGACCTGGTGCTGCTGGACATTATGATGCCGGGCACCAGCGGGTACGACGTGTGCAAGGCCCTGCAGCAGGACCCGCAGACCTCCAGGATCCCCGTGGTGTTCCTGTCGGCCCTTACCCAGGCCCAGAACAAGGTGAGCGCGCTGGCCTCCGGCGGGGTGGATTACCTCACCAAGCCTTTTACCAAGGATACGCTGCTGGACATGGTGCGGCGCTACGCGGTCAATAAAACCGCGCCCGGCGCCTGCGCGGCGCCGCAGGGCGCGGCAGCCCCGGGAGCGGCGGCAAAGGGGCACGGCAATTTTTCCGACTTCAAGCTGAGCGTGATCGACGGTTTCAAGCCGGACGCCGCGGGCGCCAGGTCCGTACTGGCGCTGCAGCCCGCCGACGTTTACAAGCTGGCCGGCATCCTTGCCGTTACCCCCGCCCGCGTGGCGCGGTTCATAGCCGGGTTTGCCGGGCGCAAATACTTCCCGGTGATAAACCCGGACGACCTGAAGCAGGGCGTGCTGCCGCTGAAATTCGCGGTGCAGAACAACATAGCGGCCGTCGCCGGCGCGGGCGAAGCCGCGCTTATCGTGCTGGGGCACCCTTTTAATTTCGAGCTCCACGAAATGATCCGCAGCCTGCTGGGCGCCGACTTCGAGTTCGCGGTAACCGAGCCCGCTAATATTTCCGCGCTGTACAGGCTCAACGAGGAGCACGGTTCCGATTCCCAGCGGGTCCCCGGCGCGGGCGGCATCGTGATAGAGGAAGCCGCCCTGAACCGGCTGCGCACGGCGGTAAAAAGCGCCAAGAACGAAATGAACGAGCCGCGCGTTAAATATCTTACGGGCAAGCTGCTGCAGGTGCTGGCCGAGGAAAAGCCCGCGGAAATACGCCTGGAGGCGCAGGGCGCCTGCTACCTGGTAAAGACGGGCGCGCCGGGCGCGTACGAGGAGTTCGCCAGGTTCAACCGCACTACCGGCAACATGGTGCTGGCGCGGCTTAAGGCGCTGGGCGGAATGGATATTCTGGAAAGAAGCAAACCGCAGGCGGGGTCTTTCGGCATAGTCCGCAGCGCGGAACTTAGCAGGCTGTCCCTCGCCACCGAGGGCGGCGCCGCCGGCGAAAGCCTTGTTCTCAAGCCGGCCGTTTAGCGCCGGCGAATTCCCCTATTTAAACGATTTTACGCGCGGCCGCCAGCTGGCCGCAGGCCGCGGCTATGTCGGCGCCTTTCTCGCGGCGCAGGTGGGTGCGGATGCCGGCTTCCACCATTATCGCCTGGAAGGCCTTGGCTTTTTCCACGCTGGTGGGCGTGTAGGCGGAGGCCAGCGCGCCGGGGTTGTAACGGATCAGGTTCACTTTGCAGTTAACACCCTTGATCAGCGCCAGCAGTTTTTGCGCGTCTTCGGGCCTGTCGTTGACGCCGTCGAAAAGGATGTATTCGAAGAACACGGACTTCTTGGTCTTCTCGGCGTAATAGCGCGCGGCTTCCACTACCTGGGCCAGGCCGTACTTCTTGTTCATCGGCGTAAGTTCCGCCCGGTGCGCCTCGTCGGCGGTTATCAGCGACACCGCCAGGCGGATGCCCATGTGGGAATCGGCCAGTTCGCGGATAACGGGCGCCACGCCCACGGTGGAGACGGTGATGCCGCTCTGCGGGAAGTTGTGGCCCTTGTTGTCCGAAAGGATCAGGATGGCTTTCCTGACGTTGGCCCAGTTCATGAACGGTTCGCCCATGCCCATAAAGACCACGTTGTCCACGGGCTTGCCGGCTTCGCGGCGGCAGACCACGAACTGCGCTATTATCTCGGAGGGCTTGAGGTCCCGGTGCAGGCCTAGCGCGCCGGTGGCGCAGAAAGAGCAGCCGCAGGCGCAGCCGGACTGGGAAGAGACGCACGCGGTAACGGTGGCCTTGTTGAAGAGGATCACGCATTCGGACACGGCGCCGTCGGGGAAAGTTATGAGCACCTTGACGGTGCCGTCGATCTTTGAGACGGTCTTTTCCACCTTGGGGAAGGCCGCTATGGAGTATTTGCCGGCCAGCTTTTTAACGAGTTCGGGCTGGACGCCGGACATAGCCTCGAAAGTGGCCACGCCTTTTTTGTGCAGGCAGTTGAACACCCTGTCCACCTTGCTGGCTTTTTCGCCCAGCGCCGCTATGGCGCCGGCCAGTTCCTGACGGGTAAAATCGCGTATGTCCGGTTTTGTCATTTTGTGGATCCTTACTTGTGCCTGTAGTTCAATTCTACAAAACTTGTCGGCTGCGCGATTATTATATAATAGGGCAAGCATGGCTTATAAAGGGGCGGTATTTCCTGTTTTTGCGGCGCTGCTGGCGGCGGGCGGCTGCGCGCCCCGCTACGACGACGCCGTGGTGCTGGAGCGGCAGGGGCAGCTGCTTAAGGCCGCGCAAAAGTACGCCGCCTTCGCCCGGGCCGAGCCGCAGGCTCCCGAAGCGCCCAAGGCGCTTATGGCCGCCGCCGAGCTCTATTCGCTCAAATTGGGGCTCTGCGCCGAGTCCAAGCCGCTGCTCGAGGACCTGGCCAGGAATTACCGCGAGTTCAAAATGCCCCCCGACGTGTTCCGCCAGATCTTCATCTGCCCCGATTATTTCCCGGTGGGCCCGGGCCTTAAGTGGGTTTACGGCGATACCGAGACCCTCGGCAGGAACGCCAGGCAGGTGACCGAGGTGGCGGACCATACCGCGCGCGGGGCCGTGCTGAGCGTGGCTTTTTACGCCGGCAAAACCCTGGTGAACAAGCAGAAGCTGCTTTTCCGCTTTGACGGCCTGGATTTTGTGGAGCGCCAGGAGGGCAAGGATACCGTGCTGTTCCGCTACCCGCTCGACGCCGGCAAAACCTGGGATACCGTAGGGCCCGAAGGCCGCCTGCAGTTCAAGGTGGAGCAGGCCGGCGTAAGGGTGAAGGTAAAAGCCGGGGAGTTCGAGGGCTGCGTCAAGATCCGCCGCCGCGTGGCGGGCCAGCCCTCCTGGGTTTACGAATATTACGCCCCGTGGACGGGCCGGGTGCTTACCTCGGTGGCGGGCAAGGGCTACGAGAACCGCATAATGGAACTGATCTCCTATGAAGAAAAAAAATAACGAACCCGCGCCCGGCGCCGTGCCCGGCCTTTTCGGGGACATCGTGCCCCCCGCTCCGAAAGCGGACGGCCTGCTGGCTTTCTCCTATTCCAAGATGTCCCTGTACGAGGAGTGCCCGCTCAAGTACAAGTTCAAGTACATCGACAAGATCAAGGAAGAGCCCAAGTTCTACTTCGCCTTCGGCTCGGCCATTCACGCCGCGCTGGAGTTCATGTACGCCGTAAAAGCCCCCCCTTTCCCTACCGTAGAAGAAGTCTGCGAAGAGTTCAAGCGCGAGTGGGGCCTTAAATCCTATTTGGAGAAAGGTTACCGCACCCAGCAGAAGTCCGACGACGACTACCTGAAGGGCGTGGCCATGCTGAAAGCCTACTACGAGCATAACCGCGCGCGCCTGGCGCCGCCTTTCCTGGTGGAGTATTCCACCGACGTGGAAGTGGACGGGCTGAAAGTGCGCATCATAGCCGACAAGATCGAGTACAAGGGCGGCGGCCTGGTGGAGCTGATCGACTACAAAACGGGCAAGGACGTTAAGCGCCAGCCCTCCCAGCTTTACATGTACCAGAAGATAGCCGAGATAGACCCCCGGCTTAAAGAGAAGATCGCCGAGACCTACGGCCACAAGGTGGCCGACGTGCGCGTGAGCGGCATGCTGTACTACCACGTGCCCACAAACAAGGAATATTTCTTCGACCGCGCCGACGACAAGGAGATAGGCGGGTTCTGGGAAAGGGTGCTGGGCGTGGCGGACGCCATCCGCGGGCTCAAGTTCGACCCCACCCCCAGCGAGCGCGGCTGCGCCTGGTGCGACTACAAGAGCCTGTGCCCCCATTTCTTCGGCAATAACCCGCCCCCCGCCGAGCATAAGCTCACGTCGGCGGAGAACATAGAGGCGCTGGTGGACCGCTACGGCCGCCTGCAGGAACGCATGGACGAGCTGCAAGCGCAGCTGGCGGAGGTGGGCGAGAGCATCGGCCGCGCCTCGCGCGACGGCGGGGAGTTCGCCGGCTCGCAGTACACGGCCCGCGTCAAGAAGGGTTCCAAATGGGAGTTCAAGGACCGCGAGGCCGTTATAAATATTTTGAACCAGTTCGAGCTTTACCACAAGGCGCTCACGCTAACGCTGACCGGCATTACCAACGTGCTGGAAAGCGACGCCCTCCCCGAGGAAGCCCGCAAGAAGCTCCTCGAGCAGGCCGTTAAGAAGACGGCTTTCGATATCAAGATAGTCAAGAAGGCCGGGCTGATATAGGGAACGGGATTATGCCGGAAAAATTCATTATAGTCCTGGACCAGGGGAGCTCGAGCTCCCGGGCGCTTGCCTTCGACCTTGAAGGCAATATCCGTTATAAGGCCCAGCGTAAGCTGGAGGCCTCCTATCCCTTGCCCGGCCGCGCCGAGTACGACGCCGAGAAGCTTTACGCCTCGCAGGCCGAAAGCCTGGCCGAGCTGATGGGGAAGCTGCCGCCCGACGCCGAGCCCGTGGCGCTCTCCATAGCCGCGCAGCGCTCCACCGTGGTGCTGTGGGACAAGAACACCGGCGTCCCGCTGGCCCCTGCCTTAAGCTGGCAGGACGGCCGCGCGCTGGACCTGCTCGCCAAGATCCCCCTTTCCAACACCCGCATCCACGAACTCACCGGCCTTTATAAAACCCCTTACTACAGCGCCTCCAAAATAGCCTGGGCGCTGGAGAATTTTCCCGAAGTAAAAGCCGCGGCCGGAGAGAAACGCCTGCTGATAGCCCCGGTGGCCACGTACGTCGTCTGGCGGCTCTCCGGCGGCAAAAGCTTCGTGACAGACCCTTCACAGGCGCAGCGCACGCTGCTGTTCAACCTGCGCCGCCTTAAGTGGGAGCCCGAACTGCTGGCCGCCTTCGGCCTTACGCCCGACCTGCTGCCAGAGATAAAGCCCAGCGTGGGCCGCCTCTGCCACGTGGAGGTTGCCGGCCGCCGCCTGCCCGTTACCGCCATGCTGGGCGACCAGCAGGCCGCCATGCTGGGCCTGGGGCTGGAAGCGCCCAACTCCGCCGCCCTTAACTACGGCACCGGGGCTTTCCTGCTGGTGAACACCGGCCGCAAGCCCGTAAAGATCCGCGGCCTGCTGAATTCCTTCGGCTGGCAGGAAGGGAAAGGCAAGAAGAACATCTGCTATTTTACCGAGAGCACGGTCAACTCCGCCGGCACGGCCCTGGAATGGCTGCGCCAGAAGTTCGGCATCTTCGAGGACATCTCCGAAGTGGACGGCATGTGCCGCAGGTCGAAGAACCGCATGTACGCCCTGCCCGCCATTGGCGGCCTGGGCGCGCCTTACTGGGATTTCAACGCCTTCACCTCCTTTACCGGCTTTACTCCGCATACCGATAAGTACGACGTGGTGCGCGGCGTGACCGAGGGCATAGCCTACATGGTGGCGGACGCCTTCGACCTGGTGAAGAAGAAGGGCTTCAAGATCGAGGAGCTCAAGGTCTCGGGCGGGCTTTCGAAGATAGACTGGCTGCTGCAGTTCCAGGCTGACGTTACCGGCGCGCGCCTTGTGGCGCTGGAGGAGAGCGAAGCTACCGCCATGGGCGCGGGGCTGGCCGCCGCGCGCGGCCTGGGGCTTTCCCCCCAGTGGCCGGCCAAGGTCTCCAGCCGCGTGTTCCAGCCCGCCATCGGCGAGGAAGAGCGGCAGAGCCTGCTGAAGGGCTGGCGGCTGTTCGTTAAGAATACCCGCCGCAGCAGCCGTGAATTCCGCAGGCTGGGCGTGCTGCCGCACGGCTGAGCGGGCCGCGCTGAAAAATAAAGAGGCCGGGTTCCAGCCCGGCCTCTTTATTTTGTACGTCGTGTTATTTTTTCAGGGTTTCCAGGTACTGGATGGCTTCCATGGCGGCTTTGCAGCCGGAGCCGGCCGCTACGATGGCCTGTTTGTAGTGCGTGTCCATCACGTCGCCCGCGGCGAAGACGCCGTAAACGGAGGTGGCCATCCTTTCGTTGGTCACTATATAGCCGGTGTCGTCCAGGTTGAGCTTTCCCTTGAACACTTCCGTGGAAGGATTGTGGCCTATGGCTATGAACACGCCGGGGAGGTCCAGGCGGCGGGCCTTGCCGGTCTTTACGTCGCGCAGGTTCACGCCGTCCACATGTGTGCCGCCGGTCACTTCTTCCAGCACGTGGTTATAGATTATTTCCACTTTGGGGTTGGCCCTCAGTTTCTCCTGCAGGCGGAAGTTGGAGCGCAGCGCTTCCCGGCGGTGCACCAGGTACACCTTGGACGCGAACTTGGTAAGGAACAGCGCGTCTTCGGCGGCGGAATCTCCCCCGCCGATCACGCAGATCTCCTTGCCGCGGTAGAAGAAGCCGTCGCAGGTGGCGCAGCCGGACACGCCCTTGCCTATGAACTTCTGCTCGGAGGGCAGGCCCAGCCACCTGGCCTGCGCGCCGGTGGCCACTATCACGGAATGGGCGGTGCAGACCCTGCCGCCGTCGGACGTGAGCGTGAAGGGGCGCGGTCCGAAATCCACGGCCTTTATCTCTTCGCTGAAGATCACGGTGCCCAGGCGGGTGGCCTGCTTGATCATCTTCATCATCAGGTCGGCGCCGGGGACGGGCTCCGGAAAGCCCGGGAAATTCTCTATCTCCATGGTCTGCAGCAGCTGCCCGCCGGGCGCCACGCCGCCGAACACGGCGGTGGTGGCCCCGCCGCGGGCCCCGTAGATGCCCGCGGTAAGCGCGGCCGGCCCGGAGCCTATTATGACGATATCGAAATGCTTGGGGGTTTCAGCCATATTATTTTCCGCCTTTTTTATACGAGGCCATGGACGTGGGGGTTTCCCAGAAGGCCACTTCATGGACCGGGAGCTTAAGCTCTTTGGTGAAGCGCTCGAAGAGCAGCCGGGCGAAGGTTTCCGCCGTGGGGTTCTGCGGCGCGGCGAAGCAGGCCTGGCCATGCGCCCTGAGCAGCGGCAGCAGCGGGTCGGCCTTGTCGAGGATGACCTTGTGGTCGAAGTTCTCGTCCAGCCAGGCTTTGACCTTGCGCCCGAGCTCGGTGAAATCCATCACCATCTTTTCTTTATTCAGCTTGCCGGCGGCGAGGGTGACCTCGACAACGCCGTTGTGGCCGTGCAGGTTCTCGCATTTGCCTTTGTAGTTCAGCAGGCGGTGCCCGTAGGCCACGTGGAAGGTTTTTTTTACTTTATGCATGGACTTTTGCCTTTTTCATGAACTTGCGGACCAGGTTCATCGACAGCCCTACGATGGTGTCGAAGCGGCCCTCGATCTTCTCTATGAATTCGTCGTCCTTGTCCTGCACGGCGTAGGCGCCGGCTTTGTCGTGGTGCTTGCCGGACAGGGCCTTGAGTTCGGCTTCGGACAGGCGGCGCGCCTTGCAGCGTGAAACCTCGGCGCCGGCAAGGAAAATGTCCTTTTCCAGCCAGATCAGGGCCACGCCTGTGTGCACGGCCTGCCACCCGCCGTTCTGCAGGCGGAGCAGGCGCAGCGCGTCCTTATGGTTACTGGGCTTGCCCAGCACCTCGCCCTTGCAGTAAACCAGCGTGTCCGAGCCCAGCACCGGCGAGCCCGGGTGCTTGAGCGCTACCGAGAGCGCTTTCTTGTAAGCGAGTTCCCGCACTATCAGCGCCGGGCGCTTGTACGAGGAGGTCTCGTCGATACGGCTGGGGACGACCCTGTACTTTATGCCGGCCGCCTTAAGCAGTTCTTTGCGCCTGGGCGATTTTGAGGCGAGGATGAGCATTATTTCACTATCTGCTTGTAGACCAGGGCGGAAAGGAAGATGCCGAGGATGCTGGAGATGTTGAACTTGAACATCAGCCCGGCGGTGAACTCCACCAGGTTCAGGTCCACCGTGGTGGGCTGCAGCCCGGTGTTGATGCCGGTGTTCAGCAGCGCGTTGATCTGCCCGGCGGGGAACCAGAGGTTGAAGAGCTTGCCGATGAACAGCCCCAGCAGCGACCCCACCACTACTACGACCACGACGTTAAGCACGTTTTTCATATTTTTTCACCGGAGTCTTTGGGAATGTTGGTGGTAAAGAGGGTGTTGGCGCCCAGCCAGTCCAGGTATTCCCTGGGGGCGGCGGCGATATCGAAGAAGATGGTTTCGGGCACGCTGTAGGGGTGGTGCTGCTTCACGAACTGCATGATGTCCTCGCGCAGCGCGGTGCGCGTCTTGATGAGCAGCAGGAACTCGGAGGACTTTTCTATGCGGTCCTTCCACCAGTAGGAGGATTCCACGCCGGGAACGCAGGAGACGCAGGCGGCCAGCTTCTCTGTGAGCAGGCCGGAGGCTATCTCGTCGGCGGTCTTCTTGTCCCCGCAGGTGACCAAACAGATGTCGTATTGCGTGTTCATATGGTCAATAATATCAAATTATTCCGGCAGGCCGCAGTCGGAGAATTCCTCGCGGGCGGCGTCTATGGCGCCCTGGTGTTCCCCCCGCCAGGCGGCGTCCAGCTTTAGCTCGCGGGAGTAGGCTTTCTCGAAGTTGGAGAACAGGTCGCTCTGGCGGTCGTAGAAGGTGCGCTGGTAGCGGTACACGTCGTAGGTCGGCAGGCCGCGGAGCACCGCGTCGTTCCTCATGGCCTCGTTATAGGGCATGGAGCCTTTTTTCACGCGCTGCAGGTCCCGGTCGTACATCAGCTGGTAGAAATTCTCGTCGTTGATGGCCTGCCTGGTCTTTTCCAGCCACACGCGCTGGTTCTCCAGCGTTTCCAGCGGGCGCTGGCAGTCCGTATCCGGGGTCAGGACCTCTTTGCGGGCCTGGGCCATGGCGTAGCGGGAGCTTTCCAGCACGTAGGCGCAGAAGTCGTTCTTTATCCCGGCGGCGCTTTTGGCCTCGCCGGAGAAATCCGCGTTCGCCAGGTTTATCTCCAGCGCCACGCGGGCCTGGTACAGCGCGGCCAGTTCTTCCTCTTCGGAGATGATCTCCTCCAGGCCGGTTTCGGCGCGCAGGCGGTAGATGAAGGCGGCGCGGGCTATGGCCAGCGCCAGCACCCTGTCGGAGCCGCGGAAAGCCGGCGGCAGCAGGATCTCATTGCTCTTGAACGCGTACTTCGCGCAGAGCCCGGCGGTGTTGGAATATTCGAAGCGGACCGGGTTCTTGTACAGGAACTTTACCAGCGGCCGGCCCTGCGGCACGGAGCCCAGGATATCCAGCGCGCGCTCGATGGACGGCTCGCTGGTGAGGCGCACTTCGGGGCGGCGGCCCGCGCAGGCGGCCAGCAGCAGGAACGGCGTTAACAACAGCAGGCGTTTTATCATCGGGGTGTTTTGCCTGCGGCTATTTCTTGAACAGGCCTTTTAAAAGT
Organism: bacterium; assembly: GCA_021811185.1. Lineage (GTDB taxonomy): Bacteria > Elusimicrobiota > Elusimicrobia > Elusimicrobiales > UBA9959 > UBA9959. The sequence goes on from JAJZPL010000029.1 coordinate 15,033, forward strand.
TTGGAGGCTTCGGGGGAGAGCTTGTCCAGCGCTTTCTTTACGGCCGGCTGCTCGGCGATGGATCTGAGGTCCGGCTTAACCGAGGGGTCGGCGAAGGTGCCTTTCACCAGCATGCCGACAGGCGCGCCCAGGGTGACGCCGCTGCCCCGCTTGAGCGTGGTGTCTATGCGCATGTCCAGCTTTTCCGCCGGCAGGTTGATGGAGCCGGAGGAGGTTACGTCGGCTACGTCCGAGGTCATGGCGGACTTGTTAAGCTTCATCAGGCCTTTGTTGAAGGAGTAGTCCCCCTCGATCCTCTCGAACGCTATGTTGTTGAAGTCCGGCAGGCGCAGGGCTTTGGCCAGCTTGGAGGCTTTCTGCAGCACGAGCAGCGGGTACAGCGCCACCTTGGCCGCCTTGTAGCGCCCGGCCAGGGCGTACAGCTCCGAGAACTTCCCGGGGCCGGCGGTGAACGAGGCCGAGCCGTCCAGGGCCTTCAGATCGTCGGAGATGTTAACGAGGGCCAGTTTCATGGAGGAAGGGCCGCAGCGGAAGTTGGGGTGCTCGATGGCGCCTATTTCCGCCTTGCCCGCTACGTCCAGGTAGAAGGGTTCCCCCGCCGCTTTCCTGGCGGCTTCTTTTTTTGCCGCAGCCGTCTGCGGCTGCGCCGCAGGCGCGGGCGTGTCCTTAAGGACCAGCTTGGCCAGCTTCAGGTCGAAGTCCGCCTTGGGGTGCTTCATTAGGTCGCGCGCTTTGAAGGACGCGCCGATGTCCTCGCCGTCCAGCTTGCCTTCCAGTTTCTGCGCCGAAGCCGAGTCTTTGGTGAATTCTATATCGCCGGTGAGCCCGGAGAGTTTGTGGTCCGCGAACGAGGCGCCCGCGCCTTTAAGCGCGGCCCGGCCTTTGAGGGCGGCCTCCCCGGCGTAGGAATAGTCCAGCTCGGCGGAGGCGGCGCCGGAAGGGGCGTAAGGCGCGGCCAGGTCCGGCGCTATGGCCGCCAGCTTGGCCAGGTCCTTGAACTCGGCCTTCAGCGAGCCCGCGGCCTTAAGCTGTTTGCCCGAAAAGTTCACGGCGGTCCTGCCGGAGGCCGACACGGCGGCGCAGTCCAGCGAGAAGGACGTGATGTCCGCGCGGCCGTCCTTGAGCGTTATGGCGGCGGCCAGGTCGGCCATGGGCAATTTAAAGCCGCGCGGCACGGGCAGTTGCTTGAAGCGGCGGGCGAGGAGGGTGCTGTCCACCTCGGGGGTCTGGGCCTTGACGGCGGCGGCCAGGTTGTACGTGACCCTGGGGTTCCACGCGGCGCTCCCTTTGAGCGAGCCCTTGATGGCCCCGGCCCGGAAGACGACCGAGCGCAGAAGCACATTGGTGAAGGAAAGCTTGAAGTCGGCGTCCGCGTCTATTTCGGGCAGCAGCAACTTGCTGGGCAGGCCGGAGAGAACCGTTTTAAGGTCCGAGGTGGAGAATTCCTTTACCTTCAGGGAAAGTCTGGCGTCCGGCTCCATCAGGCCGGCGAGCGAGCCTTTGACCTCGGCCTTCATGCCGCCCAGCGACAGGGAGGCTTTGTCGAGCTCGGCCTTTCCTTTGGCCGGGTCGAAATTGCCCAGGGCCACGCGGCCCTTGAGCCGGGCCGGGATGGAACCTTTGAAGTAAGGCGAGACCACGTCCATGGTGAACGCGGCTTCCACCGGGAACAGGCCGGCGGGCGAAATGTCGGAAGCCGAAAGGTCTATGCCTTTGAGGCTCACCGACATGTCGCCGGCGGCGTTGGTGTAGCGGAACTCGGAATCCTTGACCTTCAGATTGGAGATGGCCAGCGGCGCGGCGGAGGATTTCTTGCCGGAGGGCCTGGCGGGTTTCTGCTCCGCAGCGGGGGCTAGCAGGTCGGAGAAATTATAGGTGTCCTTCTTAACTTCGGCCACGCGCATTTTAAGGCCGGAGGCGGAAACGGAGTTTATCTTTACCTCGCGCTTGAGCAGCGCGCGCAGGGAAGGGCGCAAGGAGAAATAAGCGGCGCTGAAAAATTCGCCCTTCTTGAAGTTCGGGTATTCCGACACGCGCAGATTGGAGATGGAGAGGCCGGAGAAGTTGAGCGAGGCCGAGTCGAAGGTGACTTCGCGCTTGAGGTTCTTGGACGCGTATTCGAGCGTAAGGGCTTTCAGGCGCGCGGGGGTGAAGTAAAACTTTAGGCCGAGCGCCGCCAGGGCCAGCAGCAGGACGCCCGCGGCCAGCAGGCCCGCCAATATTTTTAAGGCTCGTTTCATATAGTTTTCATTATACAAAAGTGGTTCAAAACTTTCCTGTAAAATGCTAAATTAGGAACTGCGCTATAACCCCTGAAATGAACGCACTCATTGTAAACCTCAACCTGGCAGTGGATAAGACCGTCCTCGTGCCCTCCTTCGAGAAGGGAAACATCTACCGCGTAGCCGACACTATCACCCTGCCGGGCGGCAAGGGCGTGAACGTGGCGCGGGCGCTGCGCGTGCTGGGGCTGGAGGCGCCGCTGGCCGGCTTCGCCAGCGGGCACAACGGCCGCTGGATAGCCGGGGCGCTGAAGAAGGAAGGCTTTAAAGCGTTCATAGAACGCCACGACAACGGCGAATCCCGCGTGTGCTATACCATCGTGGACGCCAGGGGCCGTTCCACCGACCTCAACGAGGAAGGCCCCGAAGTGCCCGCCGCGGCCCAGGCCCGCTTCCTTAAAAAATTCTACGCCATGGCGGGAGAGTTCCGCGTGGCCGCCGTGTGCGGCCGCCTCTCGGCCGGGCTCAAGAAAGGTTTTTATACCTCGCTGGTCAAGCTGGCCGCCGCGCGCGGCTGCTTTACCCTGTTCGACACCAGCGGGCCGGTGCTGGCCGAGGCCGTGGCCGCGGGCGCCGAAGGCGTGAAGATAAACCGCTATGAGTTCGAGGAGCTTTCCGGAGAGGCTTTTACCCCCGCCCGGCTGGCCGCTTTTTTCGCGCTGCATTCCCGGCGCAGCCTCAAGACCCTTATAGTCACCGACGGGCCCGGCCAGACCTACGCGGCCTCCCCCTTCGGCCTGTGGAGCGTGAAGCCGCCGCGCCTGCCCGGGCTTAAAAGCCCCACCGGCGCCGGGGATTCTTTCATGGCGGGGTTCCTGTTCGGCTTCCTGCACGGCTACGATTTCGAACGCACCCTTAAGCTGGCTTCGGGCGCCGCGGCTTCCGACTGCCTTACGCTCGGGGCCGGGCTGGTGCGGCGGGACCAGGCGCTGGCGCTGGCCCAGCGGACCTTGGTAAAGAAAATATACTAGGCGAGGACATCATATGGAAAATTTCTCCGCGATAGAAAAAATACTGGAACAGGCCGGCGCCCAGGGCCGCAGCAGCCTGAGCGAACCCGAGGTTTACCAGGTGATGGCGCTGGCCGGGCTGCAGGCCCCCAAGTACCTGCTCTACCCCGCCGCGCTGCTCGACGCGCCGTCCGCCGCGCTGGACGCCGTGTCCCGGCTGGCCGGCGACAAGCTCGTTCTGAAGCTGGTCTCCTCCAAAACCCTGCACAAGACCGAAGCCGGCGGCGTGAAGGTGCTCGAAAAGATTGCTCCTGTCGTTGAAGAAGCCCTTAGGGCTATGGCCGCCAAGTTCCCCGAGGCCGAGGCCTTGATGGCCGTGGAGTTCCTCCCCCATTCCGCTTTCGCGCTGGGCGAGGAGCTGCTGCTGGGCGCCAGGGCCGACGGGGCCTTCGGGCCGGTGGTCACGCTGGGCCCGGGCGGCACCAGCGCCGAGGGGCTTACCAGGGCGCTGCGCCCCGGTACCTCCCCCTCCGTAATGCCGGTGCACCTGGCTTTCGAGTCCGAGGCCTGGCAGAAGTTCCTGGACGCCAACTGGGCCTGGGGCTATACGGCCGGGCGCGCGCGCGGCGCCAAGCGGCTGGTGCAGGACGCCGAGATGTTCAGGTGGCTGGACGGCTTCTCGCGCGTGATGAAGCATTTCCGCGACGGCGGCTCGTCGGCCTGGGCCATCGAGGAATTCGAGATCAACCCGCTGGCCGCCAGCGGCGGGAAGCTGACCGCGCTGGACGGCGTGCTGCGCTTCAGGAAGGCGAAGGCCGGCGGCGAGCGCTCCAAACCCTCCGCGCAGGGCGTGAACAGCCTGCTGCATACGAAGAGCGCCGCGGTGGTGGGCGTTAGCGAGAAGAAGATGAACATGGCCCGCATCATCGCGAACAACATCGTAAAGGCCGGCTTCCCCAAAGAGCACACCTACATCATCAAAGACGGCGTGGCCGAGATCGACGGCATTAAATGTTTTCCCTCCCCCGCCGCGCTGCCCGAGAAGGTGGACATGTACGTGGTGGCGGTGCCCTCGCCCGAGGTGCCGCGCGTGATAGCCGAGGCCGGCGACTCCGGCAAGGTGAACGGCGTGGTGCTGATCTCCGGCGGCATGGGCGAGAAGGCCGGCTCCGAGGACATGGGCCGCACCGTGGTGGAGGCCCTGGCCAGCGCGCGCAAAAAGAACCCCGACTTCGCGCTCTCCGGCGGCAACTCCATGGGCATCGTCCTGAACGGCGCCAAGCTGAACACTTTCTTCATCCCCCAGTACAAGCTGGAGCACCCGCTCGGCGTTAACCCTTTCCTAGCCAAAACGGCCTTCGTCAGCCAGAGCGGCGCTTTTGTGATCTCCACCGAGAGCAAGATGCCGTGGCTGAAGCCCGCCTACAGCATTACCGTGGGCAACCAGCAGGACGTGACCGTGCCCGACTACGTGGAGCGCCTGGCCGAAGAGGAAGACCTTAAAGTGCTCCTAGTGTACATGGAAGGCTTCAAGCCCGGCGACGGGCTGGCGCTGGCCAAGGTGATAGCTAAAGCCCGCGCCAAGGGCAAGCAGGTGGTGCTGTACAAGGCCGGCCGCACGGCCGTGGGCTGCAAAGCCGTGATGGGGCATACCGCCTCCATCGCCGGGGATTACCTGGTGACGCGCCTTATCATGGAGGGAGCCGGCGCGCTGGTGGCCGAGACCTTCGACGACTTCAACGACCTGGCGGCGCTCGCCTGCTCTTTCGCCGGCTATGAAATTAAACACGGCAATACCTTCTTCATGAGCAACGCGGGTTTCGAGGCCGCCGGCATGGCGGACGGCGTGGCCGGCCTGGTGACGGCGGACATGGGCAAGGGCGTGGCCGAAGAGATGGAGGGAACCCTGAAGGAATTTAAACTGGATTCCCTGGTGGACGCCAAGAACCCGCTTGATATAACGCCGATGGCATCCGACGGGGCCATAGCCGGCGTGGTGAGGACGGCGCTGGCCTCGGACGAGTTCTCCGGCGCGCTGGTCTCCATGATACCGCTTACGGCCATGATGAATACCCTGCCCGCCAGCGCCGCGCCGCAGGAGGATTTCGAGAAGTCTTTCCTGAAAGGCGCCGCCGAAGCGGCCCGCGCCGCGCGCAAGCCGCTGCTGTTCTGCGTGGCCGCCGGCACGCTGTACGAGCCCTACTGCGCCTACGCGCAGAAGCTGGGCCTGCCGGTCTTCCGTTCCGCCGACAGGGCCGTTAAGATGTACGCTAAATATCTGGAGTACGCCAGGCGGGGCTGACGCCCCGTTAGGCGGTCTTTTTTTGCAGGTAGTTGTTCAGGATGCTTTCCAGCACCTTGTGGTCCACGGGTTTCGGGATGTAATCGAAGGCGCCCATCTTAAGGCAGGCCCGCGCCGTTTCCTCGTCCTCGTTGCCGGTAAGGATGACGAACCCGGTGCGGGGCATTTCCCCCGCCAGTTCCTCCAGCACTTTCAGGCCGTTCTTCCCGGGCATGTAGATGTCCAGCAGCACTATGTCCGGCCGGTGTTCCCGGCAGACCTGCACGGCGCGCTCTCCGTCCTCGGCCTGCAGCACTTCGTACCCGGAGCGCGTCAGCGCGCGGCTCATTACGTTCCTCAGGCTGGCGTCGTCGTCGGCGATCAGGACCAGGCCTTTGGACCTTGCGGGCGGTTCCTGTTTTGGCAGCCCGGCCAGCACGCCCAGTTTGTTGAATACGTCGGTGAGTCCCATTTTTGAATGCCTTTTAAACCGCGTTCCTGAGGATCTTCTCGATCTCCGGCTGCTCGTGCTTCATGCCCCACAGGCGGATCAGGCTCATGGCGTTCTCCGCTATGCGCGGGATGTCTTCGGCCGGGATGCCGGCTTCCGCCAGGCGCACCGGGGCGCCGGCTTTCTTGAAGAAAGTTTCGAAGGCCTTGATGGTTTCTTCCGCGGTAGGCGTGCCGAAAACCGCTTTACCGAATTGCGCCAGGCGGGCCGGACCGTCCTTTTCGAGGTGGTGGCGGAACCAGGCCGGCATCACGATGGCGAGCCCCGCGCCGTGCGGGATGTCGTAGATGGCGCTTAAGGCGTGCTCGATGGCGTGGTTGATGAAATGCGTCCCGGCGTAGCCGCAGGTGGGCAGGCCGTTAAGCGCCAGCGTGGCGGACCACATCATGGAGGCGCGGGCGTTGTAGTCCGCCTGGTCGGCCAGGATGCGGTCCGTGGAACTGATGATGGAGCGGGCCAGGCCGTGCACCAGCTCGTCGGTGACGGCGGCGTCGCGGTCGGTGGTGGTGAAGTAGCCTTCTATGATGTGGGCGATGGAATCCACCGCGCCGTAGCCTATCTGCGGGCGCGGCAGCGTAAGCGTGGTTTCCGGGTCCAGCGCGGAGGCTTTAGGGAACAGCACCACGCCCCCGGCCGAATATTTCTGCCTGGTCAGTTCGTTGGTGATCACGCAGCCGCTGTTCATCTCCGAACCGGTGGCCGGGATGGTAAGCACCGTGAACAGCGGCAGCGCCGCGCGCGGCTGGGCCTTGCCGCAGAAGAAATCCCAGACGTCGCCGTCGTATTTAACGCCGGCGGCGATGGTCTTGCTCTCGTCTATCACCGAGCCCCCGCCCGCGGCTATGATCATATCGCAGCCGGCGGCGCGGGCTTTCTTTATCCCCTCCAGCGCGTGGGAAAGCACGGGGTTGGGTTTCACGCCGGCGTGCTCCGTGATCTCCACGCCGTTGGCGGCCAGGGCCGCCGTGAGCGCGGCGTACACGCCGTTCTTCTTGATGCTGCCGCCGCCGTAGACCAGCAGCGCTTTTTTGCCGCTGCCGGCCGCCTCGGCCGCCAGCTTGCCGATGACGTCCCTGCCGAAAAGTATTTTTACCGGGTTCGCGAAAGTGAAATTGTGCATGGTTTCTCCTGTTTAAGCTAGTTTACGATTTTCACGGTTCTTTCTCAAATAAAAAACCGCGGTTCCGCGCCGCGGTTTTCAGGGACGGGCGTTCTTTACCGCGCGTCCACCCACACGCCCCGGGCGGGCCCCGCCGCGCGCGTAGCCGTCTAATCTGCTGCCGTGGTAACGGTACTACGCGCCGGAGCTGGCGTCCAGTTATATACTATAATTTACGGAGAAACATGGGTTTTGTCACCCCAAGGAAGGCCCGGCGGCGGCCCCAGGCGGGTTTGGGCCCGGTTAAAGAATATGGCGGATAAACTTAAAATTTTGCACATTACCGAGTCTTCCAGCTGGTCGGGCGGGGCCGCCCAGGCGCTCTACCTGGCGCGCGAACTGCGGGCGCTGGGGCAGCTGAACCTTATAGCCTGCCCTGCGGGCGGCGATCTGTGGACCAGGGCCGCCGCGGACGGTTTCAGGACCATCCATTTCCAGCCCCGGCGGGATTACGATCTTAAGACCGCGCTTGCCCTGGCAAGGCTGCTGGACGCCGAGAAGCCGGACGTGCTGCAGGCTCATCATCCCAAGGCGCACGCCATGGGGCTGCTGGCCAAGTTCTTCGCCGGGCATAAGCCGGTGTTCGTTTTCACGCGGCGGGTATCCCACCCGATAGTTACGGGGTTCTTCGCCAAGCTCAAATACACCAGCCGGCTGATCGACGGCTGCATCGCCGTGGCCGACTCCGTGAGGAACCAGCTGATAGCCTACGGCCTGGCCCCGGAAAGAGTGCGCACCATTTACAGCGGCACGGACCCGGAGCGTTTCTCCCCCCGCCACCCTGACCCCGGCATAATCAAAGAATTGGACCTGCCCGGCCGGCCCGTAGTTATGCTGGTAGGGAATTTCAGCGGCCACAAGGGCCAGCACGTGCTGATAGAGGCCGCCAGGCTCCTGCGCCTGCGCGGGCTGGACTTCACGCTGGTTTTCGCCGGGCGCGGCACCGATTCCCAGGAGCTGCGCGCCCTTTGCCGGGCCGCCGGCCTGCCGGAGGAGGCCTGCCGTTTCCTCGGCCTCCGCGGCGACGTGGAACGCCTGCTCAGCGTGGCCGCGGTGAGCGTGAACGCCGCCGTTAAAGGCGAGGCGCTGAGCGGCAGCATCAGGGAATCCCTGGCGATGGGCGTGCCCGCGGTGGCCAGCGATATTTCCGGCAACTCCGAGATCGTCAAGGAAGGCGTTACCGGCCTGCTGTTCCCGCCGGGCGACGCCGCGGCGCTGGCCGGCAAGCTTGAAACCGTACTCAAGGACCCGGACCTGCGGAACAGGTTCTCGGAAAACTCCGTGGCGGCCGTCCGCGCCGGCTTCACCACCGCCATCATGGGCCGGCGCACCCTGGAATATTACCGCGAACTGCTGGCCGCGGCCGGCAAATAAAACCTCCCCGGTCCGGGGAGGTAAGACTCCTGAATAGTTATTTTCGACCCGCTCGCGCGGCCGGACCTCTCTTACATAAGGTGCGCGCGCAGCAGCCAGGCCAGGCCGAGGAAGGAGAAGAACCCGGTGATGTCCGTTACCGTGGTGAGGAAGATGCCGGAGGAATGCGCGGGGTCGTAGCCCAGGCGCTTCATGGTGAGCGGGATCAGCGCGCCCGACAGGCCGGCCGCCACCATGGTGATGATCATGGACAGCCCGGCTATCAGGCCGATAAGCGGGCTGCCCTTCCAGAGCCAGGCCGCCAGCGCGGTCATCACCCCGGTGGCGAAGCCGTTGGCCAGGCCTACCAGCACTTCCGTCTTTACCAGGTGCCAGGCGTTGGCCGGGGCTATCTCGCGCATCAGCATGCCGCGGATCACCACCGACAGGGTCTGCGTGCCGGCGTTGCCGCCCTGGCCTGCTATGATGGGCAGGAAGACCGCCAGCACGGCGACTCTCGCTATTAATCCTTCGAAAAGAGCCACCACCGCGCCGGCCAGGAACACCGTGGCCAGGTTGATGGTGAGCCACGGCAGGCGCCGGGTGATCTTGAACCAGGTGGAGGAGAAGGCCCGTTCCTCGGCGCTGGCGCCGAACAGGATCTGGATGTCCTCGCTGGCTTCCTCCTCGGTGCTCGCGATGATGCTGGACGTGGGCACCACGCCCAGCAGCTTGCCGTCGTTGTCGGCTACCGGCACCGTAAGGAAATGTTTCTTGGCGAACAGGGCCACCAGCTCCTCCCGGTCGGCGAAGGGCGAGACCTTGAGGACCTTGGTGATCATCACGCTTTCCACCGGGGCGGAGCCCTCGGCCAGCAGCAGGTCGCGCATGTTCAGTACGCCCACCAGCTTGTCCGCCTCGTCCACCACGTAGCAATAGCTCAGCGGCACCTGGCCGTGCGCCAGCTGGCGCAGGCGGCTGATCACTTCTTCCACCCTGAGCCCGGCCCTGAAAGAAAGGAAGTCCCCGTGCATCAGGCGGCCGGCGCTCTGCAGCGGGTACGAGAGGGTTTCGGCTATGGCTGCCGCGAGTTCCTGCGGCAGCAGCGCCGCCAGGCGCTTGGCGGTTTTTTCCGGCATATGGCTGAAAACTATGGCGGCGTGCCTGGGGCTCAGGCGCTGCACCAGGGCTATGGCCTGCTGGGCCGGCAGGCGGGCGAGCAGGCGCCCCGCCTTGAGCGGCTGCAGGTTTTTAAGCGCGGCGGCCGCGGCGGGCTCCGGCAGCAGCTGCAGGATGCGCACGGCGTCGGCCGGTTCCAGGGTGTCGAGGGCCTCGGCGGCCCGCGAGGGGTCGGTCTGGATGAAGTGTTTTATTACGGCCAGCGCGGCCTCTATCTTTTTCATTTAGATCATTTCGCCGAAGCGCGTTTCAGGCGGTCCATGATGGCGCGGCCGAGGCCGTGCCCCGGGACGCGTTCGGCGTAGATCACGCGCGCGCCGGAATTCTCCAGCGCGTGGAGCGCGCCGAACAGCGCCGCCGCCGCCTCGCGCAGGTCGCCGGTGCGGCTGAGCACCTTTACCGCAGCGAATTTCCCCGCGGGTCTTTTCGAGAAGGCCAGGTAGGCGCGGTCCGCCCCGCGTTTTACGGCCTGGCCCGGCGTTATTATCTCCAGCCGGGCGCGCGGCGCGTAGTGCTTTTTCAGGCAGCCCGGCGCCAGCGGCGCTTTACCGGCCTTGCCGGCTTTTAACGCCGGCCCGGCTATCTTTTCTATTTCTTCCAGCGGCAGCCCGCCGGGGCGCAGGAGCACCGGCCTGGAACCGGAAAAAGTTATTATGGTGGACTCTACGCCTATCCTGGTCTTCCCCCCGTCCAGGATCAGGTCGGGCCCGCCGCCGAGCTGCTTGCCGACGTGGGCGGCGGAGGTGGGGCTGAGCCTGCCGAAGCGGTTGGCGCTGGGGGCCGCTATGGGCCGGCCGGCGGCTTTTATAAGGGCGAGGGCGTGGCGGTTGGCCGGCACGCGGACCGCCACGGTCTTAAGGCCGGCTGTCACGATGTCCGGTACTGAGGCGGCCTTAGGCAGCACCAGCGTGAGCGGCCCTGGCCAGAATTCGTTCATCAGCTTCAGCGCGGCTCCGGGTACCCTGGAGAAAAGCTTCCTGGCCCTGGCGGCGGAGCATTCGTGCAGGATCAGCGGGTCGAAGCGGGGCCGGCCTTTTATTTCGAAGACGCGGGCGCAGGCTTCCGGGTTCAGCCCGTCGGCGCCCAGGCCGTAGACCGTCTCCGTGGGAAAAGCCACCACCCCGCCCGCCCTGATCAGGGATGCGGCCTTTTTTATGTTCCCGGCAGTGGCTTTAACTGTTCCCATTCTGAAATTTTAGCAATTAAAGGGGACAGGCTACTTTACTTTGAAAATAAAGTAGCCTGTCCCCTTTTTCCTATTTCTTGAGCAGGCGGGTGATGACTTCTGCCAGGTCCTCGTACTTGTAGGGTTTCGGCAGTACGGCGTCGAACCCGTAATCCCTGAAATCCGCCATAACGGTCTCGTCGGAGTAGCCGCTCGAAACTATAACCTTGGCGCCGGGCGCCGCGGCGCGGAGTTTAACTACGGCTTCCTTGCCGCCCATGCCGCCCGGGATGGTGAGGTCCATGATGACCAGGTCGAAAGGCCTGCCCTTTTGAGACTCCTCAGCGTAGCGCCGCACGGTCTCGCCGCCGTCGCCGGTGATCTCGCAGGCGTAGCCGAGTTCTTTGAGCATGCGCGTTACGGCTTTGGCCACCACTTCCTCGTCCTCCAGCACCAGGATGCGCCCGGAACCTTTCTGTATTTCGGGTTTGGCGCCGTCGGTGCTGGTCATGCAGCGGCCGGTGGCCGGCAGGTAGATCTCGAAGGTCGTTCCCTGCCCAGGCACGGAAGCGGCCTCGATGTGCCCGTTGTGGTTCTTAACGACCGACCAGGTCATGGACAGGCCCAGGCCGTGCCCGCAGCTCTTGGTGGTGAAGTAGGGTTCGAAGATCCTCCCGAGGTATTCCTTCGGGATCCCGATCCCGGTGTCGGTGACGGTCAGCCTGATGTATTTTCCCGGGGCCAGCGGCTCCGGCAGCGCCGCCCCGGGGCTTACGTTCCCGGCGGTAAGGCGCAGGCTGCCGCCGGAGGGCATGGCCTGCAGCGCGTTGATCAGCAGGTTGTTTATCGCCTGCTTAAGCTGGTTCTCGTCCCCTTCCACGCTCCACAGGTCCTCGTTCACCGCCGCCTCGCACGCGGCTTTAGTGCCGCGGGTTGCCAGGCTGAAAATGTCCCTGAGCGCCTTTTGCAGGCAGAATTCCTTCTTTACCGGCTTGCCCCCCTTGGAAAAAGCCAGCAGGCTGGCCGTCAGGCTCTGGGCGTTCCGGGCCGCGTCGATGGTCTCGTGCAGGATGTCGGCGTTCTCCTTGTTGCCTCCGCAGCGGGCTTCCAGCAGCGAGATATTCGCCAGGATGCCCGTGAGCATGTTGTTGAAGTCGTGGGCTATGCCCCCCGCCAGCAGCCCCAGGGATTCCACGCGCTGCAGGGCCGTCATTTCGGCCATGAGCCTTTCGTTCTTTTTCTTCTCGGAAATATCGCGGAAGAAAACCAGGCCGCAGTTCTCGCCGCTCAGCACTATCGGCGTGCCGGTTATTTCCAGGTCCACCAGCGTTCCGTCCATCGCCTGGTATTCTATTTCCGCGGGTTCGGTGGCGGTTTGTTTCTCGTCAATTTCCGCGACGCGCTTGCGCACCAGTTCCATGAATTTTTCCGGCAGGCGGTCGAGGATGTTCTTGCCTGCCAGGTCGGTTTCCGCCTTTGCTTTGATTATTTCCAGGCCGCGCTTGTTCAGGAAGATAACCTCCATCCCTTTCCTTACCAGCACGCCGTAGGGAGAAGAGTCCACCAGGGTGCGGAAGCGGCTTTCGCTTTCTTCCAGCCTGAGCTGGGCCGTTTTCTGCTCCGTGACGTCCGCGGAGATGCCGCAGACCCCGTAAATTTTGCCGGAGGGGTCTCTCAGCGGGAATTTGGATGAATAGAAATAATGCCGCTGCCCGTCCTCCTCCTCGAAGAACCGGGGCTTGCCCGAGCGCAGTACGAGCGCGTCGTTGGTCTCGTGCTGTTTGGCGAGCGCCTCCGGGAGGAGGCCGCGGCGGGACCTCCCTGTCATCTGTTCCGGGGTCGTCTTCAGGACAGCCGCTATAGCGTTGTTGGCCAGGATGAATTTGCCATCCAGGTCCACCGCGTAAATGGCCGAGGCGCTGTTGTTTATAACGTCGGAGAACAGCCTGCGCTGCGCCGCCAGTTCCAGTTCCGCCCGCTTTCGTTCCGTGATGTCGTTAATGATGGCCAAAAAGACCTTTTCCTTGCCGGTCGCAGCCAGCTGCATCCGCACCTGCACGGGGTACGTCGTCCCGTCCTTGCGGGTATGCGTGGTCTCGAACGTGAGCCTGGACGTCTCGCCCGCCAGCAGCGGCGCGGTCCTGGCGCGGAAGGAGGCTTCGGTAAAGTCTTTTTTTAGGTCCCATGGGGCCATGGTCTCCAGTTCTTCCGGCGAGTAGCCCAGGTTCTTTATGGCGCCGTAATTGACGAAGATGAAATGGAAGTCCTTGGGGTCGTAGATGTAGATCTCGTCGAAGCTGGACTTTATGACCTGGCTGAGCATATCCGTCTGGGCGCGCGCCTTCCAGGTTTCGGTGATGTCCGTGAACACGCAGTGGGTCTGCTTGAAGGTGCCGTCCGGGTTGTGCGCGATCTTGCCGTTGAAAGATACCCTGCGTCTGCCGCCGTTCTTGCGCAGCAGCTCGTACTCTGCCGCGGTTTCTATTCCGGACGCCTTAAAATCGCGGAAGTTCTCTTCGAACCTGGCCCTGTATTCCGGGGCCAGAAAATTGCGGAAGTTCCGGCCGAGCACCTCTTCCCTGGCGTAACCCATCATGGTAAGCCAGGTCTCGTTCACTTCCAGCAGTCGGCCTTCCTCGTCCAGGGATTGGTAATTTATCGGGGCCTTTTCGAAAAGGTAGTGAAAGCGCTCTTCGCTCTCTTTAAGGCGGGTGATGTCCGTCCAGGACCCGATATATTCGGCTTTTGAAATGGTCTTTATCTGCTCGTGCACCCAGATGTAGCCGTTGCCTTTCTTCTTGATCCGGAAATCGCGCACCAGATTCCCGCTTTCAATGAGCGCAGCCCGGTCTCCCAGTATCTGCGCTTTATCTTCGGGATGGAGATTTTCGTCGATCCAGTCCGGGACGAGCATTTCCGCCTCGTCGTAGCCCAGCAGGCTCTGCACGTTGCCGCTCACCCATTCGGTTATCAGCCGGCCGGATACCGCGCGCAGCCTGAAGAGGATGACGGGGTTGGTCTCCATTACGTGGGTGAGCTGGCTGGCGGTCAGCTCCAGCGCAGCCTGGGCGGAAGCGCGCATTTTCTCGGCGTTAATGGCGTCGAGCGCCAGGGAGACGTCTGATCTTATCTCGCCCAGGAGTTTTACCTCTTCTTCCGAGAAGAACTGCGGGTGCTCGGAATAGATCGTGATAACCGCGGTCGTTTTTCCTTTCTCCTCCAGCGGTATCGCGGCGGAGGAACGGTATCCCCTCTCCAGCGCTTTTTCGCGCCAGGGCGCCATAGCGGGGTCGGAGGCTGTGTCCGCGCAGAGGCAGATCTTGCCGCTGATGGCAGCGCAGCCGGTAGGGCCTTTAGAATATTGGCTTTTTTCTTCGAGCTCGATCTTCAGTTTGTCCAGGTAGCCGTTAACAAAACCCGCCGAACAGGCCGGTATAATGCGGCCCGTGTCCCTGTCTGGCATGCCGACCCAGGCCATCTTAAAACCGCCGGTGGCTACGGCCACGTCGCAGATCTCCTGCAGCAGCGCCTGTTTGTCCGTTTGGCGCGTTACCGCCTGGTTCACCTGCGCCAGCACGGTGTAAAGCCTGAGGTTCTTAGCGGTGCTGGCCTGAGCGGTCTCGAGGGCGGCCTTAAGGGCGGCCTTTTCCAGCGCTTTCCTGGCGGCGGGCAGCAGGTTCTCCAGGAAATCCGAATTCTTGACCAGGTAGTCGCTGGCGCCGGCCTTCATGGTCTCCACGGCTACGGTTTCGTCGCCGCGTCCGGTCACCATCAGGAACGGCGGCACCGCGATCTCGTCTCCCTTAAGCTTTTTAACGAGTTCTATGGCGTTGGAGCCCGAGAGGGAATAATCGAGCAGCATCAGCGCCGGCGTGGTCTTTTTAAGGATGCCGATAGTCTCTTCGGCGCTGGAGGCCCGGCGGATCTCCAGTCCCAGCGATTCCAGCCTTTGGGTTTCCAGTTCGCTTGTGCCGGGGTCGTCCTCCACTATCAGGATGAATTTTCCGTTGGGAGTATTGTTGTCCGTCATAATTTCTGCCTTAGCCCTGGCTCCGGCCGCCGCCGGTCAGTCCTGCCCTATCCTGCTTACTTTCACGATCATCAGAAAAAGCCCCAGCCGCTTTATCACCTCGGCGAACTTGTCGAAGTCCACCGGCTTGGTCAGGTAATTGTTGCAGCCCAGCTCGTAGCAGAGCCCCACTTCCCGGGGATCGTCCGTGGTGGTGAGCATGATCACCGGGATGTTCTTAAGGCACGGGTCGTTCTTTACGCGTCTCAGGACTTCTATGCCGTCGAGACCGGGCATGCGGATGTCGAGCAGCAGCAGGTAGCCTTTGCCTTCCTCCAGGCCGGGCTTCGACGCCCCGGAAAGAAAGTCCCAGGTTTCGTTCCCGTCCTTGAAGCGCGTTATCGGGTTCCTCACCCCTACGCTCTCGAAGCGCTCCTGGATCAGCCTGGCGTGGCCGTCGTCGTCCTCCGCCATAAGGATGTTTACGTAGCTGTTATTGTCGTTTTCCATTTGTTCTATTCCCCTACGCGGCGGGCAGCGACACGCGGAACACCGACCCTTCTCCGGGCCTGGACTCCGCCGTGATGCTGCCGCCGTTCTTTTCCGCCAGGCGCTTTACCATAGGCAGGCCTATGCCCTCCCCGCCCTTTCCCGCGGCGGATCCGTGCCTGTAGAAAACGTCCCAGATGTGCCCGAGGTCTTTTTCCTGGATGCCGGAACCGTTGTCGGCAACGCTATATAAAATTATCCCTTCTTTGAGTTCGGCGGTAACGCTAACCGAGAGCGGCCGGCCTTCCTGCCGGTATTTTATGGCGTTGTCCAGCAGGTTGGCGAAGAGCTGGCTGACCGCGCCCGGGTCCGCTTTGCAGCGGGGAAGGTCCCCGTGCTTCACTTCGCCGCCGGCTTGGTCCAGCTGGTAACGCAGGGACTCCGCTACCTTGTCTATAAGCCCGTTCATGTCCACGATTTCGGGCTTCATCTCTACCCGGCCCAGCCTTGAGACTTTAAGCAGGGCCGTTATCAGCGCGTCCATTTTGCGGGAACTTTCCAGGATGAAGTTAAGCGCCGTGGGAATACGCTCACCGGTTACTTTTTCGAGCGCCTCTTTCGGCCCGGGCGGAAGACTGGCGGCGCCGAGGCTCTCCTTCAGTTCCGCCAGGTAGCGCTCAAGGTTCTGGCTGAAGCCCTGGATGTTCACCAGCGGGCCCCGCAGGTCGTGCGTGGTGATATAGAGGAAGTTCTCCATCTCCTGTTTCCTGTCGATCAGGTCCTGGTTGAGATCTTTAAGTTTAAGCTCCGCGCGCTTGCGCTCCGTGATGTCGCTCAGCGTACCTATTAATCTGACTATCTTGTTCCCCTTGCGTTCGGCCTGCCCGGTGGTCCGCACCCACAGACGGCGCCCTTTCGCGGTAGTGAACGGGAATTCCAGGTCGTATGGTTCGCCGGCTTCCGCGCAGCGGTCGAACGCCGCCATAACGGCGGGCCTGTCCTCTGGCCGGTAGCACTCTATGCTCCTGGCCACGCACTCTTCTAGCCCGAGTCCAGTTTCCCCTGGATCGAAGTCATGTATCCGGTAAGTTTCCTCCGTCCAATGAATGTTTTTTTCCGCCAAATCCCACTCCCAGCCGCCGATGCCGGCCAGGTGCTGGGTGGTGTCCATCAGGGCATTGCTCTGCTTCAGCGCTTCCTCCGCCTGCTTGCGTTCGGTGATCACGTCGAACACCGCCACGAAGTGTTCCTTCGCCGGGCTGTAGACCGAGATGGAGAACCACATCTTGAGGGCTTTTACGTAAGTCTCGAAAGTTTCAGGCTTGCCGCCCAGGGCCACCCTGCCGTAGGTTTCCAGCAGGCCGGGGTCAGTTTCGCGGATGCCGGGGATGACTTCTGAAACTTTTTTGCCGGCGACGTCTTTGAGTCCGGTCAGGGTCTCGAAAGCCTTGTTGACGGAAAGATAGACGAAATCGGCGGGTTTGCCGTTCTCGAAGAGCATGCGGCAATACGCGAACCCGTTAAGCATGTTCTCGAACAGCGAGCGGTACCTTTCTTCGCTCTCGCGGAGCGTCAGTTCGGCCTGCTTTTGGACCGTGATGTCCATCCTCACGCCCATGATGCGCGCCGGTTTCCCGTTTTCGCCGCGCTTTACCGTGGTTCCCAAGACGGTGTGCCACCTGTAGGAACCGTCGGCGTGTCTCATCCTGGCTTCATACTGGTACTTGGCGTCCCCGCCGTTAAGGATCTCGCGTATCCTTTCGGTTACGGCTTCCCTGTCGTCGGGGTGCACCCTGTCCAGCCAGACCGAGCGGTCGCTGGGACCTTCGACCGGCGGGTAGCCGAGCATGGTGAAATATGTGGGAGAAGCCCGCCAGGTGTCGCCGCTTACGTCCCAGTCCCAGGTGCCTATCCGGGTTTCCTCCAGCGTTATCCGCAGGCGCTCTTCGCTTTCGCGCAGGGTTTCTTCGGTTTGTTTTCGTTCGGTGATGTCCTGGATGATGCCGTTGGCGCGCAGCGGCCTGGCGCCGGCGCCCGTGCCCGTGAAAGCGGTGCGGCCCCGCACCCTTAGCCAGCGCACCAGGCCGGTCGGCAGTATTACCCGGAATTCATGGTCTACCAGGCCCGCGCCCAGCGGGTCGTAGCCGGCCCTTCTGGCCGCTATGAAACCTTCCCTGTCCTCGGGGTAGAGGGCTGCGGGCGCCTGGTCCGCGTCCAGCGGCAGGGCGGCGCCGGGAGGAAGTCCGAAAAGCCCCAGGAATTCCGGAGAGTAGGAGCGCACCCCGGTCTCGATATCGTAGTCATACACCCCGAACTGGGCGGCCTCCGCCGCCATGCGCAGGCGTTCCTCGCCGAGGCGCAGTTTTTCCTCAGCTTTTTTGCGTTCCGTGATGTCGCGTATGGCCACTATGTGAACGGGCCTGCCGTTGCGAGTGAAAAAGCGCCCCGTTATTTCCACCGGGAAGACCTCTCCGCTCTTCTTGCGGTGGTAGCGCAGCGGGATAACCACTATCTTGCCGGCGTCCGGCGGGGTGGTCTTGGTTACCTTGCTGGTATCCTCCGGTTTCGCGGACAGGTCCGTGTTGCGCATGGCCAGCAGTTCTTCGTGCGTGTAGCCGTAAAGGACGGCGGCGGCGTTGTTGGCCTGTTTTATCTCGCCGTTCTCGTTGTCGATAAGGAAGATCGCGTCGGATTCGGCCTCGAAAAGCTGGCGATAATTCTCCTCGCTGTCCCGCAGGGTCTGCTCCATGCGCGTGCGCTCGGAGAGGTCGCGGACGATGGCGAAAATATACTCTTTCCCGGAGCCGGAGGTGTACGAGGCACTGACTTCAGCGTGGAACAGTTCCCCGTTCTTGCGTTTATGTTCCGCCTCTACCACGGCGCCCTGGCCGCTGCGCACGGCTTCCAGGCGTTCCCGCTGCCGGGCCAGGCCGCTTTCCGGCACCAGGTCGCTTATTTTAAGACGTGAAAATTCCTCTTCGGTATAGCCGTACATCTCGTGGCTTTTCCTGTTGGTCTCGATTATCCGGAGGGTTTGCGCGTCGGCTATGATTATGGCGTCGTTGGCCTGGGCGGTAAGGCGCGCGTAAGTGTCCTTCAGCGCGGAGGCCTGGCGGTCCAGTTCGGCGTAAGATCTGCGGTATTCCTCCGCTTGCCTTCGGAAGACCAGGTAAGCCCCCGCGCCCGCCGTTCCCAGCAGGGATAAGACGAGCAGCAGAAGCAGCAGGGAGACCCGGCCGGAACCGGCCAGCACCTCGGCCATGTCCATCTTGGTCACTATCGCCCAGTTCGTGCCGGGGATGGCGCTTACGGAGGCCAGCACCGGCACCCCGCGGTAATCCCTGCCGCGGACTATGCCGGACTTGCCGGTAAAAGCGATGGCGGCGGGGAGGTCCGGAGTGTCTGCCGGCAACTCCAGTTTCATGGCGGCCCCGGCAAGGTGCCTTATTTCATTCAGGTAAACTATCTTGTTCCCTTCGCGGCTGACCAGCAGGGTCTCGCCGGTGCTGCTGTTAGTCGGCCATTTAACGATGAGAGGGTAGATGTAGTCCTCGGGGTCTATGCGCAGCAGCAGGAACAGGTTCTTTCCCGCGGGACCTTTGGCTGCCCGCGCTGCGAGGTCGATGTGGGGCTTTTTCTCCCCGGGTAGAACGTTAAAATCCCCCATTTCAGGCCGGCCCGAAGCGTCGGCTTTGGCCAGGATAGCGCCGCTTCCGGGGCAGGCGCTGGTTGACCTTTTGCCGGCTGAAACAAGGACCTTGCCGTCCATCCGGGCGAGCAGGGCTTCGGTGTACCGGTTGTTGCGGAGATAGGCGTTGAGGCGCTTGGAAAGCAGGGCCCTGGCTGAGGCGTCGGATGGGTTGGCCGCCAGCGCGTTAAGGGACATGGAAAGCAAGGGACTGTCCAGCAGGGACATCGTATCGTCCAGCCGGTCTTTGCGCCAATAGGTTATCTGCTGGATCTTGAAGTCCTCGATGGAAGTAAGCAGTTTTTCGGAGTCCCTTATGAGGGAGGCGCGGTAGCTGTGGTTGTACGCCACCCCGCCGGCTATCACCGCGGCGGCGGTAACGGCGAAAAGCGCGGCCAGGCGCCGCTTCAGGCTGGAAAGGATAGAACCGCGATCGTCGCTCAACTTTTTGCCCCCCCGCTAAAAGTTTATGCGTCTGCAGATACAATAAAACGAACACGGCCTTACATGGCCATGATAATAAAAAAATATTGAGATCCCAAACCCTGCTTACGCTGCTTCACCGCGACACCAGCCATTTTTTTTAATTATAATTATGGCGGGGTGGACTACGCTTTCCTGCGCAGCTACGGACACCCGCCATTTTTACGAAGTAAAAATGGCGGAGAGGAAGGGATTCGAACCCTTGATACGGGTTTACCCCGTATGCCGGTTTAGCAAACCGGTGCCTTCAACCGCTCGGCCACCTCTCCATCTGACGCTACGTTAGATCG
>JAJZPL010000065.1 GCA_021811185.1 bacterium
CCTAACCTGGGGCGGACAGTTCGAGAACCAGCAGCGGGCCATGAAGAAATTGTCGCTGATAGTGCCCGTGGTCATCCTGATGATCTTCCTGCTGCTTTCGATAACCTTCAACTCGCTGCGTCAGGCGCTGCTGGTGATCCTGAACCTGCCGCTGGCGCTGGTGGGCGGTATTCTCGGGCTGTATATTTCCGGGCAATACCTGTCCGTACCGGCGGCGGTAGGGTTTATCGCCCTGTTCGGCGTGGCCGTGCTTAACGGCGTTGTGCTGGTGACCTACATCAACCAGCTCCGCCAGCACGGCCATCACCTGAATGAGGCCATACCGCTGGGCTGCGAGCGGCGCCTGCGCCCGGTGTTGATGACCGCCGTGATAACCATAGCGAGTTTGGTCCCCATGCTGTTCGCCACGGGGCCCGGCTCTGAGGTGCAGCGGCCGCTGGCGGTGGTAGTGATAGGCGGATTGCTGACCTCCACGGTGCTTACTCTGCTGGTGCTGCCTGCGCTGTACGCATATTTTTCCAAAGGCGAGAAACCGGCTTGAGGGTGTTTATGATAAGAAAAGAAAACGCGCAGAGGGTTGTCTTGGCAGGGGCGGTGATCTTTGTTTCCACCATTGCCGTGCTGCTGGCGCGGCAGTTCAACCTGGGTCCGGCACGCCCTGCGCCGGACTTCAGGACTTTCGGCCCGGCCAGCGCCCTGGTGCGGATAACCGAATACAGCGATTATGCCTGCGGGGCCTGCCGCGCCGCCGCGGATGCGGCGGAGAATATGCTTAAAGTCTACGGCCGGGACGTGCGGCTGGAACTCAAGCATTACCCGCTGGTGAACATCCACCGCTGGTCGCTGGACGCGGCGGCTTACGCCGATTGCGCCGGGGAACAGGGGAAGTTCAAAGAGTACGCCGCGCGGTTGTTCGAAGGCCAGGAGAAATGGGGCTACGCGAAAGAAAAACCGAAAGAGTTCGAAGCTTTCGCCCGCGGTTTGGGCCTCGACTGGCCGAAAATGCAGGCTTGCGCGGCCGCGCCTGAAACCCATAGGCGCATTAAGCTGGACATGGCCGAGGCCGAGATGAAAGGCGTGAATGCCACGCCGACTTTCTTTATAAACGGCAAAAGAGCGGTCGGGCCCGTCCAGTTCGCCGAAGCCATGCGGAAGTTCGATGGGATCATCGAGGCCCGCCGCCAGCCGCCGGCCGGGAACTGCCCCGAGAAGTAATCGGCAGAGGCGGATGCCTGCGCCGGAGAATAATATGAGTGATAAAAACAAGATCAAGGACATTGCCGGCCTGCTGGGCAGGCTGGCCGTGGCCGGAGTTTTCATCTACGCCGGCTTAATAAAACTCCTGGCCCCGGTGGAAGAATTTGCCTACGCCATAGAGACCTACAAAGTGACCGGGCCGCAACTCTCCCTCTGGGCCGCTTATGTTATGCCCTGGCTGGAGTTTTTCTCAGGGTTGCTGCTGGCGTGCGGTATCTTTACCCGGTTCAACGCCCTGCTATGCGGCGCCATGCTGGTTTTCTTTGAAGCGCTGCTGGCGCAGGCCTGGTTGCGCGGCCTGCCGGTTACCTCCTGCGGCTGCTTCGGCTCGGGCGGGTCCAATTCCCTGCCGGTGGAGTTCGCGCAGAACCTGGTTTTCCTTGCCTTGGCCTGGGCGGCTTTCCGCTATGGCGGCAGGTTTTCGGCCGACGCCGTAATCCAGGCGCCCGCACCCGGTCCCGTACTCGGTAAATTCGGTAAATAAGGAGATACTATGCACAGCGTAAAACGTCTTACCCTTGTCTTGCTGTTTTGTCTGGCGGCGGGCCGGGGTTCCGCCGCGGGGGCCGCGCCAGCGGCGCAGCCGCCAGGTGGCGGCAGGCTGGAATTATATTTTGAGGCTTTGGACGGCCAGGGCTGGCAGTGGTTCTTTCTGGCGGACACGGTTAAGCGCCGCCTGGTCGCAGCCGACCTGAAGGTTTATCCGCTTGTGGAAAAAGGCAAGGATGGCGCATTCTCGGCCAGGCGCGGAGAACCGGAGCTGGCCGAATCTACCCGGCTAGCGGTGCTTTCAAGATCTTATCCAGGCCAGGTCCTCTCCTATCTCGGCGCCCGAGCCATGAGCCCGGGCGCTGACGGGTGGCGCGACGCCGCCGTTTTAGCGGGTATCAATCCGGACGAACTTGAGCGCCGCGCGGCCACGGATGGGCAGACTGCGCTGGCGGCAGTCAACGAGAAGGCCGTCCGCGCCGGCGTGACTGCCACAGCGCTGCTGCTGGACGGCAAGCCCTATGAGGGCTCGCAGCGGCTGCTGCCGCTCTATGAGGCCGTGAACGCGGCTTTGCCGGCGGCCCGCCGTGTGGCGCCGCCGGCGGGTTATAAACCGCGCCCCAAGGCCCCGCCGCCCGCCTTCTGGGTTGCGCTCGGCGCCGGCCAGAAAAGGAATGACGCGCTGATAGGCGCCTTCGACAGGTATTTCGAAGGGATAAAGCCTTCCGTCCTGGACTACGCCTTGGGCGAGAGCGCCGCTAAATTCCCCTGGCTGGAATTCCTGCCCGCCTATATCATTGAAGCCACTCCCGAAGCCAAAAGCCGCCTTGAAGGCGAGTTGAAAGCCGGGGTCTTTAAGGAGATCGCGGGCTACCTGGTCTACGAGGACCGCCAGGGCCGCGGTTTTTACGCGGCGCGCCCCGCGAAGGAAAACACGCTGGAACTTTTCGTCATGAGCCAGTGCCCTTTCGGCGTTTCCGCCGAGAATTCGGTTTTTGAGGCCGAAAAAGAGAAACTGCTGCCCGCCGGAACCAAAGTGGAAATACATTTTATCGGCGACGCGAAAAAAGCCGCCGGCGGCGGCTGGGAATTTTCCAGCCTGCACGGCGAACCGGAATGGCAGGAGAACGCCAGGCAGATCTTTATTTCCCGGAGCTTCCCCGATAAATTCAAGGCCTACCTGCTGGAACGCAACCGTGACATCAAGTCCCCGGACTGGGAGAAGGCGGCCAAGGCCGCCGGCATAGACGCCGCGGCGGTTACCGCCGGATTTGAGGAAGCCAAGGACATGCTGGCCGAGGATTTCACCAAAACCTCCGCGTTGGGCATAACAACCTCGCCTTCCATAATACTGGGCGGCCGGGAGTTCATGACGGGGCTGGGCGAGCTGATAAAAACACCCGGTTTTGAGAAAGTCCCGCCGCCGGGCCAGGCCGGGGCGGGCTGCAATAAGTAGGCAAGATCGGCGCAGTTCCCGCGCCTGCCGGCGCTAACAACAGGCAACGCGCGGGAACTGCCCTAAATCAACTCGGCTCCGGCTTTGGAGCCGCTCTAAAGGACTAAAATGACGAAACTTCTGAACTATCTCTCTTCGATCAGGCTTTTTTTTGCGCTCTCCGCGCTCATGCTGGCGGCTTTCCTGCTGGGCGGAGTGATACCGCAGGGCGAATCACCGGAGGCTTACCAGGAACTGCTGGGCCGCACGGGCGGGGCCTTGGTCATGACCCTGCGGCTCAATAATGTCTTCTACAGTTCCTGGTTCCTCGCCCTCATGGCCGGCGGCTTCCTCAATATGCTGGCCTGCACGGTGAAACAGTGGAAAGTCCTGAAGCTGCGCCCCGGGGTCTTCCTGAGCCACCTGGGCGTAATGCTGATGTTCGTCGGCGGCGCGGTGCACGGCCTTTTTGCCGTCAAGGGCGTCCTGGCCCTGGAAAAAGGCCAGGTCAAGGCGGAATTCGACAAATACGACGGGACTTCGGCGGCCATGCCCTTCGAGGTCGCGCTCAAGAACTTCCAGGTGCATTACTGGGACCAGGAGAAGCATGTCGTCCACGCGCTGAAAAAGTGCGACGAGCCCGGGCATGAAGGCGAAGACCTGCTCGAATCCGTCGAGGTGACTCCGGGCGAGGAAGTGCGCTTCAAATCCGCGGCCGCCGCCCTGACGGTCCTGAAGTTCTACCCGAATTTCTCGATAGGGAAAGACGGCCCCGTGACCATCGACGAGTCCCGCCAGAACCCGGCCCTGTCCGTGAAGATCGCCGGCGCCAAGCCCTCCTACCTGTTCGCTAATCATCCCGACTTCCACGGCGCGCAGAACGCGGACGGCATCCGCTACGTTTACGAATATAATCCCGGCAGGATCAAACAGTTCGAGAGCCGCATCGCCTTCCTCGAAGGCGGCGTCGAGAAGTTCGAGAAGCTCATCAACGTCAACTCTCCCGCCAAGTACAAAGGCTACCGCCTTTACCAATCCGGTTACGATCCCAAGAACCCCAATTTTTCGAGCATACAGATCTCGAAAGACCCCAGCGTGGGGTTCATCTACGCGGGCTTCGCCGTGCTTATGATAGGCCTTACGATGGCGTTCTGGAAGGAGATGAAATAATGGAAATATCGCTTAAAGCTTCTTTCGTTTTCTACGGCGCGGCCCTGGCGGCCACGCTGCTCGGTTTCCTTTTCAACAAGGACTGGAAATTCAAGTATTCCGTACTGGCGCTGTTCGCCGCCTGGCTGGCCGCCACTTACCATATCGGGGCGCGCTGGTACCTGGCCGGGAGGGCCCCTCTTTCCGATCAGTACGAATCCCTGATCTTCCTTATCTGGGCCTTTGTCGCCGCCTACCTGCTCTTCAAGCATTTTTCCGGCCGCGAGCTGGAATGGCTGGCCCCCTGGACGGCCGTGGTGGCCCTGCTGAGCATGGGCGGCGCTTCCTTCCTGGAGTCTAACATCTCGCCGCTGGTGCCCGCCCTGCAATCCAATTGGCTGCTCATCCATGTCAGCACCGTCATGACCGGCTACGGCGCGCTGCTGCTCTCTTTCCTGGGAGCCGCGGTCTTTTCTTTCATGGGCGCGCAGAACGAGAAGAAAAAAAGCCTGGAATCGCTGGTCTACAGGGCCTGCCTGGTGGGCTTCTGGCTGCTGACGATGGGGATAATCACCGGGGCGGTCTGGGCGAATTCCGCCTGGGGCTCCTACTGGTCCTGGGACCCCAAGGAAACCTGGTCCCTGATAACCTGGCTCTATTACGCGGTGGCCATCCACCTGCGGCGGACCAGG
The DNA here is from genome assembly GCA_021811185.1 of bacterium. GTDB lineage: Bacteria > Elusimicrobiota > Elusimicrobia > Elusimicrobiales > UBA9959 > UBA9959. Next base: position 5,023 of record JAJZPL010000065.1, read on the forward strand.
GGCTGGAGGGAGAAGAAATTCGCCGGTCTCATGCTGTGGGGCTTCGTGCTGGTCATGTTCACCTATTTCGGCGTCAATTACCTCATGTCCGGCCTGCACAGCTACGGTTGAAATAAAAAATCAGCTACGCTATTGGCTGCCTTAACCGGCGGGCAGGCCTGGACTTGGGCAATTTTTCGCGCCAAATCCCGGCTGCAGCATTGACTTCCCCCGCCCCGGAGGCTATAATTATTATAGTTGAGCAAACGCTCAAATAGATAAAAGGCGGTTCCTTATGAAATCCGGGATAGCAAAAGATACCTGTAACGTGGTCTGTGTGAACAAGGTGGTCGTGGCCAGGGTAAAGAAAGCGCTGCCCCAAGGCCGGGAGATCGGGGAGGCGGCGGATATGTTCTCCGTGTTGGGCGACCCCACCCGGATAAAAATAATCTTTTCCCTCTCCCGGGAAAAGGAACTCTGCGTCTGCGATATCGCAACTATACTGGGGCTGACCATTTCCGCGGCCTCGCACCAGCTGCGCAAGCTGCGTGACGCGCGGGCCGTAACGTGCCGCAACTACGGCAACATGGTCTATTATTCGCTCGCCGACAAATATGTGGAGGCGCTTCTCTGCGACGCGCTCAGGCACGTGTTAAAGAACGGCAGGTGAGCGGCAGAGAAAGTGGCCCTGCGCGAAACCGGAGCGCCGTGCAAAAAGAGGGAGCGGCAAAATGACAAAAAAACGGGTTTATCCTGCGGCGGCGTTCATCCTGGCTTTCCTGTCCCATGCCGTCTATTTCGGGTGGAACACCCTCAGGTCGGCGGACCCCTGCGCGCCTAGCGCGGACGGTTCCCTGGCGGCCGCGTATTTCGGGCAGCAGGAATTCTTTCTCGGCTTCTCGTACGCCCTGTCGGCGGCTTTCACGGTGTACGCGCTTTTAAAGTTCGCGGAGAACAGGAAACGCGCCGCGGCGGGCGTCGCCGGCGGGCTTGCGCTGACCGGCGGGCTTTACGCGGCGGGCTGCTTCCTGCTCGGCTGCTGCGGCTCCCCGCTGCTGGCCGTCTATTTAGGCTTCCTGGGCGCTTCTTATCTCTCTTTCGCCAAGCCACTTATCGCGGCCATAACGCTGCTCTCGGTGCTCGGCGGTTATTTCTGGCTGGAGAGAAAAGGCGCGCCATGCTGCGGGGATGCGTACTGCTGCCCGCCCGGAGGCGGAAATAGCCCAAAAAGTGAAAATTAGGAGATATTATGAAA
>JAJZPL010000006.1 GCA_021811185.1 bacterium
AGTACCGAGCGGGGGCAGGGCTGCAACTTAGACCTTGTAAAAAAATGTGCAAATTCAAGACCTGACCCCATCATGAATGAAAATACTGGCTTTCGAGACCACTTGCGATGAGACTTCGGCCGCGGTGCTGAAGGGGCGGTCATTGCTTTCCAACCGGGTCCACTCGCAGATAAAACTCCATTGTAAATACAACGGCGTGGTGCCCGAGCTGGCCAGCCGCGCGCACCTGGAAAAGATACCGTACGTGCTGGGCGGGGCGCTCAAGGCCGCGGGCTCCCGGGTGCCGCTCCGGCGCGGCTCTTTCGACGCGGTGGCTTTTTCGCGCGGGCCCGGCCTGCCCGGGGCGCTGATGGTGGGGCGCGTGGCCGCCGAGGCCGCGGCCGAGCTTTCCGGCTCGCCGCTGATAGGCGTGAGCCATTTAGAAGGGCATTTGCTGGCCTGCGAATTCAAGAACGGCAAGGTCGCCAGGCCGCTCGAGTTCCCGCTGCTGGCGCTGATAGTTTCCGGCGGGCATACGGAGATCTGGCATGCCCGCGGCTACGGGGAGTATAAAGTGCTCGGCCGCACCAGGGACGACGCGGCCGGCGAAGCTTTCGACAAGGTGGCGAAGCTCCTGGGTCTGCCCTACCCGGGCGGGCCTGCCGTAGAGAAAGAGGCGGCGCTTGCCCGTGGCGCGGGCCCGGTCTTTCCGAAGCCTTTCATGGAGGGGACCTGGGATTTTTCCTTCAGCGGGCTTAAGACGGCGGTGAGCTATTACCTGGCCGGCAGGCTGGGACAGGATTTTTACAAGCGCGGGCGCAGGCTGCCGCCCGCCGACAGGGCCAGGGTCTGCCGGGCCTTCCAGGATTCCGCCGTGGAGACCCTGGTGAAGAAGGCCGTGGATGCGGCGCGGTCGCTGGGTCTTAAGCGTATAGCCGTGGGAGGGGGAGTGTCCTCGAACAGCGCGCTGCGCGCGGCTTTCGGCAGGCTGGAGGGGTTCGAGGTCAGGTTCTCCGAGAAGGCCTACTGCTCCGACAACGCGGCCATGATCGCGCTGTGCGCCATGCGGCGGTTCGAGGCCGGCAAGTTCAGGAACAGCCTTAAGGTTTCCCCGAACCTGGACGCCCCGGGCTGGTAAACGCGCAATATCGCTGCAATAACTGTTATTTATAATTTAGCTGAATGAACATCTGGCTTCTTTCGGATTACGATCACAGGAAACACCTGGCCTTTAAGAGCATGCTGGCCCGGTTCTCCTCCGCCTTCCCGGACACCCCGGTGGAGTTCTCCGTCAAAAGCCGCAACAGCCTTTGGGAAAGCCTTTTCGCCCATCTGCGCGACCCCAAGCGCAACCAGCTGGCCGACATCATAGAGATCCCGCAGAACTGGACCGAGCTCTTCTCGCGGCTCGGGCTGCTGGCCGAGCTGTCAGCGCGGTTCGAGCCGCTGGCCCAGCGCCGCTTCCCCGATTTCATCCTGAAAGAACTCTGCCGCAGCGAGGAGACCCGCGCCTTTTCGGCGCCGTGGTGGCTCGAGGCGCCGGCGCTTTTTTACCGCCCGCAGGCCGTTAAGGACGCGCTTTCCGACCCCGAGAAGGAACTCGCCACCTGGGAGGGGTTCAGGGCCGCGCTGGACAGGTCCGCCTCGCTTTCCCGGCGCAAGAATTTCCACGTTCTCACCGTGCCCGGCTCTTCCGGCTCGGTGTCGGTGGCCGACGTGCTGCCGCGCGTGTGGGGCCGCCGCGGCGGGCTGTTCTCCGACGATTTCAACCGCGCCACCTTCACCCGCGAGGAGACGGCCGGCGGCATAGAGGACTGGCTGGAACTGGCCGTCAGCGGCAAGATCGAGCTGTTCAGCCCGGACCGCTTCGAGAACGGGCCCCAGCCCGCCGAAGAGAGCGCTTTTATCATTTCCTCCAGGAAGCTTTCCGGGGCCGGCCGCACCGGCCTCAAGATGCTGCCTTACCCCGGCTACCCTTCCGGCGGCGGCCTGATGCTGGTCTTCAACCTGGCGGTCTCGGCCTCCAGCCGCGACCAGGCCGGCGCGGCCGCTTTCGTGGCCTGGGCCATGGAGCCCAGGAACCTCACCGCTTTCACCGAGAACTTCGGGGTGTTCCCCTGCCTCAAGCCCGTGTTCGAGGAGCGCCTGCGCGAGGAGCGCGAAGGCGAGGTTTACCGGCGGCTCTTCTCCGCGCCGGAGCTTAAGCCCAACATCATGGTCTATCCCACGGCGGAGGTGCTGCTGGAGCGGGCGCTGTGGAACCTGTCGCTGAAGATCGCGCGGCACGATTACGACCGGGAAGACCTGACCCGGGAGCTGATCATGGCCCAGGGCGAGGCCGATTATCTGTTGTCGCTGTATTGACCGATGAATAAAAAGAGCGTAAAACATTACGGGGTCGACCCGGGCCGGGCTTACTACGACGGCCGCGACGCCTTCATGCGGGCGGCCCTCGAGGCCGTCACCGAGCAGTTCGGCCTGGACGGCGCCTCCTTCTACGAGCTGGAGGAGAAGACCGGCCTGCTGCGCCTGCGCCACCGCTACGCCTCCGGCGTTTCGTTCGAGCACGAGGAGAACCTCCGCCCGGCCCCCGGCTCCGCCGCGGCCCGCGCGCTGGAAACGCTCAAGGCCGCCTCGTCCAAGACCGCCGCCGGCAGCTTCGTCTATTCCCCTTACCGCTTCGAGTACTGCGACCCCGCCGGCGGCACCACGATGGTGCCCTGCCTGGGCCTGGTGCGGCTGGAAAGAACGCCGCGCAAACGCCGGTTCACGCCCAAGGAAACGGAGCGCGCCGACGCCTACCTGCGCTCTTTCCTGCGCGACTACTACAAAGCCGAGTTCTTCTCCCTTTCGCGCAAGTACGACAAAAGCGTGGCCGCCATCACCGAGCTCACCGAGGTGTTCGCCAGCGCCTTGCGCGCGAGCGAGAGTTTCCGGCACATCCTGGGCGGCATCCAGACCTATTTCGGCTTCGACCGCGTGCGCCTGTACCTGATCGACGAGAAGAACCGCAAGCTGAAGGGCGAGCTCTCCGCCGACATCCGCGGCCAGATCAAGAGCATCGCCTACGAGGAGATCCCGCTGGAACCCGGCGCGCACCGCTTCGCGGACATCGTGCTGGGCCGCTCCTCCGGCGCGTTCATGGAGCGCTACAAGGACTGCGTGCTGTATATGCCGCTGTCGGTGCAGGGCGTCACCATCGGCCTGCTGATCGTGGACAATTTGCTCAGCCAGCAGCGCATCGAGCCGCAGGAACTGGCCATGCTGAAGTCCTTCGGCGGCCAGATCGCGCTGGCGGTGGACAATTCCCGCCTGTTCGACAAGGTCGAGGAACTCTCGCTTTACGACGAGCTCACCAAGCTGCCGCTGCGCCGCTACTTCAACCAGCGCTTCCAGGAAGAATTTTACCGCGCCGAGCGCTTCAAGCAGCCGCTGGCGCTGGTGTGGGCCGACGTGGACTACTTCAAGGAAGTCAACGACACCTACGGCCACCAGATCGGCGACAAGGTGCTCAAAGAAGCCGGGCGCGTGATCCTTTCCAACCTGCGGAAGATCGACTTCCCGTGCCGCTACGGCGGCGACGAGATCATCATCCTGCTGCCGCAGGCCACCGGCGTCGAGGCCGTGCGCCTGGCCCAGCGCCTGAGCCAGGAACTTTCCGAGCTGCGCATCCCGGTGCCGTTCTCCAAGACCAGGGAGCTGCGCGTGACCATGAGCATCGGCGTCTCCACCTTCCCGCAGGACGCTGCCAGCATGGACGCCCTGCTGGAGAAGGCCGACGACGCCCTGTACTGGGTGAAGTCCCACGGGCGCGGCAAGATAGCGCTTTATACCGACGTGGCCGCGGAGAAAGAGAAGGAAAAGAACGCCGCGGCCGGCGGAAACGCGGAAGTTAAAAAACAGTTCTGATCTTATGGCCTTTAAAAAATTCAACCCTGCGCTTCCCGCGGCCCTTTGCGGCCTCCTGCTTTCTTTCGCCGCGCCCGCCCGGGCCGTGTTCGAGGATATCCCGGCCGGCGCGCGCCAGCTGGGCTTCGGCGGCGGCGGAGCCGCCCTGCAGGACCCGCTTTCCTTCTGGGCGAACCCCGCGCTGGCGGGGACGGCCAGGAAGTTCGAGACCGGGGGGGATTTCCTGGCCTCCAAGCGCACCACGCAGGGCCCCGCCAGCTTCGACGCCTACGGGCTCTGGGCGCTTATCCCGCGCATGGCCTACGGCCGGATGGGGACTTTCTCCGTAGGCGGGCTTTACCGGAACGACGGCGGCCTGGTAAAGCAGAAAACCATCCTGTTCGGCTGGGGCACTTCCAACTACAAGCGCACCGACGCCGGCATCCTGGATTTCGGCGCCAACTTCAAGATCCTTTCCGCGGCTGCGCCCGGCGGCGTTTCCGCCTCCGGGCTCGGGCTGGACCTGGGCGCGTCCTTCCGCCCCGACGAGACCCACACGCTCGGGCTCGCCATCCTGAACCTGAACAACCCCTCCTTCAAGCTGGGTGTGGCGAAAGATAACGCGCCCCGGGTGATCAAGCTGGGCGTTTCCGAGCGCAGGGAGGACTACACCCTGTCGCTGGACCTGTCCCGGCGTTCCGCTTCCGGCGGGCAGGGCGGCAACGTAAGCCTCAACCCCGGCGTGGAGTATGTCTGGCGCACCGAGCGGGCCGGGCAGCTGTTTTCCCGCGCCGGGCTGAACCTGGCCGAACGCGCCTCGGCGCTCAGCGCGGGCCTCGGCTGGAAGCACCTGGCCTCCGAAATTTCCTACGGCATAGCCGTGCCGCTCACCGGGTCCGTTTCCCCGGCCCATTCCCTTACGCTGGCGCTGCGCTTCGGCGACCGCGACGTGGAGTCCGAATACGAACGCCTGATAAAGCAGGAAATAAAATACCGCAAAGACCTCGTGGAGGCGCTGGACGAATCCGCCAGGCGCGAGAGCCTGCTGAAAGGCGAGCTGGCCTCCATGAAGGCCGAAACGGACGCCCTTTCGGCCCGGCTCAAGGAGACGCAGGAGCAGAAGGCTACGGTCAAGAACGAAGCCGCCAGGCTGGAGGCCGTGGTGCGGCGGCAGGCCGCGGCCGAGGCGGAGCTGAAGGCTATGGAGCTGAAGCGCAAGGCCGACAAGCTTAACCAGCTCAGGTACGATTTCAGCGTTGACTGGCAGGGGTACCTTAAACTTAAGGGCGGCGGCGCCCCCGCGGACGTGCTGAAGGGCGCCCTTCAGCGCATGATCAGCCAGTACCAGGATTCGGGGATAGATATCAGCCAGGCCACGGTGGAACTGCAGGGGCTGGTGCGGTAGGTTCCCCGGCGCGGGCGGGCACCGTAACATTTTGTTCACAATTATTCCACGGGCGGTTAATACCACATTGCTAAACTTACACTAGGGTAGAGCGGGCCTCTATCCGGAAACCTATGGAAAGCAAAGATATCGACAGGCAGCTGAACGAGATGTGGAAGAAAGTCGCCGGCAGCGACTACGTTCCCGAGCCTTCCCCTTTGCCCCACGACATGCGCCAGTCGAACATGGAGACCATGCGCTTCCTCCGCGATAATTTCTCCAAGGCGGAGGGGGAGTGGAAATCCCTGGTGGCCGCCAAGGACGCGCAGCTGCGCGACCTGACCGCCCAGCTGGACGAGACAAAGGCCCATCTGGGCGAGGTGAAGCAGCATTATCAGGAAGCCCGCGAAAAATCCCTGAACGAGGAAATGGCGACCGCGCTGAACCTGGAAGAGTCCGCCAAGCTCATAGCCGCGCAGAAGAAGAACCACGCGCGGGAAATAACCCTTTTGAAAGAGATCCTGGAGCGCACCAAGGTTGAGATGGTGAGCCTGCAGCAGCGCGTCGACGCGGTCCGCGCCGAGCGCGACGAGGCCCGCAAGAAGGCCGACGGGCTCGCTGTGGAAAAAGCCGACCTGGCCGACGCCAAGGCCGGGCTCGCGGCCAAGATCGCCGATTCGAAGGAAGCCGTGGAGAAGACGCTGGCCGAGCTGCTGTCGGAGCGCAAGAACCGCCGCGACGACCAGGTAAAAATGCGCGACCTGGAAACGCAGATCAAAGACCTTACCGGCCGCCTCGAGAGCGCCAAGACCAACTGGGACGCCGAGCGCACGCAGTGGCGCGAACTTTGGGACCGGGAGCGTTCCGTGTGGGAAACGCACAGGCAGGAATTCGCGGTGTGGGAGGAGCGCCTGCGCTCAGAGCGCGAAGCCTGGACGCTCAAGATGCGCGAGGAAGAGTCCAAGGGCGTGCAGAACGCCGCCGGCATCGCAAATATCCTCAAGGAATCCAGCCAGTGGACCGAGAAGGTCACCCAGGTGCTGCGGCTTTACGCTGCGAAGGGCGTGGAGCTGCCCAGCGTTTTCGTCTCCGCCTCCCCGGACCACGGCTTTATGCGGGCTCGCAGGAACGTCACCCGCGCGCTGGCCATCGGCCTGGCCGGCCTGCTGCTTATGAGCGGCGCCGCCTGGCAGCTGTACGCCTGGCGCGCCAAGGCGCATTACACGCTTACCGCCACCGCGCCCCTGGACCTGCCCAATCCTTCCGGCCTGGCGGTGAACAGCGACGGGATCTGGCTGGCCGACTGGAACCGCGGCCTGTCCCTGAAAGACGCCAAAGATTTCGCCACGCTGCGCGTGCTGCCGGCCCCGGAAGGGACCCCGCTCAGGCCCGCCGCGCTCAGCGCCTCCGCCGGAGGCCTGTGGGTGCTGGACATGGCCCAGCTGCGCTATGCCCGCGAGGATTATAAGGACGGCAGGATCACCGAGAGCGCCAAGACCCCCGGTCCCGCCCCGCAGGGCGCCGCCTGGGACGGCTACAGCCTGTGGGCTTTCGACGCCTCCACCGGCCTGCTCTATAAATACGGGCTGGACCCCAAAGGCGGGGCTTCCGCCAGCTACCAGCTGGCCGGGCTTAAGAGCCTGGTCTGCATGCAGTGGGCAGGCTCCCAGCTCTGGACCCTGGATTCCAGGAATATGCTGCGGCGCTACGCTTTCAAGGACGGCGCTTTCAGCGAAATTTCAAGCCAGGTTTTCGGCAAAAAACAGGCGGCTGCCTTCTGGGTGGACGGGGCGAATCTGTGGACCGTGGAAAAAGCCGGAGAACTCTCCGGTGGATATGAACTTAAACGGTATTCGCTGAAACTATATAATTGAGCGTCTCGCCTTATTATTATATTGATTTTACTATGGGAAAATGCGAAAATTTCAAAGTTAAGCTCTCAGGGACATGTTGCGCAACGCGGCTTTCCGCGTTTTTAAGAGGAAGCTTATGCGAAAAAAACTGATTTTCATCTCCGGCCTGCTGGCCGCTTTTGCCGGGCTCGCCGCTACCGCCTCCGCGCAGCAGTTGTACATCAGCTCCATTTCCGTGCGGTATCCCATCGGTTCCGATACCGATCACTACTGCGAGAGCGGGTATCTCGGCGGCGATACCGACGTTTCTTTTGTTACGCAGGCGAACGGCGTCGACGTGGACCCTAGCGACTGGTCCGCCAAGATAGAATGGGAACACCCCCGCCTTACCGACGCGACCAATCCGCCTGCCGGCCGCAATGTTTATCCCGGCGGCTGTCTTAAGCTGTGCGCCGAGATCACCTGCGTGGTGGAAAGTACGCCCACGACCTTCGGCATAGACGAACTTACCTTCGAGGTTTTCAAGTTCGGCTCCGGCGCCAACCCGCTGGACCCGGCCTCCACGCCGCCTATCAACACCATCAACATGTTCAACGTCGGCTGGTGCAGCCAACCCGGGCCCGGCGCCCCCGTGGCGCAGAAGATAGGCCCGTTCTGCGCCGCCTGGACCGGCGCCTATAACTTGAACGGTATCTTCGGCAAGTCCAACGGGCAGTTCGGCTTCAGGGCCAAGGTAAAGACCAACCAGGTAAGCCCCACCGCCGGCAATATCTCCATCGAGCAGACCTCCGCGTACCCAGGGCAGAACCAGAAGCCGATCGGCGTGGATGTGGTCAACGTGCATACGGTGCGTTCCACCCCCACCGTGGTAGGCAAGATCACGGGCGTGGCCGCGCAGCCTTATAACATCCTTTACCGGCTCAGCAAAGGCGCCAACACCACTATACGGCTTTATTCCACTACGGACCTCGGCACCCCGGTACGCACGATCATAGACTATATGCCGCGCATCGGCGAGGGCATCCCCGACGGCACGCTTACCAACGGCGACTACTGGGACGGCAGGGACGACTCCGGCAGCATCATGTCCGCCGGCACTTACATCGCCTATATTAACGCCGAGGCCAACGACTATTTCGGCATGGACGCGGCTTACGGGGCCACGTCCTATATCGAGCTGGACCCGCTGCAGGTGACCGACGTGGCCATAAAGCCGCTGGGCGTTACCACCACCGACACGGCCAATATAAGTTACATGCTGACCGAAGCGGCCACGGTGTACGTGGATATTTACCCGGCCGGCACGACTTTCGACGACGTTAACGCCTCGCCCCCGCTCATCGGCACGGTCAATAAATGCACCGGCGCCGCCGGCGACACCTGCCTGCGGCATTTCGCCGAGCAGAAGGACCGCCGCGTTACGGTGAACACTTTGTGGGACGGCCGGGATTCTTCCGGCAGACCGGTCTGCGACGGGAACTATGTTTACGCCATTTACGCGGTGCTCCCTTCCGCCAGGGGCGCCGGGGGCCAGATCTGGACCAATAAGACCATGGTCGGCACGGTGCCGGTGGCCCGCGGCCAGGTCATCGCGAACATGACGCAGTCTTCCACGATAATAGGCTCCTCGCCCACTGCTACGGCCCTGGACCCCTTCTATTTCGCCTATACGCCTTCCCGCGACACTTCCGTGACGCTGAACATCAAGAGCATGGACGGCTCCTCCATCATGCGCACCCTGCTTAATAATGTGCCGCGCACCGGCAATTTCCTGACGCGCGACAGCTGGGACGGCAGGAAGGACAACGGCGATTACGTGCCCCCAGGGCAGTACCTGGCCGAGCTGGTCACCACCGATCCTTTCCAGTGCGCGGCGGTCAAGACCTCCACCTCCACCCTGTTGTTCTCGGCGAACCTGTTCCGCATCGTGGACTTGCAGACCAAGCCGCTGCTGGGCGGGGCCTCTGAAATGGCTAACGTCAGTTTCAATCTTTCCCAGCCGATGTACATAGAACTTAATATTTATCCGCCGAGCGCCGCGGTTAAGCCGGACGTGATCTGGCTCGACCCCGCAAATCCGGACCTGGCCAGCATGGGCCTGCCGGTCTACAGCGCCAAGGGAATGCGTCCCGGGCGTTTCAAGATCACCGAATACTGGGACGGCCGCAACGAGGCCGGCCAACTGGTGGAGGACGGGCGCTACCCGTTCGTGCTGCTGGCCCATTCCACCGGCACAGCTACGGCCATTTACGCGACAGACAAGACTTACGGCTACGTGGACGTGGCCCGCGGGCAGATCATCTTTACCGTGTTCGACATCGTCCCGAGCATCCCCACGATGTTCAGCTCGTCCGACTCGGTGACGCTGCCGCCTTACGAGATCGACTATTCCGTTACGCGGCAGTCTTCCGTTACCATCCAGATCTGGACCCTGGACCTGCCTTCCACGCTGGAAGCTACAGTGATAAGCGGGCAGATCCGGGACGGCGACATCCTGTACAGGGATTTCTGGGACGGCAAGGACGCGAACGGCAATTTTGTGCCGGGCGGGGCATACAACGTGCGGGTGACCGCGCAGGACATGGTGTCCGCGCTGTCCTCGAAAGCCACCGTGCAGACGACCATAGACGTTTTCCCGCTGCGCATTTACGACGTGGCCATTACACCGCTGACGCTGGATAACCCGGCGGTCATCTCCTACCAGGTTTCGGAGCCTATGAAGGTGGTAACCCAGATCTTCAAGCCTGGAACCGTCTTCAATTCCGCGGGTGTCCCCACCCCGCCGGAAGCCGTATCGCTGGTGAAGCGCATCATAGGCGTGCGGGCCGCCCGCACGCAGGTGAGCGAATACTGGGACGGTACCGACATGACCCTTTCTAAGGTGCCGGACGGCAACTATATGTTCAAGGTGTACGCCTCGCCCGATACCGACAAGATCACCACCTCTACCGGGGCGGTGCTCCCGGGGGCGCTGCTGGCCGACGACGTGGTGACCTCGAATATCTCGGTCACCAGGGGCGCGTCCTCCACCGGCGCCGCTCCCGTGCCGAAGGAGGATTTCATAAAGGACACGTTCTTCTACCCGAATCCTTACACGGGGAACTCCGGGTGTTTCCACGTAGGGGTGACCAGCTTGGTGGGCAAGGCCACGATCAAGATCTACAACGTGGCCGGAGACCTGGTCTACAAGTCCGCGGAATTCGAGCCGCCTACTGATTATAAGAAGTGCACTTTAACGTGGAACAAGACAAATATGGCGGGCCGCGCGGTGGCGCCCGGCGTCTACTTCGCGGTGGTGCGTTTCGCGGCAACGCAGGGTACGGGCTCCGTCTGGCAGACGGTGAAGAAGATCCTTGTTCCTTAAAGAGCGGCGGGCCTGCAGAGGCGGTAATTTTATGAGAACTATAAAAAAACTGGTTTTGGCTCTGGCGGCCGCGCTGCCGCTTAGCGCGCCGGCCGCCGCGGCGGATTCCAAACTGGGCACGGAAGGCGCGGCCTTCATGAAGATCCCCACCGGCAGCCCCAGGGCGCAGGCGCTGGGCAACACCGGCGTTTCCATTCTGGAAGGAGGGGAAGCGCTCGGCATCAACCCGGCCGGCATAGCTTCTTCGCAGATGCGCGAGTTCTCCTTCTCCTACCTCAGCTGGCTGCAGGACTATTCCGGCCAGTACATGGCCTATGTGCACCCTATCGGGCAGTCGGTGGTGGGCGTGAACCTGGCTTATTACGGGATCAAGAACTTCGACGTGCGCGACGCGGAGGGCGTGCCCCAGTACGGCGCGGACGTGCGGGTGAAGAACGGTTACGCCTCGCTCGGCCTGGCCAAAAGCTTTTTCATGGAGAAGTTCCTGGTGGGCGTGAGCGCCAAGGAAGTTATGGAGGACAACTCTTCCACGAAATACCAGAACCTGGTCTTCGACGCGGGCGCGATCCTCAAGATCGGCCGCAAACTTTCCCTCGGCTGGTCCGGCCAGAATTTTTCCGGCAAGGCGCACCAGGTGGTAAAGATCCAGCGCCTCGGCGGGGCCTGGACCTTCAACCCTTTCCTGACCGTGACCGCGGAGCAGAAGACCTACTCCGACAGGTCGGGCAAGACCGGCTTCGGCGTGGAGTTGAGCCTGCCCGAGGAGCTGCTGCAGGTGGGGCGCGTGGCGCTGCGCGTGGGCTACACCGCCGGAGACAACGTCGGCAAGAATATAGACGACAAGACGCTCAACAGCCTGGGGCTGAACGACGTTTCCGGCGTGGCTTTCGGCGTGGGCATTTACAGCGCGCAGGCGCTGGGTTACGGGATGGGCCTGGACTACACGATGGCGCCCTACGGCTCGCTGGGCAAGTCCAGCCAGCTGGCGCTGAAGTTCCAGTTCTAAAAGCCAGGACCGCGGCGAGGTTAAAAGATGTTCTTAGCTGGAAACAGATCAGGCGGAGCCCGCGGCCTAAGGCGCCGCGGCCAGACAGCCATAGAGTATTTGCTGGTGACCGTTTCTCTGCTCTTTGTTTTCGTTACGATGTACAAGGCCCTGCAGTATTCGCTTTCGAACCAGTTCAAGCGCGGCGGCCTGGTCATACTGAGAATGTATTCGACAACGCCCAAGTAAGGGGCTGGAAGACGGATTTGAAATTGTTCACGGAGGACTCAAAAAATGAATAAGCTGTTCAAGAACCGGAAAGGCCAGAATACCGTAGAATACCTGCTGATGCTCGCGGTCGTAGTGGGCGTGGTGCTCATCGCCGGCGTGGCGCTTAAGAAGTATATGCCCACGCTCTTCTCGAGCATCCAGGGTATGATCAACGGCGCGGCCAGCACGCTGGGCGCTTCCGGCGGCAACAACTAGAACCGATCCGCGCGGCCCGCTTCGGCGGGCCGGACCCGGGGGGGAACCGCCGGGAGACGGGTTTGGAGACGGTCTTTTCCCGGTGACACGGGGAAATGACCGCGATTTATGCTTATGATACGGGCGCATTCAGGACCGCCGCGCGCAGCGGCGCATCTCGCCGCCCGCCTTGGAAAGGCGGGGCAGGTGACCGTTGAGCTCCTGCTGGTGCTGCCGGTCTTCATGCTGCTGCTGTTCTTTATAATGGAGATAGGGAACCTGGGCTTCAACACCATTCTGGCCCACCATTGCGCCTATGAACTGGCGCGGGTAGGCTCGCTGGTGGCCGGGACGGACGGCTCGGGTTCCGGCGGCGGGGAGAGCCTCGCGAACCAGAAGATGACCGCCATAAAGGACCAGATGTTCCCGTCGACCCCGGGCATCACCGTAGTGGGGAAGCTCGTCCAGAACCCGATCCCGTCGGACCCGCAGTCCGGGCAGCAGAGCATGGATTTTCTGGTGACGCTGACCTACAAAGCCCGGCTTATTTTCCCGGGCTCCAGCGCGGTCTTCTCCGATCCGCCCAAGGGCAGCCGGACGAAGATCATAATAGTGAAGGTCCGGATGCCGGTTGAGCAGCCGTACCTGCAGTAGGGAAGCGGAGATTTAATTTAACACGGATTTAACGGGAAGTTAACAGTTTAATTGGAGAATATCTATATGGAAAAGAAAGGCATGCTTTTACCCGTGGTGCTGGCTCTTGCGGCGGCCGGCATATACTGGTGGATATTAACTTCCAAGGAGCGCGACATGGCGGCCCAGAACGAGCCCGCCACCGTGCTGGTCGCCAAGTACGACCTGCCCGCGCGCACCATCATGAACGTGGACCTGGTTGAAACCCGCGTGATCCCCAAAACGTTCATGGAGCAGGACGCCTACGAGGTCAAGAGCCAGTCCGACATCAAGCTGGTCTCCAACCTCGTCACTTCCATCCGCGTGCCCAAGGGCAACCAGATAACGCAGTCCGCCCTGGTTTCCCTCAGTCCCGAGGCCGGCCTGAGCGTAAAGGTGCCTCCCGGCTACCGCGGCTGCGTGCTGCCGCTGGATAACGACCTGCTGCGCCTGATAAAGCCCGGCGACCGCGTAGACATCCTGGTGACCTTCGACGCCGTGATGGGAGACAACCGCAAGGAAAAAGTTACCGCGACCATCCTCCAGAACGTGCTGGTGCTGGGCGTGGGCTCCAACCTCGGGCAGGGCCTTTCCGGCCAGCAGGCCAAGAGCAAGGACGCCGCGGCCGCTGCCGACCAGGCCTTCTCCGAGAAGGCGGCGCTCAGCCTGGCGCTGAACCCCAACGAGGCGCAGTACCTGGCGCTTTCGGTGAAGCAGGGTGAAGTAGCCGTGATAGTCCGCGGTTTAGGCGACGTGGAACTGCACCCGATGGAGATCGCTTCGTTCAAGCGGCTGATAAAGTAGGCATTATGATCAAAAAAATATTCCTTACACTGCTGGCGCTCGGGCTGCCGGCCCTCGCGGGGGCCGAGTCCGCGCAGATGGTGGCCGTCAGCGCCGACATCGTGGAGATCAGCGGCTCGATCCAGAAGACGCGCGGCTTTTCCTGGAACCAGTTCTTCGACTTCAGCGAAAAGACCATCCCCGGCATCATCACCGTGGGCGACTTCGAGCGCAAGACGGCGCTGGCCGCCTCGCTGAAGCTGCTGGAGACCGAGGGCAAGGCGCAGATGCTGTCCAACCCCAAGATCATCACCAAGAGCGGCACGCAGGCCAACTTCACCGTGGGCGGCGAGATCCCGGTGCCGTACTCCAACAACCAGGGCGTGGGCGCCGAGTTCAAGAAGTACGGCGTGATCCTGAACGTGCTGCCGGTGGTGCTGACGGAAAAGAAGGATACCGTCGACGTGCAGATCCAGCTCGAGGTCTCGAATCCCAACTATTCCCAGACCGTGGTAGCCTCCGGCACCACCATCCCCTCCATGATCACCCGCCAGATCCAGACCGAAGTGGAGCTCAAGAGCGGCGAAACGCTGGTGATCGGCGGGCTGAAGAGCAGCAGCCGCGACGTTTCCAAGAACAGGGTCCCTATCCTCGGCAGCATCCCGCTGATAGGCGCCCTTTTCAGTTCCACCGACGTGGTGGAGAAGCAGAGTTCGCTGTTCCTGTTCGTTACTTTCGACATCGTGAAATAAGCGGTTTTCGGTTCATAATATGGACGAACAAAATCTAGCGCCTCGGGTGATCACTTTCTCGGGCCCCAAGGAGGGCGTGGGCAAGACCTCCATTGTGATGAACCTCGCCCTGGCCTGGGCCAACTACCAGAAGCGCAACGTCCTGATAATCCCGCTGGACCCCATGTGCCGCGCCGAGCACGCGCAGCTGCTGGGCCTGAACCCGCCTTCGATGGCCGAGCTCGTCAAGCAGCTGGGCCGCGAGTCCGTGGGGGCGCTGGGCGCGCTGCTGAAGGGCAAGATCCCTATCTCGCAGTGGGGCGTGGGCGTGCTGCCGCTGGCCAAGCGCCGGTCCGAGATCGCCAAGATGTCGCCGGACCTGATCCTGCCGATGCTGTCCCGGCTGTCGCAGAACTTCGACATTTTTATAGACGTGGACCCGTATTTCCCCATGCAGGTCTTCGCTTTCGACATTTCCGACCTGGTCTTCTGGGTCACCAATTCCAACGTGTCCTCGCTGAACGCCACCGCGGGCATTTTCCGCGAGATCAACGAGCTGCACTTCCCGATGAGCAAGTTCGAGGTGGTGGCCAACCTCTACGACATGCCCGGCGCCGTGGGCCCCAAGGAAGTGGAGAAGTTTTTCAAGCAGATGGGCAAGGACATCCTGGCCTTCATGCCGTGGGAAGACTCCATGCCCGCCGCGGCCAACCAGAACAAGATCCTGATCACCGAACAGCCCAATACGCAGTGGGTGCGCATCCTGCGCGTGCTGCTGGGCCGCCTGGCGGAGCTTAAGCCGGCGGAGAAGCAGTGGGTCTCCAGCGTTTCCGTGGCCGAATTCTCCCACGGCTCCGACATGCTCTGGCGCCCTACCGAAAAAGACACGACCCCTTCGCCCTCGGCCGCCGCGGCCCCCGCGGCCCAACCCAACGCGGGGCGCGTGGACGTGCCGGCTTTCTGGGAAGAGCTCAAGATGCGCGTGCACCGCAACGTCGTGTCCGCCCTGGAGACCGAGCGCGTCAAGATCACCGACGACGCCGCCGTCAACCAGGAGACCCGCAAGCGGGTGGACGGCATTATCAACGGCCTGCTGCAGAAAGAAGCAGGCATGCCGCTCACGCGCGAGCAGCGCGTGAAATTCATCAACGAACTGCTGGACGAGATCCTTGGCCTGGGTCCGCTGGAAGAACTGATGCGCGACGAGTCCGTGACCGAGATCATGGTGAACTCTTTCGACAAGGTCTACATCGAAAAGGCCGGTAAGCTGATCCTTACCAAATATAAATTCCGCAACGATGAACAGATCATGCAGGTGATGAAGCGCATTGTGGCGCCGCTGGGCCGCCGCATCGACGAATCCGTGCCGCTGGTGGACGCCCGTCTGAAGGACGGTTCCCGCGTGAACGGCATTATCCCGCCGCTGGCCGTGTCGGGCCCGACGCTGACGATCCGGCGCTTCTCCGCCAAGCCCTTCACCGACGACCAACTGATCAAGAAGGGCAGCATCTCGCAGACCGGCGTGGACTTCCTGAAAGCCTGCGTCAGACTCAGGAAGGATATCATCATTTCCGGCGGTACCGGCACCGGTAAGACCACCTTCCTGAACATGTTGTCCAGCTACATCCCCGAGGACGAGCGCATCGTGACCGTGGAGGATACCGCCGAACTCCGGCTGCAGCAGGACCACTGGGTGCGCCTGGAAAGCCGCCCGCCCAACATCGAAGGCAAGGGCGAGGTCAGCATCCGCGACCTGGTCAAGAACTGTCTTCGTATGCGCCCCGACCGCATCGTAGTAGGCGAAGTCCGTTCCTCGGAAGCGCTGGACATGTTGCAGGCCATGAACACCGGCCACGAAGGCTCGCTGGCCACCATCCACGCCAACACCCCGCGCGACGCGCTGACCCGCATGGAGGCCATGTGCCTGATGGCCGGCGCCGACCTGCCGATCTGGGCGCTGCGCGAAATGATCGCGTCCGCCGTGCACATGATCGTGCAGCTCACGCGCTTTTCCGACGGTACCCGCAAGATCACCGCCATCACGGAGATCACGGGCCGCGAGGAGAACCAGATCACCATCCACGACATTTTCAGGTACCACCAGACCGGCATGGACGAGAACGGCAAGGTGGTGGGGTATTTCAGCGCCACCGGCGATCCTCCCAAGTTCTACAAGGACTTCGAGACGCACGGCATGAAGGTGCCCATAGAGCTGTTCTGGACGGAGGAACAGAAGCGCGCGCGCCAGGCCAAGTAGGCCCGGGGACTTATACGGTATGAAAAAACTTTCGGTAATGGTCTTCCTTCTGCTTGGCGCTTTCGCGGCTAAACCCGCGCAGGCCGGCGTTTTCACGCAGCAGGAAATGGACGAGGTCTCCTGCGCGGCGCTCAAGACGCAACTCTTCTACTATTACCTGGCCCCGGAACGAGACCCCAAGATCCTCAACTACACCATGACCTGCAAGGGCGCCAAGGCGACCTACAAGATGCCCGCCTGGATAGAGGCCAAGGTCCCCGAGATGACCGCCCGCAAGGTCTGGCGCGATCCCGAAGAGGGGGAGATCTCCGAGGCCCAGCTCTGGCAGACGCCGGTCTCCATCATTTACGAATACCTCGAGCTGACCCGCAAGACCTTCCCGCCCGAGGCCGGCGGCGCCAACATCCAGCCCGGCCTGCTGGTCAAGGAATACGCCGACATCCGCATCCGCTTCCAGATGGCGATGGACCGGCTCTACCGCGCCCGCACCCGCGACATGACCATGGGCGATTCCATGGAAGGCCGCGGCCGCCCCATCATGGCGCAGTTCAACCTGATCCTTAAGGAGATGGAGTCCATAGCCGACGCCACCTCCAGCACCAACTCCAGGCGCTACGCCGAGGCCGTCACCGCCTCCGCTGTGCTCAGCCAGGAATCCTTCCGCCAGTTGTTCGAATCCCCGCGCGTTTACGTGAAGCCCAAGGGGGAATCCCAGGCCGCTAAGATCTTCTCCAGGGCCCTGGCCATGCTGGGCATCATCCTGATGTTCCTGGCGGTCCGGGTCTTCTTCATGATGAACGACGAGAAGACCAATGGCATAATGGGGGCCTATACCAAAAAAGTGGAGGTCTTCAGCGAGGCCTTCTCGCGCCAGTTCATCAATATAAACGTCAAATACCTGGTCCTGGGGCCGGTGGCCGCTTTCGGCCTGCTCGGCCTGCTGACGATGAATATCTTCCTGTTCGTCATCCTGTGCGGGCTGGGCCTGTTCGTCGGCCTGCGTACCCCCGCTTTCGTGCTGAACTTCATGAAGGAGGCGCGCGGCAAGAAAGTGGACACGCAGCTGATGGACGCGCTGATCCTGCTTTCCAACTGTCTGCGCTCGGGCCTGGACATCGTGCAGGGCTTCGAGATGGTCTCGAAGGACCTGATCCCGCCCATCTCCGACGAGTTCGCGCTGGTGATCAAGAACTACCAGCTGGGCATGTCCTTCGAGAAAGCGCTCGGCGTGATGGAGGAGCGCGTGGCCTCCAAGATGCTCGCCTACATGATCCGCGCCATCGTGCTGCAGCGCCAGGTCGGCGGCAACCTTACCAAAGTTTTCGAGCGCATCGTGATCGACATCCGCGAGGAGTCCAAGCTGGAGGAGAAGACCAAGGCCATGACCGCCCAGCAGAAGATCCAGTCCATCGTCGTGGGCATCATGCCGTGGGTCATGGTCAGCGTCATGTTCATGTTCCAGCCCGAGACCATGATCAAGTTCTATTCCAGCCCGCTCGGCATGGCCACCGGGATCTTCTGCATGATCTGGGTGGGCATAGGCATGAAGGTGGTCGCCAGCCTCGGGAAAATACGCGTATGAACCCTGATAAGATCAGAAGCGTGCTCCTTATCCTCATCTCCATGGCCGGCTCCTTCGCCGCGTTCACGGCGGTGCAGCGCTTTTTCGCGCCCCGCCAGGAGGACCGCTCCCCCATAGGCGACATCAGCGACATGGAGGGCAAGGAAGTCTCCGCGTTCTCCCGCCTGGAAGGCAGCAAGAATTTCTGGGACAAGCTGGACCTGTTCTTCGCTAAAACGCTGGGCCTGGAAAAGAAGCTGGAAGAGACCTACATGCTGCTGGGCCGCCCCGCCGGCACCGACCCGCTCAAGATGCTGCACCTGAAGCTGATAGCGGGTTCCGCGCTGCCGTTGATCTTCTTCGCGCTCAGCCAGTCGCCTATCTGCGTTATCTTCGCGCCGCTCGGCTTCCTGTTGCCGGACGCGGCCATCTATTCCGGCCGCATCCGCAAGCGCCAGGAAGACATCATCCACAACTTCCCCACCTTCGTGGACCTGGGCGCGCTGATGATCGAGTCCGGCCTGGACTACATGACCGCTTTCGACCGCATCGTGAAGATCGCCCCGGTTAAGACCGGGCTGGAGATAGAGATCGAGAAGACCATCAACGAGGTGCAGCTGGGCTACGCCCGGCGCGACGCGCTGCGGCGGCTGTCGCTCCGCACCGGGCTGCAGGAAGTGCGCTCTTTCGTGGGCCTCATCGTGCAGTCGGACGAGCTGGGCACGAGCCTCGTGGAGCTGCTCCGGAACTATTCCGCGGACATGCGCTTCCGCCGCCTGAACAAGGCCGAGAAGCTGGCCGCGCAGGCGTCCACCAAGATGCTCATCCCGCTGTTCATCTTTATTTTCCCGACGGTGTTCATTCTGATGCTGGCCCCCATGATCATGGACCTGGTGACCGGGGGGATGCCGTTCTAAGGCTTTGGCAGGCGGACTATTATGAAAAACATGATTTTATCGGCCTTGTTCTCCGCGGCGCTCTGCGCCCCGGCCTTCGCCCAGGATAAGCCCGGGATGAAGAGCGAGGAGTCCCTGTTCCTCGACCTGCAGAAGACCGGGCTGGGCTCGCTCAGCGAATTCGAGGAGAAGAAGAAGTTCCTCGAGACCATCAAGCTGGAGAAGCAGAAGATCCAGGGCACGATGCTCAACAATATTTACGAGAACGCGCTGGATTACTACCACCAGGGGAATTACGAGGACGCCAAGGACCTCGCGCTGAAGATCCTTTCCATAGACCCCAATTTCCAGGACGCGCAGATGCTGCTGGAAGCCTCCAACCAGCTGCGCGGCAGCGCCCGGCCCGGCCTGAGCGAGAAGCTGATGATCGAAGACCGCTTCAAGACCGCCCTTTCCTATTATAACGAGGGGCGGATCATAGAGGCGCACGCCAAGATGCAGGAAGTGGTGAAGCTTTCCCCCAACAACATCAAGGCCAAGTACTGGTTGGCCAGGATGAAGGACGACCTTAAAGAGTACTACTCCCAGAAGGGCGAAGAGGCCTACAAGAACCGCGACCTTAAGGAGTCCCTGGACAACTATTACAACGCGCTGCTGATCCGCCCGAAGGACGCCCGCACGATAGAGTGGATCACCCGCATCGAGAACGAGCTGCGCCAGCAGAAGGCCAACGACACCCTCAAGGGGGCGCTCGAACTTTACGCCCAGGGCCGCCTGAAGGACGCCTACGAGGGGCTGAAGCGCGCGCTGGAGATCCAGCCCGGCGACTCTAAAGCCGGGAAGCTGCTGGCCGAGGTTAAGAGCGAGATAGAGAACGGCTACCTGTCGGCCGGCAAGAAATTTTACCAGGCCCGCCGCTATACCGAGGCCATCGGCGAATGGGACAAGGCCAAGCCCTATACGGCCAATATGTCCTACCTGGACAAGCTGATCTCCCGCGCCCGCGAGCAGATGAAGGCCGAAGCCGACGAGAAGCGCCGCCGCGCCGAAGTGGCCGCCCGCCGCGCCAAGGCCGAGGAAGAGGCCCGCGCCAAGGAAGAGGCCGACCGCGCCAAAGCCGAGGCCGAGGCCAAGCGCAAAGGCACGACCGTGGAAGAGGTCGTGAAGAAGCCCGCCGGCATCAGCGAAGAGAACCGCCTGGCCGGCCAGCAGCATTATATGGAAGGGCTGAAATACTTCCAGAATTCCAATTACGAGAAGGCCCGCGACGAATGGACTATAACCCGCCAGCTCGACCCGGGCAACGCGGACGCCGCCACCGGCCTGAAGCGCATCGAGCAGATCCTCTCAGGCGGCCAGTAAGGGCGGCTGGGCGTACGCCGGACGGGCCGCCTTCGGGCGGCCCTGTTCTTTGGCGGGGAATGTTCATCGTTCTGTAACAAGTCCGAAACGTAGTTCGTGTAAAATTTATATAGTTAGCGAGGCGGCGTTCGCCTCAACTTCCCGGTATAGGAAAAATTTATGCGGCTTACGGTCAAATGGCTCCTGTGGTTCATAGGCATAGGCATCTACGTGATGTTCCTGGGCGGCGTGTTCTATTACAACCTGTTCAAGTGGACGTTCGACGAGAAATTGAAGCAGGACGTGATCGAGACGGTGAAGGTTTACGCTCCCACGATGAGGAACGGCCTGCTCAACAACGCCTCCGCCATCTCTTTCGAAGAGTACGACATCATGATGTCGCTCGCCAAGGACGAGCGCATCTCCTCCATGCTCTACCTCAGCCGCCAGGGCAAGGTGCGCTGGCATAAGGAAGCCCGCTTTATCGGCATGACCTGGGACGACTTCAAGGCGCAGGTCCCGCCGCCCACCGACGCCATCAGCCAGGCCTACCTCTCCAAGATGCCCAAGGTGCGCCAGGTAAGCGGCGAGCCCTTTTACGAGATAGCCATCCCGTTCTCGGTGCGCGGGGATATTATCGGCATCATCGACCTGCTGGTCTCGCGGGCTGGCGCGGAGGTGCTGATAGGTTCCGCCATGAGGAAGTACGTCTTCGGGGCCATAGGCGTGCTGTTCCTGCTGGGGCTGCCGCTCTACTTCTTCTTCCACCACTACGTCATCTCGCCCATGGACGTGCTGCGCGAAAGCGTGGAGGGGGTGTCGCTAAAGAATTTCGACCTGCGCTTCCAGGCCCGCTCCGACGAACTCGGCGACCTGGCCGGCGCCGTCACGCGGCTGATGGGCAAGATGAAGGTGGAGATAGAGGGGATCTCCAACCGCGACCGCACCTATCGCGAAGCCGAACAGCGCTGGTGGCGCTCGCTCTTGAACATCATCGTCCCGCCTACGAACTACGTGATAGTCGTAGACGAGAATAACAGCATCCTTTACGCCAACTTCGAGCTGGCCGGCGGCATGGACGCCAAGAATATCCACCTGCTGGACGTGGTGGACAGCCAGCAGCAGACGCTGCTGCGCCTGGTGGGCCAGGCCTTCGAGATGCCGGACCAGCCGGTGGAGGGCGAGACCGTTTTTAAGAACCAGAACTTTAACGTGAAGGTGCTCCACGTGGGCCAGACGGCCGAAACCAACCGCACGCTGATCCTGTTCTATCCCAAGGCCGGCATAAGCATGTAGGCCAGGTAAGGTAAATAAGGTGACACACAACTTAATTGTCCGCAATTAAGTTGTGTGTCACCTTATTTCAGGGCGCCGTTCTGCTTCATTTTCCGCTATAATTATGTATTATATTGCTGATGGGCGCTTTTTTGGCGCGCCCGGCTGTTTACTTTCTGGAGGGAAAATGAAACTTGAAGTGCGCAACATAAGCGTGGGGTCCCTGGTTACTTCCTCTGTGCCTTTGGTCGTGTTCGCCCTGGCGCTGCTCGGCGGCGTGGTCACCTTCATGGTGGTCCCCAACGTGCAGCTCTCTCCGATGACCTTCATGCAGAAGGTGCTCAGCTCGGGCCTTTACGCCCTGCTTTACGTCGTGATCACCACCGCGGTGCTGGTCTTCGCGGCTTTCGTCTATAACTTCTTCACCGGCGTGCTCGGGCTGCGCGGCGTGTCGCTGGACATCGAAGAAATTCACCACGATTAGATAAATACGGCCGGAGAAACGGGCGGCTGACGCCGGGACGGGCCCGGAGCGCGCATCCGCCCTCACTCCGCCCGCTGCTTTGCTTGCTCTTTAGGAGACGCTGTGAAAATAAATATAATTTTCGCCTCAAAAGACCTTTCGAGGGCTTCCCTGATGCTGGAAATGCTTTCCCGCCAGGGTTATTCGGTGGCGACCGCGCACCGGGCCCGCGAAGTGATGGGCATGCTGGCCGAGAAATCTTTCGACCTGGTGATGATAGGCCAGAACCTTTCCGACGAAGAAGGCCTGACCTTCCTGAAGAACCTCAGGACCAAGAACAAGAATATCCCCGTGATAGCGGTGCTGGAATCCCCGGATGCCTGCCTGGACCATATGCCTTCGGGCCTTACGGCCGAAACGCTGGTCCCGCACGGCCACGCCGGGCGCGACACGCCGAAGATCTCCTACAAGCTGGCGTTCTTCCAGCTCGGCGCCGACGAGTGCCTGGCCTACAGCCAGGACCTGCACGAGAGCGTGGCCCGCATCCGGGCCGTGATGCGCCGCACGGTGAACACGCAGGCCGACGAAGTGCTCAAGCTCAACGAGGTCGAGCTGAACATGTCCAGCTACACCGTGAAGATAGGCGGCAAGGAAATAACCGTGACCGCCAAGGAATTCGACCTGCTCTACGTCTTCCTCAGTTCGCCTAACCGCGTGCTCTCGAGGCCTTACCTTATCGAGCGCGTCTGGGGCTACAACTACTTCGGGTCGCCCCGCACCGTGGACGTGCACGTGCGCCGGCTCCGCTCCAAAATGGGCAAGGCCGCCAGGTACGTGCATACCGTCCCCTGCGTGGGCTACAAGCTGGTCCCGGGCAAGTAAGAGGCCGGGGCCGGCCGGCCCCCGCGGTCGCTAGACGTTTCCCTGACAAGTACGGAGGTTGAAAATGGCTGCTCAGAAAATTCTGGTAATAGACGACGACAATCACCTGCGCGAGAGCCTGGCCGAGGTGCTGGACCTGCAGGGCTTCACCTGCTATCAGGCGGCCAACGCCAAGAGCGGGATAGATTCCGCCAAAAAGCACAAGCCCGACGTGGTGATCATGGACATCCAGCTGCCCGACTCCTCCGGCTTCCAGATCTGCCAGGAGCTGCGCAGGTTCTCGAAGGAATTCATCCTTATCATGATGACCGGGCGTTTCCTCTCCGCCGAGGAAAAGACCCAGGGTTTCGCGCTGGGCGCCGACGAGTATCTTACCAAGCCGTTCGACCTCGGCGAGCTCTCCATCCGCATCCGGCAGCTGCTGAGCAGGAAGGGGAAATAACATGAAGAAACTCTCCCCGCTGCTGCTCGCCCTCGCTCTCGCTTGCCCCGTTTTCGCGGGGCAGGCCCCCGCCCCCGCCGCCGCCAAGCCCGCGGCCGCCGGCGGCCGCCTGGAACTCTACCTCGAGGCCCTGGACGCCCAGGGCTGGCAGTGGTTCTTCCTGGTCGACACCGTAAAGCGCAGGCTGCCAGGCGCCGAGTTCACGGTGTTCCCGCTGGTCTCGAAGAACGCGGACGGGACTTTCTCCGCCAAGCGCGGCGAGCCGGAACTTGCGGAGTCGGTGCGGCTGGCCGTGCTGCATAAATTCTACCCGGCCAAAATGCTCAATTACCTCAGCGCCCGCTCGCTGACCCCCGCCGCCGACGGCTGGCGCGACGCGGCGGTCTTCGCCGGGATAAACCCCGACGAGCTGGAGAAGCGCGCCGCCGCCGAAGGGCAGGCCGCGCTGGCCGCGGCCTACAAGGCCTCTTCCGCCGCGGGCGTGGCCAACACCTCCCTGTTCCTGGACGGCAAGCCCTATGCCGGCGCACAGCGCCTTATGCCCCTCTTCGCGGCGGTCAACGCCGCCCTGCCGGCCGCCAAGCGCGCGGCCCCGCCGGCCGGCTACAAGCCCAAGCCTCCCGCTCCTCCTCCCGCTTTCTGGGTGGTGCTCAGTTCCGGGATCGAGAAGAACGACGCGCTCGTGGGCGTGTTCGACCGGTATTTCGAAGGCATCAAAGCGAACACGGTGGATTATGATTCCGCCGAGCGCAAGGCCAGGTTCCCCGAACTGGGCTTCGTCCCCGCGTACATCCTCGCGGCCACCCCGGAAGCGAAGGCGCGCCTGGAGAACGAGATCAAGGCCGGGATCTTCAAAGAGGCCGGCGGCTACCTGGTGTACGAGGACCGCCAGCGCGGAGGGTTCATGGCCTCGCGGGACGAGAAGAAGAACACCCTCGAGGTGTTCGTGATGAGCCAGTGCCCTTTCGGCGTGATGGCGGAGAACTCCCTGCTGGAAGCCGTCAAAGGCAAGCTCCTCCCCGAGGGGCTCAAACTGGAGATCCATTATATCGGCGACGCCAAAGCCGACGGCAAGGGCGGCTGGGAATTCAACAGCCTGCACGGCCCGGCCGAGGCGGAAGAGGACGCGCGCCAGCTTTTCGTGGCCAAGACCTTCCCCGACAAGTTCGACGCTTACCTGGGGGAGCGCAATAAGGAAATTACCTCGCCCGACTGGCAGAAGGCCGCCAAGGCGGCCGGCCTGGACCCGGACAAGGTGGCCGCCGGCAAGGAAGAGGGGCAGAAGCTGCTCGCCCAGGACTTCGCCGCCTCCGGCGCGCTCGGCATGACCACGTCCCCGTCGTTCGTGGTGAACGGCAGGCGGTTCATGGTAGGGCTCGGCGAACTGACCAAAGTCCCGGGGTTCGAGAAGATTCCCGCTCCAGGCCAACCCGCGGCCGGCTGCGCGAAATAAGAGAACGGCCGGCTGCGAAGCCGGCCGGTTCTTTTCTTAACAGCGCAACAATTCCGTAACAGCATTTTAGGATAATATCTTTATCCGATTATGACTGAGACCCGGTTTATGCTATGACAGAAGCTCCAAAGAAACGCGGAAGGCTCTTTTACAAGTTCCTTCTTATTTTCCTCATCGTTTCCCTGGTGCCGCTGGGTATCGTCGGTTATTACCTGGTGAACCTCAGCCAGGTCACCCTTAATAAAGCCATCTCGCGCGACCAGGAGGCCCTGGCCGTCGGTTTCGCCGATACCGTCTCCAGTTACATCATCAATTTCAGGAACGTCCTGTTCGACGCGGCCCATTTGGAGGATTTCGCGTCGATGAACACGGCCAAGCAGCAGGCTCTGGTCAGCCACATCATGCAGCTGCACGCGGCTTTCCTGGAGATCTCGGTGATCGACGCCAACGGCCAGGAAACGGTGCGCCTCGGCCGCTTCGTGCACGAGAGCAAGATGCGCGATTTCTCCAACGACGCGCTGTTCACCAAGGTGATGCGCTCGGGCGAGTTCGTGGGGGGCCTGGAGAAGTACATGGGCTCCTACCCCGCCATCACGATGGGGGTGCAGATAGTGAACCCCGTGACCAACCAGGCGGTGGGCGCGGTGCTGGCCAAGATGAGCCTGACGGCCCTTTCCAGCCTGCTTAAGACCGGCTTCCCCGAGGCCACGCATACCCAGGCCGCCGTGATCGATTCCAACGGCTTCCTGATAGCGCATTCCAATTCCAAGGAGATCTACAAGGCCGACGCCAAGCTGCCTGACGACGTGCTTAAGATCCTGCTGCAGAACGACGCCAAGACCGGCGGCGGCGAGATCGTGCTGGAGTCCACCGGCGAGAAGGTGCTGGGCGCCTTCGCCGAGGTCACCGAGCTGGGCTGGGTGGTGTATATCCAGCGCTCCGTGTCCGTGGCCTACCAGGCCTCCGACGACATGCTCAAGCGCACCTGGCGCATGATGCTGTTCGTGTCCATCTTCGTGCTGTTCCTGGGTTACGCGGTCTCGCTGGTCATCACGCAGCCCATCTCGGCGCTGCGCGAGGCGGCCATCAAGCTGGGGGAGGGGGATTTCGACTACCTGCCCGACCTCTCCATGCCCAACGACGAGATCGGGGAGCTGGCCCACACTTTCATGCAGATGAGCGAGAGCCTGAAGGTGAAGACCGCCGAGATCATGTCCGCCAAGACCGAGCTGGAGCGCCTGAACCGCAGCCTCGAGAACCGCGTGGAAGCGCGCACCCGCGAGCTTAAGAGCGCGCAGGACGAGCTGATCAAGAAAGAAAGGCTGGCAGCTATCGGGCAGATGGCCTCCGTGGTAGGCCACGAGATCCGCAACCCGCTGGCCGTCATCAACAACTCCATCTATTTCATCAAGACCAAGAACAGCCTGATGCCCAACCCGGAGCCGAAAGTCCTGAAACACATCGCCATCATCGAGTCCGAGATCCGGCAGGCCAACGGCATCATCGACGAGATCCTGGGTTTCGCCCGGACGCGCGACCTGAACCCGAAGCTGGTGCACCTGAATTCCTACCTGGAAGACCTTACGATGTCCTACCCGGTGCCCCCGCACATCGAGATGATCAAGAATTTCTCCCCGGAGAACCCGACGGTCAACATCGACGCGGACGAAATGACGCAGGCGCTCAGGAACCTCATCAAGAACGGCATCGAGGTCATGCCCGAGCACGGCAAGATCTACGTCAGGAGCGAGATGGTGGACGCCGGCACGGTGCGCATAGACGTGGAGGACACCGGCTCCGGCATGCCCAAGGAAACCGCGGAAAAGATCTTCGCGCCGTTCTTTACCACCAAGGCCCGCGGCACCGGCCTGGGCCTGGCCGTGGTGAAGAAGGTGGCGGACCGCCACAAAGGCAAGGTGGAGGTGACCAGCGTGGTGGGCCAGGGCACCTGCTTCAAGTTCTATATCCCGGTGGTGCAGAACCCGCCGCCCCCCGGCCCGCGGTAAAGGGCCCGGAAAGAGCCGCCCCGCGCGGCTCTTTTCTTTTCCCTTGTGTTCCCGCCGCTAAAATTATATATATATTAGGAGCGCCCGCCCGGTTCGCGGCCGCTCGCCCACAAATGGAAAGCAAAATTTTAATAGTTGACGACGACGCCCACCTCCGCGAGACCCTCCGCGACCTCCTTGAAATGGAGGGCTACAAGGTTTCCGAGGCCGAAAGCGGCGCCGCGGCCATGAAGATGGTCGTCTCCGATTTCTTCCACGTCATCCTGATGGACTTCAACCTGACCGACAAGACCGGGATCGAGGTCATCAAGGACATCCGCAAACTCAACACCGACAGCCAGATCCTGATGATGACCGCGCACGCCTCTCTCGACACGGCGGTTAAGGCCATCCAGGAATCCGTCTACGACTTCCTGATCAAGCCCGTGGATTTCAACTACCTGCGCCGCGCCATCAAGAAGGCCGAAGAGAAGCTTTACCTCGAGCAGGAGAACAAGCGCCTGATCGACATGCTGAAGCACAACAACGAGGAGCTGGACCGCCTGAACGGCATGAAGAGCAAGTTCATGTCGATGGCCTCCCACGACCTGTCCAACTCGCTGATGACGCTGCAGATCAGCTTCGAAATGCTGGCCGCCACCATCAAGCCCGACGACGACCAGAAGAAGAAGATGACTTTCATAAACACCAGCATCTCCCAGATCTCCCGCCTGATCGGGGACCTGGTGGACTGGGCCTCCATCGAGCAGGGCAAGTTCCGCCTCGAGAAGAACTACTTCGAGATGGACAAGATGGTGGAAGAGCTGATCGTGGGGCCCAGGGCCCGCGCGCAGCAGAAGAACATCGAGATCACCGCGCAGATAGCCCCCGGCCTCAAAATGGTCTGCGCCGACAAGCGCCGCATCGGCCAGGTGCTGATGAATCTGCTCGAGAACGGCATCCGCCACACGCAGCGCGGCGGCAAGATCACGGTCTTCGTCACCCCCGAAGAGGACAACGTCTGCGTGTCCGTAAAGGACACCGGCGAGGGCATAGACCCGGAAGTCCTTCCCAAGCTTTTCCAGAGCTTTTACCAGCCGGCCGGCGGCAAGTCGCCGCACGGGCGCCTCGGCCTGGGCCTGTCCATCTCCAAGGAGATCGTGCAGAGCCACGAGGGGAAGATCATAGTGGAAAGCGAAGGCGTGGGCAAGGGCTCGGCCTTCAAGTTCACCATCCCCTTCGCCAAAGAACCGCCCCCGGCCGGAACGCCTAAAGACGGGGAAACGCAGACAGAGGGGAATAAATAATTCAGCGACAAGGAGCTATACTATGGCCGTTGCCAAAAAAAACGTTACAGTGCTGATAGCTGACGACCAGACCCTTTTCAGGGAAGGCATCAAGGACCTGCTGGAGGACGAGAAAGGCATCACCGTGGTAGGCGAGGCCTCCAACGGCCCCGAAGTGGTGGCCATGGCCAAGAAGCTCAAGCCCGACGTGATCCTGATGGACATCAAGCTCCCCCAGATGGACGGCGTATCCGCCACCCGCATTATCCGCAAGGAATGCCCGGCTACCAACGTGCTGATCCTTTCCAGCTACGAGGACGAAGCCCACGTGACCGAGGCCATCCAGGCCGGCGCCAACGGCTACCTCTCCAAAATGCTGCCCGCTTCCGAACTGGTGCACGCGCTCAAGACCTTTACCAGCGAAGGCGTGATGATCCCGCAGCCGATCATGGGCAAGCTGATCCAGGGCCTGCGCCAGATGGGCACCCCCGGCTACGACAGCGCCCCCGATTCCCTTACCGCCACCGAAATAAAGGTTATGGCGCTGCTCGGCAAGGGCAAGAGCAACAAGGAAATAGCCGCCGAGCTGGGCTGCTCCGTTAAGACGGTGAAGAACCACCTTAACAGCATCTTCCAGAAGCTGGGCGTGAACAACCGCACCGAGGCCGTGGTGAGGGCCATGGAAAAAGGCCTGATCTCCCCCGAAGACGGCCGTTAAACGCGTCTTCGGTTGAAGCGGCCGGACCTGCAAAGGCCGGCCGTTTTGCTGTCCGGGCGCGATTTAATAATAAAGTAGCATTGGTGCTGTATACTTGAAATAGGCCCGTTTTGCTGGTATAACATAGGTTGAGCGGCGGGACGGCGATGCTGATGCTTAAAACCGGTTTTACAAAGGCGGTGCTCCATTTCCGGCGGCTGAAAAACCGCGGCGAGCTGCTGTTCTATTCCCTGCCCGCGGGGCTCCGCAGGCCAGCCAGGCGTCCCGGGCAGAACACGGTGGAGTACCTGCTGATGCTGGCCGTGGTGGCCGGGATGGCCGCCATGATGGCGGTAATGTTCCACAAGAAGATACTCGGCGGCCTCTTCACGCTGGTGGGCATGATCATAGGCGCCGGGACTCCGAAGTAAGGCGGAGAGAGAGCTATGGGAATGAAGGCGGGAGAAAAGAACAGGAGGCTATTCCGGACCGCCGCGCGGGCCGGGCAGATCCTCATTCCCTCGCTGCTGATCATCCCTTCCCTGCTGCTGTTCGTCTACCTGCTGTTCGAGACCACCAAGCTCTCCCGCGAGAAGATCCGCCAGCAGTTCGCGGTGGACTCGGCCGCCTTCATCCAGATGAGCGACTACACCAACCTGCTCAACCGCACCGCCTACGTGAACGGCGCCTTCCCTTACCGCATCTTCAAGGAAATGTACGATTGCACCAGCGCGGACCAGAAGCTTCAGAAGGCCGACGGCAACGGGGCTATCTGCCCTTACGACATGATGTACGCGGCGGGCGCCTTCCCCAGGGCGAAGGACGACGTGGCCGGGCAGCCGGCCGCCCCGCTGGACGGCAAGACCAAGTGGGAGATAGCGTTCGACGAGACCGCCCGCCCGGAATTCGTGAACAACCCCTCCAGCCCGGAGAGCAAGCCGCTGTTCAGCCTGGTCACCAAGGACCAGGGCGTAAAGATCATGCTGGAGTTCGGTACGGCCATCGGCTATTACAAGTTCTACGCCCAGGTTTACAGCCTGCTGGGCTCGGTGGAGCTCTCGCAGTATACGGTGTTCGACCGCCTGACCGAGAACTTCAACTTCTTCCGCAAGTCGTACTACCTCAACGCCAACACCGCGGACTGCGTGGCCAATCCCCAGGTCTGCGGCAACGACGGCGTCTACAGCAGCGGCGGCTTTTTCGGGAACAAGCTCAAGCTGGGCGATAAATTTTTGATGCATTATATCCAGAAGATAGATATTTACGCCAAGGTCTTCACCGGCGGCAGCCTGCCCCCCTATTACGTCGGGCACAGCGACCCGCCCATGAACATGGCCAGCATGAACCCCGAGGGCCTCTTCCAGCTGGCCACCGTGAAGGGCGACGTGCTTAAAAAGCTCGGCAACCCCGGGCTGGACGTCTACCAGGGCTGGGACGCGCCGTCCAATTACTTCAACGTGGATTTCAATGCCATCGCCAAGTGCAAGGAGACCGGCAGGCCCTGCGTGCACGCGCTGATCACCACCCAGTGCCCGCAGCTCCTGAGCGCCGACAATAACTGCGTGTGGCCCAACCCCACCCCCAAATACCAGACGAGGCTGTACCCTTAGCCGGCCTATGAAAATATTTACGAGGACCATTTTCAGGAGTTTGCGGCGCGCCGCCGCCGCGCTCTCCGCCGGGCGCCCGGGCCAGGCCATGACCGAGGTGGTGCTGCTGTTCCCGCTGTTCCTGGTCATCGTCTTCATCACCGCCAAGATCTTCGCGCTGCTGGTGCTGGTGCAGAAGCTGGAGATAGCCTCGTATTACGCCGCCCGGCGCTGGCAGCTGGAGTCCCACCTCAACGCCGACTACGTTTCCTGGGACGAGAACACTTTGAAGAAGGACATCGAGAAGAACCTGCGCGGCTACATAGGTTTCGATACCCCGGCGGTCTCCAAGTTCCTGAACCTGAAGGACATGAAACTCGACGTGACGCGCACGCAGGTGTGGAACGTGGTGACCCTGACCGTCTACACCAACGCCTCCGGCATGAAGCTGCTCTGCAAGTACCCCAAGCAGGCCGTCTGCACGGCCCCCTACGGGGCCGCGTGCATGAACGGCCACGACTACCTTTGCCAGGGCGGCAAGCAGATGGAAGTGATAAAGTACGTTCCCAACCGCGACCGCCCTATCCAGTTCGTGCTGCCGGGATTGAAATAGCCTATGCTTTGGTTTAAAATAAAATTCTTTTTTCAGCGCCACTGGATCGGTCTTTCCATCGCCGCCATAACCGTAGTGGCGGTGTTGTTCCCCGTCTGGTACCTGGCGGGCATAGAGGAAAACACCCGCCGCTACATCATCAGCATGAACGTGGCCAGCATGCCGTGGATGGTGCTGAACACCGTGATCTTCGTCGGGTTCCTGTACTTGATGCAGAGCGGGGGGTTAAGCGCGCTGAAGAAGACCAAGGTGGACAGCGGCAAGGTCAATATCCGCTTTTCCGACATCATCGGGCTGGAAGAGGCCAAGCGCGAGGCCTGGGAAGTGGTGCAGCTGATCAAGGACCGCACCCGCGTGAAGGCTATCGGCGGCAAGATCCTTAAGGGCGCCCTGCTGGTGGGCCCCCCGGGCTGCGGCAAGACCCTTATGGCCAAGGCCGTGGCCACCGAGGCCGGCATCCCTTTCCTGTCCGTGTCCGGCTCCGAGTTCGTTGAGGTTTTCGTGGGCGTGGGCGCCAGCCGGGTGCGCACGCTGTTCAAGCAGGCCAGGGCCTACGCGCAGGCCTACGGCGCCTGCATCATCTTTATCGACGAGATAGAGGTAATAGGCCGCCGCCGCATCCTTTACGACGCCTTCGGCGGCGGCTCTGAGACCAACAGCACGCAGAACCAGCTGCTGGTTGAGATGGACGGGCTTTCCGGCAGCGACGCCAATATCATAGTGTTCGGGGCAACCAACGCCTACGAGGGCCTGCTGGACGAGGCGCTGCTCCGCCCGGGCCGCTTCGACCGCAAGATCTTCGTGGACAAGCCCAACCTCTCCGAGCGCGGCAAGCTTTTCGCCCATTACCTTTCCAAAATAAGCTACGACCCGGGCATGGACCTGGCGAGGCTGTCCAGGAAGTCCGTGGGCAGCTCGCCCGCGGACATAGAGAACGTGGTGAAGGAAGCGGCGCTGATAGCGGTGCGCAACTCTTCCGCCAGGGTTTCCTCCAAGGATATCAGCGCGGCTATCGAGCGCATAGAACTGGGCGTGGCGCACCGCCTGAGCATGACCCCGCGCGAGCGCGAGCGCATAGCCTGCCACGAGGCCGGCCACCTGGTTACCATCTACCTGTGCCACCCCACCGACGACGTTTTCAAGGCCTCCATCCTGCACCGGGGCGGCGCCCTGGGCGTGGTGCACCATATGCCCATAGAGGAGCTCCATGTCCCCGACCGCGACAGCTACATAGGCTGGCTCAAGGCCTCGCTCGGCGGCTTCGCCGCGGAAAAAATAAAGTACGGCGTCACCTCGTCCGGGGTGGGGTCCGACTTCGCCCACGCGGCCCACACGGCGCACCGCATGGTTTGGTCCATGGGCATGGGCAAGAGCGGCTTTATCGGCGATTACTCCTCTATCCACAAATCCGAGCGCTCCGCGGTGATCACCGACCTGCTGGAAAAGGAAACCCAGGAACTGATGCGGGAGCAGCTGACCGAGGTGGAAAAGCTGCTTACGGAGAACTGGAAGATCGTGGAACGCTTTACCGCGGAACTGATCAAGCGCGAAGAGCTGGATTACGACGAGATAGCGCTTATCTTCGGCGAGTTCGGCAAGCCGTCGCGCATGCTGCACCCGGCCGCCGCCGAGGCCGCGGAGCAGGCGCCCGCGCCCTGGCTGCCCAAGTCCCCCGGGGCTTGAAAAAACGGGTTTCCTCTGCTATAACATTAAGGTGATAAACAGGGGTCTCGGCGATGGTTGAAGACCAGTCTCCAGACCTTATGATTTTTTTATTGGTATGACGCCGGGCAGGGAGGGAATATGGCTTCCGAAGAACAGAACGAAGAGGAAGTGGAACAGGCCGAAGGCGGCAAAAAAAGCTACTGGTGGCTTACCCTCAGCCTCCTGCTGGTCTTCCTGGCGGGCGGCGGGTACTTCGCCCTTAAGGCCATGCGCCAGTCCGCGCAGAAACTGGCGGGCGTGGAGAGCGCCGGCCTTTCCGCCGACAGTTCCGTTTACTCCGGGGACGCCCGCGGCAAAGCCGAAAACGTTTTCGCCTCGGATGAGCCCGGGCCCGCGCCTGCCGCCAAGGCGGCCGGCTCCGCCCTGAACGATAAACTTAAACCAGGCTGGGTAAAAGAAATGGTCGCCGAGGCGTCCTCGAAAGAAGCCGCCTCCCAGGCCGTGTCCCCGCAAGGCGCGCAGGATGAGGAAACCGCGCAGGGCGGGCAGCCCGCGGCGGCTCCGCAGGGCGGCGGGGCCATGTCCGCTAAACTGCAGGCAAAAGCTTCTTTCGGCGGGCGCGCCGGCGCGGCTGCCTCTAAGACCGCGGCCCCTTCCGGGGCGGTCGGGGATTTCCAGGCCAACGGCGCGGCGGTGGGCAAGCCTTCCGTCCAGAAGACCACCGGCGCCGCGGCGCCCAGGAAAGGCGGCGGCGGAGGCGTGCTGGACGCGCTAAAGGGCGCTTTCAGGGCTTCTTTTTACGGCGCGCGCCTGGCCTCCCAGGACGCGGCCAAAGGCTGGATAGCCAAATCCTTCGACGCCTCGCCCGAGGCCGAAACTTCCATCGAGTACGATCCCAAGATGAAGGCCAAGCTGGACGTGGTCAACCCTAATTCCATTCCCAAGTTCCTCCGGGACCAGGACGTAAGCGCGGCCGAGGCCAAGACCCTGGCGACCTCGGCGCCGGGCAGCCCGTCCATGGATAAGGACGGCACTAAGGATTCCCTGGACGAGGACAAGGATTACCAGAAGAAGAAGGCCGCCAGCGACCTGGCCAAGAGCATGCTCAACCCCCTGTTCGGGGCCCTGGGGGGACTGGGCGGCGATTCCAGCGCCCCCACGGACCCGACCGCGACCGACCCGGCTTCCGAGGATCCTGCGGCTAAAGCGATGCAGGACCCGAACGCCGACCCCAGCCTGGGGAGCGTGGACGAGTACGGCAACACTACCATTTCCGGCGAGGACGGCATGAACTACATCTTCGACCCGGACGGCAAACTGCTGGGCTGCGATAACGGCAGTATGTGTATAATGCCCGGCGGGGACGGCTGCGCGGCGGGCATGTACCTGAGCTAAGTGGACAGGCCGCACTAACGTTAACTAAAATTATGGTTGGATTTAAACCGTTTTAACGGAGGACGGATGTATCGATTTTTGCTTCTTTTGCTGATAGCCGCGGCTGGTTGTTCCGGGCACAAAGCCGATCCCGACGAAGTTCTTAAGATCTTCTCGCGCCATAGCTGCGCCGAGGCCGACCCCGCCGTGCTCAGGAAGGCCGTGGAGGCCGGCAAGCCGGCGCTGCTGCGCTCCATAGACCCTTATGCCGTGATCTTCCCTCCGGGCCGCAGGACGGTGCAGGATTATCCCGGCGCGCTGAAGGCTTCGGCCGGGCTGGTGCTCTGGAAGACCGCCGCCGGGCTGGAGGCGGTGGAGATATATCCGGGTTCGCCCGCCGCCAAGGCCGGGCTGGTTCCCGGAGATATCATTAAGGATCTCGACGGCAAGGCCGGGGCGGACCTCACCGGCCCCGAAACCGCCGGCATTATGGCCGGGCGGCGCGGCACAGAACTGAAGCTGGACGGTGAGAAGAAAAGCGGCGGCCCGCTGGCGCTGACTTTAACTAGGGAAATAGCCGGTTTCCCGCTGGTCTGGGGCTTCATGGTGCCGGGCGAGAAAACCGGCTATCTGCGCCTGGCCTCGTTCTCGGCTAAAACCCCGGAGTCCGTAAAAAAAGAGATAGAGGCCCTGACCGCCGCCGGCGCTCGCTCCGTTATCATAGACTTGCGCCATAACTACGGCGGCTCGCTCGACGCCCTTTCCGAAACTCTGGGGCTGTTCGCCGCGGGGCCTAAAACCCTTTTTAAAGCCGTTTCCAGGCACCCGGGCTATTCCAGCGACTTCGCCGCGCAGAAGGCGGGGCCCTTCGCCGGGCTGAAGCTCGCGCTGCTCACGGATTCCGGCACCGTGTCCAGGGCCGAGATCTTCGCCGCCTCCCTCAAGGAGGAAGGCCGGGCCTTCACCGTGGGCGGGTACACCCCCGGCAACGTGGCCGTAACCAAGACTTTCAGGCTTAACAAGGGCGGGGCGCTGCGCCTGACCGTGGCCAAGCTGGCGCCGCCTTCCGGCGCCGACCTCAGCGACAAAGGCGTGCCTCCCGACGTGCCGGTGGAAGACCCGCTGGACGGGGAATACGCCTTCACGGCGGACTTCCCGCCCGCGCTCGCCAGCGCCGACCCGGTGATCCAGGCCGCGCTGAAAAAACTTAAATAGGCGCGCCCGGACGGCGCGGATAAAGTGAGAGGGAAAAATATGAAAAAATACCTGCTGTTTTCGATATTGTTCGCCGGAACTTTCGTCCTACCCTGCGCGGCCGCGGTTAAGGATACCGCCGCCGCGCTGGCGGCACTTAACAGCGCCGCCGCCAAAGACCGCCTCGACGCCATCTACTTCCTCGGCGCCCAGCGCACGCCCGCGGCGTACGAGGCGCTCTCCAAACAGTTCCAGGCCGAAAAAGACCCGTATCTGCGCACGCAGATAGTGGAGGCTCTCGACGTTAACGTTTCCACCTGGGCCGTTTCGTGCGCCGCCTCGGCGGCGGACGACTCCAACCAGGCCGTCAGGCAGGCGGCGGCGGCTCCGTTGTCCCGGCTGCCGAACGACCGGGCCGCTGAAAAAAAACTTAAGGCGCTTGCCGCCGACTCCTCGGAGCCCGTCAGGCTGGCCGTAGTGAATTCTCTTTCCGTCAGCGCCAGCACGTCCTCAGCGAGCATCATAGGTGGGGTGCTGTCGGACCGGAAGGGTACGCTTAAGACCAGGCGCGCGGCCGCCGAAGTTCTTTCAAGGATGAAAACCCCGGCCGCCGACGCCGAATTGCTCAAGCACGTTTCCGACGCCGACCCCGAGATAAAAGCCGCGGCGGTTTCCAGGAAGCCTGCGGCAGCCAAGCCTTCTAAAGCCAGGCCGGCAAAGAAGAAATGATCAATATAGCGGCGGCGAGGGTACTCGACCGCTACGCCGGGTATTTCGCCTGCCTGTTGCTGTCGGGCTTTAAAAAAAGTTCCCGCGCGGCGCTGCCGGAAGCCCCTTCTAAAATACTTGTTCTGAAATTCTGGGAGGGCGGGCTCATAGTGATGGGCGCGCCCTGGTTCCGCGCGCTGAAGCGCCGCTATCCCGGGGCTGAAATACATTTTCTCACGCTCGACGTGAACGCTCAGCTCGCCGGTATGACGGGCGCCGCCGGTAAAGTAATATCGTTGCGGATCAGTTCGGGGCTGCCGCTGTTCTTTAAAGATCTTGCCAGGGCGCTGCCGGCGCTCCGGGCGGAAAAATACGACCTGCTGCTGGACCTGGAATTCCTGAGCCGTTTCTCCGCCGTGCTCACCGGCCTGGCCGGAGCCGCCTGTTCCGCAGGGTTCAAAAAAGAGGGGGTCTGGCGCGGCGGTTTCCACGACATTACCGTGCCCCTGGACCTGGGCGCGCATATGACCGCCAACTACCGGGCCATCTTTGGCGCCGTGGGGGCGGAGGCCGAGGCCAGGGATTCCGGCCCGCTCGAGTGCGAGCCGTACGTTCCCGAAGGGCTTAAACCGGGAGAGCGCTATATCGTGCTCAATTATGACCGCAAGGATATAATGCCGGAGCGAGCCTGGCCACGCGCAAATTACGAGGCCGTTCTCTCGCGCCTCCTCGAAGCCGGGGAATATAAGATCGCGGCCATCAGCCAGCGCCGGGTCGAGATGCCGGAGCGGCCGGGGCTGTTGAACCTTTCGGGCCGGCTGGATTACCGCCGGCTGGCCGGGCTTTTCGCCCGGGCCAGGCTGTTCATAACGCACGACAGCGGCCCGCTGCATATAGCCGCCGCAATGGGCTGCCCTACCGTCTCCATCTTTGGGCCGGAAACCCCGGCCGGCTACGCCCCGCTGGGGCCTAAGCACAAAGCGCTTTACCTGGGCCTGCCTTGCAGTCCCTGCATCGATACGCTGAAAGGCAAGGAGCTTAACTGTGTTCGCGCCGGCAACGATTGCGTCACCGGCATAACCCCGGAAATGGTCCTGAAGGCTGCGAAGGAAGTGTTGTCCGGCGAGGTTGAACCTCGCCATGCCAAGGTTCAACCTCGCCATAAAATATGAGATTAGCGCTGGTTTTTAACCCTTTTTCCTACAAGACACACGAGGAGAACCTCCGCGTGGTGCAGCGCTATTTCGGCCTGTTCCCGCCGCTGTCGATGAGCTGGGTTGCCTCCATAGCGCGCGCCGCCGGCCACGAGGTGATCCTGATCGACGCGCGCAGCCTGCGCCTGACCATGCCCGAGGTGGCCGCCGCGCTGAAGAAATTCCGCCCCGACGTGGTCGGCGCGATGATGACCACCTACATGTTCCCGGAGACGCTCTCCTGGCTGAAGTACCTGCGGGCGGAGCTGCACACGGCCGGGATCAAGTGCAAGGTGCTGGTGGGCGGCTACAACCTGCGGGTCTACCCCAACGAGTCGGTCAGCCACCCCGAGATAGATTTCGGCTGCGTGGAGCAGGCCTACTACACCATCCCCGCCCTGTTCGCCGCGCTGGAGCGGGGCGAGACCGACCTTTCCGCCGTGCCCGGGCTGGCCTGGAAGCGGGGCGCGGAAATAGTGGTTAACCCGCACCCGCAGAAGATAAATTTCGACGCCTTCCCGAACCCCGCGCGCGACCTGCTGCCGAACGACCTCTACGCCGAGTTCCCCACGCGCCGCAAGAACTTCACCGTGATGATCACCTCGCTGGGCTGCCCTTTCAAGTGCGCCTTCTGCGAGGCCGGCGGCTGCGAGTACAACCCGCGCTCCCCGGCCACCGTGGTGGCGGAGATGAAGGAATGCGTAGAGCGCGACGGCGTGCGCGAGATAGACATTTTCGACTACGAGTTCACCGGCGAGCGCCAGCGCGTGCTGGACATCTGCGCCGGCATCAAGCGGGAGAAGCTGGACATCAACTGGGCCTGCCGCTCGCGCGTGGACACCGCCGACCCCGAGCTGATGAAGGCCATGTACTCCGCCGGCTGCCGCCGCATCTACTGGGGCATCGAGAGCGGCTCGCAGGCCACGCTGGATACGCTCAATAAAGGCATAAAGCTCGAGAAGATAGTGGAGACCATGCGGGCTTCCCGCAGGGTCGGCCTCGAGAACCTGGGCTTCTTCCTGGTGGGCGTCCCGGGCGAAACCCGCGAATCGGTGCGCCAGACCGTGGAGTTCGCCAAGAAACTGGACCTGGACTACGTGCAGTTCTCCAAGCTGCTGGCCAAGCCGCTCACCCCGCTCTGGAAGGACATGGTTAAGTCCACCGGCAAGGATTACTGGCGGGACTGGGTGCTGGGCAAGGAAACCGACCGCGACCTGCCCCGGCCCTGGCTGAAGGGCATGACCAACGAGCAAGTGGACGAGCTGGCCCGCTGGGCCTACAAAAGCTACCACTCCCGGCCGCTCTTCCTGCTCCGTCACGCCCTCAAATGCCGGTCCTTCGCCGAATTCTTCCGCAAGACCTCGGCTTTCCTGGCCATGATGTTCTCCAGGGGCGGCGGCCGTTTCCTGGCCTACCCCGAGAACATCTTTAAGGTGATAGCCCGCCGCGTGAAGTGGAAGGCCGGCAATGAGTAAGCTCGTTTTCGCGTACAAAGGCCGGTACTGGGTACGGGACTCCCGCACTCTGGAGACCCTGTCCGCCATGGCCAAAGCCGCCGGCCATACCACCTCGCTGGCCTACGACCCCGACCTCTTCGGCGTTTCGGACAATGTCCTAAGCCTGCCCTGGCTTAACCGCCTGCTGTTCGACCCGCGGAAAACCGCGGTTAAGGCCGCCGCCTCCGGCGCGGACTGGATAGTCCTGCTGGAAAACCTCACCAACAGGCCCTGGATAGAAAATTTTATAAAGATACTCAGCGAGTCCCATTACAAAGGCCGCATCGCCATGGTTTCCTGTCGAGGCGAAGCCTCGATAGGAGGCGAGGCCTCGATAGGATTGTTGGGGGAGCCGGAGGGCGTGTTCGGGGGGTTCTTGAAGGCTTTGCCCGGCCAGCTGCCGCAAAAGCTCAGGGGCGAAGGCCTGGCCGACCTGGACGCCCTGCCGCTGCCGGACCTGGACCTGTTCGCGCCTTACGAGGACTTCCGGACCAGCTACATGGCTTATGCCGGCAAAGGCTGCTCGGGCGCCTGCTCCTACTGCGAAGAACCCTACTACCGGAAGGCCTGCGGCCCCGGTTACGCCCGGTTGCGCCGGCCCGCCCGGGTGATAGAAGAGCTGGCGGCGGTGAAAAAACGCTTCGGGACCCGCGAGATAACCTTCAAAGATTCGGTCTTTACCGCGGACAAGGCCTGGCTGAAGGAATTCCTCGCTTTTTACAAGACCGCGATAGGCGTGCCCTTCAAGTGTTTCGGCCGCGCGGACGCCTTCGACCCGGTGACGGCCGCCATGCTTAAGGACGCCGGCTGTTACTGCGTGGAATTCGGCCTGCAGACCTTCAATGAAAGGATCCGTTCTTCCGTGTTGAAGCGCCCTGAAACCTTGGAAGCGGTGCAGAAGGCCTTTGCCGCCTGCGCCGCCGCCGGCTTGGCTTACGACGCCGACTATATTTTCGGCCTGCCCGGGGAAAGCGTTGCGGACCATCTCGAAGCCGCGCGCCGGTTCTCGGCGCTGGCCGGCCTTAACCGGATAAAATGCCATAACCTGGTGTATTACAAAGGCTTCGGGGTAACCGACTATGCCGTAAAAGGCGGGTATGTGGACGAGGCCTCCGTAGAGGCTGGAGATTTTTTCAGCGGCGACAGGGCCGCTCCCGGCATGCGCGGCGCGGATTCGGCCTTCCGCAAACTTTTCAAACTTTACGGGTTGCCGGGAGGCCGGGCGCTGGGCCTCGCCGCCAGCTCCGGTCTCTGGCGCGCCTTCCGATTCATCCCCGCTTTCCTGCTTAAGCCCTTGGAGCTTCTCGGCGGTCTGCTGCGGGGCGACCGCCGCTTCTTCGTTTACCTGAAAAATTATCCGTTACGGGTGCTGAAAGTTATTGTAGAATAGTGTTTAAATAACGGGGGAGGACCAATATGGGAACAATATTCTTTCTCGGGTTTCATTACATAGCCAAATACAACACGCAGTTCGACTTCGTGATCTTCTGCTTCCTGGTCTCTTTGGACACGCTGAGCTTGCTGAAACTTATCAAGATGTTTCGTAAGAAAGCCGTGTAACTGAAGACGCGCCGCGAACTGTCAGGAACCGGTTTTAAATGAAAAAACACGTAATTTGTTTAGCCATATCCGCGTTATTCCCTCTGTGCCTCTGCGCCGAAGAAACTCCGGCGGTCTCTTCTTCGCCCGTAGCCGCCGCCGCGGGCGCGGCGGTTCCGCTGGAGCACAAAGCCGGCAGCTATAACCTCGACATAAACTATCCCGGGGCCGGGGTCCGTTATTTCGTGGCCGACGGCAAAGCTTTGGAATTGCTGGGCCAGGGCCAGGACCATGTTTTTGTGGGCGGCCTGCGTTATTATTTATATCCCGGATCCCTGCGGCAGGGCGGCCTGAGCCCTTACTTCGCGGCGGAGGCGGATTACCTCGGCTTCAAGGGCGACTACGCCAAAGGCAAAGGTTTCGGCGCCGGGCTCTACGCCGGCACGGAGTACCGCCTTAACCGTACTTTCTCGGTGCAGGCCGACCTGGGCGCCATGTACGTGTCGGTGAAAGACAAGGACACCGCCCTGATGGAAAGCGGACTCGAGTTCCTGCTTAACCTGGGCGTCAACATTTACTTCGGCGGTGTTAAATAATGAGAAAACAAATATTGACTGCTTTTATATTGTGTTTTTTCGCCGGGGCCGCGTCCGCCGGGTTCAGCCTGGGCCGCCCGGCCGCCGTTAAAAAGCAGGTCTCGAAGCTGGACGATAAAGTGCACGCCAGACAACTGGCCGGCGCCGCTGCCAACCAGGCGCCCGCGAACGTGAGCGTAACCGCTATCTCCACTACCGTGGCGGCGGGGGGGCTTGCCGTGCTTTCGGTTTCCGCTATCGATCCCGACGGGGACACCCTGCACTATTCCTGGTCCGCCGCGTCCGGCACGCTGAGCGGGACTTCGGGTGCCAGCGTGTATTGGCTGGCGCCGTCCACACCCGGAGTTTATTCGGTGAACTGCGTGGTCTCGGACGGCAAGGCCGCCGCCCCCGGGAGCGTGGGCGTGGCGGCGGTGACGCCCGGCACCCTTAAATGGAAATTCACGCCTTCGACCGCGGCTAATTTTCTCGTATCCCCCGCAGTGGGGAACGGGGGCATAGTCTACGCCACGGCCGATAACAGGCTTTTCGCGGTAAATACCGACGGTTTGGAAAAGTGGGTTTTTACACTTGAAAGCCCGGACAACTTTAACACTAGTTTCGGGCCGGTTATTGGCGGGGACGGGACCATCTACGCGGTTACAGACAGCGGGAAAACATACGCCCTTAATCCCGACAAGAGTTCCAAGTGGGCAACCCCCTTCGTTTCAGCCACCACCGTTTCAGTGCCTCCGGTGATAGCACCCGACGGGACGGCATACGTTTACGACGACAGCGCCAACCTTTACCAGGTAACCCCCGGCGGCATAGGGGTGTCCACCTTCACGGACCTGACCGGGATCCCCGGGCCGCCGGCAATAGGCGCGAACGGGACCATTTACCTGCTGGACGGCTCGGACGTACTTTACTCAATCCCCCCTGAGGGGCTTATTGCCTCCACCGCTACCGACATGTCCGGGATTTCCGTGCCTTTGACCATAGCGTCAGATGGAACTATTTATTGGGTAGACACGGCCCTTCATGCCTGGGAAGCTGACGGCAGCGATAAATGGGGGACCAGCTTCCCTTTTACGGGCGTAGTCAGCGACAACCCGGTGCTGGGCACCGACGCCGGGGTATATTTGTACTCCTACGACTCGCTGGCGCCGGCATCAGTGTTGTACAAGGTCAGTTCCGGTACCGGAGCCGGCATGCCTTTCACGCCTGTGCCGGCGCTCACCGCCGTTAACTTTTCCGCCGCGCCCGGCCCCGGCGGCGCCGTCTACGTGGTGGACAGCGATACCGATCTGTACGGAATAAATTCCGCCGGTTCTACCGAGTGGGGCCCCGTAGCGCCCGACTCGGGCATTATCAGCGCGCCCCCGCAGGCCGGCTCGGACGGCACGGTGGCTTTTACCGACGATACTGCTTCCGGCAGCGTCTACGCCGTATATTCTACTGCGGCCTTGCCCGTCCCGTAGCGCCGATGGACCTGTCTTACCTGAAACGCAGGAACAAGAATATTTTTGCGGCTTATAAATTACGCAAGCGCTGCGAGGCCGTTTTTGACTGTCTCCGGGCCGCAGCGCCCGGGAACGAGAGTCCCTCGGTGCTGGACATCGGCGCCTGCGACGGCAGGCTCCTCTCCTACATAAAAGACAGGCTGCCCGGCGCGGCCTGCGAGGGCATAGAGCCGGACCAGCGGTTCTACGCTAAGGCGTCCGACCCCAGGATCCGGGTCCGCCCGGGGCGGGCGGAGAAACTGGACTTCCCGGACGCCTCTTTCGACTTCGCCTTTATGAGCTCGGTGCTCGAGCACGTGGAAGACGCCGCCGCGGGGCTGGCCGAGGCGCGGCGGGTGCTTAAGCCAGGAGGCGCGCTTTGCGTGATAGCCGTGTTCCCGCTGTACGAAAAGATGACCGTGCTTACGGGGATGAAGAAGAGCGACCATTTCAGGAATTACAGCCTGCCGGAGCTGAAAGCCGCGCTTTCGGCCGCGGGTTTTTCCGTGGTTAAGGCGGAGCCCATGCCTTTTCCCCTGTTCTATAACCTGGCCCTGGCCCGCAAGTAAGACGGGCGGTTGCCTGCCGCCCGGAACGACGCGGCCGATCAGCTATGTCAAAATTTACAGATCTCATAAAAAGTTCCCCGCTGCTCGCGGCGGCGTTCTTTTTGTGTTTTGCCGTCTATTCCAATTCGTTGGGCAATGGTTTCCAGCGGGACGACCTGCCGCATATAGTGAACAACGCGGCCATAAGGGAGTTGTCGTCATTTCCCAGACTATTTTCCAGGGATTATTTCCAGCTGAACGGGGCGGTGGCCTACCGGCCCGTAGTGGTTGCGCTCCGTATGCTGGAATACAAGGCTTTCGGGCTAGACGCGCGG
Source organism: bacterium (assembly GCA_021811185.1). Lineage (GTDB taxonomy): Bacteria > Elusimicrobiota > Elusimicrobia > Elusimicrobiales > UBA9959 > UBA9959. The sequence continues at coordinate 42,974 of JAJZPL010000006.1, forward strand.
CTGTGGCGCCTGTTCGACCTGCTGCTGCACGCGGTTAACGCGGCGCTCCTGTGCTGGGTGATCCTGGCCGTCTCCGGGCTTCCGGGGGCGGCGGCCGCCGCCGGCGTGCTGTTCCTGCTGCACCCCGCCCAGACCGAGGCGCTGAATTACGTTTCCAACGGGCAATGCGATATCCTCTGCCTGTTTTTCCTGCTCGTTTCCTTTCTCGCTTATCTGAACGAAAAACGCTTTTTTTCCCTGGCCGCCTTTTCCCTGGCGCTTCTCAGCAAAGAAATGGCGCTGGCTTTCCCGCTGCTGCTCCTGGTTTATGCCTATTACTACGGGGACCTGCGGAAAGACTGGAAAACTCCGGCTTTAGGCGCGGGTCTGTCCCTGGTTTTCCTGTTGTGGCGGCTTTTCTACTTCAAGGCCGGCCCGGGTTTTATCGATAAGGTGCCGTCCCAGGGCGCGTTCGGCTTCACGCTGGCGGGGGCGGCGGCCGCCGTAGTAAAATTCCCTGTTCTGGTCGTCTATTACCTGAAACTGCTGGTTTGGCCGGCCGCGCTGAGCGTGGAAATAGACAGGATCCTGCCGGCGGCGGGGCTGTTTTCCGGCCCGCACATAGCGCTGGCCTGGCTGTTCCTGGCCGCGCTGGCGGGCGCCGTGTATTTTTACGCGAAGAACAAGATCTACGCATTTAGCCTGATCTCTTTCATTCTCGCTTTGTTGCCCGTTTCCGGCCTGGTGCCCCTTACCAGCGTGCTGCAGGAGCATTTTGTGTATATCCCGTCGGTGTTCTTTTGCCTGCTAGCAGGCCTGGGTTTTGCCAAAGCCTGGAGCCGGGCCGCATGGCGGAAAATATCAGTCCCGGTTCTCGCGTTGCTCCTGCTGGCTTCAGCCGGCAGGATCTGGGCGCGCAACGCGGACTGGCGCACCCCGCTGACCCTGGCGGAAGCGGATGTGCGCGCTTTCCCGGGCTCAAGCTCGGCGCTGGCCGGCCTGGCTTCCGCCAAAAGCGCCGCCGGGGACTACGCAGGGGCCCTGGACCTCTGCCTGAAAGCCGAGGCGGCCGGGCCGCCGGACGGGGAGGTGTATTTTCTCGCGGCGGAAATTTACCTGCGCTCGGGTGCCCGCGAAAAGGCCCTGGCCTCGGCCCGCCTGGGCCTGGAGATGGACCTGAACAGCCCGGACGCACGCGTTAATATTGCCAGGATCTACGCCCGCGCGGGGATGCCGGACGAGGCGCTGGCGGCGGCGCGCGAGGCCGCGGCGCTGTTCCCTTATTTCGAACCGGCCTACCTGACGCTGGGTGAAATTTTGCTGCTCGAAAAGCGGCCTGCGGAAGCCGAAAGGATGTTCGCGGAGGCGCTGCGGCTGAACAGCCGTTCTGCCGCCGCAAAAAGGCTTGCGGACTTGCGCCGCCCCGTGCCGTACTCAGGTAAGACTAAATAGCAGAAGATATGAGCGTAAAACGCGCCCTCGAAACGCTTAAAAGCGAAAAATGGCTGTTCATTCTCCTGCTCATGGGTTTGGCGGTTGCGGTTTTCCTGATCCGGCATGACTTTGCCTGGCCGCATTACAACGAGGACCTGCTCCAGTTATCGATGCGGCACGCCTTCTTTCGCAAAAGCCTGCTCCAGTTCGGCCAATTCCCTTTGCGTTCCCCATATATCGGGGGCGGGTACCCTATTTTGGGAGACCCGGAGGACCCGTCCCTTAGCCCGTTCGTCCTGCTTACTTTGGTTTTCGGGGAGACGGCGGGTCTTAAACTTATAGCTTTGCTGATATTCCTGGCCGGGGCCGCCGGCATGTTCAAGTTCGCCGAGAAAGAGTGCGGGTACAGCAGGCCGGCCGCGCTTTTTTCCGCGCTGGCGCTGGCCTTCAGCGGCTGGTTCCATATGCGCATCGTCGGCGGGAATATCAACGAGCTTTACTATTTTCTCACACCGCTCATCCTGCTGCTGTACGGCGGCTACCGGAAGACAGGCCGTAATCTGCTTCCCCTTTCGCTCTTGTTGTTCACGATAGCCATGGACGGCAAACTGGTTTTCATTGTCGTGATGCTTTTCCTGTTCCTTTACGTTTCCCTTTCCGGAGCGGAGAAGACGCCTGGCGGAGAATGGCATTTTGACCTTTCGGTCTATAAAAAGTTTTTCGTGTTCGTGGCGGCAGGAATACTGCTCAGCGCCGTCAAGATCCTGCCGGTCATGGAGCTGTTTTCCATGAAAGGAGGGATATTTAACGCGAAGGTTGATACGCATCCGAACCTGTATCCGCAGACCGCCATGATGGGGTATACCGCCAAAATGCTCTTCAAGGGGCTTGTTCTGGGGTTAAACGAGCGGAACGTCTCGCCGCTCGGCTTGAACCAGCTTTATGTAGGCCCAGCGCTTCTGCTGGCTTTCTTGGCCGCAATGGCCGCTGAAGCCGGAAGGCTTTGGAGATGGGGCGTGTTATTTACGGTCTTCCTGTTCCTTTCCATGGGGATGTACGCGCCGGTGGATATCCTGAAGCCTTTATGGCACCTGCCGTTCTACAATATGATCGGGCTTCCGTTCAAATATTTCAACTTTTTCGTTATTTTCATTATCTGCCTGGGAGGGGGGGCTTTCGTGGATCTTCTCCGCGGCGTTTTGAGATCCGGGGCGAGGAACTACATCCTGGCCGGTTTCTTCTGCGTCGCCCTGCTTCCCCCGCTGGTCTTCAGCGCGGGCATGAGGCGGCAATTTGACGGGAGACCGCTAAGCCAGCTTAAGTATTCCGCCGCTCTCAAAAGATCCTTTTCCCAGGTAAGGGAGGCGCTTCCCAGCGACGACAGGCGCTGGACCCGGATGTATTTTAACCAGCTCCAGGGCGTGGGAACGCTGAACTGGTACGGGGCCATACTGCTGCCGGAGAACCCCCAGCCCGCTTTTATCGCCGAGTATCTGAAACTCGAGCCGGTCTTACGGCCCAACCCCAGGTACCGGGGGGAGGTTTTTACCGCCAACAGCGCGAACTTGGCCCGCATAACGCGCTTCACTCCGAACCGCATAGGCATACACGCGGAACTGTCCGGCCCGGATACCGTTACCGTGAACCAGAATTACAGCCGCGATTTCTCTTCCGACAAGGGCAGGGTTTTCGATAGTAACGGCCTGCTGGGGGTGGAACTGCCCGCAGCAGGCAGTTATGACGTGGAATTGCGCTACCTGCCCTTCTCGTTCCTGGCGGGGGCCCTGATCTCCCTGCTGACTGCCGCGGCGCTGCTTTACGACGCCGTCGCAATGAGGAGGAGGCGGAGCCGGCGGGAGACCCTAGAAAACGTTTGTCCTGTGATAGGAATGAAAAGTAGAATCTAGTACGCGCGCTTTCGCCCGCCGGGCTCCGCCGCCTATAACTTATGCAAATATCAGCCGATCGCTTTAAATCCGGGAAGGCCAAATACCTGCTGGCGCTTTTTATCCTGGCTTTCGCCGTCCACGCGCCTTCGCTCTTCGGCACGTTCGTGTGGGACGACGAGGCTCTGATCCAGGAAGACCAGGGGATGCGCCCCCAGGCCGGCGTTCTCGAGGTCTTCACGCCGGCCTATTGGAAACAGAACGCGCTGGCCGCGGAGGGCCGCTACCGCCCGCTGCGGGCGCTTACCTTCATGGCGGACCGCCAGTTCTGGCAGGAAAAGCCGTTCGGTTATAATCTCACCAATATCGTTCTGGACCTTATCGCCGCCATCCTGCTTTTTTTTCTGGCCGGGAAACTGGGGCTGGCGGAGCTCGGGGCGTTCCTGGCCGCGGCCCTCTTCGTCGTGCATCCGGTCCACGTGGAAGCCGTGGCCTGGATCAAGAACCGGACCGAGCTGCTGATGGCTGTTTTTTCCCTGTCGTTCTTCCTGCTGTTCCTCAGGCTGCGTTCTTCGGCCTCGGGCCGGGCCGTCAAATGGCTGAAACTTTCTCCGCTTTATATCCTGGCGCTCTTCTCCAAGGAGTCCGCCGCGGCGCTCTGCGCCACCGTCTCGCTGTATCTCTTCATAGTCGAAGAGGAGCGGCCGCTGGACGTTCTGAAAGAGACTTTGCCGGCCTGGCTGATGAGCGGGGCTTTTGTGGCGTTTATCCTGATCTTCCTGCGGAGTCCGGGGGCCGGTTCCGGGCCCCATTTGTATTCTTCGGCCCTGGCGATGGCGCAATATATGCGCCTTTTGTTCTTCCCGTTCGGCCTGAGCGCGGAGCGCCAGCTGGTCACAGGGATAGACTTTATCGGCCCGGTGCTCATGGCCGCGCTGGCGGTGTATTTCTGGCGTAAAAAGTCCCGCCTCGCCCTCTTCCTGTCTCTTTGGGCCATAATCGCGGTGATCTCGGTTTCCGCTACGGGGCTGATGGTGAGCCGGCCGATAGCCGAACAGCGGCTGTATATGGCCGTAGTGCCGGTCGCCCTCCTCGGCGGCGGGGTGCTGGGAGGCACAGCCCCCGGCCTCTGGCTGCTGTTAATCCTGCTGCCGCTTTTTTCGGCGCTCTCGTACGTAAGGTCCCTCGACTGGAAGGACCCGCTGGTCTTCTGGGAAAAGACGGTGCGGCAGACTCCCGGCTCCGCCAGGGCGCATTCCAATCTGGGTGTGGCTTACGAGCGTACCGGCAGGGTCTACGACGCCGTAAGCGAGTATCAGGCCGCCATAAAGCTGGACCCTTCCGGGGTGGAGCCCTATCTTAACCTCGGGGCGATCCTATTCAACGCCGGGAAACTGGGCCCGGCCGAGGGCATGTACGCCGAGGCTTTCCGGAAAGGCGGGGTTTCCGAGGCTATCATCGGGCTTTCGAGAATATATCTGGCCGAGGGCGAGGCGCTTAAAACACGGAAGCTGCTGGAGGAACTGCTGCGGGAAGATCCGTCGAACGCGGCGGCGGTCAACATGCTGGGCATTACTTTCATGGTTGCCGGGGACGCGGCCAAGGCGGGGGAGTATTACGGCAAGGCGCTGGCGATGGACCCGGGTTTTGAGGACGCGATGTACAACCAGGCGGTCCTGCTGCAGCAGCAGGGAAATGTTCCGGGCGCGCTGGCCGCTTACGAGCGGCTGCTTAAAGAGCACCCGGCCAGCGTGAACGCGCTGAATAACTACGGGATACTGCTGGATATGTCGGGCCGGAAGGACGAGGCTATAGCTATGTTCAAGCGGGCCGTTCAGGTTTCGCCGGGCTATTTCCCGGCGCATTATAACCTTGGCAACGCCTATCTCGATAAAGGCATGAACCTCGACGCGCTTTCCGAATTCGTGCGCGTCCTGCAGCTGGACCCGGGGCACAAGAAAGCGGCCGAAAAAGCCGAAAAGTTGAGGAAGACGCTTGGAGAAAATATTAAGAAGTAAGGCTTTGGGCGCGGCGCTGGTCTTTCTGGCCGCGTTCCTCGTTTACGCGAATTCGATAAACCCCGTTTTTCATTGGGAAGACGTGGATATCGTAAGCGAGAACGTGCACATAAGGACCCTTAAGAACCTGCCGGTCTTTTTCAGGCCGGGCTACGTAAACGTGTACGAGGCCGGCCAGGGGACGCGTTACAGGCCGCTCCGGAGCGTTACGCTGGCGCTGGACTACGCTCTTTGGCAAAACGACGCCCGCGGCTACCATCTTACGAACGTGCTGCTCCATTGCCTTACGGCCGTGCTCGTGTGGCTGTTCTGCCTGCTCGTTTCCGGCGACCCTGTGCTGGCGTTCGTAGCGGGGCTGCTGTTCGCCGTGCATCCCGCGCACGCGGAATCCGTGGCCTGGATAAAGAACCGGTCCGACATTCTGTGCGCCCTTTTCTATTTCGCCTCGGCCGCCGCGTACGCGGCTTTCCTGCGGGGGTTGGCGCCGGGCCGGAAAGCCGGAGCCGCGCTGTGCGTCCTGTCGGCCGCGCTCCTCGTCCCCGCCTTCCTGGCCAAAGAGATGGCGCTGTCCGCGCCGTTCGTGCTCACCCTGCTGCTATTGTATTTAAACGACAAAGAGGGTAAACCTGTTCTTGACGGCTGGTACTCCCTTGTCCCCCATTATGCCCTGCTGCTGGTCTACCTGCTGTTCAGGGAGAAGTCCATGGGCGGGGGCGGCGGTTTCCCCGGCGGATTGCCGGCGCACGCGCTGTTCGCCGCGGCAACCGCCGGGAAATACCTGGAAATACTCGTCTGGCCGGTCAGGCTGTCCATCGAGCGCGCCGTGCCGGCCGGGACGGCCGGGGTGCTGGCGGCGCTGATAGCCCTGGCGGCGGCCTCGGCTGTACCAGCCCTGTATGCGCTAAAAAAACGCGAGGGGGCTTTCTGGCTGGCGGCTTTCTTCGCCCTGGCCGTGCCGGTCCTGAACATAATTTATATTCCCGGGCGGCCGCTGGCGGAGCAGCGTCTTTACCTGCCAAGCGCGGCTTTCTGCGCTTTCCTGGCCTGGGGCGCGGTACTGTTTATGCGCGGAGGGGCGGGGAAAATCCGGCGCGCGGCCGGCATAGCCGCCGTGGCCGCGGCGGCGCTGCTTCTGGGCGGGCGGACGGTCTACCGGAACCTGGACTGGAAAAGCGAGGTGCTGCTATGGGAAAAAACCATAGCTTCTTCCCCTTCTCCCCGCGCCTACAACAATCTGGCGGTGGCCTTTTTGAATGAAAAGCGCTACGGGGAGGCCGTAAACGCCGCGGAACTCAGTTTGAAGGCGGATCCGGCTTTCGTGGACGCGTATAATACGCTGGGCGCCGCGTATCACGATCTTGGGCTTTACGATAAGAGCATAACTGCTTTTGAAAGAGCGGTCTTTTTCTCCAGCGGGAGGGCTTATAAATCCCTGATGAACCTGGCGGCGCTTTACAGCCTTACAGGGCGCTGGCAGGAAGCGTTGTCCGTTTATGGGCAGGTGATCGGGGCCGCGCCTTGGCTGGACGCCGCCTATTATAATATGGGTTTGACGCTCGCCGAACATGGGCGGGGGGATGAGGCGCTGCGCGCTTTCCGCGAGGCTTTGTCTCTCAACCCGTACAATGCGCTGGCTTACGTAATGATGGGGCGTGTTTACGCCGCGAAAAAAAACGCTCCCGCGGCGGAGGCCGCCTACAAAGAGGCGCTGAAGCTGGAGCCTTCCAACTCCGAGGCCTCGGCCTATCTTTTCAGGCGCAAGCGCCATCCTTGACCTGTCAAGGCCATGGCCTTGACAAACCGGACTTATCTGCTATAATATATTCGCAGCGTAGTGTGGTTGCGGTGCCCCGCTCTTTTGGCGCAGCGTAGTGCGGCGTAGTTTCGGCGAAGTTGCGGTCGCAGACAGACGCGGTGCGGTGCAGGCTGCAGTGTGCAGGTTAGCGGCGGCGTGCGGTGTGTGTCCCAAAAGAGCGGGGTGTTTATTTTAGATCCGATAATAGCAAAGCCGGCCAAAGCCGGCGGCGCAAAGCTTAGGGCCCAGCGGGGGTTGCCTGGCTGCCGAAGACGACTATGGAAGAGAGGTCCTGTGCCCTCTGTTACGCGTTTTTAAACGCCGTTGCGGCTTTTGCCGCAGCGGTTTTTCTATTTCCAGGCCAGGCAACAACTATTTTGCCAGTTTGTAACCTTTTCGTAACTTTATTAATTTATTATAATAATAGGGCATTGAATGACCCGGCACAGGAAAAAAATATTCCTGGCAGGGTGTTCTTTGCGTTTGGTAAAAATGATGGCCTTAAAAGGTAAGGATAAAGCGGCAAGACTCGCGGCCCGGATATTCCGGGCGGCGGCTATTTGCGCTTTTTCCGCCATAACTATCCTGGCCTCGCAGAAGAAGGCCGCTGCGGCGGATTACGAGTGGGGCGTTAAGTACGCCATGTACGAACTGCGCGGCCGCAACTGGGGCTCCACCGGAGCCAAGACCACCGTAGCCTTCCGTTTTACCGCCCAGTACACCGGCAACCTGGACCAGATCGCCGTTCTGGTGGGCCGCGCCCCGAACTCCAACCAGGGTATGCTGATCGGCATTTCCGATACCCTCGGGACTACTTCCAACGCCCAGACTTTCCTGGCGCAATCCAACGTAAACCAGTCCGGTTCCAATTCCGGCTACCCGTACTGGCAGTCGCAGAGCACGCTTTCCCTCCCGGTTACCGCCGGCCAGGACTATTACCTGCTGATGCGCCCGACCTCCATGACCAGCGGCGGCGCTTACCGCGCCGGCGTGGTCTACGGGTTTTCAAACGCCGACACCCAGGACTCTGCGCTTAACCTTGTCTACCCCAACGGTGCCACCGATAATAACCTGCAGGTGTACTATTCTAAAAGCAGCGTAGAGCCTTATTCCCAGGTAGGCAACGCCATGCCTACTTTCGTGGTGCGCTATACCCTGCCCGACACCTCGGTGGCTTACCAAGGCCAGCCTTACGGCGCTTTTTCTTCTGGCAACTACGAAGCCGGCCTGGCCGTGGGTGAGGGCGCCATAAGCGCTACCACGCCTAACTCCCTGCAGAACATCCTGGACCAGAGCAATGTTTACGGCACCCGCGCGATGGGTTATTTTTTCACCGCGAATGCCGCCACTAAAAACATCATAAAAGCCAAAACCTACCTCACGAAGGTCGGCAACCCCGCCGATTCCCTTTATATCCGTGTGGTAAGGGCCGTGCCGCCTTATACCGTAGTTATAGACACCACGGTCTATTCCCCCGCTGCCGGTATTTCCGCCACCTGGGGCTGGCAGCCGGCTGACGGCGTATCCTTCCCCGGCGGCGCCCTGACCAGCGGCTGGTCTTATTACGTATATTTCTTCTCTCCCGGCAGCAGCAGCGGCAACAACTACCGGCTGGCCCCCATGGACATGAAGGATATGGATAACGTGGTCCCTGCGGGCGCCGACAGCCTTACCGTCAACGGCACCGGCGACTACTACGTTTACGCGGCCAACGATAACAACATAGCCAATTTCGCCCGGCCTTACGCCAACTCCCACGGCGATCTCCCGATAGTGCTGACCGCCGATAACGATCCTCCCGACACCGGGGTTACGCAGCCTATAAACGGTTCTTCGCGCAGTTCTATGCCTGCCATTACGGGTACCGCGTTCGACAATTATTTCATGCGCGCCGGCGGCGTGGAACTTTGCATAAGGAACATAACCAGCGGTAAGGTCTGGACCGGTTCGGCCTGGACGGACTGGGGCGGCGCCCCGGTGTGGGTTTCCACCGGCCCGGCTTCCGCCAGCGCGGGTACCACCGTGAGCTGGGTCTACTATATGACCTGGGCGCATAACAACCGCTACGACATTTATTCCCGCGCCAAGGACAGCGTTAACAACTACAGCATAGGATGGGACACCAATACTTTCTATTTCGACCAGTACCAGCCTCCGCCGGCCGAAGTGCCCGATTCCACCATGACTTTCCCGTCCAACGGGATCTTCGTGAGCGCCCTGGATACTATAAGCGGCACGGCTTCCGATAACTCCCCGAACGGCAACATAAGCCTGGTGAAGTGGATGCTGTGGAAGAGCGGGTTTTGGTGGGATGGCGGCCTCTGGCAAGCCGGCACCCCGCCCTCTAACATAGACACCTATTGGCTTAACTCCGATGACGGCAGCGGTTCCTACCTGGTGAACTGGCACGAGTATTTCGCCAACGGCCAGATCCCGCCGTCGACCCAGATGACCACCGGGACTACTTATTATATAGCCTCCCGCGCGCAGGACAACGTGGTGGACGCGTCCGGCAACCCCCTGCCCAATAAGGAGCTGGCTCTTTCGACCTTCACTTTTTACTGGGACGCCGTGCCGCCCACCTCTGTTATCACTTTCCCAGCGGACGGCGGCGTGGCCGGTCCCACCCCGGTCTTTTACGGTACCTATTATGACCAACATTCAGGCATAAGCCCCGCCAAGGGCGGTACGGTAAAGATAAAACTTTACGATAAGACCAATAAACTTTATTATTACAACGGCGACTGGCGTACTGTCGAGCCCACGGTGACCCAGATGCCGGACGCCGATATCTGGGCTTCGTCGTGGACCTACACCGCGCCGCCGCTGACCGGCGGCAACACCTACCTTCTTGTCGGTATAGCCAAGGACAGTTCCTTGCCGGGTAATTACCAGACGGTTCTGAACGTGGGGACCTCCTCCAACACTTTTATCTGCGATAACCAGAATCCTTCCACCTATATAGACACCCCGGCCACCGCCTTCCGCGACAAGTTGACAGCCATAACAGGCACCGCGCAGGATGCGCCCCAGGCTTCCCAGATCGGCAGTGTGGAACTTGAGATAGTGTACCCCGCCGATGCCCCGGCTTTCGCCTGGGACGGCGCGGGCGGAACCTGGCGGGCCTCCTCAGGGAATTTCAGCACCTATACGGTGCTCAGCGGCGGCTATCCCAATTGGACTTATGCTGTCCCCGGCGGCCTTGCCTGGCAGGAAGGGGTGGAATACCGCATCCGTGCCCGCGCCGTGGATACTATAGGCAATAAGGACAATTTGTTTACCCCCGGCGTGAACGAGCGCCGCTTCAAGTACGACGTCTCGGTGCCTACCTCGGCGGTAACCCTTATTACCGAGGACGGCGCGGACCAATCCGTGTCCGACGTTTTCTTCAAGAACATGAGCAAGATCCAGGGCACCGCGGTGGACCTGCCGGCCGTGCCTTACGGCGGCCTGGCCGGAGTTTATGTCTATATAGAAAAGGTGGACGCGCCGTTCGCGGGCTATTTCTGGGACGCCGCAGGCGGCGTCTGGCGCAGCGACCTCGGCCCCATCAAGAACAACGGTTCTCTTACCGGTTACGGTTGGGAATTGGACACTTCCGCGGTCCCGTGGGTGGACGGCGGAGGAAAATGGACCAACGGCGGAACTTTCCGCATAAAGTCCGAGGCCCGCGACTCCGCGGAGCCCGGCAACGCCCCTTCTCCGGCGGGCAACAGGGAAAAACTGGGGGTTTATGCCAACTTGTCTTATAAGGACGTGGTGGTCGACCCTAAGCGGCCCGTAACCACTATAACGAATATTCCCGCCAACGGGTATACTAACAGCCTGCCGGTGATAAACGGCACGGTTTCGGACATGGACGCGGCCGTCAACTACATTCCGTCCATAAATAACGTAAAGGTCAATATCGTGCAGGCCAACCCGCCGCCGGTGCAGACTTATAACGGGAGCAGCTGGGATATAGGCGACCTCCAGGATGCGGGGCACTGGCTCGCCGCGGCCTATGTCGGTTACTCCTCCGGAACCTGGAGCTACCCCTCCAGTATATGGGCGCACGGCACCTCGTACAGGGTTATAGCCAAGGCCACGGACCGCGCCGGCAACTACGACGCGCCCCTGACCACGCGTACCTTCACTTACGACGTTTACCAGCCCATGCCCACCGAGGCGCCCAATAGCGCCATAGGCTTCCCGTACGACGGGTATAATACCAACGACTGGAGCACGCTGACCACTATTTCCGGCACCGGCTTCGACAACCCGCCCATAGGCAAGATAAACAAGGTCAATATCACGCTGGTGCGCCAACTGGGGAACACCACTTCCTATTGGAGCGGTTCCACCTGGGTCAGCACCACTTCCGTGGCACCTGTGGATATGAACTTCTGGCAGACGGCCAGCCCTCTCGACGGCGCTTACGACAGTTCCGAAGAGCCTTATATCTGTTCCAAGACCGATCCAGGCTGCCCTTCGCCAGACGGCGCGGCGATGTGGGAGAAAAACACCATTTATCATATTTTCTCCCAGAGCTGGGACTGGGCCGGCAACTACGAGCATGAAAGGAGCACGGTCACCTTCGTTTACGAAGTGGAGGCGCCCACTGTCGCCGTTACCTACCCGGTGACCAACGGTTACGTATCCTCGTCGGGCAAGGTGGAAGGTACTGCCGCCGATAACTGGCCCGGCATGGTAGGCAAGGTTTACGCCCGCATAAAGCGCAACTCCGACGGGTTCTACTGGGACAGTTCCATTTCCAATTGGAGCAATGTGGGCGCGCCCGAGATCTGGAACGACGTCTCGCTTTACGGAACGCTGAGTCCCAACGGCACCTGGTGGCAGCTTGACGCCACGCCGTGGGCCACCGGGGTTTTTTACGAGGTCAGCGCCAAGGGCCGGGACAAGGCCGGCAATTGGGCCGTGCAGTATTCCACCGCGTTCAACGTGGCCGCCGATTTTACGCTGCCTTCGTCCAGCGTTACCTACCCCGCCAACGGCGACGACCTGCAGACCAACCTTACGGTCATTTCAGGGTCCGCCTCCGACGTGGCTCCTGGCGTGGTCAACAAGGTGCTGCTTTCCTACTACCGCGTTTCGCCCGCGGGCTACTGGAACGGCGTTAACTGGGCTTCCGGCTCGGAAGTTTTCTTTGACGCCACCACCGTGGATACGGTCGGCAACAAGTGGTCGGCTACCGGGCCTTCGTCGCCCACCTGGATAACCTCGGATACCGGGTACGAGTACCAGATCTTCGCCAAGGCCGTGGACAAGGCCGGCAACGAGGTCATTAGGCCCGGCTCCCCGGCGCTTAATTCCCCGCTGATCCAGTTCCGGCTGCGCACGCCTCTGCCTCTTTCCGGGATCACTTCCCCGGACGCCTCGGTCCCGCACTGGAAGGCCAACCCCAGCATGTCCATCATGGGTACGGCCATCTTCTCCACCACGGTGCAGCTGCGTATCACCGATTACGGCGCCGACCTGACCGAGGGCACCGGCGACGACCTTGTGTATACCGGCAACTCCGGGCTTCCCTGGATCTCCGCACTGGGCAACCCCAACCTGTATATAGGTGTGCAGTCCTTCGACGGCTTTAACTGGCAGACCACGCTGCCCACCGGCGACTGGAACGGCAACAGGAGCTACCGCGTAAAATCGAAGGCCTCGCACGAGGTAAATCTTTACTACGAGAACCCCGGCGGCGGCCGCGAGTTCGTTATAGATTCCAGCGCCCCCGCTCTGGGCATCACTTACCCGGACAAGGCTTTCATGAAAGAAGTGACCGCGCTGGAGGGCACTATCACAGATATAGCCCCCGGGGCGCTGAAAACCAGTTATTTCCGTGTCAAGCGTCAGTCCGCCAACGAATTCTGGAACTGGCAGGCTTCTACTTTTACCGCGCTTGACGGTTCTTACACCGATCTTCCCGCCACGGTGATAGGCGGCATTGCCTCTTATACCACCGACTATTTTCTGACCGGCGCCGCCTGGGAGGCGGACCAGACTTACGTGGCGCAGCTCTACTCCACCGACAAGGCCGGCAACACCGGCGTTGCCGCGGATATGACTTTTACCGTGGACCGCTCTTCTCCTACCTCCCGCATCCTGCTGCCGCTCGACGCTAACGGCAGCGGCATGCGCTCTCTTCCTTCTATTTCGGGTACGGCTTTCGACGCCCACCTTAACGCCAGGGTGCAGATAGCCATCCGCAAGTACGCCGGCACGCAGACCTGGTTCGACGGCGCCGGGTTCACTATTACGGGCGACGTGCCCAACTGGATCGACATCACCGGGGCCAACGGCTACCTGTCGCCCAGCGCCACCAGCTGGATCTACGCCCCCGCCGGGCTCGACGCCGCCTTCTCGGAGAATTACCGCTACCTGATCCAGGAGCGCGCCGTGGACCTGGCGGGTAATACGCAGGATATTATTACCGTGGGTATTTCTTCCACGGTCATTAAAATAGACAAGACCGCGCCTGCCGCCCTTATAGCCGCCCCTATGGACGATTCGGACGGGGTGAGCGGGCGCTACCAGCCCGGGCTTATAGGCAAGACGGCCAATTCCACGCAGTTAAAAGGCACGGCTTCGGACTTGCCGGCCAACGTGAATTCCGGAGTTAAAACGGTGCAGATAAGGCTGGGCTATCTTTCCGGCTCCGTGACTAATTACTGGAACGGCAGCGCTTTTGTGGCTATTTCCTCCGATACGGCCTGGCAGAATACCTCGGTTTCCGGCTCGGGCCCGGTATGGAACTGGGACTACATGACGGATATAGCCTGGCTGGGTGCCGACCAGGAATATTTGCTGGAAGTCAGGTCCATGGACGACTCGAGGCTTTACGACGATTCAGGCGAGGGCAACTGGGAGGCCTGGCCTTACACTTCCCGCAAATTCATAGTGGACGCCACGCCGCCCGCCGTGCTTATAACCACGCCTTCGGCGGCGGCCCTTAATACGCTTGCCCGCATAGACGGCACGGCTAACGGCGCTCTTTCGGGCTTTAAATTAACGGAAGTGCGCGTGTCCACCACGGGCGTGGACGGCACCAAGTATTTTAATAAGGCTACGGGCCTTTGGACTTCCACCGTAGAGACCTGGAATCCGGCCACCACGCTGGGCCCCACTTCGTGGTACTGCCTGGTTACCCCGGCCATGCTTAAAGACGACGTGGTTTACACCGTGTCCGCCCGCGCGCTGGATTACGCCGGGAATTATTCCACTCTTTACTCCACCTATACCTTTACTTATGACATTACGCCGGTCGGTATTACCCTGGTTTTTCCGGCGGATAACGTGGTCTATTCCGGCGTGCTGGTTTCCACTCCGGCGGGCGGTGTGGTTACGAATACACAGGCGCCTACCCCAAATACCGGCATAAGCACGGTCACCGTGCAGATAACGGACCTGGACGGCGGGGCCAACGCCTGCTTCAACGGCGTCAATTTCACCGGGCCTTGCCCCGAGTGGCTGGCCGGGCAGGGCGACGCCGCCCCCAACTGGAGTTTTAACAGCGCGGCCCTCGCTTTCGTCAACGACCACCGTTTCAAGGTGGAGGCGCAGGCCATAGACCTGGCGGGCAACGTCTCGGCGGCTGCGCCCGTAACTTTCAAGTACGATAACGAGAAGCCCACTTCTACTATTACCTCGCCCGCCGCCGGGTACGCGCAGACCTTTACCCAGATCTCCGGCACGGCCTCGGACGATCCTACGGCTTCCAGGAATTACGAGGCCAGGCTCGGCACCTACACGGTGAAGGTGGCCATAAAGCGCGAGACCGGCACCGTGGGCTGGTGGAACCCGGTAGGTTCCGCTTTCAACGGCGCCAACCCGGCCTGGTTCGAGGCCGTAAATAATGTAGTCGCGGACCCCAACACTTTCTCTTTCACCCTGCCCGCCGCGCTGCAGACCTATATCGACAATCCCGTCAACCAGGGCGCCCAGTACTGGATAGTGCCCTGGTCCTACGACCTGGCGCTTAACAGCGAGTTCGGCGCGCCCGGCAGCGAGCCGCTGGCGGCGGAGGTCCCCGCCGCCGTAGGCAGGCATATAATCAAAGATAATACGCCGCCGGTGGCCCAGATCGTGGTTCCGTTCGACGCCAACAAGAGCGGCATGCATTCCCTGCCCCAGATCTCGGGTACCGCCTCGGACAACTATTCCAACCAGGGCGTGCAGATAGCCATACAGAAGTGGGACACTACCCCCTTGTGGTACGACGGCTCCGGCTTCAACCTTACCGGGGCCGCTCCGCGCTGGATCCAGGTAGTTTCCGGGGCCAGCGGCTTCCTGTCGCCTGACGCCACGTCCTGGATCTATTCCCCGGCCGGCCTCGATTCCGATTTCTCCGGCGGCTACAAGTATATGCTGCTGGTGCGCTCCACGGACTCGGCGGGGAACCTGCAGACCCAGCTGGACGTGAACGTCTCCTCGATGGTCATCACCATCGACAAGGCCCCGCCCGCTTCCGCCTTCGTGTTCCCGGCGGACGACGGGGACGGCATGAACGGCCGGTACCGGTCTTCCCAGGTGGGCAAGGCCGCCAGTTCCTCGCTGTTCCGCGGCATTTCGCAGGACAGTTTTTACGCGGCCAATAACTCCGGGGTGGTGGCGTCCAGCCTCCGCGTTTCCTACCTGCTGGCGGGGGATACCTGGTATTGGCAGGGCGGCGTGGTATACAGCTCAGGCGCCGCGGCCGCGGTAACGGCCTGGAAAGCCGCGCCCGTTTCAGGTTCGGCTCCCACCTGGAGCTGGGACTACCTGTCGGATATAAATTTCCCGGCCGGAGACAGGGAATACAGGGCGGAGGTGCTTTCTTCCGACGACTCTCGCCTGCAGGACGACACCGGCGCCGGCAACCAGGAGAGCGTGATCGTTCCGGGAACTAATTTCCGAAGTTTCATCGTAGACGATACCCCGCCCGCCGTGCTGATAACCACGCCTTCGGCGGCGGCCCTTAAAACCTTGGCGGAACTTTCCGGCACGGCCAACGACAACCTGGCGGGCCAGAAATGGACCGAACTGCGCATTTCGACCACCGGCACGGACGGGACCCGCTACTGGAACAGCGCGCTTGCCGCCTGGCAGCCCGGGGACTACGGGATAATAGCCACTAAGGCCGGCCCCACTTCCTGGTATTACACCGTTCCCGCCGCCATGCTGAAAGACGACGTGGTCTATACCGTAACGGCCAAGGCGCTGGATTACGCCGGAAATTATTCGACCGCGTACTCCACTTATACTTTTACTTATGATATAACGCCGCCGTCCGTCTCGGTGGTGTTCCCGCTGAATAATATCGCGTATTCCCAGATCCTCCTGTCTACCCCGCTGGCCGGAACTTCCTCCCAGCCGGCGCAGGTCTCCGCTAATACCGGCGTAAGCACGGTGGCGGTGCAGATAACGGACCTGGACGGCGGGCCGGTCTGCTTCAACGGCGCGGCCTGGGCCGGCTGCCCGCAGTGGCTGCCCGCGCAGGGAGTTAACGCTTCCTGGACCTACACCAAGGCGGCCCTTTCTTTCACCAACGACCGCCGCTACCAGGTGGACGCCAAGGCGACCGATATCGCCGGCAACGATTCTTCCGTGGCTTCCATGTTCTTCCGCTACGACGTGGAAAAGCCCACTTCCACGCTGACTTACCCGTTGATGGGCCTTACTACCGGGTTCACCTATCTTTCCGGTACCGCTTCGGACGAAGCCAACGGCCCGCGCCTTTACGAGGCCAAGCTTTCCAGTTACACGCTGAAGGTGGCTATAAAACGCCTGACCGCTCCTGTGGGTTGGTGGAACAGCGGCACCTCCGCCTTCGATCTTCCCAACCCCCAGTGGTTCGAGGCCAATACCACCACCACAACTACGCCGAACCAGTTCCGCTACGACCTGCCCGGCTCGCTGTCCGCTTATCTTACCGACCCGGCGCATCAGAACGTTACGTACCGCCTGGTGCCCTGGTCCTATGACCTGGCGCTTAACCGGGAGTTCGGGCCCCAGGCCGGCGAGCCCCTGGACGGCGATATCCCCGCCGGGGCGGGGCGTATAGTAACTTTCGATAACGAAAAACCGGTAACTTACATAACCCTGCCGAACGTTCCGTATCACAATACGATGGCGAACCTGACCGGTACGGCGGGCGACAACGTGGGCGTCTCGGAAGTGCGCTTTACGGTTTTCCTGCCCGCCCTTGGCAGGTATTATGACCCGGCTATCAGCGGCGCCTGGTCCGCCAACAGCCAGAACGAGGACGACGCCCCCTGGCTGCTTGCACAGTCCACTATCTATACTACTTCGGCGTCCTGGACCTACAACATCCAGAACTCCACCTGGGCCACCGGCTACACTTACCGCGTAAGAGCGCGGTCTAAGGACGTTTCCGGCAACTACGACACGGTTTACGCCACGGCTACGTTCCTGTACGATACGCAGGCGCCCATTTCCACGGTTACGGTGCCGGCCGCCGGCAGCTATATTAATACCCTGCCCGTTACGCTTAACGGCACCAGCTTCGACCCGAGCAGCTCGGGCGTGGGGCAGATAAACGTTTACGTCCAGAGGCTTTCCGACGGTTACTACTGGGACAGCGTTTCCTGGCTGGGGACGCCGCAGCCCCTGTCGGCTATTCCTCCCTACGCCAATTGGACCCTGCCGATAGGCAACGGCATGTTCGCGGGCAACGACGGCGAACTCTTCCGCGTGTATACCAACGCGCGCGACGGCGCCCTGAACTACGAGGGGGCCGGGCTTAAAACCTCTTTCGTATACGACATAAGCGCCCCCACCTCCACCATCTCGTACCCTTACGATAACGGTTATATCAGCCAGACCGGCAAGATCACCGGCGGCTCTTATGACAAGCCCAACGGCATAGTGAAAGACGTTTTTGTGCGCATAAAGGAGACCGCCGCCGGGGTGAACCAGAACAAGTACTGGAGCGTCAACGGCTCTTCCTGGACCTTGAACGACACCTTCAATAGCGTGGCGGCCTACGGCACACTTAGCCCTTCCGCCACCTGGTGGCAGCTGAACGGGGCGAACACCGCGCCCTGGGCCTCGGGCGAGACTTACGATATCAACGCCTGGGCGGTGGACAAGGCAGGCAATTACCAGCTCACTTATTCTACGGCCTCCAACGTTAACGCCGACTTCATTAACCCGGTTTCCACTATCACTTTCCCGCTGCACGGCGTAGTCCTGCAGGCGGAACTTAACAGCATTACCGGCAACGCTTCCGACACGCCCCCTGGCGTGCTGGACAGGGTACAGCTGTCGTATTATAAAGTGGACACCAGCCGCTACTGGAACCGCGCCACCGGCGCCTGGGACTCCGTCGGCGAGCTTTTCTACGACGCCAATATCGTTGGGGGGGACTGGATCGCTACCGGCGCGTCCACGCCTACCTGGGTGGCTACGCTGGCCGGTCTTGATTACCGCATCTTCGCCCAGGCCGTGGACCGGGCCAACAACATGGTGCCGCAGCCCGGCCTGACCGCTCCGAACTCGCCTTATATCCAGTTCACGCTGAAGCCGCCTCCGCCGGTGTCCGTGATCACCACTCCCGACGCCTCCGTTCCGCATTATACCCCGACTACCTCTCCCGGCGTTATAGGCACGGCCATTTACGCCACCACGGTAACCGTGCGCGTAGTGGATTACGGCCCCGACCTTACGGAAGGCACCGGCAACGACGACCTGGTCTGGAACGGTTCGGCCTGGGTTTCTACCAGCGCGTTCGCCGGCTATGTGGGCGTTAATTCCTTTGCGGCGCCTAACTGGCAATGGTCCATAGCCTCCGATAAGTGGAACGGCAACCGCAAATACCGGGTTGTCTCCCTGGCGCGGCACGAGATCAACCTCGTGGACGAGGCGCCGGGCCCGGGCAGGGAATTCATAATAGACTCCACCGCCCCTTCCGCCGGCATTACCATGCCGGACAGGGCCTATCTGCTCTCCCTGCCCGCGCTTTCCGGTACGGTCGGCGACGTGGCGCCCGGCGCGGTGGCTTCAGCCTATTTCCAGGTCAAGCGCCTGTCGACTCCCGAGTACTGGAACTGGAAGACCTCTACGTTCACCGCGCTTTCCGCCGATTCGCATCTGGCCGCTGCCATAGCAGGCAACGTCGTCTCGTATACGACTTCCTATTTCTCCGCCGGGCTGGCTTTCGAGCCCGACCACAGCTATTCCGCGGAACTTTATGTCACCGACAAGGCCGGCAAGCTGGGCAGCGCCACGGCTTTCCCTTTCACCATAGATATTTCCTCGCCCGTGGCGCGCGTGCTCGTGCCCTCCACCAACGCGGTGAACGGCATCTGGCAGATCAACTCCATCAGCGGTACCGCCGGCGATAATTTTAATAACGCCGACGTCTACCTGGCCATGCAGCAGCTCGGTTCCCCGCCGCAGTGGTACAACACCACGGACAACAACTTCATGACCGGCGGCGCCAGCCCCGTCTGGATCTCCATGAAGAATAACGGCTGGCTGTCGGCCAACGCCACCAGCTGGGTTTTCGCGCCCCCCAACCTGGACCTGCGCTTCACGGCCGGGACTACGGGCTTAAAATACCAGCTGCTGGTCAAGGCGGTTGACGTGGCAGGCAACACGCAGGATAATTTCCAGGTGGATATTTCTTCCGTAATAATAAGAATCGACAAGAAGGCCCCCACGTCCTTCTTCACTTTCCCGCTGGACGACGCGGACGGTTCCAGCGGCCGTTATAAAGCCGCCAACATAGGCCTGTCCGGGTCCCGCATCTACGGTACCGCCAGCGACAGCAGCTACCTGGAAAATAACGCCGGCGTCGCCGGCGGCAGGATGCGCCTTTCCTATCTGCAGACCGGAGTCACTTATTACTGGAACGGGGCCGCGTTCACCAACGCCGTTTCCTCGGAAGCCGCCTGGCAGGTAATGCAGGTGGCGTATGTCGGGCCCAACTGGAGCCTGCTCTACCAGACCGATATCCCTTTCATCGATTACGGCGACAAAGAGTACATGGCGGAATTTAAGTCGATGGACGCCGCCCGCCTGGCGGACAATAGCGGCGAAGGCAACTGGGAGGTCTGGCCTTACACCACGCGGCACTTTATCGTGGACGACACGCCGCCCACGGTCACCATCACCACTCCTACCGTTTCCGCTACGCGGAGTTTGCCCGGTTTCGGCGGCGATTATAACGCCGACATCTCGGGGCTGAACCGCGTGGAGGTGCAGATCTCCACCGGCCTCCCCGGCTCCATGCGCTATTGGAACGGTTCCTCCTGGCAGGTCGGGGCCTGGCCTAACATAACCGGGACCGAACTCGGTTCCACCTCCTGGTATTACACGCTTTCTCCCGCCGCGCTGAAGGACGACGTGGCCTACACTTTCGTGGCGCGCGCGGTGGATAACGCCGGCAACGTTTCCGCGGTCTACTCCACTTATACTGTAACATATGACATTACGGGGCCTCTGGTCTCATTGGATTTCCCGCTGACCGGGGCCACCTATTCGCTGATCCGGCTTTCCACCCCTATGGCCGGCACTGCCACCAATAATCAGACTTCCAACTTCAGCGGGCCTAGTACCGCCGCCGTGGCCATCACCGACCTCGTTACAGGCAACTGTTTCGACGGCACCGGTTTCAACGGCTGCGCGGGCAGCGTCTGGCTGCCGGCTCAGGGGACGGTGGGGAACTGGACCTATACCGACAAGAATATTTCGTTCATCAGCGACCACAGCTACAAATACGAGGCCCGTGCCGCGGACCTTGCAGGCAACTACTCGGCGGTATCCTCCGTAGTCACCAAGTTCGACCTGGAGATCCCTACCTCCACCGTAACCAGCCCGATGACGGAATACGTCAACGCGCTGCCGCTGATAAACGGCACCGCTTCCGACGAGCGCTTCGGCGCGCGCACCTACGAGGCCGGCCTGGGCACCTATACCGTGAAGATGGCCATCCGCCTGGTGGGCGGCGGCTGGTGGAACGGCGTAGGGGCTTTCAATAATCTTAACCCGGTCTGGTACGAGGCCGTGGTCGACACTTCCCCTTACGGCATAGGCCAAGCCGTAGTGAACTGGCAGTACAGCGTGCCTGCCGGCATGCAGAGCGTTATTACCAGCCTCGGTTCCCTGCCGCCTTACCTGCAGAGCTACCAGCTGGTGCCCTGGGCTTATGACCTGGCGCAGAACCGCGAGTTCGGCCCGGGCGGTTCCGACCCTGCCAATACCGATATTCCCGCCGGCGTGGGGCGGTTCATAAAGTACGACAGCATAGCGCCTGTTTCCGTTACCACCACGCCCGCTAACGGTTCAAGCCAGAACTCCGCGCCCGCCCTTTACGGCGTAGCCACGGATACCGGTGTGGTGACCGGCGTACAGGTGCTTATAAAAGCCCGCGGCACTTTTAACGCCACGTGGAAAGGCACTTACACCAACAGCGTGGACGACTGGGACGATACCGGCAGCCTGTACCTGAACTGGAGCACCGCCACTTACGCCAACGGGGCCTGGTTCATAACGCTGCCGTCCCTTACCCCGGTCAATAACAACAAGATCTCGGTGTGGACCCGCGCCAGGGACCAGGCCGGCAACTGGGAGGCCACGCCCACGCCCGCCCAGATAGACGCCAACCTGAAGGCCGACGGCTCCGCGGCTTACTATTTCACGTTCGATAACATGATCCCGCTGACCGGGATAACGGCTCCCGACCGTTACGCGCTGAACGCGCCCATCGGCCTTATCGCGGGTACCGCATTCGACGCCGGCACCGAACCTTCCGGCGTCAGCGAGGTGCGCCTGCGCATCCGCCGTTCGGGCGTGACGAACAACTACTGGAGCTTCATCAACAACAACTGGACCACGGCCTCCGCCGGCGACACCTTCGGCGTGAGCGGCACCACCAACTGGACCAAGGCCATAAACCTGGCTTCCCAGGAGGACGGTTACGAGTACTATATCTACCATTACGCCAAGGACGCGGCGCTGAACAACAACAACGGCGCGTACTTCTCCACTTTCACTTTCATGGTCGACATGACCACGCCCACGTCCAAGATCACGTTCCCGGCGCATAACAGCTTTATCGGCTCCGTGCCCGCTATTACCGGCACCGCCGACGACTCGGTGGAGAACCTGCACGGCTGGACCTCGCCGCAGAACTACGAATCCGGCATCAGCACGGACACCGGCGTGGACCTGGCCATCCAGCGCCTTACCGACGATAAGTGGTGGGACGGCACCGGTTTCGGCTCGGCGTCGAGGGTCTGGCACCTGACCGCCTTCAGCGGCGTCTCCTCCGGCACCTGGGTGTATAACCTGCCCGCGGGCGGCATTGCAGACGGCACCACCTACTACGCCATGAGCCGCGTGCGCGACCTGGTGGGCAACCTGCAGACCGTCTATACCACCAACTACTTTACCGGCGACACCACCGCGCCCGACTCCCGCGTGACGTACCCCGTGGGCTCGCTCTCCTCCATCAACGAGATAGGCGGCACCGCGCAGGATACCCTGCCCGGCGAATTGCGCAGTTCCAACATGGTGATGATAGCGCTCAGGAAGATAACCGCTCCGCAGTACTGCTACGATGGCAACACGAATTCCTGGGTGGGCTGTCCCACCGACGCTTATCCCAATGAACGCATCTGGTTCGCCACGGCCACGGTGAACGACGTGCGCGGGCAGCCCGGGAACTGGACCTGGAATACTTCGGCCATAGGCTGGGCCAATAATAATTCCTACGACATCCAGGCGCTGGCCATAGACAAGGCCGGCAATATGCGCCCGTACCCGGGCCAGAATTCTCCCGACCTTACCTTCAGTTTCGTGTCGCCGGCGGCCGACACCTTCATCAACACGCCGGCCAACGAGATGGCCAACTACAACGCCAAGGACCTGATGTCCGTGATCGGCAACGGCACCAACCTGCGCGCGGTCAACAGCGTGCAGCTGCGCATCAAGCGCCTGCTGGTCCCCGAACTGTGGTGGTACGAGCCCGGCCTGGCCTGGGTGGCTTCGGATACTTATACGTACGTGAACGCTACCGCCGGCGCCTGGTCCATGGGCGTTTCCGGTCTTTCCGCGTTCACCGTGGATAACGCCACCTATACGTTCTCCTCGGTCGGCTATAACTCGGCCAACGAAATAGAGACCCCGCCTACCAACCGTACCGTCATTGTGGACAATACGACCCCGCTGGGCGCCGTGCTGTCTCCCAACAATCTGTATCTGAACGCCATGCCGGTAATAAGCGGCACCGCCTTCGATCCCGGCCGCTCCGCCCTGCCCCCGGCTTACCAGGAAGGCATGAACAGGGTCCTGGTCATGATCAAGGATAATGCCACGGGCTCCTACTGGAACGGCAGCAAATTCGAGACCTTCATGTCGTCCAGCAACATTCTGGCCGCCGGCACCCTTAACTGGAGCACCGCCACCACGGTTACGCCCGCCCTGCGCGACGGCCGCAGTTACACCGTGTTCGCCAAACCCGAGGATAAGGCCGGCAATCGCGACGACAACGAACTTACCGCGCCGGCGTTCTCCGTTATCTACGACACCACGCCGCCCAGTTCCTGGCTTACGCAGCCGGCGTCCCTTTCCGTGCTGCGCTCTATGGCGGCCATAACCGGCACGGCCTCCGACCCTTACGGCGTGTACTCACCCAACCTCAGGTCCGACCTGGGCAGCGTGGAGCTGCAGATCTACGACGAGACCAGCGTGAAATGGTGGCACGACGGCATCAGCGCGTTTTCGGTGCTGAGTTCCAGCTTCAACGTGGTTTCCGGCACCAGCACCTGGAGTTTCGTCAACCCGGCGCTGGCGCCGGCGCTGCAGTCCGGCAGGTACTACATCCTGCAGTCCCGCGCGGTGGATAAAGCCGGCAACGACCAGGTCGGATTCGCCGACAACGTTTCTTCGGTGACCTTTATCTGGGATATAACTCCGCCGCAGACCTTCATGGTCCAGCCGCTGGACGGCGCCTATTACCGGCCCGGCCAGCTGACCGGCGTGAACCCCATAAACGGCACGGCCTCCGACGCGGCGCTGCCGTTCGTGGTCGACCATCTGAATAAGGTTCAGATGAACCTGTCCTACCTGGACGCCGGCGTGACCTACTACTACCTCAGCGGCGGTTCCTTCTCCAGCGCCAAGGTCCTGGACGAATCGTGGATCGACCTGATCGGCACCGCCACCTGGCGCTATCCTTTCGACGGCGCCGGCTGGGTTTCGGACAAGGATTACACGCTGCGGATCCGCGCGTTCGACACCGCGGCCCCGGTCACCCCCGGGCTCGGCGGCAACGAGCAGAACCCCTGGACCGTGGCCAAGTTCGTCGTGGACGCCACTCCGCCGGTGTCCCGCGTGTCGACTCCCGCGGCGGGCAGCTTTATCCAGGGGACCCTGCCGGAGATCTCCGGCACGAGCTACGCGGGGCGTTCCGGCCAGCAGACCTACCCGTCCGGGCTGCGCTTGAACATTTACAATGTGGACGCCGGCGACACCTGGTACTGGAGCGGTAAAAACGCCGTCGGCTGGAGTTCCGGCACGGTTGTCGACCTGCCTGTGGAATACGTGGCGTCCGTTTCCACCATTACATGGGCATATCCTCCGGCTACTTATGACCCGCCCGCCATATCCACTAATAACCACGTCTTCAGCATTGCCATTTCCGGTACGGATAAAGCGGGCAACGTGGAAACTCCGTCGGTCATAACCGTGACTTCGGATTTCAACTACCCCGTCATCACTATTTCCACGCCCATGGCGGGCGCCAGCGCGTTCTACGGTCCTTCCCGCCCCACGGGGCCCCTGGCCGGCAGCTCCGCGGATACCCCGGCCGGTATCTTGCCGCCGATAAAGACCCAGATCTCCAATATCTCCGAGCCCGGGGCCGTCAAGCCCAAGTGGGACGGTTCCGCCTGGACGGTGACCGCGTCGACCTGGATGGGGGTCAGCAGCCTGGTCCCCTGGTCCTACGTCCCGCCGGCCTGGCCCGCCAATAAGCGCTTCAAGGCCGAATTCTGGGCCGTGGACTACGCCGGCAACCAGGTGCCCGCCGGCGCCTACGAGCAGGAATTCATTTACGACGTCAATAAGCCGTCCACCACCATCGCCTCGCCTTCGGCGGCTTTCCAGAACGCGGCGCAGTCGCTGGTTTTCTCCGGTTCCGCGGCCGACTGGGTGACTAACGCCTCCACGGAGGCTATGAGCGGTCTTGCCGTAGACGGGATCGAAGTGCAGATTGCCGACGATTCCGGCAATACGTTCAACGGCGTAGGATTTACGTCGGTCCCTAACTGGCGCAAGGCGAACATGGCCGCCACCTCGCAGATTACCGACGGCGTGCTGGGCGTGAATATCGTGGCCGGGGCCGACTGGTCCTATCCCCGCGCTCCCGACGTCTGGCCCCCGGCGCTGGTAGAGGGCAGCACCTATACCGTGCGCGCCCGCTCCACCGACCGCTCGCTGAACACGGAAGACTACGTGTACAAGTCCTTCTGTTACGACAATTCCGCTCCTACGGCTACCATCACCATGCCCGGCAACTTCGCCTATGTCGCCATGCCGGTCATCTCCGGGAACATCACGGAGCTCATCAGCGCTCCCAATCCCGGCGACGGCGTACAGCTCGTGGTGCAGCGCGGTTCGGACCTGAGCTACTGGAACGGCGTCGGCTGGGACCCTGTTTTCTCCGCGGCCTCCCACTGGCGCAACGCCACTACCATAGCCAACGGCGGCTGGACGCTGGCGGAAGCGAACCTTAATACGTATTTCAACAGCCTGAAAGCGTCCAACGCCTCGCTGCAGTTCCGCCTGTACATCAGGGCGAAAGACCTGGCCGGCAACCAGACCAGGCCCGGCACGCTGGCGCCGGTCAATCCCGAGGTCGTTTTCACCGTAGACCCGGTGGTCCCGACTTCCAAGGTCACCTACCCGGCCAGCGGCTCATATCTGAACGCGGCCATAACGTCTATCGCCGGCACCGCTTCCGACAGCAGCCTGGGCGTGCCGTCGGGCCTTAACAACGTGCGGCTGCGCTTCTCGCGCCGGGACCTGGCTAACGCCCGCACTTATTACAACTGGGTGCTTAACACCTGGACTACCGACCCGGCCGAATGGATCTTTACCCCCGTGGACGGCGCTCTTACGCCCTGGACCAAGACGCTGCCCGTCTCGGCTTTCACGGGCGCGAACAGCGGCGACGGCTATGTTTTCGAGGTGCAGTCGGAGGCGCGCGACACGACCCAGGTGGCGAACGGCGGCCCCAATATCGAGGTCCTTTACGCTACCTCCACGTTCACCATGGACCTCAGCACGCCGCTGGCGGCCATCCAGCAGCCGCTGCACCAGAGTTATTTCCGCGCGCTCGCGGCGCTTTCCGGTACGGCTGTCGACCCCGTTGTGGGGGGAAATATCCCTTCCGGGCTGGTGTCGATGGAGTACCTGCTCGTAGATACGGATAAGGTCCCGAACCGCTACTGGGACTTCACCGCCGGCGCCTGGCAGGCGGGCTACACTTCCAGCGTTACGGCGCCCTCCGCCAACTGGACGATGAGCGCGCTGCCGGTGAACGCCCCGCTGTCCGCGTCCAATTCCTGGGCCGTTGGCCGCTCCAGCGCCACCTTCCTGCTGCGCACCCGGTTCACCGACCGCGCCGGCAACGTTTCCGATTTCGCCGTGAACTATTCCACGTTCACCCTGGACCTTATCCCGCCGGTGTCCAAGGTCACGACCCCTCCGGTAGAGGACGGTTCTTACCTGACCGTCCCCGTAATATCCGGCACCGCCACCGATTTCACTTCCGGCGTTTCCACCGTGCAGGTCCGCATCCAGCAGGATACGGTCCAGACGGACTGCACGGACCCGGGTTCCAACGGGCTTTACTGGAACGGCTCCGGCTGGCAGGCTTCCGAAAAATGGCTGGGCGCGGGGTCCTATAATTCCGGCAGCACGGCCTGGGATTTCAATTCCTCCGGGGTGGTCTTCAAGGCGCAGTGCTACTACATCATCAAGTCCAGCGCCGCCGACAATATCGGCAACGGCGAAGCCGCCTGGGGCTCGCGCCGCTTCAAGTTCACGCCGCCGCCCGCCGCCACACGCGTGCTGATCCCCGATAACCTCAAGTACTACAAGGCGCTGTCCCAGGTCAGCGGCACGGCCAACGCCGACGCTAAGAGCGTGGCCGTAGAAATACGGCGGCTCAGCGACAACTACTACTGGAATTTCGGAACTACGGCCTGGCAGGTCGCCGCTTCCTCCATTACCGTCATCCCCGCCGGCGGGGCCTGGAGCCAGACCGCTTCGCTGCCCGCGCTGGTCAGCGGTTCATCCTACACTTTCCGCTCTATAGGCTTGAGCTATTCCGACGTGTACGAATCCGGGCCCGTGTCCAACCAGGTCTATTTCGACACCGTGAAACCCCAGGCCTACGTGCAGCTGCCCGCCGCGGCCCAGTTGTACTATAACAGCCTTCCCAGGCTGGGCGGTACCGCTACCGATCCCCCGGGCACCAGCCCTCCCGCCGCCGGCATAAACCGCGTCTGGACCGAGCTGTCCGCTATCAACGGGCCTCAGGCCGGGAAGTTCTGGGATAACGCCACCTCCACCTTCACCGCCTCCTGGAACCAGGCGGGCAACCAGGGCGCCTACTACGTCGCCGCGTCTTCGTGGGAGTACGTGGTTTCGTATCCCACCGCTGCTTACGTTAACGGCGTGCAGTACCAGGCGCGCTCCAAATCCCTGGACAATACTTACAATAACAGCGCCCTGGAGGGCACCGAATCCGACTTCTCCGCTGCCAATCTTTTCAGTTTCGACGTGACCGTGCCCACCGCCGTGGTCTCGTCCGTTTACGCCGGACAGCGTCGGTCGGACGTCAGCGTGGCCAGCGGAACGCTGGTGGAGGACATGGTGCTGGCCAACGTCGGGCAGCAGCCCGGCTACCAGATCCAGGGCGTCAAGGTGCGGCTGAAGTACAACAATCTGGTGCAGTACTGGGACGGCGGCGGCTGGAGCGCCAGTTCCGCCGTGTGGGCGCCGGCCGTGGTGTACCAGTCTTCCTGGTCGCTTTCCGCGCTGCCGGCCTGGGCCGACGACGGCTCCTATACCCTTTGGGCCGAGGCCGCGGACAAGGCCGGCAACGTGCAGACCTTGTTCGCCGGGAACGGCTCGTCCGTTACGTTCACCGTGGACAAGTCCGCGCCGACGCTGGCCGTGCTGGTCCCGGCCGCCAATACCAAGATCTCCTCGGTGGTCTCGGTTTCCGGCACCGCCGACGACGCCAACTACGCCACCAATTCCGGCATAGCCGGCAAGGAGAACGTCCAGGTACAGGTTTCCTACCTGGCGGCTCCCGACACCTATTATTACGACGGCGCCGCCACGTTCTCTTCTTCCACCCTGAACGACACGAACTCCTGGTGGACGGCCACGGTCTGGTCGCAGCAGGGGCCCTCTTCCGGCACCTGGACCTACCAGCCCGCGGGCCTGGCCGCCTCGATGGTGCCGGACAAGGTCTACCGCTTCCGCGCCCGCGCCCAGGATAACGCCGTCCCCGTGCCGAACCCGGCGGCGCTAATGGCGAACGTGGTGACCAACGCTAATATAGTTTATGACGTCACGCCGCCGGTCTCCCGTGTTACCGCGCCCGCCGACCAGGCCAAGGTCAAAGCGCTGGTTTCTATCTCCGGGACGGCGCTGGATAACCTGGCCGGCATTTCCACGCTGGGCCAGATAGGCGTAAGCATCGCTGAAAAATCCCCCGGCAACGCCAACTGGAACGGCGTTTACCCCGGCACTTTCACGGTCGCCGCGGAAACTTACCAGCCTCTTAGCGAGCCTTCCCTGGCCGCCGCCTACGCGGGCGGGGCGTGGAGCTTTACCGCGCCCACCCTGCGCGACGGCTACACCTACGTGCTCAAAGTGCGCGCCTCGGACGACGTAAGTCCCGCCAACACCGAGACCGTGGTTTCGTCCGTGACCTTTACTTATGATATTACGCCGCCCACGGTCGGCATTGCCTATCCTTTCGGCCTGCCGGATTCGCGCGGCAACCTTAAAACCCTGCCAACTATATCCGGCACGGCGTACGAGCAGTTCGGCATCAGGTCCGCCTCTGTCTCGGTGCAGGAAGCGGATACGCTGCTGTATTACGACACGCTTTCGTCCACTTTCAATTCCGTGACGCAGAAGTGGATCGGCGCCGTTATCTCCGGCTCGGGGCCCAACTATACCTGGGCGGCCCCCGCGCCGCCGCTTACCGACAACAAGAACTACAACCTGTACGTTACCGGCGAGGATACCGCCGGGAACGTGCGTACGCCGCCGGCCGCGGTCATCGTGCGTTACGACGTTACTTTCCCGGTCTCCCGGCCCACCGTGCCCGCGGACGCCAGCTTTGTCAAGTACCTGGCTTCCGTGGGCGGCACCGCCCAGGACCTTAACTCCAACCCTTCGGGGGTCCTCGGCGCTCAGGCCAAGATCCAGCGCAATTCCGACGGCCTGTACTGGAACGGTTCTACCTGGGATACTCCCGAGACCTGGCTGGACGCCGTTACCGCTACCCCCTGGACCAACCCGTGGTCCAAGAGCACCCAACTGCCCCCTTCCGACAACTTCTCCGGCCTTCAGGACGGCCTGCAATACACCGTCATGACCCGCGCGTACGACGTGGCGGCCAACACGCAGAGCGTGATCCTCGGCGGGAATTCTTTCATTTTCGATATTTCCAGCCCCACGGCTTTCATCAGTCAGCCGCTGAACGGAACGCGCTTTAACACCCTCACGCAGGTTAACGGCACCGCCGCCGACGCCTTTAACGTGGTTTTCCCGCAGGTGCGTATCTTCGACATGCCTTTGAACAAGTACTGGCTGGACTCCGGGACCTGCGGAGGCCTGCCCAAGACGAACGCGTGGGTGGATTCGGCCGACCTGTGCGCCGGTTACCCCGAGATCTGGAACGTGGCGCTGGATTCTTCTTCCGCCGCGGGCAGCTTCAACTGGCGCTACAACACCGCCGCCGTGCCCTGGCCCGACCGCGACAGCGGCCTGCGCGTAGAAGTGAAGGCCTCGGACCAGGCCGGGAATTACTCGGTAACCTCGTCTACCTTCAGCTTCGACAATACGCCGCCCGGATCGCTGATAACTTATCCCCCGGAGAACGGCGTGCTTTATTCCTCGATGACGGCTATTTCCGGTACTTCGCTGGACCTGACCTCGGCCGTCAGCGACGTGCGCATCCGCATGTGGTACCTGGCCGGCCCAACCACTTATTACTGGCAGGCCACTACGCCCCACTGGACCACCTCGGACCCGGGCTGGAGCTCTATTTCCGGCGCGGCCGGACCCAAGGCCACCAACAACCCGTGGACCTACAACGACGTTGCCTACGATTTCTCCGACCCGGGTACGGTCAATTTCGCCTGGAAGGAAGGCACGCATGACGGCGGCAACGGCAAGGTTTTTTATGTCGTGACAAAGGCCGTGGACGCCACCACCAACCAGGAGGTAGCGCTCAGCACCAGGACCTTCCAGTTCGACAACGTGCCGCCGCTTTCCGCCCCGGTGCAGCCCGGGATAGATACGGCCTATAACAACACCAACCTGCCCACTATCTACGGCACGTCGGTGGACGCCGTTACCACCGTGGCCGGCGTTAAAGTTTCCATCCTGAGCGAGAACGAGTCGGGCGGCCCCAAGTACTTCGACGGCTCCAACTTCGCGAACGCCGCCGAGACCTGGCTGGGGGTCACTAATCTTTACCCTTCTTCCTGGACGTACACCAACGGCCTGATGATCCTTAAGGACAAACAGCACTACATAGTGAAGTCCTCGGCCACCGATTCCGTGGGCAACGTGCAGAACATCGTGGGGCAGTCCAGGTTCGTGTTCGACACCACCGAGCCCCAGTCGGTGGTGGTGATCCCGTTCAACGCCACCGTCTACAACGACGACAGGGTGCTGCTGGGCAATTCTTCCGACCCCGGCTTCACTACCGGCATAAACGGCACGGGTTCGGGCGTTTACCCCGACAAGCCCTGGAGCAGGGGGAAGGTCGAGTCGCTTATCTTCCGCGACGACGATCCCGGCCTGGCCTCCAACGGCCCTATCATATACGGCGCCTGGGACGCTTCCGGGTATTTCTGGAACGGCTCCACGTGGGCGGCGGCTTCCGGCGGGCCGGTGTGGGTCCCCGGACAGTTCACGGATTCGCTGGGCAACTGGCAGTACGGCGGCCTGGTCTGCGACAACGACACGGAGCGCGCGGACTATACCTGCTGGGTGCGCGGTAAATCCTACGCCACTTGGGTGAGGGTTACGGACAATGCCGGCAACACCGAGGCTATCATCGACCAGGGCCCCAAGTTCTACATAGCCGCCCCCGCGCAGAGCTTTGAAGTGACCATGTGCGGGGATTCCAACTGCGACACCGTGATAAACAGCGCGGCGGCGGGCGCGGACGTGTACCTGCGCGTGACCGCCAAGGACGGCCCCAGCGGTTCCGGCAATACGGCGGCCGCCTACCAGGGCCTGGTTAATTTCTACGTGGACGGCGTGCCGGGCGGGCCTGAAGTCATGGACAACGACGCCGTGATGGACGATTACCGGGGCCTGCCCCAGCAGTACACCTTCCTGCCCGGCGACTTCGGCAAGAAGATCTTCCAGATCAGGCTGCGTAAGGCCGGCCTGCGCGTGCTGCGCTCCGAGGACAACGACAACCCGGCCATCTTCGGCACCGACAACGTGACCGTAACCCCCACCCTGCCCGACCGGGTGCAGGTGATAGCGGACTTCGACCCCGCCGGCCAGCAGCCGGCCCCGGGCCGCATGGATTCCGGCGTTGAAGGCAGTACGGGTACGCCGCGCATCAAGCCCGCCGGTTCCAGCGTGCCTTTCCTGCTGCAGGTGACCGACAGGTACTGGAACCTGGTGGTTTCCTCCGCCGCCCATGTCTACGTTACGGATACTGACGACAACAACAATAATATCTCCCCGGACGGCTACGTCAATTTCGTCGGCTCGACCACCATTTACCGCACGTTCGTGTCCGCTAACGCCTCCGGCTGGGGTCTGTCGGCGTCCGGGCAGGGCCTCTATTCCAATCCGCGCAACCCGTCCTCCAACGTGCCGGTCATAGCCGGCCTGGCGGACCGCCTGGTGGCGCTGCTGCCCGGCGAAACGTCCGTGCAGGGCAAGTTCGACGTGGCGCCTTACGGCAAGAAGGATCTGCCCTCCGACAGCGTGGCCGGTTCCACCCTTACCGTAACGGTCTACGGCGTAGACCCGTACTATAACATCGACC
Organism: bacterium; assembly: GCA_021811185.1. Taxonomy (GTDB): domain Bacteria; phylum Elusimicrobiota; class Elusimicrobia; order Elusimicrobiales; family UBA9959; genus UBA9959. The sequence continues at coordinate 75,356 of JAJZPL010000006.1, forward strand.
CGGGCGCCAATTTCCTGGTGGCCGCGGCCATTAATACGGATCCATATGATATTACGCCGGCCGCGCACAACTTGGTGTCCGGCGCCACCACCTTCGTGTTCACGCCCGTGGTCGCCGCTACCCACACCATAACGGCCCAAAGCGCCGCGCTGCCGCCGGCCACCTCCACCTATTTCACGCCCAACCCGGTGAAGATCTGGTGGGACCGCCCCGTAAAACTGCATCTGCTGGCCGCCGGGCAGACCCTGGACCCCGGCAAACCGCCCTATACCGCAGACCCTTCCAATGGCGGTAAATCCGGCTCGCCCAGCCCGGTAACGGCCGGCGCGACCACCCAGATGAGCGTGTACCTTACCGACACTTACTATAACGTGGTGAAGGGAACCACGCCCTTCCTGGCCGCGGCCGCCAACCAGCCCGTGATCCAGATAGATTTCCTCAACGATCCGAACATCCAGCTGCGCGGCATGCACCCGACTCCCTACCAGAAGAGCCTGGTCGCCGGCACCACCACTTTCCCAGTGATCCCGGTGACGCGCAACCAGTCGCCCGGGCTTTCCGTCAGGGTTACGGACGCCGGACTGATCTCCACCAGCTACAGCACCGATACCGTGGGCGGGATAGTTGTCAACCCCGGTGCGGCGGCCAGCACGCTGCTGCTGGTTCCCACGGAAGTGGCGGCCGAAGGCGTGCCCGGCGGCAAGACAGGTACCGCGGGCCCCTTGGTGGCCGGCACCACTTATACCCTGACGATCCGCGCCGTGGACCAGTTCGGGAACCTGACCACCGACGGCCGCATGGTGCGCGTCCAGACCAACGATATCTACGCGGTCACGCCCCCGGCCCAGCCTATGGCCGGAGGTATGGCCATAATAAACGGTTTCGTTCCCAGCGCCGCCACCTCGAACCTGGTGATAGACGCGCTGGACGACGACAGCGTAACGCCCAAGCTCACGACCAGCACCGATTCCGGCATAGTGGTGAATCCCGGCGCGGCTTCGCGCCTGATCGTGCTCCTCCCTACGCAATACCTGGTGCCGGGCAAGACCGTGGCGCCTTACGGCGCGGCCGGCACCATTTCCTCGCAGACCGCCGGCGTGTACTTCAACGCCATGGTCTATGCGGCGGATAGCCGTTACAACCGCGTTTACGGCGTAGATAAACTGGGCACTATCCGGGCCACCTCGGACGACCCCTTCGCGCCTAACCTCGGCTTCTATTCCATGACCGACGGCAGCGTGACGGTGAGTAATATCAGCCTCAGGAGCGCGGGCTTCAGGACCATCACGGCTACCGACCTTAGCGGCACTAATCCACTGCTGGGCGCCACCGTAAGCGGCGGCTTCACGCTCAATCCCAGCAACCCCACCAAGCTCCGGACCATGGTGCCCAGCCAGACCAGGGTTCCGGGCTCTACCACCAACGGACGCACCGGGTCCGTGGACGGTCAGCAGGCCGGCTTCCCTTTCACCGTAACGGTGGACATCGCCGACGGTTTCTGGAACCTGACGCCGGGGGCCAGCCAGGAGATACGCCTGGTAGCGGACGACCCCTTCTCGCTGATCAGCCCGTCCACCCAGGTGATCATAGGTTCCGGCACCTTCACCGTTACGCCGATCAGGGCCGGCAGCACTTACGTGCGCGCCGAACTGGTCAACATTGTGCCGCCGTGGGGCCCGACCCTTACCGTCGACACCGCCACGGTCGTGAACGTGGCTCCCGGCATACCGCGGCGCCTGCTGCTGCTGCTGCCGGGCGAGGCTTTCAACCAGGGGTCGGCCACGGGCAAGATCGGCGCCGTAGGCGAAGAGAAAGCCGGCAACAATTTCGGCGTGCAGGTGGGCGTGGTGGACGACTTCTTCAACCTGGTGCCCGGGCGCCCCGCGGAAGTCCGCGTGGTGACCCCCACGGATATTTACGCGCCCGCCGTAAGCACGGCCGCGATAAACCCCGCCTCGGGTTATACCGATATCATGTATGTCAACATGCACAGGGCCGCCACCCATTACCTGACGGCCACCGATTACGGTTCCTCCGGGCTCCAGGACGACCCGAAATCCTCCACCTTTACCGTGCGCCCCGCCGACCCGGTCGGCCTGCAGCTGCTGATCCCCGGGGAAACGGCCGTGCCCGGCTCCGGCAACTACCCCTTAGGAGGGAAAACTTCGGTTATCTCCACGCAGACGGCCGGTACCTCCTTCGGAGTGGAAGTCAACCTGGTCGACCCGTACATGAACAGGTACACCGATCTTTCCGCGGGACCGACGGTATACATGGTCACCTCGGACCTGTACGATATCGATCCTTCCAGTTCCGCGCTTAACTATGGCACGCTGCAGCTGCCTATCAATATGGTTACCCGGGCCGCCGCCGCTACCATGAAGGTTTTCCCGGTCAGCGCCGCGGACAACCTGGCCTGCTTCGGCAACTTCGGCGGCGCCTGCCGCAACGACGACGCCGCGGCCAAGGCTTCGCTGAAGGTGTTCGCCTCCACGGCCACGCGCCTGGAAGTGGTGCTGCCCGGGCAGGGTCTCGCGGAAGGCAAGTGCAATATCAGCCCTCCCTGTAAGGACCCGCTGATCACCTGGCCCGGGCGCTCCGGCCCGCCGGCCGACCACACCATAGGGACCGGGCTGCTCTTCGCGAACGTCTATCTCACGGACGAGTTCTATAACAAGGCCACCGAACTGACCGGGCCCGCGCAGAATACCAACCCTCCGGCCGTGATGCCGAACGTAGCCGTGACCGTTCCTGGTGATACTAAAACGGTGGCACCGGCCGCTCAGACCCTTTCCAACGGCGGCGCCACGTACTCCATAGATCCCAAGACCTCTTTCAGCACCTACACCGTGGTAGCCGCCACAACGGCCTTCTCGGCGGCCTCTTATGCCGCCGGCGTGTCCACGCTGGCCGTTAATCCAGGGCCGCCCACCCACATGGATTACGTGCTGCCCTCCACTACCGTAGTGGCCGGCTTCCCGTTCTCAGCCACGCTGATAGTCCGGGACGTCTACGGCAATAACTGCTCCACCGGCCCTAACGTCTACCTTGGGACCGCGGCTTTTGCGGTGGTGGACCAGCCTAATCCCAACCAGAAGGCCAGCCTGGCGGCGCCCACCGTTTCCTTCGGTGCCGCCGACCTCGGAGTAAAAGATCTTTCCAACTGGTTCACCTTCCGCCGGGCCGGCGTGAACACGCTGGGGGCTTACGATATGCTGACCCCGGCGGTGAACGTAACGCCGCTGGTGAACGTTTCCGTTACCCCCGGGCCTCCTAACATCTACCGCGTAGTCCCCAACGCGGACGCGGAGGTGCCGGCCGGCTCCATGCTGGTGCCTGGCCGCCAGGCGCTTACCGCCCAGCTGTCGGACGCCTACGATAACAATATTTCTCTGCCCGGTGTGGAAGCGTACCTGTCCATCTCCGAAGTGTTCGGTTCCACCGGGGCGCTCCAGTATAATAACGGCGCCGTCTGGGTGGATATGGGTACCTCCACCAAGGCCTATACCGACGCTGCCGGGATGATCGGTATTTCCACGCAGATCGCTTATAAGGTCTCGAGCAAGTCCGGGGACTGGGCCAGGATCTGGATAGGCACCACCACTATAAATCCCACCGTATACGCCACTTACGTTTCCGCCAGGCAGAACGTAAGCGGCATGCTTACCACCACCGGCGGCGTGCCTTCCAAGCTGCTCTTCGTTTCCAGCCAGCCCGCGGCTACGGTCGGCCTGCAGGAAGTGGCCGGCGCCGGCGCGCTATACTCCGTGGAGCGCCGCGACGATTTCGACAACCTCACCAAGCAGGGCCAGACCGACGTCTACCTGGGGCTGCCTGCCGCCCAGGTCACCGTGCATACCCAGCTCGGCCGGACGATGGGAACCTTCGGTACTTTCGGGGACTACGGCTTCAGGACCGTGCTTAACGACCAGTTCATCCCGGCGGCCAGCATCCTGCCCAACCAGACGCAGGTCTCGTTCCGGTATCATGACCGGACCTCTTCCTACTCGGGCCTCTCACCCGCCCTTAACACGGGCGAGGGAGGCAGGCCCGGTTACTGGCAGATAGAGGCCCGCTCAGGCTCCATGCAGGCCGCCCTCCACCAGCTGCGCGTGGACCCGATAGACGTCGTCAAGGTGGCTTTCAGCACGCCGCAGCGCACACTGACGGCCGGCAAGATCACCGACAGCCTGGGCGTGACCCAGTATTTCAAGTCCGAACTGCGCGACATGTTCGACAACCCGTCGTTGGCTACCGCGCCCGTCCAGGTGCAGTTGTCCACGTTCACCCGCCAGGCTTCGCTGGTGGGCGACTCTTTCTCGTTCTCCATCTCGACTTCGCTGACGGGCGCCTTCCCGCCGGTTTTCGCTTCCACCGTTTCTTATCTGGACATCCCGCTTGACGCCTATACGGCCACTTTCTACTACCTGGACACCACGGCTTCCAGCGTTTACGCCTCTTCCGCGGCCCCCGTCAAGCCGATAATCCAACTTTCCGTGCCGGACAGGGCCGCCTGGTCCGCCTCCACCCAGTCCGTGACCGTGGTGCCTGACTTCACGTACCGCGTGAACGTCAGTTCCAACGCCGGTCAGACCCTGATGGCCGGGGTGACCTCGCAGATGTTCGCTCTTGCTATCGAGGACCGCTTCGGTAATCCCACGCCCGTGGCCGCCGGCCAGGAGGACGCGGAGGGAGCCGGGGTTAAGTTCATCCTCGACTCGGATTCGCTCGGCAGCGTTTCGTTCTCGGCGCCGGACGCCTCCAGTTTCACCGTAAGGCCCGGCTCGGCGAAATTGGTGCTGGGCCAGGCGTCTACCAGTTTCTACCTGATCGACACGCTGGTCTCGGCGCCCACGCACCAGATCCTGATCAATACCGACCTGGCCAAGGGCTGGCTGCCGGCCATCTCCCCTTACACGGTTATCCCCGCTTATCCCGACCATGTGCTGTTCTACACGCCCGCGCGCCGCCTGGTGGCGGGCACGACCGTTCAGTACGCCGACTATTTAACGGGCGTTACCACCGACACCGTGGTCAGCGTGGTGCTGAAGGACCGCTACGAGAACACTACCACCACAACCTCCATCACCAACGTTAAGTTCACGGCCGTGCGCAATACCACTTACGGCGGCATTGATTCCGCGCAGGACGTAGTTTCCTCCAACCCCAACTGGAGGCTCCTGAAGACCAATCCTCTGGGCCTGGATATTTTCCCGGGGCAGTCCTACGCGAACATATATATCTGGGACACCATCTTCGGTACCGCCACCATAATGGCCAACGCCACCATCCCGACGGACGGGGTGACCCTAGCCCAGATCTCGCAGGACCAGTATATAACGCCCAGCACCGCGTCCTATTTCACGCTGCACCACGGCTATTCGCTGGCTTCGCCGCTGCGCGTGAACGACCCGGGCACCGTTACGCTGCGCGCCCGCGACAAGTTCGGCAACGTGGCCACCGGCGACCCGGTGAACGGCCAATATTACACCAACAAGATCAAGATGGCGACCAACTCCAAGGGGTCCGCCGACCTGCGCGACTGGCTTGGGAACACCACCGACTACGTCTTCGTCAAGGCCGACCAGGGCGAGCGCCAGCTGCGGCTGAGCGACCCCTACGTGGAGACCCTGAAGGTCAGCGTTACCGACTACAACCTGCCGCTGATCTTCGGCTACACCGGCGACTCTGCCCGCGGCATGCCGGTGCCCTCCAACGGCGACGTGATCCTGTCCGGCCTGGTTATAACACCGGCGGACCTGGCTCCGGAAGACCCGCTGCCGGTCGCGAAGGTATCCATCGGCATAAATAAATATGCCATCTATCAGGGCGACGGCGTTATTGCGGACGTGCCGGCCCCCGTGCCGATGCTGCGCCTGACCATGCAGACCTCTCCCGCCGGGGCGCCGCCCGCCTACCTGCAGTCGGTGCAGGTCAAGAGTTCCGGCACCCTGTCCTACGCGGACATCACGCAGATCAACATGTACGCGGACAACCCCGTTTTCGGCCAGATCGGCGCTTTCGACGGCGAGACCACGCTGGGCGGGGAGCCGACCGACATTCTGATCACCAGCGGCACTTACGATGCCGGCTTGATGGCCTGGACCTTCGACGACCTGGCGGCCAAGGTTTCCACCGCGGCCCTGGTGTCCAATACCCCGCGCAACTACTTCTTCGCGGTGCGCGTTTCGACCTTGGCCGCCACGCCCCGCAGCTTCGCGCTGGCCCTGGACAACCCGTCCTTTGTGGTGCTTAATTCCACCTTCGTGGGCGTGGCTTACAATAACTTCCCGATCCTTACGGCCACCGCGCCGGTGCGCAACCAGCCGGCTACCATCCAGATCCAGGGCAAGGACATTGGCGCCTGGTGGCAGCCCAGTATCGGCACCACCACGCTAACGCTCGGCCAGTATCCTTACGTGGAACAGGGCCAGGGCCGCGTGGGCTTCCTGGAGATAAAGGCCTGGACCGACAATTTCGTGGGCACTATGAAGTCGTTCAAGATAATCAAGACCGGAACAGGTTCCGGTTCGGACCTCAGGAGCGTGCGCCTGTTCATGGACTCCTCCGGCGGCGACCCGGAGCTGGGCGACGGGGTTTTCGAGCCCAGTATCGACAAAGAGGTCACGGACCCGCTTAATCCGCCGGCCTACGACATCAACGACCCCGACACTTTTGTGCTGCCGTTCATCAATCCCGGCCTTGACGGCGCCGTGTCCATCTCCACCCGCACTTATTTTGTGGCTTACGAATTCGGGCCCGATTCCATCCCCAACATGACCCACGGCGCGCGCCTGGAAAACTCCGGCATCAGCCTGGTGGACGGCGTGGTGGGCGCCTTCCAGCCCGTGGTGTCCTCCACTATCCCGCTCTACGCCACGTCGGACGTGGTCTACCTGGTGGACGTGAACAAGTCGCAGCCCAACGATTTCTCCAAGCCTTCCTTCGTCACGCAGAACGACACGGATAAGGCCGTGGCCAGGCTGACCATGCAGATCAACGGCTCGCAGGGGTCGGCGGTGATGAACGGTATTAAGCTGGACCGCTGGGTCACCGGCGCCGAGAACGGCAATACCCCGGCCTGGAACAAGGTGACGGACGTGAAGAAGATCAGCATCTGGTACGACGCCACGCTCGACGGCCTGCTGGAGACCTCCGGCACGGTTAAAGACACCGAAGTGCTGCTGATAGGCCCAAAAGACCGCACTTTCCCCTATGACACGCTCAAAACGCCGCTGGTCTCCAGCGACACCGTGATCCGCGTCAATGACATCCAGAAATTCTTCCCGTCGGACAGCCCGTTCCCGCAGGCGCCGGGCCGCCTGATAATTAACGATGGCCAGGCCGATCCCTCCCTCAAAGAGGTCGTCTATTATTCCACCGTGGACGTGCTGGGGAACTCCTTCGGCGGCCTTACGCGCGGCGCCGAGGGCACTGTGATAACGGACTGGAGCACCTCTACCGTGGTTTCCGGCCAGGCCATCCTGCCGATGATAGGCGAGGGCGGCGCCCTGGACGGCCAGGTGATCTACAACTCTCCCAAGGACTATTTCATAACCTATGACATAGACCCGCTGGCCAATGTGTCTAACTTCTCGTACATCGGCCTGGCGATCCGCGCCACCGATTATTTCCACGTGATCCCGCCCAAGGTGATGAGCACCGTGAACGTGGGCGTTACCACCCCCGGCAAGACCCTCTCCCTTATCGGCAAGGTCCGCGAGTATTCCGACGAGGTGGTTATAAAAGCCACCGACACCGTGCTGGGCGATACGCTGCAGCAGCAGGCGGTGGACCAGCCTGTGATGGCCTTTACCGCTGAGACCAATGTGGCCGACGCCGCGCTGCGCTGGGTTATGGTCTACGCCTCGGGGACCGTGCTGCAGGATGGTTCGGCCATCAACGACATCGACGCGGTCAAGATCTGGTACGACAAGGACAATAACGGGTTCCTGGGCAGCGGCGACGTGGTTGTGGGGTCCGGGACTTTCGGCAACACCATCTACGGCCCGCTGGTGGCCAGGGTGGATATGGGCGCGGAGCAGCATATCATCACCCCGCTCGAGGCCGTGGCGCAGGCGGTGTCGCAGCGCTATTTCCTGACCTACGACATCAAGGCCTCGGCTATGCCCAACGACGTGCTGGGCAATCCGCGCTATCTGGGCGCCTATCTGAAGGCCGACTCCTTCCCGCAGAACAGCCCCGCGGTGGATGATGTTTCCAAGAACGCCATCTCGCTGCCCAACTACTTCTCGGCTGCGAAGTCCAACATGACCTTCGCCTCCAAGCTCAGGGAAATAATCTCTTCGCCCAGCACGATAACCGTGCTGACCGAACCCATCTTCTCTCCCGCCACTTCAGGGTCGATGCCGTCGATGGTGCTGAACGCCGATGTGGACGCCGTTAACGGCGGGATCTGGCCTGTGATCTCGACCGCCGGCGTTCCCGCCGCCGGCTATGCGGTGGTTGACAACGAAATAATCAGCTATACCGGCACCGAGGCGGGTTACATTTCTGGGGTCGTCCGGGGCGAATTCAACTCCCAGATGGTGGCACACTCTTCCGGCGCGGTGATCGGCGGCATGGTCTACCAGGGCTGGAATAATTATCCCTTCCTGAAGATGACGCTGACCACCGCCGGCTACGGCGTGCGCTGGCGGGGCATTAAGCTGGTGCGCAAGCAGCCTGCCGGCCTCACCGGGTACGACTCCGACGTGGCGTCCATAAAGATCTGGAAGGACAACGGCAACGGGATCTTCGACCGCGATACCGGCACCGGCATGAACACCGCCGACACGATAGTGGGCACCGGCCTGTTCGGTTCCGGCGCGGACCCGGTAGGCAAGGCCACCATCTACGTGGCCGACCCGGCGCTGAACAACCAGGACTACGTGGTGATCAGCTCCACGCCTACCGTGCTGTTCATCTCGATGGACATCGACAAGACCTCCAACTTCTCCAACGCGCTGCTGAACCCGCAGAACGACGTGCTGGGCGTAGAGGTGCCGTTCGAGACCAACTTCATCTGGGGGCCGGAGAATTCCGGACATAACGCCAAGTTCCTGTCGCCCGTGATAGGGCAGATGAACGTGGTGATGCCCACGCAGAACAATATCACGCTGACCCCCGAGGATATCTCCCCGGTAAGCGTGACACAGAATGACAAGAACGTCGGCATCCTTTCCATGCGCCTGGTCACGGACAAGACCTCCGCCAAGGTGGAGGGCGTTAAACTCTCCAGGCGCGGGTCTTCAAACGATTCCGACATAGATCTGATCAAGATCTGGAGGGATTCGAACGACAACTGTATCCTGGACTCTGTCGATACGGCCAGCGACACCGCCGGCACCTATCCCTGGCTGATGAGCTACGGCAACGAGTCTTATTCTTCCAGCACCGCGAACATGGTGCTCAAGAAGCCCATCGTGGTCACCACTACCCCGGTCTGCGCGTTCATAAGCTACGACCTGTCGCAGTTCGCCATCATAGGCAGCACTATGGCGGTCAGCATCTCCTCGTACGCCTTCACCATAGGCATCCCCAATACCATCTCGCTGTCCACGTGGCCCATCAATACGCTGCCCATGGTGGTCAAGGAGATCCCGTCCAACGTGGCGCTGGGCGCCAACGACGTGGCCTCGGAGTTGGTGCTGGCGGGCGGCGTGAACCAGGCGCAGGTTAAAGCGCCGATGCTGCGCTTCAACCTGGCCACCGAGGCCGGCAACGCCCGCTGGAGCGCCATTAAACTGCAGCGCACCGGCGCCTCCAACGATCCGAACGCTCCGTTCGGCAAGAATACCGATGTGAAGTTCGTCAGCATCTACCAGGACTCCAACCAGAACGACATCCTGGACGTCAACGATCTCAATATTTCGGAGGCCAGGAGTTCCCTGGCCGCGCCGTTCATGTCCACCAATACCGTGCCGTTCGACCTGGTGCTGGAGTCCACCGCCGGCTTCCCGTCGGCAGGGCACCTGTATATAGGCGAGGCCGAGCTGGTCTCCTATTCCACCACCGGCGTAGACGCCGCCTCCGGCAAGCCTTTCGTCACAGTGTATTCGAGGGGGGAGAAACTCGGGGACTTCTATACCCCGGTCGTCAACCACGCCGCCCGCACCGGCGTGCGCAAGGTGGATGTTTTCGACCAGGAGAACCCGCTCAATACGCAGATGCAGATCGAACTGGCCCAGACGCAGACGCTCAGCCCGCTGCCCCAGACCTTCTTCGCGCTCTACGACATCGGCGAAATGGCCATCAAGGCTAACAAGGTGGGGATGATGATCCGGGACAAGTCCTGGATAACCGTCAACGCCCCGCACGACGTGTCCCCCAAGGTCTTCATCGGGATCACCAAGGCCCTGCCCAAAGGCACGTATTCTGATATCTATCCGTTCAACTCCAGCCTTGTGCCTATAAAGGCCGTCAACCTGACCGTCACGGGGATAAACATCGCCCCCAAGTCGGCGGAGAAAAACACCCGGAACGTGCCGATGATGACGTTCAGCATGGCCTCGCTTTCCGACTTTGTCGCGTTGGGCCAGGTGAACCTGCACCAGACCGGGACCATCGTCAGCACCATAACCGGTTACGGCGACGGCGACCTGTCCGGGGTTTCCCTGTGGAAGGACGACGGCGACGGGGCCTTCAGCCCGATCTCGGATATCCGCCTGGGCTACGCCGTGCATTCCGCAACCAATCCTTTCGAGTCGGTCATCTCCGTCTCCATAACCGACGGCAACCTGCCTTACCTGGTGGTGTCTACTAAGCCCGTGATCCTGCACCTGGTCTGCGACGTCAGTTCTACCACCGATCTTTCTGGCGCGGACATCATGGGCCACATGGCCGGCCTGTCGCTCTCCGCCTTTACGGACCTGCGCGGTATGGGCGGCATGCCGCTGGCCGCCGGCCAGTATTACACGGACAAGTACCCGATGGATTCCAGCCAGATCCTGATCTCGCCGGCCGTGATCCCGCTTACGCCGGTCTATAAGAACATCATGCTGGCCGCCAACGGCTACCCCGCCTACGCGCTGACCGATTCCAGCGGCAACGTGGTGTTGGGGACCGGCAATATCCCGGTGGCCGATCCCAGCCGCTGGATCTACGATTACCCCGGCAGCACCTGCGGCCCCGCGGAGCCCCTGATAGACATCAACGGCGACGGCAGGCCCGACAACTTCGACTATTACGGCACCGGCAAGTGCAACAACATAAGCCTTAACAACACCGGTATACCGTCCTTCGACGTAGACGGCGACCACCTGCTGGACTTCGAAGTGAACCTGGACTACGTGCCGGATAAGATCGTGAACGACGGTACCGGCAAGCCGCTTTACTTCATAGGCGACAACGTGCAGAATCAGAGGCTGCAGCTGGCCGTCTCCGAAATGGGCGCGGTGCCCTCGGCCTGGGCTTCCAAGACCACGGAACTTAACGCCAGGTGGAACCCCGCGTCCGGCCCCGTGGCTTCCTATGAGCTCTCGCTCGGAGGCAGCTTTGCGGACCCGACCAGTATTAAGAACGCCTGGCAGCCGGAAGGCACGGGGCTGGCGGGGAAGGTCACCAACGTGGCCCTTTCTCCCGGCCATTTCACGCGCCTTACCAGCCGCATAGAAGTGGGGACCTCATCTTTCAGCGTAGTGTCCGCGGAAGGGTTCGCGGCCGAGGGAGTGGTTTATGTGGGCAACGAGATCATGGTGGTGACCAAGATCGACGCTAATAACTTCGCCATAACCGAGCGCGGCGCCCAGGGGTCCTTCCGCGGCCCGCACACCGCCTGGGGCGAGACCGTGTCCGACCGCGGCTACGTGCTAAGCGTGCGCGGCATTATGGCCGACGGGCGCTACATCCCGAGCGAGAACGGCGTGCCGATCCTGGTGTACCGCATAGACACTACCATCCCTACTACTCCCGGCGCCCCCGAGCCGCAGGTGACCAAGGGGGTGGCCTCGGGCCAGGCGTATACCCTTAAGTGGGATTCCGCCCAGGACGCCGAGTCCAATATTATGTCGTACGAGATCCAGGAGCGCGAGGGGACTAACCCCGTCTGGAAGACGGTGGCCGCCATCCCCGGCTTCAAGACCGGAGGCGCCATAAACAACATCTACAGCATCGGTGACCCCGTGAACCCCGGCGAGACACCGAGGCCTCTGGGCAAGTACTATACCTACCGCGTGCGCAGTTGGAACTTCGCCGGTCTGCATTCGGACTGGTCGCCTATCTCCACGCCAGCCGGTACTACCATAGGTGACGAACTGATCAGCAAGGTTTCCAACTATCCGAACCCGGTGGATACCCGCAAGGGCGGCATTGAGGGCCGGACAGTCATTAACTATACCCTTAACGATAACGCCGAGGTTACGATGACCATCTACGACCTTATGGGTTACGTGGTCAAGGAATTCAAGTTCTCCAACGGCTCGGACGGCGGCAAACTGGGCCCGAACTTCGTCACCTGGGACGGCAAGAACGAACTGGGCGCGTTCGTCTCCAAGGGCGGTTACATTGTGCGCGTCAAGGCCTCCAGTCCCAAGGGCAGCAAGGTCGTGATGCGCAAGGTCGGCATCATCCACTAGCGCCTGGCGGGGGCGGGCTTTTTTGTAGGGAAGGGGGGCGACCTATTGACCTGTCAAGGTTCTGCCCCTTGACAAACTGCCCGAATCTGCTATACTATTAATGTCGTAAATCTGTAATTTTTTCGTAATGCCGTATTGGTACGATAATAGCAAAGCCGGTGAAAACCGGCGGCGCAAAGTCAAGACCCGCTAAGTAAGCGGGGGTCAGACTACCGAAACTATGAAACGCATTGCTGTTAATGCATTTGCCCCCGTGGCTATATGGATTAAGCGTGTTATACGCTTGGCCTCCGCCATGGGGCTTTTTATTGCGTTTTCGGCGGTTTCGGCCCTGGCCCAGAGCGGCGGCCAGCCCGGCGCTTTCATGAGCTATGGCGCCGGTGCCCGCGCCCTCGGCATGGGCGGCGCCTTCTTCGCGGTGGCCGACGACGCCTCCGCCTCCTACTGGAACCCCGCCGCCCTCACCCTGCTGGAACGCAAGGAATTCACCGCCATGCAGGCCACCATGTTCGAGGGGACCACCCTGAACTTCTTCTCCTACGCGCACCCCACCACCTCTAAGGGCACCTGGGCCGTCAGCATGACCCAGCTGAAATCGGTCGGCTTCGAAAAAGTCTCCATTTCCGTGAACCCTGGCACCGAGGACATCGTGGACATCAAGACGCTCGGCACCTTCGACGCCACCGAGCGCGCTATGGCCTTCTCCTGGGGCCGTGAGGTTTCCGACAAACTTTCTTTCGGCGTTATGGCCAAGAACATCACCCGCACCCTGGACACCTCGGCGGACTCTTTCAAGGCCATCGACATAGCGATGCTGCAGAAGTTCTCTCCCACCTATCGCGTGGCCATGGGCGTGCAGAACGTGTTCTCCATGGTCTCCGGGGATACCGACGACAAGCTGCCCCTCACCCTCAAGTTCGGCCAGGCGCTCTCCCTCTTCAAAGGCAGCCTGGTGTTCGGCCTGGACGTGGCCAAACCCCAGGGCGCGTCCTCCAACTGGCATTTCGGCGGCGAATACTGGCTGATGTACTGGGCGGCGCTCCGCTTCGGCGTAATGGGCGCCCCCGGCATCCAGGAGGCCGATTTCGGCCTGGGCGTAAAGTACAAGGACCTGGCTTTTGACCTCGCCCAGGGGATGCACGCGCTCGGCTCCACTACCCGCTTTTCCGTCACGATGCGCATGGGCCAGTCCAACAAGAGCAAGCACGACAAGGAAGTCCGCGACATCGTCCGCCAGGCCATGCAGTACTTCAAGAGCGGCTACTTCACCCGTGCCATAGAGAAGCTCCGCAGCGCCATGGACGCCGACCCCGGCAACGCCGAGATCCGCCGCATGGTTACCCGCCTGCAGGGCGCCATCGAGTACGTACCCGACGCCACCGGCGGCGAGGAAGTGCCCACCCTCACCCGCCGCGGCATCATCTCCTACGTGGACGGCAAGGACCTGCGCGCCTCGGTTAACGTGCTGCGCCACGCTTTCAACAAGGACCCGAAGAACGACCGCCTGCTCTCGCTGCTGAACATGATCGAGAAAGAGGCCGGCGTGAGCGAGCTTACCCGCAAGCCCGAGGGCCCCGAGATCTTCACCTACATCGACCAGCGCACCTACGACGCCCGCGCGGCCATCTACGACGGCAAGTACGACCTGGCCATGAAGCGCGCGCAGGATATCCTGGACCTGGAGCCCAACAACGAGACCGCGCTCGAGATCATGGGCAGCTCGTTCTACCTGATGGACCAGAAGGAGAAGGCCAAGGTGATCTGGGAGAAGGTGCTTGAGATCAACCCCAACAACACCATCATCAAGAACTTCCTTAAACAGGTGCGTTAGGCAGCCTGCCGGGGAGGGGGGACCGGGGGCGCGGCTTCCGGTCCTCATTATTTTGTGAACCTTTTGGAAACTATTTTGTAATAAGATATAGATAGAATAATATTGTCATGCGTAAACTCTCGTTCATCATTCTCCTGCTGGCTGTGGCGGTTTCCGCCCATGCCCAGACGCAGGCCCAGGCGCCGGCCCCCGCCGCCGCCCCCGACTATATGGGCGCTTCCCTGATCGAAAAGCAGGATTCGATGCGCCGGGAGACCGAGACCAAGATAAAGAACGAGATCCTGGACCCCATCCTGGGCCCCAACAAGTCTTTCGTGTTCGCGGACGTGGAGCTGGAACTGATCGCCAAGAAGGCCGAGCAGAACAAGGAAGGCGTAGGCATCATCCAGAAGTACAAGGAAAAGCCCGGCAATGAGAACAAAGCCGACACCGATTTCATCCTGCCCGGCATCCCCAAGCCCAAGTCCGTGTTGGGCGGGGAGAACAAGCGCCCTGAAGCGGCCCAGGGCCAGCAGGCCCAGCAGGCCAAGGGCGTGCAGGAGATCCGCTACGGGGTGGAGAGCGAGATAACCCGCTTCCAGGTCAACGTCATCTACGACGAGACCCTGCCGAAGGACGCCGTGGACCTGGCGCGCGAACGAGTGACCTCTTACCTCGTGCCGTACTATGTCACCAAGGGCGGGCAGAAGATCCCGCCGCTGGTCACTTTTACCAAAACCAGGTTCAAGGCGCTCAGTATGCTGGACGACCTCAAAAAGCCCGGAGTCTACCTGCCGCTCCTCTACGCGCTGCTTTTCCTTATCCTGCTGCTGTTCCTGTTCGGGCCCCTGTGGGGCTTCTTCCGCAAGTACATCAAGGCGCTGCTGGCCAAGCCCGGCGCCGAGGTGAACATAGAGGATAAGAGGGAGGAGGGCGGCGGCGGCGGGGAGGAGGAGGGCAAGGAAGAGACCGAAGGTCACCAGAGCATAGACATGAATTTCCTGCAGAAAGAAGCGGAAGCGGCCGAAGAAGAGGACGAGAGTATGAAGAAATTTGAGCCATTTACCTACCTGAACGAGGAGAACCTGAAGCGGCTGATCTACCTGTTCCTGCTCCGCAAAGAGGACCCCTGGGTGATAGCCGTGGTGCTTAGCTACATAAAGCCGGACCTGGCCCGCCAGGCGCTGTCCATGCTGCCGGTGGAGATGCAGAGCCGCGTGGCGCTGGAGGCCCTGACCGTGCGCCAGGCCACCCGCGAGCAGATCGACGCTATCGACAAGGACATCAAGGAGAACGTGGATTTCGTGATGGGCGGCATAGAGCGCCTGGTGAAGATGCTGGACGATTCGGACCCGGCCACCCGCAAAAACATCATCGAGTACCTCAAGACCCAGAAGCCCGACATCTACGAGAAAGTGAAGCGCATCGTGCTGATGTTCGAGGATATCGTCAATTTCCCGGACCGGGACATGCAGACCATCATCCGCTCCCTCTCCAACGAGGATATAGCCAAGGCCGTGGCCAAGGCGGACCCCGCCATCGCCAACAAGTTCTTCGCCAACATGTCGCAGGGCGCGGTGAACGCTATCAAGGAGATCATGGAATATTCGGGCGACATCTCCGTCACCCAGCAGGACGAGGCGCAGATGAAGATCCTGGACGCGGTGAAGAGCCTGGAGGCCGAGGGCAAGATCAACGTGCGCCAGGGCAACTCGCAGGAAGTCTATATCATAGACGGCGCGGAGATGTCCTCCGGCGACGAGCGCAGGAAAAAATTCGAGAGCATGGGCGCCCCCAGGGAAGAGGCGCCCGCCGCCCCCGAGGGGGAGCAGGCGGAGCAGGCCAAACAGTACCTGGCCGCCGGCGTGGACATGTACAACCAGGGCAAACTGCCGGAGAGCCTGCAGTACCTGGAGTACGCCTCCTCTCTTAATGCCGGGGACGCTTCCACCTGGCAGTACCTGGGCACGGTCTATTACGCCCTCCAGCGTGTGGACGAAGCCGTGGCCGCCTACGAGAAGTACGCCAGCCTTTCCGGCGATCCCGCCGCCACCGAGTGGCTGGCCGGCTTCAAGCAGCAGGTCGGGAGATAGCCCTTACACAGCCTGTTAACATTTGCGTAACGAAATTGAAACTGGGTTTTTTTAGAATATAGGGGTAAGGTAAGAACGAGCGAACGGCAACAACTATATGGACGACAGGGACAAGAAAATCTCGAAACCCGGCATGCCCCCTCTGCCTCCCGGCATGTTCAAACCCAATCTCCCTCTTCCTCCCCAGGGCGGGAAGCCTGCTTTGCCCGCCATGCCGGCCATGCCCCAGATGCCTTTCAACGCGGGCATGCCCCAGGCGCCTTTCGCGCCCCAGTTCTCGCAGCCCCAGCCGGCGGCTCCCGCCCGCGACCTTGCCGCCGAGGCCGAGGCCAGGCGCATGGAGGAGGAGAAAGAGAAACTGGAGAAGAAGATCAACGATATGGAGAAGGCGCTTTCCCAGGAGAAAGAGAAAGCCCTGCTCGCCACGCTGAAGAACCAGCAGGACGAGGCCCTCTCTTCGCGCGTGGAGTCCTCCCTTAAGGACATCCAGGAAAAGATGCGCCGCGACCGCCGCGACCATGAGGTCGAGGAGGAAAGGCTCACCCTGAAGTCCAAGATCAAGGAACTCGAGACCCGCCTGGCCGGCGAGCGCGAGACCTGGATGCAGACGCTCAAGGAACAGCTGTCCGAGCGCGAGACCCAGGGCAAGGACGTGGAAGGCCATTTCATCTACCGCCTGCAGGAGATGGAGCGCCGCTGGCTGGACGAGAAGGCCCAGTGGCAGAAAGAGATCTCCGTCCGCGAGGCCACGATCAATTCCCTCAAGTACGCCGACCAGAAGCTCCGCGAGACCGAGGACGAGTTCCGCAAGGTCTCCATGGAGAAATCCATGCTGGAGCGCGAAGCCTCCAAGCTGAAGGACGAGGTAGCCCGCGCCGAGCGCGAGAAGGCCTCCATAGAGTCCTATATAAAGATCATCCCCGACAAAGAGCGCGAGATAGCCGACCTGCGCGCCGAGAACGCCGTGCTGCGCGGCCGCGACGGCCAGTCCGTCACCGAGGCCAAACTGCGCGAGGAAAAACACAATTTCGAACTGGACAAACTGCAGAAGGAGATAGGCCGGCTGCAGGCCGACATCGGTTCCATCGCCGATCGCAAGAATACCGAGAAGAACGAAGAGATCAAACGGGTACAGGCCGGCTTCGAGTTCCAGCTGCAGGAGAAAGAAAAGCTCATAGCGGACGTCTCCGGCGAGAAGGTCCGCGCGATTTCCGAACTGGTAAAGATCAAGGGCTTCGTCTCCAGGGTACAGGCCATCAACGCCGTGCTGGATAAAGAGCGCGGACAGCTGAGGCTGGAGAAAATGCAGCTGGCGCAGAACATGGCCGCCCAGCTGGAGGAGATACGCCGCCTTAAACAGGAAGGCGACGCTCTCAAGGCCGCGCACCAGGCCGAACTGGAAGCCCAGTCCAATAAATTCCGGGCCGAGGCGGAGCGCGTCAGGAACGAATACGGTTCCGAACTGGCCGTCGCCCACGCCGCCAGGATAGCGGAACTGGCTCACGCCCACCAGGAAGAGCTCCGCAAGATGGCGGAGGAGCGCCAGGCCGAGGCGTCCAAAACAGCCGCCGCCAGCCAGGCCGAGCTCGCCCGAATAGCCGCCGCCAACCAGGCGGACTTCGACGCCAAGGTCTCCCAGATGCGCATGAAATACGAGGCCGCCGCCGAAGAGGAAAAGAACGCCGTCAGGCGCCAGCTGGAAGCGGAGCACGCCGCCCAGCTCAGGGAACTCCGGGCCGAACTTTCCCTCTCACAGGACGCGGCCGTTAAGTACGAAGTGGAGAACCGCCGCCTCTCCGCGATCGCCAAGGATTTCGAGACCGCCATAGCGGCCAAGGCCAGGGAGTACGAGGACCGCGTTACCCGCGCCGAGGCGCAGGCCGGCCTGCAGGAACTCCAGGCTTCGGCCATGGCTTCACAGCGGAACGAGGCCGAGAAGGCGGCCCGCGCAGCCGAAGCCGAAAGGCAGCGCGTTTCCCAGGAACTCGCCGTGCTGCGCGAGCAGCAGGCGGTGCTCGCCACGCAGCAGGCCGCGCTCGCCGCGCAAAAGGCGGCGGTGGAGGCCGAACTGGCCCGGCAGACGGAAAATTTAAGGACCGAGAGCGGCAACCGCGCCAACTTCGAATCCGAAGTGCTGTTCATGAAACAGAAGATCCAGCAGATGGAACTGCAGGCGCAGGAGAACGCCTCGGCGCTGGAAGCGGGGCGCGCCGGCCTCGCTAACCTGCAGGCCGCCGCCGAAGAGCAGCGCGGCCGCGACACCGCCCGCATAGAAGAGCTCTCCGCCGAACTTGAGAAGTATAAGGCCGTGGAAGGGTCCCTGGCCGGCAGGCTCAAGTGGGCGCTCAAAGGCAAGAAAGAATAGGCAGCAGGCGGCAGGGCGTGGGTTGGGCGCAATGAGAACTTATTTCATTCTTCCTGGCGCTGCCTGCCGCCTACTATTTGTATAATTAATCCGATGATAAAGCTGGAAAAACTCAATGGCACGCTGGTAGTGCTCAACGCCGAACTTATAGAAAGCGTCGAGTCCGCCCCCGATACCGTGATCAACCTGGCCACAGGCAACAGGTTCCTGGTCAAGAATTCCGTCGAGGACGTTATCGCCAAGGTAGTCGAGTACAAGAAGAAGGTTTATTCCGAGCGCAAATGCATCAACCCCCTCGAGGGATTCGAGAAATAGCGGCCGCCGCGGGCGGGAGACAATATGGATATAGCCACATTCACCGGTATCATCGTTTTCATGGGCTTCGTGTTCGGGGCCATCTTCCTCGGCGAAGGCATGGCGGGCTTCAAGCCCTTCATGAACATGGAAGCCTTCCTGATCGTCATGGGCGGCACCTTCTGCGCGCTGCTGGTCAACTTCCCGCTTTCCTCGGTGATCGGCGTGGGCAAAGTGCTGCGCAAGGTGCTTACCACCAAGGGCGAGGACACCTCCAAGCTGGTTTCCACGTTCGTGGCGCTGTCGCAGAAGGCCAAGAAAGAGGGCTTCCTGGCGCTTGAGGCCGACGCCAAGGCGATAGACAACGATTTCCTGAAGCGCGGCGTGCAGCTGGTCATCGACGGCGCCGACCACGAGTTCATCCGGAACATGCTCGAGACCGAGATAGACTTCATCACCGAGCGCCACAAGGCCGGCCGCGAGATCTTCAACGCGCTGGGCACATACGCTCCCGCGTTCGGCATCATCGGCACCGTGCTGGGCATGATCATGATGCTTTCCTCCATCGACGACGTGGCCCAGGTGCCGCGCCGCATGGCGCTCGCGCTGGCGGCCGCGTTCTACGGGCTGGGCTCGGGCTACTGGCTTTTCATGCCGATGTCCGGCAAGCTGAAGCACCGCTCCGAAGAGGAGCTCTTCGTGAAAGAGATCATCATCCGCGGCGTGCTGCTGCTGCAGAGCGGCGCCACGCCCAGCGTGGTGGAGGCCAACCTGAAGGCCTACCTGGAGCCCGAGAAGCGCAAGTCCATCAAGAAAGAAGGCGCCCCGGCTTAACGGCCGCGCGGCAGGACTGGAATTTATGCGGAAAAGAGTCAAAGGCATGATCCCGGAGGACGACAAGCGGGTCGCCCCTATGGGCGAGCCCGCGCCCCCGTGGATGGTCAACTACGCAGACCTCATGACCGAGCTGGTCTGCTTCTTCGTCATCCTGTACGCCCTCTCCGCCGCCCTGAACAAGGACATGCAGAAGGCCCAGCAGGAGATCCAGGAGATGATCAAAGAGGGCAAGATGGCCGGGCAGGTGGCCATGGATAAAGAGGGGATGCGCATAACCCTGGAGGAGAACAG
Organism: bacterium; assembly: GCA_021811185.1. Lineage (GTDB taxonomy): Bacteria > Elusimicrobiota > Elusimicrobia > Elusimicrobiales > UBA9959 > UBA9959. The sequence continues at coordinate 95,621 of JAJZPL010000006.1, forward strand.
CCAGGTCTCTTTCTTCGACAGCGCCAAGGCCGACCTTACGGACCCCATGAAGCAGCAGATGGAGAAGTTGGCCCCGATCCTGTTCAAGCTTTCCGAGAAGCACGATATCGTAGTGGAAGGGCATACGGACAACGTGCCGATCGCCACCAAGCAGTACGCCTCCAACTGGGAGCTTTCCTCCGCCCGCGCCACCAGCGTGGTCAAGTTCCTGCTCGCCGACAAATTCAATCCCAAACACCTGGCCGCCGTCGGCTACGGCGAATATCATCCTATCGTGCCCAACGACACGGAGTTGAACCGCAAGAAGAACCGCCGGGTGGTGTTCTTCATCAAGAACAACCCGTATCCCGACGCCCCCGCGGCCGGGCCGCCGGGGATCAAGAAACCGGGGCCTGCCGCCGGCGAACCGGGCTCGCTGCAGCCAGGCGCTACGTCTGTCGTGCTGACCCCCGCGGAGGAAGCACCGGCCCTGGAGGCCGAGCCTGCCGCGGAACCGGCGCCCGAAGGGGACGCCGCGCAGCCGGGAGAGGGGCAGTAAGCCAGGGTGAACAAAATGAAAAATCCAAGATCTATCGCTTTCCTGCTCCTGCCCGCGCTGCTCGCGCCGGCGCTCACCGGCTGTTTCGGCGGGCTTAAGACCCTCAAGGTCGTGGACTACACCGACCAGCGGGTGGGCGACCTGTCGCTGACCAAGAAGGTCACCGGCAAGAAGGATTTCCTGTTCTTCTCCACCACCAAGATGGGGATCTTCCTGGAAGGCAACCTCCAGGGCACGATCACGGATTACCAGGGCAATCCCATAGAGGGCGTCACCGTGAAGGTGCTGCCCGACGCGGGCAGGTCCAAGACCGGCGCCTCCGAGAACGTGGCGGACGAGTTCGCCGGGGCCGAGGAGAACGCCAACGCCGCCATCAACCTTTCTTTCGCGCCCGGCATCACCGATACGCAGGGACTTTATAAGATCCATTTCGCGCTGCCGGTGGTGGACAACGAAGTGGACGTGCGCGGCAAGCTGGTTTACAACCCCGGCTGGGAACAGCAGAAGCTGAACCTCGGCAAGACCTACGAGCCGCAGCAGAAGGAATCCCCTTTCCGCCTCTACTATAACCTCGACACGGGGTTCCTGGCCGTGGCCGAAGGCATCCGCAAGATCATAGTGCAGCCTGTGGGCGAAGGCCGCGGCCGCATGCAGAGCCTGCCCGGCGCCAAGGGGCCGGAACCCGCCAGGCCCGCCGGCGGCACCTCCGCTCCCGCGGGCGACGCCGCCGCCGGCAAGGCCGAGGAAGACCTGTTCAAGGGCTTCGATTTCGGCCAGTAACGGATCCAGCCGCCGCGCATAAGAAAGAGGGCCCTGCGCCCTCTTTCTTGTTTCTGCGGCCGCCGCCAAAGTAATAGAATAGAGGTGTGGAGAAGAAAATGAAGATCGTTGTCGCCATGTCCGGCGGCGTGGATTCGTCCGTTACCGCGGCCCTGCTCAAGAGAGCGGGGCACGAGGTGATAGGCGTCACGCTGCGGCTTTTCGCCGAACAGAAGAACGCCGTGAAATGCTGCGGCGGGGCGGACAGCGCGGCCAAGGCCAGGGCCTCCGCCCAGGCGGTGGGCATCCGCCATTACTTCAAGAGCGCGCAGGGCCTTTTCTCCAAAGCCGTCATCGACGATTTCGTCGGCGGGTATCTTTCCGGCGCCACGCCCAACCCCTGCGTGGAATGCAACCGGCACCTCAAATTCGCCTACCTCTACGACTTGGCCCGCTCGATGGACGCGGACTGCCTGGCCACCGGCCACTACGCCGTGATAAAAAAAGAAGAGGGGCGTTACGGCCTGTACCGCGGCGTCGACCCGCTGAAGGACCAGAGCTATTTCCTGTACTGCCTGCGGAAGAACCAGCTCGGCCACGTGCTGTTCCCGCTGGGCGGCCTGACCAAGAAGGAAGTGCGGCGCCTGGCCGCCGAGTTCGGCCTGCCCACGGCCTCGGAGCCGGAATCCAACGACATCTGCTTCGTCACCGAGGGCGGCTACGACCAGTACCTGCGCAAGGTGGCCGGCGTGAAGCCGAAGCCCGGCTACATCGTGGATATGGCGGGCAAGCGTCTGGGCAGGCATAACGGGTTCTTCAATTTCACCGTAGGCCAGCGCCGCGGCACCGGCGTGTACGGAGGGGCCAGGCTTTACGTGACGGAAATACGGCCGGGTACCAACGAGGTTGTGCTCGGGCCTTTGGAGGCGGCGCGCAGTTCGGTCTTCGAAATAAAGGGGCTAAACTGGCTGGCCGAGGTCCCGGAAAAGGAATTCAAGACCTCGGTCCAGATCCGCTACCACCATAAGCCGGAACCCTGTTCCGTGAAGCTGCTTCCTGCCGGGCGCGCCGGGGTATTTCTGGACAGCCCGCAGTTCGCGGTGGCCGCGGGGCAGTCCGCGGTCTTTTACGACGGAGACAGGGTGCTGGGCGGGGGAATAATTTTCCGCGCTGGAAAAGCCGGGAACATAGAAGGTAAAATATAGAAAGCGCCTTGCGCGCTAATTTCAGGCCCGCAGCCGGGAAAGAGATATTATGAGGAAAAAAATAGGCGTTATTTTCGGCGGCAGGTCCCCCGAGCACGAAGTTTCCATTGAATCCGCCAAGACGGTTTGCGCCAAACTGGAAGCTGCCGGCTTCACCGCGCTGCCGCTCTACGCGCCCCGCGCCGGCGGCTGGCGTCTGGCCTCGCTTAAAGACCTGCTCGCGGGCCGCCCGCTCAAGGGCCCGGCTATCGAGCCTTCGCTGGCCGGCGGCTGCTTCCTGAAAGCCGGCGGCGGTAAGTTGCGCCCGGACGCGCTCTTCCCCATCATCCACGGTTCCACCGGCGAGGACGGCGTGCTGCAGGGCCTGCTCGAGCTGCTGGAGCTCCCGTACACCGGCTGCGGCGTTACCGCCTCTGCAGTGGGTATGGATAAGATAATTTCAAAGGAGCTGGCCGCGCTGGCGGAGATCCCGGTGCTGCCGCACGTGGTGATAAGGGCGCACCAGAAGCCGGCCATGGGCCCGCTGCTGAAGAAAGCCGAAAAGCTGGGTTTCCCGCTTTTCGTAAAGCCAGTTTCCCAAGGCTCGTCGGTAGGCGTCACGAAGGTCAAGAGCTCCGCCGACCTGCGCCCCGCGGTGCTCAACGCTTTCCGTTTCGATACCGCCGTGATGGTAGAGAAAGGCGTGGACCGAGCGAGGGAGATAGTCTGCGGCGTGCTCGGCGACGTCTCCGGGGCGGCCGCCAGCGTGACCGGGGAGGTCACACCGCAGGGCAAGCACGAGTTCTACGATTACGAGGCCAAATACCTTGACGACGACGGCATGGCGTTGACCATTCCGGCCCCGCTTTCCAAGGCGGTCTCGGAACGGATAAGGGAACTGTCCGTGAAGGTGTTCCAGGCGCTGGGCGGTTCAGGCCAGGCCCGCATCGACTTTTTCGTGGACCCGAAGAACGAGGAGAAGATCTACTTCTGTGAGATCAACACCCTGCCTGGCTTTACCTCGCACAGTCTCTACCCGCGGCTGTGGGAGAAGACCGGCCTGAAGCCCGAAAAGGTCGTGGCGAGGCTGGTGCGCATAGCCGTCAGGTCGGCCGCAGCCCGCCGCCGGCTTTCCACCGGCCGTAAATGAACGAACCCCGTCCCCGGGGTTCGTTCTCAAGCTGGACCGCAAGCGCTGAACCGCTTGCGGTTTTTCTTTACTGGCCGGTCCCGTCGTCGTCCTCGTAGACATATTCATATTCATCGTCGGCCTTGCCCACTTTGGGGGCGGCGGCTTTCGCGGCTTTCCTGGCGCCGGCCTTGGCTGCTGGCAGCTGCCTTTTGCCCTTGCCGGCGCCTTTTACCCGCTTGGGGGCGGCCGTAAGCGCGTCAAAGGCGGCCTTGCCGGATTCGTCCGCCGGCAGGAGGCTCTTCTTGTTATAGTCGACTATATAAGTGTATGTCACGTAGCCGCTCTTCGTTGGCACCTTTGCCGTTATTTCAAAAAGCCCTTCGCCGCCCTGCTTCACCTTCCAGTCCACCTGGCCGTAATCGCCTCCAGCCAGTTCAGCGTTCTCGCTGATTTTGTCCTCTAGGCTGGGGCCTTTAGGGTTGGCGCGGTAGGTGCGGGTGAAATATATTATCTCCGGGGAGTGGTCGGGCTCCTTGGACGCCTGGGCCTGGGGCTGCGGTTGGGCGGCAGGCTGCGCCGGCTGCTGCGGCTGCGCGGGCTGGGCCGCAGCGGGCTGGGCCTCCGGGGCCGGCTGTTCCTGTTTCGCGGGAGTTCCGGCGAAGGGCAGGGGAAAAGGTATGAAGCCGGTGGCGTCGAAGACCCCGAATTGTTTCAGGCCGATCACGGCGCCTAACAATACCGCTACGAGCAGCGCCAGGGTTACCGCGAGTTTGCCCAGTTTTTTAACGGCGCCGCCGAGTTTGGAGCCTTTGCCGCCGCCTTGGTCCACTATCTCCATGGGTTTGGCGGTGCCTTTCGCGGCGTCTTTAGCCCCTGCTTCCTTGGCGGCCGCTTCCTTGGCCGCCTCCCTCGCGGATTTCTGCTGGGGGGGAGGGGACTGCACCCCAAAGACAGTATCGGAATTCCTTTCCGGTTTGAATTCCTGCTGGCTGCTCATTTCCTGTGCCGGCGCGGGCGCGGATCTCATGGCACCCTTGATCTCCGCCAGGGAGTTCTCAAGGTAGGCCAGCTTGTCCATGATCTCGCGCGGGTATTGAGAATTCTTTATAGAGGAGACCGCTTCCCCCAGCTGGTCCAGTTTGAGGTGAAAAGGGTCTACGGCGGCGGAAAGGTCCAGCTTGGTGGCCGCGTTCTTAGCCAGCGCGTCTATCTTCTGGTTAAGGGCGTCCAGCGCCCCCTTATCCGGCTGGGAATACGCCGCCGCCGGCCTGGAGAAAGTCTCCAGTTCGGGGGCCGCGGAGGGCGTGAAGGCCGGGGTTTCGGCCGCGGGCGTGAAAGCGGGAACTTCTTTGGCTTGTTCAGGGGCTTCGAACGGGCTGGAAAAAGCGGGAGGCGGCTCTTTAGCCAAAGGCTCGTTCGAGGCCGGAGCGGCTTCCTGCGGCTGCACGTTCTCCGTTCTGCGGACTATCTGGGAGAGGCTTATCGGGTCGAAATTAGCCGAGGACTGGTGCGGCGCGCTTACCGCGGGGGCCGGTTCGTCCGTATGGGCTTTCCCGAGGCTGTGCGCGGCGATGTTTATGTTGTCCAGGCCGTGGCCGGCGGGGGGAGTCTGCTCTATGGAGGAAGACACCATGGGTTTGAACGAGGAGGCCGGCTTCTCGGAAGACGGGGGCTCCGCGGCTGGCTGCGCTTCGGGCGCGGGTGCGGCCTTGGGGACGGAAAGGGACGCGCCTGAGCCCAGCAGGGCCGAGAGTTCGGGGTAGGTGGCGGCTTCCTTCCAGTCTTCGGTCTTCTCGCCTACCGGAGTCTGGGGGCAGACCAGCAAGGAAGGAGAAAAGGAGGGAAGCTCCAGTAGTTTTTCTTTTTCGAAGGGGCCGAGGATTTCATTATTAACGTATGCCCAGTATTTCATAGCCGTCTCCATTCCAAGACTAAAAGGAATCTGCTCTATAAACTATATAAATTCTAGCCAAAGACTGTTACAGAAATAATAACTAATCATTAAATGCTTAAAATAGGGGACAGCGACCTATTTAATATTGACGAGCTCGCAGATTTGCGATACTATTCCTAATATGCCAAGGCTGGCAAGGGTTGTGGGGGTAGGGCTGCCGCATCATATTACTCAGCGCGGTAACTACCGTCAAAAAATATTCAATAACGACTCCGACCGGGAGAGGTATCTGCTTTGGGTTGCTGAATACGCCGGAAAGAATGACCTGTTAGTGCTTGCCTACTGCTTAATGGATAACCATGTTCATTTTATCGCGGTCCCGGGCAAAGAGGACTCCCTAGCTCGCGCTTTCAACAGCGCGCATATGCGGTATTCCCAGTATTTTAACGGTAAACACAAATTAGCGGGACATCTCTGGCAGGGGCGGTTTTATTCCTGCGTATTGGACGGGCCGCACTTGCTGGCTGCAGCCAGATATACGGAGCGCAATCCGGTTCGGGCTGGATTGGTTCCCTGCCCTGAGGCCTGGAAATGGTCCAGCGCCGGAGCGCATTGCCGCGGTATAAATAGGGATATTGGTTTTGATCTTGGAAAACTTTGGGACTATACTGGGACGAACCGGCGGGAATGGCGTGGGTTTATAGGCGAGGCGGACACAGCCGTAGATGTTTCCAATATCCGCAAATACACTCACACGGGCAGGCCTCTTGGGAATGGGAGATTTATTGAAAACCTGGAGCGCGAATTCGGGCGCAGGCTACGCGCTCTTTCCGTAGGGCGTCCTAAAATGGAAAAATAGGTCGCTGTCCCCTATTATTGCGGGCGCGGGGATATTGTACAATTGAGAGATGGACAGCAAGATTATACGCTCGCTGATATACTTTTTCTCCGGCATCATCGTGCTTTTTTTTCTTCTGATGCTGATCAATTACATCGGCAGCTGGACCACCTCGCTTTCGGAATCGGCGGCGCGGGAAGAGATGAGCAAGAAAACGCCCGGGGCCTCGGATACCGCGCAACAGGCCCTGGCGGCGGCCAAGTACAGCGGCGGCGCCAGGGGCTCCATGATCCCCGCCGCCCGCGAGGACCTGTCCTCGGCCGCGGTCAACGCGGACGGCGCCATAATGCTGGTCAAAGAAAAAGAATTCGGCGGCGTGGCGGAAAAACCCAAAGATATGATGGCGATGCTGAGCGAGCTGGGCGGCGGGGACAAGCGCAAGCCGTCCCCGATAGCGCTCAAGGACGCTGACCTGGGCAAGAAGATAGTGGTGGAGGGGAACCAGGTCAAGGAGCCCCGGGTTTCCGGCGGCGCCATGCCGGAACTGGGGCGTAATCCGGGCCAGGACGGCCATACCCTGCTCACCGCCCCGGTGGACTACAAGCTTTTTAAGAGTTCCGAAACCTGGAACGCGTTCGAGATCTCCAGGAAAATGAAATTCGTCGGTTACGACTTCTCTTCCGGCAACCTGCTCATCCTGGTCTCGGTTTCGGATTTCCCAAGCGGGATCTTCAGCATAGTGGAAGTGGAGAAAGGGAAAAAAGAAACGGTGGTGAAGTACCGCGTCAACCCGCTCGGCATGGCCGACGGCGCCTCTAAAGAACAGCGCGAGGCCTACGCCGCCGCGCTGGTGCCCAAGGGCAAGCCGGTCCGGCTGCAGCAGGTGCCGTAGCTAGATCTTCTTCCTGAAAAATCCCTTCTTTTCCTTGTCTTCCTCGAAACCTACGCGGATTAGGTAGTCCGTATGTTTCGGGGAACCGCTTATGGCTGTAAAGGCCGAAAATCCCTTGAAGGTTTCTAGGTTCTGCGGCCTGTTGAACAGGTACCGCGCGCTCTTCAGGTCGCGGTAGTCCTCCGCCACGAAGTCCAGGTGCACCCGTATCTCCGGGGCTTCTTCCGTGTATACGAACAGGCCGACCGGCAGCAGGTTCCTGAGGATGAAGACGCAGCGGGGCGTTTTGAGTTTCGCCAAGTCGAAATCCGGGAAGAACTGGGAGATCCCGCGCCCGTGGTAGGATAGGAAATTTTTCAGCAGCGGGTCCGCCGTGCCCACCTCCATCAATTTAAAAATATCCTTCTTGGCCTTCAGGCTGATGATATACCACAGGTCTATGGCCGCCACGAACAGGTTGACCGCCAGCACCGGCCATGCGCCCGTCAGCGCCGCGTAGGCTATGAAGACCAGCGCCCCCGCCAGGTTAAGCACCCGTAGGCGCAGCACGTTGCTGGTCAGGAGCGAGAACGCCACCAGCGCGGAAGCCAGGTAGCCTATAAGTTCTATCATGGGTGTCGTTTCCCTTTGGCCAGCCTGGCCGCGAAAATAACAGCCTCGGCCATGCCGGCCGGGTCGGCTTTCTTCTTCCAGGCTATATCGAAGGCCGTGCCGTGCGCGGGCGAGGTGCGGGGGAAAGAAAGCCCCCAGGTCCAATGCACGGCGGGACCGGCTCCCGGCGCCACTTTGAGCGGCGCCAACGCCTGGTCGTGGTACAGGCACAGCAGGCCGTCGCTTTTGCCCGCCAGGTGGGCGGCCCAGGCCGCGTCGGAGGGCAAAGGCCCGGTTATCCTCAGGCCGGCGGCGCGCAGTTCCGTCACGGCCGGGGTCAGGCGGTCCAGTTCCTCCCGGCCTATCACGCCGCCGTCCCCGGCGTGCGGGTTCAGGGCGCAAAGGATGATCGAGGGGTTTTTAAGGCCGAGCGCCTGGAGGGCCGACCTGAAGAGGAGGGCTTTTTGCTTCACCAGTTTTTTTGTGAGCTTAAGATGCAGGTCCCTGACCGCCGCGTGCTCCGTAGCCAGCGCGGCGTTAACCCTCCCGCGGGAAAAAAGCATAAGAGGCTCGCGGCCTTCCAGCAGGCGGAACAGGTCGGTATGGGCCTGGGCGGGAGCGCCGGCCAGGGCCCAGGCTTCCTTGGAGACCGGGGCCGTGACCAGGGCGTCGAAGCGCCCGGCTTTTACGAGCTTGTACGCCGACAGTACCGCGGCTAAAGAGGCCTTCCCGCCGGCGGCCGTGGGGCCGGGGCGGGAGAACGCGAGCCCGCGCGCGTCCGCCGGCAGCAGCGGGCAAAGCGCGGGGGTCCAGCCGGCTTTCCTGAGCGCGGCGGTGTCCCCGGTAACGAAAGGGCGGCAGGCCCGGCGCACGGCGGGGCGCCTTAGCGCCTTGACCGTGATCTCCGGCCCTATGCCCAGCGGGTCGCCGGCGGTAATTAAAATGGAAGGTTTCACGTGTGAAAAAAACAACCAGGCTGCTTTCGCCCTTGGGCGAGGCAGCCTGGTCGCTATACCGGCCGCTAGTTGCTCTTCGCCCCGGCTTTGTCGCCGAGGAAGATCTCTATCTTCGCTTCCTTGCGGAGGTCTTTCAGGTAATTGCCGAGCTCCACGGCGAAAGCGTTCTGGGACAGCACCTGCTCCAGGTCGTCCTTGACGGCTTCATAGCGCAGTTTCTGGGGGGCGCGCTTCTCTTCCAGGCGCAGGATGTGCCAGCCGAACTTGCTTTCCACCGGCTGGGAATTCTCGCCCACCTGCAGTTTGAAGGCGGCCGCTTCCACCTCGGGGGGGAGCATCCCCATCACCACGTAGCCCAGGTCGCCGCCGCGCTTGGCGCTTTCCTGGTCGTCGGAATTCTTTTCGGCGGCTTCGTCGAAGTCCAGCCCGGCGTCGAGCTGCTTGCGGATGCCCTGGGCCCTGGCCAGCGCGGCCTTCTTCTCTTCGGGGGTGGCGCCTTCTTTAACCTTTATCAGGATGTGGCGCAGGCGCAGGCGCTCCGCGGTGGCTTCTTTGAAGCGCGCGGCTACCGCCAGCAGGTCCTGTTTGGCTTCCTCGCTCAGGCCTTTTATAGTGTCTTCCTTGCCGTTGAGCACGAGGTTGATATTGTCGAAATAGGCCTTAACTTCTTCGTCGCCCGGCATCTTGGCGCGGCTCTTGATGGTGTCCTGCACCAGCTTCTGCACCATGAGCTGCTTGCGGATGCGCTCGCGGAACTCTTCCATCGTGACGCCCTCTTTCTTTAACTCTTCGCGGAAGGCTGCTTCGGCCTTTTCCGGGGGGAGGACTTCCCCTTCCGGGGAGCGCGCGAAGCGCTTGCGGATCTCGGCCACGCCGTTCTCGAGCTCCCGCTCGTAGACCTTGATCTTCATGGACTCGGCTTTCTGCCTGAGCAGCGTCTCGTCGATGAGCTTGTCCATGGCTGCTTTCTCTATCTGGGCGGCGGCGTCCTTCTGCTTGAAGAAGTCGGGCATCGCGGCGCCGTACTGTTCGGTCAGGGCCTCTTTGGCGCGCTGGTACTCGGAGACGGTAATGGCCTCGTTGTTGACCTTGGCCGCCAGGTCTTCCACTACCTTCGCCATGGCCGGCGCGGCGCAGGCGAGCACCGCCGCGGCTATCAGGAATTTATTTATAGTTTTCATCGGTAACCTCCACTTTCATTTTGTCCTGGAACTTGGCCAGGTAAGCGTCGAATTTCTTCTTCTCCAGTATTTTGCGCACCCTGTCCATGGCGGAAGCCGGGTCGGCTTTCTCCTGCGCCAGTTTTTTGATTATATGGTAGCCGAGCGCTGTTTTTACTATGCCCTGGGTCTCGCCCACGCGCATCTTGAAGGCCATATCCTCGAGTTCGGGCATGAACTCGCCGTACATCACCGGGGGCAGGCGCACGGCTTCCCGGTCCAGCGAGTATTCCTTGGCGGTCTTCTCGAAGTCCGCACCGGCTTTTATCTTCCTCATCACCTTTTCGGCCTCATCGGGATCGGAGAGCAGGATGTGGGCCAGCGTCACCTTGTAAGGGTATTTTTCGTAATAAGCCCGCACTTCTTCGTCCGAGACCTTGAGTTCGTTGGACCGCATATCCTCCACCCACATGCGGGTGAGCATGAAATCCTTGTAATCCTGCAGGGTCTGCTTCATCTCCGCCTCTTTCTGACGGACTCGGCCCTTATAATCCTCGCCGGCGGCCACGCGGCTCTTGCGGGCGGCCATCAGCATCAGGCGTTCGTGGATCAGCACGTCCAGGAACTGTTTGCGCCCGGGTTTCGTGGCCAGATAGGCCTGCGCCGCGGGGCTTATTTCGGCGAATTTTTCCTGCAGGTAGGTGTCCGTGATCTTTTCGGAGCCTATCCGGGCTATCACCTTCCCGTCATGCTTGGAACAGGCCGCCAGCGCCAGAACCGCCCCAAGGAGCGTCAGAAGTCTTTTCATATGCCTTAAATCTAACATTTTACTGGCGGGGCGGGCAATCCGCCGGTACAGGCCCCGTACGCCCCGCGCCTTTTGATATAATTTGAACATGGATTTTATCCGCAATTTCCTCGACTACCTGGACCGGCTTTCGGCCCGCGAACTGGTGCTTAAGACCGTATATCTCATAGGCGTATTCTCGGCCGCGGTCATCATTCTGGCCGCGGTGCTGATGCATAACATCCTGTCGGACATCCCCTCCGTGGACAAACTGGACGAGTACACCCCTTCGCTTACCACCTACGTTTACGACATCAACAACCAGGTCATCGCCGAATTCTCCGTGGAAAAGCGCGCGATCCTGCCGCTCAGCAAGATCCCGGTGGACATGCAGAACGCCGTGATCGCCATGGAGGACCGAAATTTCTTCAGGCATTGGGGCATCTCGCCCCGCGGCATTATGCGCGCCCTGCTGCGCGATATCCTGCACCGCCGCAGCGCCCAGGGCGCCTCCACCATCACGCAGCAGCTCTCCCGCGGTATTTACCTTAAGCCAGAGAAGACCATAACCCGCAAGATCAAGGAAATGGTGCTGGCGCTGCAGATCGAGCGCAACTTCTCCAAGCAGGAGATCCTGGCCCTGTACCTGAACCAGATCTACCTCGGCAACGGCGTGTACGGCGTGCAGTCGGCTTCCAAGCTTTACTTCGGCAAGGACGTTTCCGAGATGACGCTGGGGGAATGCGCCATGCTCACCGGCCTGATCCCGTCCCCCGAGAGGTTTTCCCCGTTCAACAGCCAGGAAAAAGCCAAGCAGCGGCGCCACCTGGTGCTGCAGCGCATGCTGGCCGAACACTACATTACGGCCCAGGAGGCGGCGGCCGCGGAGACCGAGACCATCCCTACGGAAAAATCAACGCTGTTCGCCAGCCACGCGGCCTATTTCGTGGAATACGTCCGCCAGCAGCTGGAGCCCAAGTACGGCGTAGCCCAGCTGTGGAAGGGCGGCATGAAGATCTATACCACGCTCGACCTGGCCATGCAGGTGCCGGCCGAGGACATCATGGAGAAGTACCTGGCCAAGTACGACCAGGATTCGGCCAAGAGCCGGGCTCCCGCCGCCGATAAGGACAAGCCCGACGAGGTCATTCCTTCTTCCGCGGCGCTCCAGGGGGCTTTCGTGATCCTGGACACCAAGACCGGCGCTATCAAGGCCATGATCGGCGGGCGCAATTACCGCGACAGCAAGTTCAACCGCGTTACCCAGGCCGCGCGCCAGGCCGGTTCCACCTTCAAGCCTTTCGTCTGGATGGCGGCCCTGATGAGCGGGTATACCCCGGCTACGCTGGTGGACGATTCCCCCATGGCCTATTACTACGACGGCAAGGACTGGCGCCTGCTGGAAGGCGCCACCGACCAGTACGCCATCGACCTGGCCATCCAGCCCTTCGTAGGCAACAAGGACTTCAAGATCTGGGTGCCCAACGACTTCGACGGCAAGACGCTCGGCCGCATCACGCTGCGCCGCGGCCTGGAGCAGTCGCGCAACCTCGCTTCCATCAACCTGGTCACCCACGTGGGCCCCACGCTGGTGGCCGACGTAGCGCGCCGCGCCGGCATAAAGCATAACCTGGACGCCGTGCCCTCCATCGGCCTCGGCACTTCGCTGGTGAACCCGCTCGAGATGACCAGCGCTTTCTCCACCTTCGGCAACGGCGGCATCCACGTGGCGCCTTTCGGCGTGCTCAAGGTGACCGACAACAGCGGGCGCGTGCTGGAGGAGGCCGTGCCGGAAGAGAGCGAGAGCTTCTCGCCGCAGCTTTCCTACGTGCTGGTGAACATGATGAAAGGCGTGGTGCAGCGCGGTACGGGGATTTACGCTTCCAGGCTTAAGCGCCCGCTGGCCGGCAAAACCGGCACCAGCCAGGATTCCAAGGATATGTGGTTCATCGGCATGACCCCTGACCTTACCGCGGCCGCCTGGATGGGGTATGACGATTACGGGTCCATCCCGCTGAAGGACTGGACCAGCTCCCTGACCGTGGCCTGGTGGACCGAGATCATGGAGGCCGTGCTGAAGGACCAGCCGGTGCGCGACTTCCCCGTGCCGGACGGCATAGTTTTCGTCACCATAGACAGGAACTCCGGCAAGCTCGCCCTTCCCACCTGTCCCGCCAAAGACAAGCTGATGGAAGCCTTCATCAAAGGCACCGAGCCCAAAGAATTCTGCGACGTCCAGCACTAACGTTCTCACGGTCTAAAAAAGAACCGCCGGCACCCCCGGCGGTTTTTTATTTCCCACGTTAGCGCCCGGTCTGCCAATGGGACCGGAACGCAAAAACAGGGTCTCGCACACCGTGCTCGCCCTTCGCTGCCTCGGCCCTCGCGCTTACGTAAGCTCGGGCCTCCGGCGCGTTTTGCTAACCCGGTCCCATCGTCAGGCCGAGCGGTTTATTGTTGTTTTGGAGGAGCATTTAAAAGAATAGCTGAGAAGAACCGAGGGGACTGGGCGTGCGGGTTAGCAAAACCCTCGTGAGCCTGCCGCTTGCGTAAGCGCGGCAGGCGAATGTGGAGCGAGGGCACGGTGTGCCCGAGCGCGTTTTGCGTTCCGCTCTGCCAGTCCCCTCTTTGCGAAGGGGCTATTTCTTGTAGATGCGGGGGATGTTGGCGTTGGCGGCGGTGCGGCGGACGTGCAGCGCTACCGGCGTGCCGGGGCTGGCTTCGGGGATGCGGGTGACGTCCAGCATGGCGTGGGCTATGCCGGTCTTGCCGGTGAAATAGGCTTTCTTCCCGCCGATCAGGCCCCAGTAGTTGAAGCCCGCCGTGATGCGGATGCGGTTCTCGGCAGGCTCCATCGTGAGCCCGTCGGAATAGCCGGCCGGGATCGTGGCCAGGCGCATGGCCCGGGGCGCGGTGAACTCCGCGTCGTAGCCCAGCGATTCCCCTTTCTTCACGTTCCTGACCGAGATTATCCGGGCGTAGAACTGCCACGGGCGGCCCAGCCCCGGCAGAGGCGGGCCCTGCTTTTTCTTTTTATAAACGTCGGTGGGATAGATGCCGTACATCAGGTTGCCGATCCGCACCATGTCCAGCTGCCAGTGCGGGAAATCGGCCAGGATGGCGCTGCTGGCGGCGTGGGCCTTAAGCCCCGGCGCCAGGGCCCGCAGCCCGGCGGCCAGCGCGCGGAAGGAGGAAAGTTTTTCTTCGGCCTCGGTCATGTTCTGCGCCGGGCGGTAGGCCAGGTGGGCGGACAGGCCGTAAGGTACGGCCTTTTTAAATCCCAGCGCTTTCTTCAGAATGAGGGTGGCGCCTTCCGGCTTAACGCCCCAGCGCCCGAGGCCAAGGTCTATGTCCAGGTGGTATGGATGCGGTTCTTTTGCCGCGCGGTCCAGAGCTTTTATAAAATTAAGGGAATCGGCGGTGGGCACCAGCCGGTTCTTTGCTATGAGCCCCGCCTCTTCAGGCAGGGAGGGGGCTAAAAGGTGGATTTCAGCGCCGGGGCAGGTCCCGCGCAGGGCCGCCCCCTCGTCGGCGGTCAGCACGCCCAGGCAGTCGGCGCCGTTGGCCAGGGCGGTCTTGGCCACAGCGGCAGCGCCATGCCCGTAGGCGTCGGCTTTTACCACGGACATGTACCGGACGCCCGGGTTCAGCGCTTTTTTTATGGCCCGCACATTCCCGGCCAGCACTTTTAAATCTATTTCAACCCATTTGAGCATAAGATCTGGCGGCTGTTACGCGCCTCGACAAAATTATATCATTAACCTGATGGACGTTAAGGCTGTCAGGGGAGTTCCCAATATCAGCGCCCGGGCGTGGTTCGCGCTCAGGGCCTATGCCGCTGCGCCCTCCAATATGCTGGTGGCCGCTTCGGGCGAAGAGGCCCTTTCCGCCTGGCTGCACGCTTTCAACTCGCTCTCCGGCCTTATCAAAGGGCTGCCGCCCTTCGAGGTGTGCCTCTGGGGCGCGGACAGCTCCGAGCGGGCCAGGGCCATGCGCGCCCTCTACTCGCCCGAGGAGGGGAAGAATTACGTCCACGTGGCCTCGCCGGAGGCGCTGGCCGAGCCGCTGATGGCCGGGGAGGCCTATTCCTCCCTGCGTTTCTACTTCAGGCAGGGCCATTTCTACGAGCGTGGCGTTTCGCTGGACCTGTTCATCAAGGCCGGCTATGAGCGCACTTCCTTCGTGGAGGAAAAAGGCCAGTTCGCGGCGCGCGGCTCCGTGGTGGATTTTTACGCGCCCGGCTTCGACAAGCCCGTGCGGCTGTTCTTCACCGACAAGAAGCTGGAGAGCATCCGCTACTTCGAGATCGACACGCAGCATACCGCCGGCTTCCTGGAGAGCGTGGACGTGCCGCCCAATATCTTCGGCGGCACCGGGCGGCCGCTGGCCGCCTGCGCGGGGAAGGACTGGAAAGCTTTCCTCGACGGCGAAGCGGCTGAGAACGCCGGCGTCGAGGCCGGCGAGACCTACCTGTTCGGCGCGCTGAACGAGGGGGCGGACTTCGGCGCGGCGTCCAACCTGAATTTCAACTCGGACCTGAAGCTGCTGGCCGGGGAACTGCAGCGCCTGAAGAAGGCCGGCATCGAAACCAGAATTTTCTGCATAAACCGGGGCGAGGCCGAGCGCCTGGCCGAGTCGCTGGCCGACGCGGGGGCCGGCGGGCAGGTTTCCATCTCCACCGGGTACATCGAAGAAGGCTTCGTGCACCCGCCGTCTAAGACCGCGGTGATAACCTCCTCCGAACTTTTCCGGCGCCGCTACCGCTTCGACCCGGCCTCCATAAAGCCCAAGAACAAGTTCTTCAAGTGGACCGACCTCAAGACCGGCGACTTCATAGTGCACGAGGACTACGGCGTGGGCCGCTACCTCGGCATCAAGAAGGCCTTCTTCCGCGACGCCAACGGCGTGCAGGTGGAGGATTCCGACTGCCTCTACCTGGAATACGCGCGCAACGATAAATTGCTGGTGCCGCTGCACGACTTCAGCCGCGTGCAGAAGTACATCAGCTCCGAGGGCAAGGTGCCGCGCCTAAGCCACATGGACACCAAGACCTGGACCGAGATGAAGGGCCGGGTGAAGAAAGAAGTGGAGGCGCTGGCGCTGGACATTTTAAAGCTCGAGGCCGAGCGCGCGGCGGTGAAGACCGCGGCGCTGCCGCACGGCGGACACCTGGAGGACGAGTTCGCGGCCTCCTTCCCTTTCGACGAGACGCCCGACCAGGCGCGGGCCATCGCCGAGGTGCTCTCGGATATGTCCGGCGAGCTGCCGATGAACCGGCTGGTGGCCGGGGACGTGGGCTTCGGCAAGACCGAGGTGGCCATGCGCGCCGCCATGCGCGCGGTGGCCAACGGCAGGCAGGCCGCCGTGCTGGTGCCTACCACCATTCTGGCGGACCAGCATTACCGCAATTTCACCAAGCGCTTCGCCGGCTTCCCGGTGAACATCCGCGTGATCTCGCGCTTCGTGCCCGCGCCCGAGCGGAAGCAGATCCTCAAGGACCTGGCCGGCGGCAAGGTGGACATAATCGTAGGCACCCACCGCCTGATCCAGAAAGACGTGAAGTTCGCCGGCCTCGGCCTGATGGCCGTGGACGAGGAGCACCGCTTCGGCGTGAAGGACAAGGACCGCATCAAAGAGGCGTCCAAGGGCGTGCACTGCCTGCTGATGAGCGCCACGCCGATACCGCGCACGCTTTACCAGTCCCTTTCGTCGCTTAAATCCATGTCGGTCATCGAGAGCGCTCCCGTCGGGCGCCAGGCCATCTCTACTTTCGTGCGGCCTTTCACCGAGAAGAGCGCGGCCGAGGCTATTACCTACGAACTGGCCCGCGGCGGGCAGGTGTACTACGTGCACAACCGCGTGCAAACCATAGACAGCCGCAAAGCCTATTTGAAAAAACTGATGCCCGAGCTGCGCATCGCGGTGATCCACGGGCAGATGCGCGCCGACGCGGTGGAAAAAGCCATGTGGGAGTTCCTGAACCGCAAGTACGACGTGCTGATGGCCACCACCATCATCGAATCCGGCCTGGATATCCCCACCGTGAACACGCTGCTGGTGGAGAACGCGCACGAGATGGGCCTGGCCCAGCTTTACCAGCTGCGCGGGCGCATAGGCCGGGAGAAACAGAAAGCCTATTGTTACCTTTTCTACCCGGGCTGGATGAAGACCGGGGCCGAGCGCCTGAAGCAGAAGGCGGAACTTTTGAGAGCCAGGGCCGAGGGGAACGACGAGCCCGCGCCTATCAGCGAGGACGCGGTGCGCCGCCTGTCCGCGCTGGAGGAGTTCACCGAGCTGGGCTCCGGCTTCCGCCTGGCCATGCGCGACCTGGAGATCCGCGGCGCCGGCGAGCTGCTGGGCCTCAGGCAGCACGGCTTCATCAATTCCATCGGCCTCGAGATGTATATAAAACTCCTCAACGGCGAGATAGACCGCATAAAAGGCCGCGCCGGCGCCGCCGAACTGCCCGAACCAAAGATGGACGTGCTGGTGCCCGCCTTCATCCCCGAGGACTACGTGGGCGACGATATGGAGCGCCTGAATTTCTACAAGAAACTGCTGAACGCGAAGGAGCTGGAACTGCCCGGCCTGCTTAAGGATTTCGAGGATATTTCCGGCCCGGCCCCCGAGCCGCTCCGGAACCTGGTGGAGCTGATCCGGCTGAAGAAAGTGCTGGCCAAGAAGCTGGTGCGGGCGGTGACCCAGCGCGGGGAAGACGTGGAGATCTTCTTCCTGCAGGGCGCGCAGGTGCCGCCTAAGGCCATCAGCGGCTGGCGCAAGGCTTTCGGGGACCGCCTTTCTTTCCTGCCCTCCAGGTCCGGCGACGGGATAAAGCTCTCCGCGGTGGCGGATACGCTTGCGGACGTCTCTATCGTCGCGGCCATGCTGGACAATTAACAGCCGGAGTAAAAAGAAAAGCCGCCGGCTGCCCGGCGGCTTTTCTTTTTTAACGGACCCTTACAGCAGGCCCGAGAACTGGTGCACCAGGTGGTCCAGCGCGTCGGGGGAGTAGCTGTTCACCAGGTCGCAGTTCGGCAGGTCAGCGTCGAACAGGCGGAGCTCTATTTCCTGCGCCACGCGATAGTCGGTGATGATGAGGTTCAGCTCGTCGTTGTTCATGAGGCTGCGCTCGTCCAGGTTGGAGGAGCCGAAGGTGGCCCAGCGGCCGTCGAACACGGCCACTTTCTCGTGGGCCATGCGGCCTTTGTATTCGTAGATCCGGACGCCGGCCTTGATCAGCTTGGGGTAGCTGGCGCGGGAGGCGCGCTGGACCAGGGCCTGGTCGTTATCCTTGGGCAGGACCACCTGCACTTTAACGCCGCGGCGGGCCGCCGAGCGCAGGGCGTCTATAACGTCCTCGTCGGTGAAGTAGGGGTTGGCGATGCTTATGGATTTCTGCGCCGTGCCGATGGCGCGCAGGTACATGGCTTTAATGTTCTGGTCGCGTTTGCCGATGTGCTGGATCACCTGGGTCTCGGCGCCGTCCGGATACTGCTCTATGGCAGGGAACAGGTCCTCTTCCGCGCCGAAGCTGCCGCCCGCGGACTTCCAGCGTTCCACGAAAGCTTCCTGCAGTTTGCCTACGGCGGGGCCCTTGATCAGGGTCTGCTGGTCGTGCCAGTCCACCTGGTACCACCGGCCTATGTTCATACCGCCGGTAAAGCCTACCTTGCCGTCTATCACCACCACCTTGCGGTGGTCGAGGTGGGATTTGAGGAAGGGGGGTTTCTTGACGATGATGGCGACGCCGCTGGCGCGCATCCCGTTGAGCATGTTTACCAGGGCGGGGTCGTCGTCCACCTTGGAGCCGTGTTCGTCTATCATCAGGCGCACTTTAAGACCGGCCTTGGCCTTGGCGGAAAGCAGGTCGGCCAGGCCCTGGCCGATATTGTCGGCCTGCAGCTGGAACACTTCTATGTGGATGGACTTCTGGGCGGCGCGCAGTTCTTTGCTGGCTACGGGAATAACGTCCTTGCCGTCTATGAGGAACTCGACGAGGTTGCGGCCGGTATAGGCGGAATTAGCCACGCTGTTGACGTACTTGCCGAGGCCTTCCCAGTCGCCGGGCACCACGGTGCCGCGGTACTTGTTGACCAGGTCCCTTACGTCCTTGTACCAGCCTACGGAACGTTCCAGCCTGCTGCGGTCTACGCGGTAATAGACATAGTCGAAAGAGGCGGCGTCCGGGGCCGAGGCCAGCACGCGGAGGATGGCTTTCTGCAGGTTCTCCTGGTCCCAGTCCTGGTTTTCCGAATTGCTGCTGTTGGGGTTTACGTCCCGCATCAGGGTATTCAGCATCTGCAGTTTCTGGTCTGGGGAGGCGGCGGCCAGGGCTTCCTGGTTCATGTTCATAATGCGCTGGGATTCCCTGCTGGCGAAGTTCTTTTCGCCGGACTGGGCGCTGACCTGGGCGGCCAGGGAAGCTTGCGGCACGGGAATGCTGATGTCCCCGGTATTCGCGGAGAGCTGCCGGAAGGCTACGCCCTGGGCGAAAGCCCCGGTGGAAAGGATGGAAAGAAGAAGAGCGGTAAAAACTGCGGCGGACTTGTGGTTTGCGCTGTTTATCATACTCATATGATACCTTCCAGAGACGGTTTTCGTAAGGTCCTAACTGCCCATAGCCCCGTTGTCTTTAGGCCCCCTGTCCCGCCGAAAGGCCTAGGCCCTCCTGGGTACTATTAGGGCCGGCTTTCCCAATGAATACCTGCTATAATATAACTGTAGCCTTGTTCTTTGAGAACCCTTTGTATGAGCGCTGTCCTCCTCTTCGGGAGGTTCAGCGCAGCGCCCAAGCGAAGCGCAGGAAGCAAGCGATGACGGAATGGAGGGCAGAGCCCTCCTTATAGAGCACCCGGCCGACAAAGGCCGGGCGGCCAATCCGCCTCGCGCTTCGCGAGGTGCGACAATGGGGGTGAATAGGTTCGACGTTAACTTGTTCTGTCAGATCAGCAGGTCATGGTTGACCAGGCCATGTAAAACAGGGTCAAAAAACATAAAAGCCAACTCCAACGAGATGGCCTGGGCGCACGCTTAAGTGTGCCTC
>JAJZPL010000030.1 GCA_021811185.1 bacterium
TGAACCGGCTCGGCCTGGGAAGCCTGCAGGCCGAGGCTAAAAAGAGAAGGCTGGAGATAGTCTCGCGGCTGGAGCGGGGGGAGATCACCGCCCAGGAGGCCGTGGGTCTGCTGAAGGGTCTGGAATCATAAGGAGGGGCCATGAACGAAGAGAAAATGCGCGTCTTGAAGCTGCTGGAGGAGAAGAAGATAGGGGCCGCTGAGGCCATGTCCCTGCTGGAGGCTCTGGATACCTCGTCCCCGGAGCCGGAAGCCGGCAAAGGGCGGGCGCTCCGGATACGTGTTTATGAAGGGGGGGCGCCCGAGCCGAAAGTGAACGTCAATGTCCCGCTGGGCTGGGCCAAGTTCATGCTCCCGTTCATAGAGGGCAAGATACGCTCCAAGCTGGAAGGGAAAGGTTATAACGTCGACCTGGGGCGCATACAGGAGGCCATAGAGCAGCAGGCCCCGATGAAGATAGTCGATGTGCAGGACGGCGGGGATAAGGTGGAGATCTTTATAGAATAACTGGAGGGGACGATGCTTGCATTTAGTATGCGGAAATTTTTCTGGGGGATAATTCTGGCCGGGACCGGCGCCCTTTTGTGGGCCCATAACCTGGGATATATCGGCCTGTCGTTCCATTTCGGGCGCGATTGGCCGGTAATAATAGTGGCTATAGGGCTTATGTCCATATGGGACGCTCTTTTCGGCAGGCAGTGGTGGGGACACAAGATCTCCTCCGGCAGGCCGGGGCGCGAGAAGCTGTCCGGAATACTCGAGGCGCTGGAGCGAGGGGAGATAGATGCCGCCGAGGCCGCCAGGAGGATGGGCGGCAAGTAGTTTTCACGTGAAAACGGCCTCCGCTCGAAAATACCATGAAGAGCGCATGGGGGGTGTTTCACGTGAAAACAGCGGCTAAACTGGCAGGGAGTTGACACGGATGGGCCCAAATCTATAGAATTGTGGATGCCGCGGCGCGGGGGATGTTTCACGTGAAAACAGGGCGCGGCAGAACGGAGCTGATATGTCTGAAATAGTGGCGGTAGCCAACCAGAAGGGCGGCGTAGGTAAGACCACCACGGCCATTAACCTGGCCGTCGCGCTTGCCGCCTTCGACTATGAGACCCTGCTGATAGACTTCGACCCGCAGAGCAACTCCACGTCCGGCCTGGGCGTGGACATAACCAAGAACAATAAGAACATCTACGACGTGCTGAGCGGGCGCTCCCAAGTGGAGGCGGCCATACACCAGACCTCCGTGGAGTGGCTGGACATTATTCCCACCAGCCACAACCTCGCCGGCGCCGAGATAGAGCTGGTGGGGGTGCTTTCCCGGGAGGCGGTCCTTAAGCGGGCCCTGGATAAGGTGAGGGGGATGTACAAGTTCATCGTGATAGACTGTCCGCCCTCCCTGGGGCTGCTGACCGTGAACGCGCTCAACGCCGCTGACTCGGTCATTACCCCGGTACAGTGCGAGTATTACGCCATGGAAGGCCTGGCCTACTTTATGAACACCGTGGAGAAGATAAAAGTGGCCCTCAACCCCGGCCTGAAGATAGATGGCGGCGTAATAACCATGTTCGATTCCCGGATCAACCTCGCCAACCAGGTGAAGGAAGAGATAGCCCGGTACTACGGGGAGAAGCTCTACAAGACCGTAATCCCCCGCAATGTCCGTCTGGCCGAGGCTCCCAGCTACGGGCAGCCTATCTTCGTATACGATCCCAGCTCCCGGGGCGCCCTGGCTTACAAGGAACTGGCCCTGGAGTTCCTGGCCCGCCGCGGCGTGGATGTGTCCCGCTATAAGAATTCCGACCTCTACGTGAACGAAGAGGCGGAGCTGGAGTACGATCTGGGCGGCTAACGCTGCATCAAAAAGTTCTTATATTTTAAGGAGAATATTCAATGAGCAGGAAGGCATTAGGCAGGGGGATAGACTCCCTTATCACTAAAGTCCGGGACAACGATATTTCCGGGGACATGGTACAGAAGATCCCGGTGGGCTCCATTATACCCAACCCTTACCAGCCCCGCAGGATCTTCGACGAGGAGAAGCTGACCGAGCTGGCCGAGTCCATAAAGGCCGGCGGCCTGCTGCAACCGATAACCGTCTGGAGGAACAACGGCGACGGGCAGTACACCGTGCTGGCCGGCGAGCGCCGGCTTCGGGCCTGCAAGCTGGCCGGCCTGGCCGAGATAGACGCTATTATAAGGAAAGACCTGAGCGACGAGCAGAAGCTGGGGCTCTCGTTGATAGAGAACATTCAGCGCGAGGACCTGAACGCGGTGGATACCGCCATGGCCTACCGGCAGCTGATGGACAAGTTCAGCGTCTCGCAGGCCGATATCGCCTCCAGGGTGGGGAAATCCCGCGCGGCGGTCTCCAACACGCTGCGCCTGCTGGAGCTGGACGCCGATATCCGCCAGGGCATACAGGCCGGCGTCATAACCGAGGGCCACGCCAGGGCGCTCATCTCCATTCCTGATTCCTCCAAAAGAAGGGAGTTCTACCAGCGGATCATCAGCGAGAAGCTGACCGTCAGGGACATCGAGGGCTTCGCGCAGGGCTTCCACAAGGACAGGCCGCGCGTTCCCAAGGCGCCCCGCGCCGGCTCCCGGCGCACGCCGGAGGTGCTGGCCCTGGAGTCCGAGCTGGAGAAGACGCTCGGCACCAAGGTGGAGGTCTGCCCCGGCCCCGGCCCGCAGAACGGCAGGATCGTCGTGCATTACTTCTCCTTCGACGACCTGGACCGGGTGACGCGGATAATAAAAAAGTAAAGCATGGGACGCCTGGCTGACCTACTGCTGGCCTCTGCCGCGCTGTTCGCCGCCGCCGCCTCTCCGGCGGCCGCGGAGGGCGGGCCGGTGTTCTCCGCCGGGCCCAAGGCCTTCGTGCCGGCCTACTTCGCCCCGGAGCGCAACCTCGGGCGCTATTACCTCTACGCCGACGGCGGCTTCCACGCCGACTGGTACGTGGGCTACAACAACTGCTGGATAGTCAAGCTCCCGCCCATAGCCACCGCCGGCTACGCCAAGGCCTACGTCGGCGCCAAGCTGGGCCGCGCTAAGATCTCGTCGTGGCCCAACTCCTGGGACACGGAGCCCATCCCCGGCAAGATCTACATGGCCATAAACCAGGCCCCGACGTTCAGCTCGGACCATACCTACTTCCTGGCCGAGGCGGCCGACCTGCCCCGGGAGCCGCTGCCGAACGATTCCCTCGACGGGGTGGACTCCTCCCGGTGGGTCTGGTCCGAGATCCCGCTGTCCCGCGTCGCCGGCGACAAGGACAACTACCTCGCGCTCTGGTCGTCGTCCCGCTATTTCACGTCGGCGTCCAGCTCCCCTATCATCGCCGCGGCTATGAGCGGCGGGGACGAGGAGAACGTCTGGGTCAACCGTTCCATCAGGGGCAACGCTCCGTCGGGCGACGGCGTGCTCGAGACCCCGATCTCCGGCATCAAGCCCGCGATGGCCGTCAAGCTGGTGCCCTTCAACGAGTACCGGGTCTTCATCAAGGGTTTCGCGGCGGAGCTCACCCCGGCGGAGATAAACGTCTCTTTCTCCGCCATCGGCGAGGACGTGCGCGCCGCCTGGCTGGAGGTCTCCTACGACAAGTTCGACTGGCAGCGGGTGACGCGCTATTTCTTCCGGGCCCCGTATTTCTGGACCTTCGCGCGCGACGGGATCTCGTCGGACATGTTCTACCTGCGGGCCGCCGCCGTGGACAGCCTGGAGAACGTGGGCTATTCCAAGGAGATAACCATACCGCCGATGAAGCAGGCGGCGCCGGCGCAGCCGGCGGCCGAAGGAGGGACCGAGGAATGAGCGTGAAAGCCGGATCCGGGAAATTCAACGTGGGCGTGGTGGGCGCCTCGGGCATGGTGGGCGGGGAGCTGCTCGGCCTGCTGGAGAGCAGGCGTTTTCCCGTCGGGGAACTGTTCCCTTTCAACTCCGGGCGCAGGGCGGCCTCGGTCCGCTTCCGCGGACGGCGCCTCGCGTGCTCGGCGCCGTCCTTCGACGCGCTGAAAAAGGCCGACATCGTATTCTTCGTCTCCAACGAGGAGGTCTCCGAGAAGTTCGCGCCGCGCCTGGCGGAAGCCGGCGTGTGGTGCATAGACGATTCCTCCCGGTTCCGCCTTTCCCCGGGCGTGCCGCTCGTCATCCCAGAGGTCAACGGCGGGGAGCTGAAGCCCTCTAAGCGCCTGATCGCCGGCCCCAACTGCACGCTGACCGGCGCGGCGGTGGCGCTGGCGGGGGTGCACAGGCGTTACGGCATATCCGAGCTGCGCATGGCCACTTACCAGGCCGTTTCCGGCGCCGGGAAAGCCGCGATGACGGAGCTCGAGGAAGAGCTGCGCGGCTACCTCAGGAAAGGCGCGGTGCCGCGCCTGAAGGGCAAGGGCTTCCCGCGTCCCATCGCTTTCAACCTTTTCCCGCAGGTGGGCGGCTTCGACGCCGAGGGGAATACCGGCGAGGAGAATAAGGTGGAGGCGGAGCTTAAGAAGATCCTGGCCGCGCCGCGCCTGCGCATCAGCGTTACCTCCGTGCGCGTGCCGGTGCTGCGCGGGCATTCGCTGGCGCTCTGGTTCACCACCTCCAAGCCCTGCGGCCTGGCGGAGATAAAGAAGGAATTCGGGCGGACTCCGGGGCTGAAGTTCTTTTCCAGGCCGGAAGACTACCCCACGCCGCTGGAGAACGGGCACCGGACCGACATAGTCTACGCCGGCCGCCTGCGCCGCTCCAAAACCTCGGCGCGCGAGTTCCAGCTCTGGGTGGTGTCGGACAACCTTTACAAGGGCGCCGCCCTGAATTCGGTGCAGATAGCCGAAAGGATCGTCCGTATCTGAGGGGGGGAATATGAGAACGAGGGTCTTTGCCGCATGCGCGGCCGCGGGGCTGCTGTTCGCCGCGGCCTGCCGGAAGAAACAGCCGGAGCAGGTGCCGCAGCCGAAGGCCGCAGAGCCGGCCCAGGCCGCCGCTCCCGCAGAAAAGCCGCCGGCAACCGCTGCCGGCAACTACCTCAGGGGCCAGGTGGACCAGATAGCCAAGGCCAAGGCCGCCAAAGAGCTCTACGAGAAGACCGAGAAGTCCAACCTCGACAGCCTGGACCTCAACAAGGCCGGGGGGAACTGATGCAGGAACTTTTCGGGACCCATCCGCTGGCCGTCATCCTCGCCATAGCGGCGGTTTTCGGGGCCGGCTCCCTCTATCTGGTCTGGAAACGCCGCAAGGACCTGGAGGCCATGGCCTCGTCGATGGGCCTGCTTTTCACGCCGGAGGGCCCCGACCCGTACGGGCTGGCGGCTTCGGGCCTGGAGCTTTTCTCCCTCGGCCGCTCGAGGCGCTCGTCGAACATGGTGGAAGCCCCCGGAGCGCAAGGCGCCATCAAGGTGTTCGATTACAGCTACACCATCGGCTCCGGCAAAAGCCGGAGCGTCCGCCGGCACACGGTGGCGCTGATAGCCGGCGGCGGGGAGATCCCGCGCTTCGACCTGAAGCCGGAGACGCTGATGTACAAGCTCGGGGAGATGGTGGGGTTCAAGGACATAGACCTCCCGGAGTTCCCGCTCTTCTCCGGAAAGTACAGGCTGACCGGTCCGGACGAGGAGCGCGTGCGGGCCTTTTTCTCCGCCCGCCGGGCGGCCTGGTTCGAGCAGAACCTCGGGCTCATGGTGCAGGGCGCTCCCGGCCTGCTGCTGCTGATAAAGCCGCGCGGCCTCCTTTCGCCCGGGAACTGGCCGGGCTTCATAGAGGAAGCGAAGGCCTTCGCGGCCGAGCTGCTGCGCTGAGCCCCTATCTCAGTTCCCGCAGCAGCAGCCGCCAGTCCCGCAGGACGGATAGGAGGGCGCCGTATCTTTCCTCGCCGCGCTCGCCCTGTCCGATACCTTCACGATCTTCCCGGCGGCTCTGTCGTATACGTATTTCCCGGTCGCGGGCTCTTTCTTCTTTTCCTCTTTTTTCATCGCGCGCCCTCCTCAGCATTCCTTAAGGCCCAGCTGCCGGAAGAACCAGATGGCCGGGCACCACTTGGTGAAGGCCGACTGCAGCAGGTTCGCCCCCACGAACACCGTCAGCCAGATGAAGTTCCGGCTGACGTATACCGTGAGCGCGGCGCTCAGCAGCACCATGAACCCGGCCAGCAGCCTTAACGCGTCGTTCAGTTTCATTTTTATTCTCCTTGATCATTCCCCGGTGGCGCCCAGCAGGTCTTCGCGGACCTCGGGCTCGGCCGCGCCGGGCTTAAGCCGGTGCTCCCTGCCGTCGAAGGCCAGGAAGTACAGCACCGGCACCGCCACGCGGCTCAGCAGCGTGGCCGCTATCTGCCCGGCTATCAGCGAGATGGCCAGGCCCTGGAAGATGGGGTCGAAGAGTATGACGCCGGCGCCTACGATGACGGCCAGCGCGGTCAGCAGCATGGGCCTGAACCTGACCACGCCGGCCTCTATCACGGCCTCCCTCAGTTCCATACCCTCTCTCACCTTCAGATTGATGAAGTCCACCAGGATGATGGAGTTGCGCACGACGATGCCCGCCGACGCGATGAAGCCGATCATCGACGTGGCAGTGAAGAAGGCGCGCATCGCCCAGTGGGCGGGGATGATGCCTATCAGCGCCATCGGTATCGCGGCCATGATGATGAACGGCGTCAGGAAGTCCTCGAACCAGGCCACGACGAGGATGTAGATCAGCACCAGCACCATCGCGAACGCGAGGCCGAGGTCGCGGAAGACCTCGTACGTGATCTGCCATTCGCCGTCCCACTTGATCGCGGTCTCGGAGGCGCTGTCGGGCTGGCGGGTGAAGTACTGCTTGATCTCCGCGCCGCGCGACCGGGAGAGTTCGTCGATCTTGTTCTTGAGGTCGAGCACGGCGTAGACGGGGCTCTCCGTGCCGCCGGCTATGTCGGCGGTTACGTAAGCCACTCGCTGCAGGTTCTTGCGGTAGATAGGCTGGTTCTCCAGGCCGTTCTCCGCCTTTACGAAGCTGGCCATCGGTATCGCGGTGCCGTTGGGGGAGAAGAATTTTATCTCTTTCAGCGTGGACAGCTCGCGGCGCTTCTCCGGCGAGAGACGCAGCCGGATGTCCACCGCCTCGTTCTCGTCCTCGACGTGGGCGGAGTCTATGTCGGCGCCGGACAGCGACATGGCCGCCGTCTGCACGATGTCCGCCGCCGCCACGCCGTTGAGGGTGGCCTTCTGGCGGTCCACCACCAGGCGCGTGATCGGCTGGTCGTCCGGGATATAGGAGTCCACGTCCACTATGCCTTCTGTCCTCTTCAGGAGGGTCTTTATCTCCTCGGCGAGCGCGCGCTGGTTGGCGGGGTTGGGGTCGTAGACCTCCACCAGCATAGTGGCCAGCACCGGCGGGCCGGGCGGCACCTCGGCCACCTGCACGCGGGCGCCGTAGGGGTCCGCTATCTCCTTGAGCTTCGGCCTGGCCGCCAGGGCTATGTCGTGGCTCTGGCGCCTGCGCTCGCCCTTGTCGGAGAGGTTTACCTGTATATCCGCCTGGTACGGCTGCTGGCGCAGGAAGTAGTGGCGCACGAGGCCGTTGAAGTTGTAAGGCGCCGACGTGCCGGCGTAGACCTGCAGGTCGCGCACCTCCGGGACGGTGGCCAGGTAGGCCGCCATTTCGCGCGCCGCCTTCTCCGTGCGGGCCAGCGACGAGCTCTCCGGCATGTTGATGATGACCTGGAACTCGTTCTTGTTGTCGAAGGGCAGCGTCTTGAAGATGACCAGCCTGAAGGCCACCATCGCGAGCGCCCCGGCCAGCAGCAGCGCGGTGAACAGCAGGAACCGCTTGCCGGCGGCCGGCTTGTAGATCAGCTTCTTCATCAGGCCGCGGTACCAGCGGTCCAGCGCGCCCTCCCTGCCGTGGTCGCAGTGCCTGGGCGGCCACTTCGCCACCACCCGGGCGTACAGCCAGGGCGTGAAGGCGAAGGCCACGCCGAGCGAGAACAGCATCGCGACGGAGGCGCCTATCGGTATCGGACGCATGTACGGGCCCATCAGGCCGCGCACGAAGGCCATCGGCAGGATGGAGGCTATCACGGTCCAGGTCGCGAGTATCGTCGGGTTGCCCACCTCGTCCACGGCGTTGAGGATGTTGCGGAACAGCGAGTTCTTCCGGTTGAGCATGCAGTGGCGGTTGATGTTCTCCACCACCACTATTGCGTCGTCCACCAGGATGCCGATGGAGAAGATCAGCGCGAACAGCGTGATGCGGTTGAGGGTGTAGCCGTACAGGAAGTAGACCAGCATCGTCAGCGCCAGCGTGACCGGGATCGCCACCAGCACTACGGCGGCCTCGCGCAGGCCGAGCGTCAGCGCTATCAGCACGGTGACGGACAGCGTGGCCAGCAGCATGTGGTAGATCAGCTCGTCGGACTTGGCCTTGGCGGTCTCGCCGTAGTTGCGCGTGACGGTCAGGTTTATGCCGTCCGGGATCTCCCTGCCCTTCATGGCCTCCACGCGCGAGAGGATCTCGCGGGCCACCTCGGTGGCGTTGGCGCCGCGGCGCTTGGCCACCGAGAGCGTGACCGCGTCGGTCGGACCCGCCTTGGAACTGGAGGCCGGGCCCTGCAGCATCGTGACGGAGCGCTCCTCCTCGTCAGGCCCGTCCTCTATCCCGGCCACCTCGGAAAGCCGCACGGGCTTGCCGTCGTAGACTCCGACGACTATGTTGCGGAGGTCCTCGGCGCTGCGGATGAACGCGTCCGTCTGGGCCAGCAGGACGGTGTCGCCCTTGTTGTAATGGCCGGCGGGCAGGTTGGCGTTGGACATCTTTATTATGCCGGCCAGCATCGGCGGGGTCAGCCGGTGGCGCGCTATGGAGACCGGGTCGAAATGGACTATGAACTGGCGCTTATGGCCGCCTATGATGCGCGTCTCGGAGACGTTCTGCACCGAGTTTATCTCGGTCTGTATCCTGGCGGCGACGCGGCGCAGGTCGTAGCCGCTCTTGTCCTTGCCCCACAGCGTCAGCGCCAGCACCGGAACATCGTCTATCGCCCTGAACTTGATCAGCGGCTCGCCGGTCCCGCGCGGGAAGATGTCCCTGTTGTCGAGGGTCTTCGTATAGATCAGGTTGGCGGCGGTCTCCGGGGAGGTGCCCACCTTGAAACGCACGGTGAACATCGCGAAGTTGGGCTGGGCCATGGAGTAGATGTACTCGACGCCGGGTATCTCCCAGAGCTTGCGCTCGCCCACCTCTACGAGGTGCTTCTCTATCTCCTTCGGGGCGGCGCCGTAGAACGGCACCATGATGTCGAACATCGGCACGTTGATCTGCGGCTCCTCCTCGCGCGGCAGCTTGAAGGTGGAGAAGACGCCGAGCAGGATGAAGGTGATTATCAGGATGGGGGTGAGGCGGGAGCTTATGAAGCCCTCCGCTATGCGCCCGGCCATGCCGTACTTGTGTTCTGGGTTCTGCATTTGTCGCTCCGATGTTCTAAGGTTTCCGTCGGGGTCCTGTCGTCCGACGCGTATTTTTGTTCCGTTTGGCCGTCCGGGCGTTCTTCCGCGAACCCTGGAAGATGGAAACCCTTGCGTCGGTTTCCCCCCGTACGTTGGTCCCGCCGCGGGCCTGAAATTTCCGGTCTCCTCTCCTCGATCCCCGCTTTGTCTTAAAGTACGGGGCCCCCCCTTCCGCAACGGGTTCGTGGAAGAACGCCCGTCCGTCCCTGCGGTTCAAGCGGGGCTTTGCGGCTAATAGTTCCCTGCGGCCAGCTTGCCGGAGATGTCCTTGACCGCGGCGGCGTCCAGAGTCTCCGAGGCCAGCAGGGCCTGCGCGCGGTAAAGGTTCAGCTTGAAAAGGTCCTGGTAATAGGCGGCCTCGGCCTGCAGCACGCTGGCCTGCGCGCGCAGCACCTCCAGCACGCTCTGGCGGCCCTGGCGGTACAGCGGGCGGAACAGCTCCAGCGACTGCCTGGCCTTCTCCACGGTCTCCTTCGTCACCGGCAGGGTCTCCAGCGCGGAGTTGTAGTTGTTGAGCGCCTCGGAGAGCTCCACCGCGGCCTGCTTTTTGGCCTCGTCGGCGCGGCTGGCGGCCATGGAGGCCTCGGCGCGGGCGCCGTCGCGCCTGGCGAACCAGGCCGGGTCGCCTATGGGCATGGTGAGCCGCAGGCCCAGCATGCGGCTGCTCCTGAAATCCGACAGGCTCTCGGAGTTGGTCTCCCAGGAGCCGAAAGCTTCCACCACCGGCAGCACGGAGTTCTCCTGCATTTTCACCGCCGTCTTCGAAACCTGTTCCATCTTGCGCAGCGCGAGCACGTCCTTGCGCCCGGCCGCCGCGTCCTCCAGCCGGCCGCGTTCCAGGGCCGGGTAGCCGGGGTCCCGCAGCTCGCCGGAGACCTCCGCCCCGCCGGGCAGGCCCACCGCTATCCCCAGCTTCTCCTTCTCCAGCTCCAGCGCCTTGTCCCACTCCAGTTTGTAGCCGCGCAGCGTGGAGAGTATGGCCTCGGCGCCGTAATAGTCGGAGCCCAGCACCATGCCCTTGTCCTTTAGCATCTGGGCGGTCTTCAGCTCGGTTTCCGCGGCCGCGACGCTGTCGGCGGCCAGCGCGGCCAGCCTGGCGCGCAGCAGGACCATCATCCACTGGTAGGTTATCTTGAAGGTTATGCCTGAGTTGGCGCGGGCGTAGCCGGCCTCCGCCGCTTCCACGCCGAGTTTGCCCATCTTCTCCGCGTTGGAGAGGGCGAAGCCGGTGAACAGCGGCACCCCGGCCTCCACGCCGGCCATGTAGTTGCGCGCCGGGTCCGGGTCGTTGATGGTGGCCAGGGAGGCCATGCCGAAAGTGCCCTGCTTCATCGCCGTGGCGAAGGCGTAGACGGGGTCGTCCCCGTCGGTGTACATGCCCTTGAGCTTCAGCCCGCCGAAGCGGCTCATCCTGGCCTGCCCGAGCCCGGCCTTCGCGCCGCTGACCCTGGCGGCTTCCGTTTTGATGATATTGTCTACTTTGAGGCCCCGGTCCACGGCCTGCTCCAGCGTCAGGCCCGCCCTGGCGTAGGCGGTGAGGGGGAACATAAGTATTGTCGCCAGCGGAAGCGTCTTCAGGTCCATGCTTTTCTCCTTTCCTGCACCAATGAGATGCTGGAAAGGCGAAAAAGTTTCAGGGCGGGCCTGCGCCGCACGCCCGGTCCGGGAGCGCGCGGGGCTATTATGGTATGATAGGCAGTCCGGGAGGGAAAGCCGATGAAAATACTTATAGCCGACGACGACGCCACCAGCAGAATGCTGGCGGGACGGATCGTGGAGCTGTGCGGTCATGCGCCTGTTTACGCCTCCAGCGGCACCGAGGCTCTCGAGGCGCTTTCCGACAAGGAGATCCAGGTGGCCGTCTGCGACTGGCTGATGCCCGGGCTTTCGGGTATAGATCTTATAAAGGCCGTGCGCGCCGACGCTTCCAGGCAGTACGTTTATTTCATAATACTGACCGGCAGCAAACTGGGGAACATCAATTTCCTGGAGGCGATGGACGCCGGCGCCGACGACTACATGGAAAAGCCGGCCAACAAGGACCTGCTCGGCATCCGACTGCGGGTGGCGCAGCGCATCCTCAGCATGAACACCGAGATAGGCACGCTGAAGTCTCTGATCCCCATCTGCTCTTATTGCGGCCGCATCCGCCGCGACGACCAGGCCTACGAGACGCTGACGTCCTATATAGCCAAGAATTCCCCCATACGCTTCTCGCACGGGATATGTCCCGATTGCGCGAAGAAGCATTTCCCGGAATAACCGGGCTCAGAAGGTGTAGACGAAGCCGGCCGTCAGGCCGAGGCCGGAGAACGAGGTCTTCCCCGAGCGGGCGAAGGAGCGGAAGCCCTCTGCCAGCGAGTGGAAGCGCCAGCGCGAATTGTCGAACTGCCATTCGTAGCCCAGACCCAGGTTCCAGGCCGGGTGCCAGCCCAGCAGGGGCGCGGCGAAATCCGTATTGCGTGCGGAAGAGGAAAAGCGGTGGGCCGAGACCCCGCCGCGCAGCAGCACGTAGCGGGTCTGCGGCGTGCCCAGCGGGATCAGCGCCAGCTCGAGCCCCGCGGGGATCTCCAGGTGGGAAATGCGGGAGCGTCCTCCATCCAGCCTGTCCTGGCCCAGGCGGTCATACTTGAGGCCGGTGTAATAGCGCACCCAGGAGAACAGGTGGCCGCCGACGAGGAGCTTCGGGCCCGGGTAGGAAGTTTCGGTCTTGGTTCTCCCTCCGCCGAGGTTTATCGCCAGCGCCTCCGACTGCAGCGCGAGCGAAGCGAAAGCGGGCTTGCGCGGAGGCGTCGAAACGCCGTTAGGGCCCTGCGCCACGCTCTTCACCTGGCCGGCGGGGATGGGCTGGCTGGTCTTGAGGTAGTCCAGGAACTCCTTCTTTTCCTTGTCGGTCCACGCGTCCTGCTGCTTGAGGTTGGGCAGGCCGGCCGCGCCCAGCCGCGGCAGCGGCAGGGCCAGCAGGAGCAGGGTGAGCAGCGCTGTTCTCATCTGACTTGTTATATAATACAAAAATGAGGCTTCTGAAACCCGCGCTGGCCGCGCTGCTGCTGGCGGCCCCGCTTGCCGGCGCCGGCGCCGCCACCATAGCCGAGGCCCGCGCCGGCGTGGTGCGCGAGACCATGACCTACCTGAACACGCCCTACCTGTGGGGCGGCATGCACCCGGAGACCGGCATGGACTGCTCCGCCTTCGCCAAGCTGGTCTACGCCCGGGCCGGGCTTTACCTGCCGCGCGTTTCGGCCGAGCAGTTCTCCCAGACAAAGCGCCTCGCGCCCGCCGCCGTCCTGCCGGGCGACCTGGTCTTCTTCGCCATGAAGAACCCCGGCACCCCGCGCGTGGACCACGTGGGCATCTACGTGGGCAAGGGCTTCTTCGTCCACGCCTCCTTCACCAACGGCGTCCATATAGATTCGGTCTATAACCCCTACTACTTCGCCAGGCTGGTCAGCGTGCGCAAGTACGCCGGCTTCTGAGCCGCCCCGCAGCCCTTGACAAGTCAATATAAAGCCCTATACTATTGATTGGGACCATCGAACTCCCCAGGTAATGCCGCCCCCGGACAGGACCTAGGTCCTATTGCGCGCTGGGCCTTTAGGCCTTTGATTAAAGTCAAACCTTAGCCGAAAATATATATATGAAACGTTTGTGGCTGACCGTAGCGGCGCTGGCCGCGCTGAGCGCCGGGCTGACCGCCCAGGACGCCCCTTTTGGCGCCCTGCCGCTGCCGTCCCCGGCCGCCGTTTCGGCCCCGGCCCCCGCGCCCGCCGCCGCCCCGGTTCCGCGGGAATGGCTGGTGCTGGTCTTCATCAACGGGGTGAACGACCTCGGCATAATGGGGCTGGCCAACAACGATATCAACGAGATGGAGGCCGTCGGCTCCACCGACAGGGTCTCGGTGGTGGCGGAATACGGGTTGATGGGCTCGGACGCCTCCTCCAACCTGCAGTTCCAGCGCGGCGCCAAGACCCTCTATATCACCCGCGACGGCGACGCGGCGCATATCACCTCGCCGGTCATCAATTCCTCCAACGACTGAAGGTCTTCGAAAAAGTGGCCAGAAGCTTCAAGGCCGGCCTTAGTTCCTAACTGCTGGTAAAGACAGGATAGTTCCCCAGTACAGGGGCGGGGGGTTCTTTTGACTGGGTGCTTAACGTGAAAGGGAATATCTGGACGGAAACGCCTGAAATAGTTGCAGGCCGTCTGAAGATGATAAACTATTGCCGCGGTAAAAGTGCGGCCGGAAAAAATGGGAACAATTTCACTAAAGACTGATTCCCAGTCTGTTTCAAAAAAATCCGGACTGGAATGGGATTCGTGGCCCTAAATGGGGGGGAGAAGAAAGCGGAATAATTGATGTAGCACAAAGGACAGTGCGGAGGGGATAATGAAACGTGTAATGTTCATTGCGTTAGGTGCGATGTTCTTAGCGGCGGGTGTTTATGCGCGAAAGTATAACCCTAACTTTGATAATGGAGTAAGTCTGTCCGAATTTCAGAAGGCCGCTCAGGAGATGGATTCTCCCCGGCTATATGTTCCATTATCCAGAATTGATGGCAGTATCATAAAAAGATTGAATTCAGGCGAAGAACGTTTAATAGGCACAACCGAGAAATTGCCTGCTCCAGGTCAGGGATACTATTTCGGTCCAACTGCGGACTGGGTTAGGAAAAGCCAGGTCTTTGAAAACGGAAAAATCTACGCTTCGACTCTTCACGGCCATGAGGATCCGACGGCATATAAACTGCTGGGAGAATGGGATGCTATAACTACAGAGGATGTGCAGATGCTTACTGTAGCGGATATTTTTGATCCCAAGGATCATCAGTTATATCTTGACGGAACTGCATCGAATGAAAACTACAAGAAGCTAAAAGCAAGGATAGATAAATATAATAAGGATTTGGCTGCATACAAACAAAATTGCAAAGATGGACCGGAAACCAGTCCAGACTGCGCCATGGAGCATGAGCGCCTCGGTAAAGAGCATGACGCATTGCTAGTGGCTATGAATCAGCATAATGACAATGTCGCTAAGTTAAAACAGCGCTACGCGACTCTACAGGGTGAGGCAAGTTCGTTTTATAAAAAAGTCCAGGATTGGGAAATCCGTATTGCGTATTTCATTACAGCCGTTAAAGACTATCTGAGCGGCGCAGCTATGTGCACTTTAACGGGAACAGAAACGGAGCCGGTATCGGTAGGAGACCCGCCACAAATAGCCTTTCTGACAAGGTGCATTTATTTGTGTTCCAACAACAAGGAATGGTCGTTTATCTGGATTTCTTCGGTCACTTATTACGAATGTCCAAAGATTGTCGCGGATGGGGAAAATCCGCCCATGCCTGGGCGCCATATCGACTTTGGCAAAACAGATCCAATGTTTTCCGACTTGTTGCGAAGTTCACAGTAAATCATCTGGCGAAAATCTCTGCGGAGCCGCAGCTTTGAGGTATAAGAATCGGAGCGCAGCGGAGGGAATATTTTCATGATCCGGCATATGGCCGGATCTAAGAGTCGCAGTAAATATCTTGGGATTTAAGACGAAGTCGCCGGCCGCCAGAGAATATTTGCAACCAGGTTACTCGGCGGTGCTCCCATTGCTGGCTCGGTAAGACGTTATGGCATATGCCAATACACTAGGGGTAAACTTGTGCCATGGCTGGACGTGGAGCAACAAAATTTGTGATGATGGTGAGCTATTAGTGTTGAACATAAGAAGAAAGTCTGCCTCTCTCCGTTGGTGTCTCTCAAAAAGCCGGAAGTTAATTCCCCTTGCTTCCACTCCGATCATGCACCTGCGGATGGGCGCCGCCATTGCGGCCCGCAAAAAACGGCAATTGATATATTGGCGGGAACAGGGAATTGTCGGGTATGATCTAACTGCAAAAAAAGAAGAGTTGCTGGTTGCTCTGGACAAGAACTGGTTCAGGGCAGGGCAGTTCTGGCTGGACGAAAGTGAAGATGTTTTGTATTTCATCCGTGAAAAATATATCCCGTCATGGGACGCCATTCTGGGTGTGCTAAAAAAATCAGGAAAAAGCCCCGGTTTTAAAGTGAACTATTCACTGCTGGCTTATTCATTTGAGGAAGCGAAATCCCGGACAATTATTGATTTTCACGGCTCAATTCCATCCGTCCTAGCCGATACGCGAGCCGGACTTGTTTATTATTGGTCGAAGCGAAAGATCATAATAGCGGATCTTCATTCCGGCAGGGTCAAAAAGACAGTTCCGGAACTGGAAATCGTAAAACTTGCGCGCTTGCCCAGCGGAAATATTTTGGTCTGGGGGTTCCATGCCGACATCGCTTATCAGATCGACTCGGCTGGCCGGCGTAAAGCCACCACTTTCAGGGGCATGTTCCCGGCCTATTCCCCTGACGGAAAAGGTTGCGTTTATTGGAAAAGAGACGGTAGATTGGTTTTGGCCGGTGCTGCAAAAAAGCCGGAGTGCGTTTTAAGCCTGAATGCGTTTAAAGAGGATTCTTGGACTGGTTTACAGCCGCTGGCATGGTCACCACGTGGTAAATATTTCGCGATTATGCTCAATACCCCTGATATCACCGGTCGTCCTAAAATATCCCTCTTGGTATTTGATCCGCGGTCAAAAACTGCGTCACTCCGCGCTCAGAACATAACGGACTTCGTTTGGTTATAAATGGATCGCTATACCGCAGCCGACGAGGCCGGACCGCAACAGGGCCTGGCGGCGTGGTGCCGTTTCCACCGACGTGAGCCCCGACAGTTTAATGTGGTCTGGACCTATATATCCGGCCAGCACAATTACGCGTCTACGCCGGTTAGCGTGCTGGGACAGGCGCATATGTTCTCCCATACCGCCGGTTTCTGACCTGCGGATCTTTTCTGGAAAAAGGAACCACCGGATTTTCCCGGCGGTCCCTTTTTTGAAACTATGCCCGCGGTGCTCAGCGCAGCTTTTTGGCCTGCAGGTAGTCCACCAGGTCGGCGGGGTAGTCGGTGATTATCGCGTCCACTCCGGCCGCTATCGCCATGGCCCACTCTTTGGGGTCGTTCACGGTCCAGGGCGCCACCAGTATGCCGGCGGCGTGGGCCTCCTTCACGGCCTCAGGCGTCACCCACTTCAGGTTAGGGCTCCAGATGTCGGTCTTGTCGGCCTTCAGGGCCGGCACGATGTTGAGCAGGTCCTCGCTGGTGAGCTGGGAGGTCCTTATCCCCGGCGCCAGCTTTTTGATTTCCCTGAGCGTGCGCACGTCGAAAGACTGCACTATCACCCGTTTCTCCATGTGGTGCTTCTTAACTTCCCTGACCACCAGCTCCGCGAACTTCGCGGGGGCGGGGGAGAGCTCCGGGGCCCAGGGAAAGATCTTGGTCTCTATGTTGAACTCGGCCTTGGGCGCGGCCTCGTAGCCGGACTTCTCCACCATCGAGAAGACCTCGTCCAGCGTGGGCATGGGCGTGCCGGGCACCGGTATCTGGCGCGGGAACCTGGGGTTCTGCAGGGCGCCGCAGTCGTATTTCTTCAGTTCGGCCAGCGTGAGCGTGCGTATGGGGATGGGCTTGTCCAGCCTGGCGTTGTCGGGCCCCACGCAGCGCTCCGGCGTGACGTTCGGCTCGTGCGAGATGACTATCACGTCGTCCCTGGTGACGTTCATGTCCATCTCCAGCACGTCGGCGCCGCCCATCAGCGCGGCCTCGAAGGCGGGTATCGTGTTCTCGGGCACGGTGCCGCGGCTGCCGCGGTGGCCGTGCACCAGCGGCCCTGCCGCGCAGGCCGATGACGCCGCGCAGGCCATAAGCGCAAAAAGAAGTTCCTTCATGGTCCCTCCAACTGACGAATAAGAAGATATTAACAAATTATCCCGGGGTCACCGGCTGACCGCGCGCGCGGCGGCGCCAGGTTTTTGCGGCGACGCAAGCATTGCCTGGCAATGGGGGCGGTATCCGTATGGCTAAAGGGCGCTGCCGCAGGAGGGCCGCCGGGGGCGGGTTGGCGGAAGCCCTATTCGGTTTTGTAGCGGGCTACAATGTCCTTAACAAGGCCCAGCACCAGGGCCTTTCTTTTCGGGGCCAGCCCTGACAGCAGCTCCCCGACGGCGGTCTCGTAAAGGCGCCCGCGCCCGGCGGCGCGCTTCGGCAGCAGGTCGGCCGGGTCCGCCTTCAGGGCATAGGCGATATCCACGAAAGTTTTCAGGCTCGGGGTGTTCGCGCCGCGCTCTATCTGGCCGTAAAAAGAGGCGTCTATTCCCGCCGCCTCCGCCACCTGCGCCTGCGTCAGCCGCAGCGCGTCCCGCACCGACCTCATTCTCCCGCCTATCTCCCTGTAGAAGCTGTCCATACGCCTATTAAACACCAATCTTCACGCAGCCGGAAGATGTTGTAAGCACAGTTGACAGTGCTTATAACCCTGTTGTATCATGAAAACCGGGTCATTTCCTCACCGTACGACTCCTTGCGGGTGCTGCACTCCCCTTTATCCCGGAAGTGTTTTTGCGCGATGCCGGCCGCTTTGGCGGCAATCAGAACGATAATAATTAGTTGGAAAAAGGTTTTTACCTTTACGGAAGAGGTTCTATGAAAATATCAGCGCTAAATTCGCGACAAAAGCTTTGCCGGATTTTATATGTGGCGGTTTCGCTCGGCATATTCCGTCCCGCAGCTTTCGCCACTGTTTCTAACGGGAATGCCGATGTTGTGCTTGGCCAGCCGGATTTCAATAGTTCAAACGTTAATGTGGTGGAAGATAATCGATTTTCCAGTCCCGTTGGTGTGTTTAATGACATTAGTGTTAGAGTTTGGGTCGTGGATAAACAGAATAACCGTGTGCTGGGTTTAGATGGCTTTAACCTTGGAGACGGGCCCAGTGCAACCAGTGTGATAGGGCAAGCGGATTTTACATCTGGCAAGCCTAATAGAGGAGGCGTTGCGGGAAACAACACTTTAAATCAGCCTTGCGGCGTTGCTGAAACAACTATCTCCGGAATTCCATATGTATGGGTAGCGGACTGCGGCAACAACCGCGTTCTCCGCTTCACAAGCCCGGGCAATACCGGGGCAACGGCAGATCTTGTGCTGGGGCAGGCTAATTTTACTTCCACCATGACAAACCGCGGCGGCTCTGTCGGATTAAATACCTTGAATAACCCGACCAATTTAGCCATAAATGAAGGCGGTTCTCATGACCTCTGGGTTTCCGATACCGGCAATGCGCGAGTCCTAAAATTTAATTACACAAGCCTTGCCACGGGCATGCCCGCCAATCTGGTTCTGGGCAAAGCCAATGGCGCCGACACAAGTGGATGCTTCCCGCCTACGGTCAGTTGTTTGACGTCCCCCTATGGAATCAGTGTATATGGAGCTACCGGAGATGTATGGGTTGCCGATCATGGTAACCATCGCGTGTTAAAATTCAGCGCGCCGTCTTCTGACGGGGCGGCCGCCAGTATTGTGCTCGGCCAAGCCGATTTTGTGTCAGGGCAGTCAAATCGCGGAGGAGCCATCGCGGCAAACACGCTGTATAACCCTACGGGAGTGTCAATTGCCAGGGATGGCAGTTGGCTGGCCGTTGCGGATCAATGGAATAACAGGGTGTTGAAATATGTTCCGCCTTTTACTACGGGACAGGACGCCGCCTTTGTAATAGGGCAGACAACTTTTACATCGGCAAGCAGTATCGGGACGCTGGATGGAAGATTCATTTCACAGCCAGAAAATGTAATTATTACCTGGGCAAATGCAACATTCCCTGTATGGGTTTCCGGTTATAATAGGGTTCTCCGCTTTGACAATC
The DNA here is from genome assembly GCA_021811185.1 of bacterium. Lineage (GTDB taxonomy): Bacteria > Elusimicrobiota > Elusimicrobia > Elusimicrobiales > UBA9959 > UBA9959. Next base: position 19,231 of record JAJZPL010000030.1, read on the forward strand.
CTTTAGGTAATGCTCCAAGTGCGGTGCGAGTTTTGGGCGCGCCGGATTTTACCCATGCCTACAATAATTCTATTGAGGCTAAAGGTTTTGATGAGCCCAGGGGAACGGTTTATGATCCCAAATATGGCCGTCTTTTTGTGTCTGATTTAGCTAATCGTCGTGTACTTTGGTGGAATAATGCTACTTCCCTTTCCACGCAAAAGCCTGCCGATGGGGTTCTTGGACAACCAAGCCTTACCGAAAACACAAATACTGTCGGTGCCGCCCAAGATAGGCTTTTCGGGCCTGCTGGATTAGGAGTTGATTCATCCGGAAATTTATATGTTGCGGATAGTCAAAGCAATCGTGTGGTCCGGTTTCTGGGGGCGTCTCTGACCACAGGAATGAACGCTGATTTGGTGCTTGGCCAGGCGGATTTCAATTCTAAGCAGGCAAACCGGGGAAGTGCTGCTGCGGCTAATACGATGTATCAGCCGTATTCAGTTGCCATAGACAAATACGACAATGTTTGGGTTTCGGACACCTTAAACAACCGTATCCTGAAATTTTCATCTGCCACGTTAACGAACGGAATCGATGCGAGCCTTGTATTAGGGCAGGCGGATTTTACAGGAACATCGTCCAATCGTGGTGGTAGTGTTGCGGGGGACACTCTTTATAACCCTCGTGGAATTTATGTGGATAATTCCGATAGGCTGTGGGTTGCGGATAACGGGAATAGCCGGGTAATTAAGTTCGATGCGCCTTTGGTAAACGGACAGGCGGCTAATCTTGCTTTAGGCGTTTCCAGTGTAAATGTCGTTTCTGCCGGAGATGGAAATAATGCTAACCAAAATAGCTCGGATTATCCCGAAGCGGTTACGGAGGATGTGTTGGGGAATGTCTGGGTGGCTGACACGCGGAATCACCGGATCACAAAATATTCGCCTCCATTTTCAAATGGAATGCTTGCGGCTGCTGTTATCGGCCAGCAGGATTTTAATTCTGGAACCGCTAACAGGGGTATTTCTGTAAGTATAAACACGTTAAATTGGCCTAATGCTTTGACCGCGGATAATCTTGCCAATATATACGCGGTGGATTCGCAAAATAACAGGGTGGTTCTATATAATTCTGGGCTTTCCCTGACAGACGTAAATCCGTCGTTTGTCTCCCGTTCGTCCACAAGCCTTTCCGCATCGTGGATGGCTGTTCCGGGGGCGAGTTATGTAGCCGCGCTTTTTGCGGATGCGGCGTACACAACTGTTGTGGCGGGGTCTTCCGGAACGCAAAGCGGGAATTCTAAAACCTTCACCGGATTATCCACAGCGACCACGTATTATTTAGAGGTTAAGCTTTCCACGGAGACGGATCTGGCTTTCAGCCAGAATAGGATATCCACCACAACGCTGAATTTGCCGCCGACAATTACTGCTATAGCCCCCAGTTCCGGCACTAACGCCGGGACAGTGGACATTGCCGCGCTCAACGGCACTGCTTTCCAGGACGGGGCGGCGGTACGGCTTACAAGGACCGGCCAGCCTGCAATAAACGCCGTAAGCGTGGTCTGGGTGAATTCTACCCAGCTCACGTGCAGCCTGCCTCTTACCGGAGCTGCTACCGGGACCTGGAATATAGTTGTTACCAATCCCGACGGCCAGTCGGCACAGAAAGCGGATGGTTTTACCATAAAAACCCTTCCACCGGCGCCGGCCTCGGTAACGCCTAACACCGGCGCGAATAATGGAACAGTGAGCGTCACTGATCTTGCGGGCACGGAATTCCAGCCGGGGGCGGTTATCACGCTGGAAAAAGCCGGTGAATTCTCGGTCGCCGCCCAAAACGTTCATGTGCAAAGCACTCTGAAAATCACCTGTGATCTGCCGCTTGCCGGAGCCACGACGGGAGCGTGGAACATCGTTGTCACAAACCCCGACGGTCAGGCCGGCACATTGGCGAACGGCTTCACTATAACCTATCCCGCCCCCACGGTCGCCGCCATAACGCCGAAAGCGGGTCTTTATAACACCACTGTTCATATTACAGACCTGGGCGGGACAGGATTCCAATCCGGCACCACGATAAAACTTGTAAAGTCCGGGCAGGCTGATATCAGCGCCACGAACGTAACCGTCGTCAACCCCACCCTGCTGACCTGCGATCTTGACCTGAGCGGGGCCGCCGCCGGCGCCTGGGATGTCGGCGTTACGGTTCCGGGCCAGGCCCCCGTGGTTTTAACCGGCGCGTTCAGCGTTCTGGCTCCGACAACTGCTGACGAACCCGCCAGGGTTTATCAGGGCATCTTTAATCCGGCCAAAGGCGACAAGAGCTATATCGCCACTCATCTGTCTTCGCCGGGCAAGGTTACGGTTAGGGTTTACGATTCCGGTGGACGGCTGGTGCGGGATATTTTTGAAGGAGACCGCAATTCCGGAGATTTTTCGGATGCCTGGGACGGCAGGAACAATAGCGGTTCAAAGGTGGCCAGCGGTATATATTTGGTGCGCATAGAGGGTCCGGGGATCAAAACCACAAAACGCGTGCTGGTGGTGAAATAATATGAAAAACGCGAAACTCATCGCTGCGCTTCTCCTTCTCGCTTTCCACGCGCGCGGTTTCTGCTCGGGCGCGGGTACCACGGCGGCGGAATTCCTGCGGCAGGACCCCACGGCCCGGGGGTTCTCAATGGGAGGGGTTTATCTGCCTTTGGTGAACGACGGTGGTGCGGCGTACGTGGATCCCGCTGTGCTTGGAGGGATGACCGGACATAACGTGACTTTGTCCGCCTGGAAGGGGTTGGACGGGGTAAGCCGGTACGGTTTTGCGGGGATAGTCCTTAACACCGGGAAGGTGGGCGCGTTCGGGCTGAACTATTTAAGCTATAACAGCGGTTCCGAAGATGTCTATGACCTTAATGGAAATCTTACGAACGTTACCCTGGAAAAAGACTATGCCGCCTCGGCCGGTTGGGGACGCAATCTTGGCGAGCACCTGTTCTTCGGCGGCCAGGTGAAAAGCGTGAACAGCAAACTCGCCGAGGCCTATACCGCCAACGCCGTGGCCTTCGACGCCGGCCTGATGGTCAAAAGTCTGGACGACAACTTTACAATCGGAGCCGGGGTGGAAAACTTCGGAGGCGAATTGAAATATAAGCAGGAGGGGGACCCCCTGCCGCGCGCCGTCAGGGGCGAGGCAGGCTACCGTTTCGCGCTTGGCCGGGACAACGTGATAATCGGAGCGGTGGTCAAAAAGCCATATTCGGAAAACACTTTGAACGGCGGTGCGGGCGTGGAATATTCCCCTGCGGCGCTGCCGGTGGCGCTGCGGGCCGGCATGCGGCGCGTGGCGGGAGAAATAAGTTTCGCCGCCGGCTTAGGCTTGAATTGGAAAGGACTGAGCCTGGACTATGGATTCCAGCCGGCCGGCGCGTTAGGGGAGGCCGGCCAGCGCTTAAGCCTGTCCATGGATTTCGGCCCTTCTTCCGAGGCGGGGCGGGCTGAGGCCTTTAAAAATAAAGGCATGAAGCGCAAAGCCCTGGCGATGGGCTACGAGTACACCGGCCCAAAGATCCCCGTTTCGGTGCTGCAACCGCAAACAGGCGGCGGGGTGACCACGGAGCAGGCGACCGCTATAGCCGACGCTGTGCGCGCCGCCCTGAGCCGCAGCCAGAAATTGCAACTGGTGGCCCGCGAACAGACCGAGCAGATACTTAGGGAACAGCGTTTCCAGTACTCTGTCTGCGGCAGCAGCGATTGCGCGGTGGAAGCCGGCAAGCTTTTAGGGGTGCGAGAAATATTCAGCATCTCTGTCATGCGCATACAACAGCGATACGCGCTCAGTATTAAGATAATAGACGTCGAGACGGGAGCGCAGGAGTCGGCGTATGAGGACACGGCGGCCAGTGTTGAAAAACTTTACGATCTGGCGGTTAAATACGCGGATAAAATAGCTTTAGAATAAACGCTTGCGCTTCTCGGTCCGGGCTTAAGATCGCGGAGTAAGGTCTGTCACGCGGCAAGCCGCCGGCGCGGACGCGGCCGGTTACGCCGCCAGGCCGGCGAGCCAGTCCGCTGCGCGGACCACCGAGACGCCGTTCTCCTCGCGTCCCTGGCGGGCGTTGTGCGCCAGCTGCACCGCGTTTACTCCGGGATGGCGCGCCTTGAAGTAAGCCAGGCCCCGGCTTACGGCGGTGTCCGAAAGCTTCACCTCTATAAAATGCGTCGGTTCGCCGTTCTCCGCCAGGCTGAAGTCCACTTCTTTGCCGTCCTTCGTCCTTAAATAGTGCAGGGAGACGTCCGCGCCTTTAGTGTCCTGCAGGTATTGCGCATGCTTTAACAGGGATACCGCCACGGTGTTCTCCAGGCGGAGCCCCTCGTCCCCGTCCACGTAGCCGCTGTCGTAAAAATAAGCTTTGGGCTCTTTAAGCAGGGACCTGGCAATGTTCTTGTGGAACGGCCGGACAAGAAAGATTATATGGAGGCTTTCCAGTATCTCCACGTACTTGCGGATGGTGTTGGGCGCCGCCTGCAGGTCGCCCGCCAGCGAGGTCAAGGACAGCGGCGAGCCTACGCGCTTGCGCAGCATCTCCAGCAGCAGGCGGATGACGCGGATCTCGGTTATGCGGCTGAAATCCAGGATGTCCTCGCGCACCAGGTCGGTATAATACTGCCTGCGCCAGCGGGCGGCTTCCTGGTCCGAGGCGGAGAGGAAAGGCTCCGGGAAGCCGCCGAGGCGGTTAAGGGCTGAAAGCGCCTCGTACGGCGGCATGGTCCCGGACAGCTCTTTCACCGAAAGCGGGTTGAGACGGTAAAGGAAGTACCTGCCGGCCAGGGAATCCCCGGCCTGCCGGAAGGTGTCCAGGCGGGCGCTGCCCGTGACCAGGAACGCCTGCGCTTCGCCGCGGGTGTCGAAAGTTCCCTTAAGGAACGGTTTCCAGCCAGCCATCTTGTGGATCTCGTCCAGGATCACCAGGTCCGCGTTCAGCGGCCAGGAGCGCCGCCGGATAATTTCTATGTCCGAGACATCGTCGTTGTTAAGATATACGGGATTTTTGAAAGCGCCCTGCAGCCCTTTTGAAAAATATGTCTTACCCACTTGGCGGGGGCCTGTTATAAAGACCATTTTCTTTTGCAGGTCCGAAACGACCTTGTCGTGGATATATCGCTCCATATAGTATATTATGCTGATTTTTGCCGTTTAGTCAAGACTTTAATGCAATATAATGCGTAATAGTTGCAATAAAAAAGTCAAAAAGTCGGCCTGTATTTTTTATCTTTTACCGACATTACGGTTGAAAGAAGACTTTTAGTCATGATCCGGTCCCTTTGCGGCCGCGTTCAGGCGGAGCGCGTACTATGCTATTATTTATCATCATTTATACGGCGAGGTGCCTGCATGTGCGGAGTCATCGGTTTAACTTGCGCTAAGGACAGGGAAGATCTGGGCGTGGAGGCTTCGCGCCTCCTGCGGATGCTGGAATACCGCGGCTACGACTCCACCGGCGCGCTTATCCAGGACTCTGCCGGCCGCGTCACGCTGAAGAAGGACGTCGGCGCGCCCAGCGTGATCACGAAGAAGCTGGGCATAGACCGCCTCGCCGGCAAGCTCTTCTGCGGCCAGGTGCGCTGGGCCACGTTCGGCGTGGTCACCAAAGAGAACGCCCAGCCGCACGACGCGCATTGCCACACCCATCTCTACGGCGCCCACAACGGCAACATTACCAACTGCGACCAGCTCAAGGACTGGCTGGTCTCCGCCGGCCACGACGTGAAGAGCGACAACGACGGCGAGATGCTGGTGCACACCGTGGAGCACTATTTCGCCATTGAGCTCAGGAAGCTCAAGGACCACAAGAACAGGAAGGCCCGCCACGGCGCGCTGAAGAAGGCCATCCTGGCCGCGGCCAAAAAGACCACCGGCTCCTTCGCGGCCGTGGTGGTGGACCCGGTCACCGAGCTGATGGCCTGCATCAAGGCCGGCAGCAGCCTCTACATGGGCGCGGGCGCGGACGACGCGCACGGGCCCTTCACGATAGCCTCGTCGGACCTGGCGAGCGTGCTGTCGATGACCAAGATGCTCTACCCCATCAAGGAGGACGAGTTCGCTCTGTACACGCCGCAGAAGGCCGAGTTCTTCGGCCTGCGCAGCGGCCGCCAGGTAAAGAAGGAGAAGCTGCGCAGCCACCTGCGCGTGGAGGAGACCGGCCTGAAGAAGCCGTTCCGCTACTTCATGGAGCAGGAGATCTTCGGCGAGCCGGCCGCGGCCGCCAAGGTGCTGGCCTATTTCGCCGACCGCTCGCCGCTCACGGACCTGGCGCGCCTGGCCGCGAGGAAGGACCGCGCCTTCGTGCGGGAGCTGAAGGGCCGCATAGCCAGGCTCTCGGCCGTCACCGACTCCGCCGTGCTCCGGAAGGAGGCCGCGGCGCTGCTGGGCGGCCGCGCGATGAAGAAGGCGCTGGAGTACGCCCGCTCCTGCCGCCTGCCGCTGGCCTCCATGGCCCCCGAATCCCCGATGGCGGATTTTTTCGTGGAACTGCGGGCCCTTGGCGGCTCGGCCGAGTGCGGCCAGGCCATCAAGTTCGCCGACGCGCTGTTCATGGTGGAGGAGATAGACGCCATCGCCGCGAAGGTGCGCCAGTTCTGCGCGAGGCTGTCCGACTGCCGCAAAAAAGGGCGCGCGGCCTATTTCGTGGCCTGCGGCACCTCGTACAACGCGGCCCGGTGCGCGGCCGTCTTCTTCAACCGCATGGCGGGCACGGCCGTAACGGCCTGCCTGCCGGGGGATTTCCGCGCTCAGTGCCTGAACGCGGTGCGCGACGGCGACGTGATCATAGGCATCAGCCAGAGCGGCGAGACCAAGGACCTGATAGACGTGCTCAACCAGGTGAAGGCCTCGGGCCGTAAGGTCTCCTTCCTGAACATCGTCAACAACGTCAACTCCACGATAGCGCTGGAGAAGTCGGACGTGTTCATCCCGCTCTACTGCGGCCCCGAGATAGCCGTGCCCGCCACGAAGAGCTTCGTGAACCAGCTGCTGGTGCTCTATATCCTGGCGCTGCGGCTGGGCGAGAAGCTGAAGACGGCGCCCGCGGCGGAGCTGAAAAAATACGCCGAGAACCTCTACCTGGTCCCGGAGCTCATCGGGGAGACCATCAACAGTACGCGCGACGCGGTGCAGGCCGCCGCGCAGGACCTCTACCTGTACCCCAGCGTCCATATCCTCGCCACCGGCATGCAGGGCATAGCCCGCGAGGGGGCTCTCAAGGTGCGCGAGGTGGTGCTGAACCACACCGAGGGCTTCGAGTCCCCGGAGTTCAAGCACGGCCCGAACACGATACTTGGCGTCAACACCGTCTTCGGCATGGAGGCCGTGGGCGCGCTGACCGACAAGTTCGCCGAAATGATCAGGTACGCAGCGGGACGCGGCGGCGGGAAGATGGCGCCGGAGAGCCTCTACAGGGTCTTCCACGCGGTGTCCGGCTACGCCTTCCTCGACCGCAAGCCCGCCGGGCTAGGCCTGGAGGAGGCGGAGCTGTTCTCCGAGATCCTCAAAAAGCACGACTTCTTCGAGAGCATGTACACTAACTACCCGCTGGTCTTCGTGACGGGGCCCAACTCGCGCGACGTGAACCTGACCATCTCGCAGATAAATACGCACAAGATCCGCGGCGCGGACATCTACGTGCTGGCCGAGGAGGACAAGCTGCTGCGCGAGGCCGCGCGGAAGAGCGTGCCTCCGATGTATTCCAGGTCCTACCGGCACGGCTACGTGGCCCTGCCGAAGACCGGCGACGACCTGCTGGTGTTCTTCACGTCGTCCGTAGCGCTGCAGCTGCTGGCGATGGAGATGAGCGTGCGAAAAATGGGTTTCCTGGACCGCCTCGGGATCAAGGACCACGGCGTGCATCCCGACTCGCCCAAGAACGTCAGCAAGTCCATAACGGTGGATTGATGGACCTAGGCCGCCCCGGACCAGCGACCCTCGCCGCGCTGACCGCGCTGCTGGCCGCCGTCCTGGCCGGGCCGGTCAGGGCGCAGGACGAGGCTTTCCCCGGCCAGGCCGCGGCGGTCGCGGAGATCTCCACGGCCGCCGCGCCGGGCGCCGGGCCCGCGGAGGCGCCGCCGGAGGCGCTCGACGTTTCCACGGGGACCGCCCCCGGGACCGGGATTTCCACGGCCGCCGCGGCCGCGGAACTGCCGGGGGAAGCGCACCGCCCGGTCTTTTTCCTCGACGAGGTCAGCCAGGGACTGTCCATTTTCAACTCGCTTTTCACCGGCATAGACCGGCTTATCTCCGGTCAGGAGGCCGCCGCCGAGAACAAGACCTCCCTGAACCTGCGCCTCAAGTCCGTGGTGGGGCGCTACCAGCCGCTGAAGAACGAGCCCCGGGCGGACCTGCGCATAGACATGCCCAGTACGCTGCACAGGCTCAAGCTGGTCATAGAGCACGCCCCGGCCGAGGACGGCTCGGTATCGGCCTCCGAGGAGCGCATTGCGCGCGGCCAGTCGCGGTCGGAGGGCACCACGCTGGGCGGCAAGTACAGCCTCTTCTCCGGGCGCCATTTCAAGCAGGACCTGCACATAGGCAGCAGGCTGAAGCTGGGCGCAAGCCGCCCTTACAGGATCTTCGCCAAGTTCCGCGTAGGGGCGCAGGCGGATTTCTGGGGAGCCTGGCGGTCCATAGTCTTCACCCAGGCCGCCTGGTTCTCCGACCCCTGGCTGGAGCTCTCCGGCGGCGTTTATTTCAGCCGCGCCCTTCCAAGGCGGGCGACGCTCTCCATAAACTCCAGCGCCGAGAAGACGACCCTGGTCAAGAACATAGACCTTTTCGAGTCGGTGGCCGTGGTGAAGCAGGTGGGCAGGCTGGACTCGGCGGGACTGGCGCTGCAGCTGCACTCGGTCACGGTGCCGTACAACAGGGCCGAGCTCTACTCGGTGGTGCTGGCCTACCGGCGCAACCTTTACAACGGCTGGATGTTCGGGGAGCTCAGCCCGTTCATGGAATACCCGCGGGCTCATTCCTTCAAACCGGCCCCGGGCGTGGCCGGGAAGATAAACATGTACTTCGGCTACGTGAAGAAGGCCGCGAAATGAGGCTCTTCGACGCGCACGACCACCTGCAGAACTATCCCTCCGACGCGGCCGAGGCCGCCGCCATGGCCGCGGCCTCGGCCGCCGGCGTGAGCGGCATGCTCTGCTGCGGCACCGGCCCCGACGACTGGGGACGGGTGCTGGAGCTCTCCGGCAGGTACCCGGGAGTGGTCCCGGCCTTCGGGCTGCACCCGTGGTTCGGTGCGGAGGAGGGGTGGCTGGGGCGCCTGGAGGAGTTCCTGCGCCGGGTGCCCGGCGCCTGCGTAGGGGAAATAGGCCTGGACGGCGTGAAAGGCGTTGCCGGGCAGGAGGCCGATTTTTGCGCCCAGCTGGAGCTGGCCCGCCAGTTCGCCCGGCCGGCGGCGATCCACTGCGTCAAAAGCTGGGGGAGGATGCTGGAGCTGCTGAACGCGGCCGAACTGCCCTGCTTCATGCTGCACGCCTACGGCGGCTCTCCGGAGCTGGTAAAGGCCTTCGCGGAGCTCGGCGGCTATTTTTCCTTCGGGGGCGAGCTGAAGGACCCGAAGCGCGAAAAGCTGCGCGCGGCCCTGGCGGCCGTGCCGCCGGAGAGGCTGCTCTTCGAGACGGAGTCCCCGGAGGGCGACGAGCCCGGCTGGCGCTCCGGGCCCGCCGGAGTGGCCGAGGTGGTGGAGATAGCGGCCGCGGCGCTGGGCCGCGGGGCCGAAGACCTGGCGGAGCTTTCCGCCGGCAACGCCGAACGCTTCCTTTCCGGAAAACGCTAGGGTCCTAGATAAGGTGGGAGGCTGGGGGCTCGGGCTTCGCCGGGCTTTCGCAGATATGCCGCACGGCTTCCGCGGCGCAGGTCATCCCGAACACCGAGGTGAGGAAGCAGGCGGTGCCCAGCACCACGCTCTTCTTCGTGCAGCACTGGAAGGGGTTCTCGCCCTGCGGGCAGAGGCAGCCCGCCTTGCAGTCCGACAGCTCCACGGACTCGTGCGGGCGGCTGGACGGCTCTATGGTGCAGACGGCCTTCACTCCGAACTTCCCCTTCCTGGGAAAGGCGTATTTGTCCCGCAGGATCTTCCGCACCGCGCGGGCCAGCGGGTCCAGCTCGGTCAGCCCCAGGTCCGTGACGCGCACCTTCGTCGGGTCGAAGCGGCCGCCGGAGCCGGTGGAGACTATCAGCGGTATGCCGCGCTCCCGGCAGTAGTTGATCAGGTAGCACTTTGAAGTGATATGGTCGATGGCGTCTATCACGAAGTCCGGCCGGTCCCGCATCAGTTCTTCGCAGGTCTCCTGGCTGAAGGGCTTCACCACGGCGCCTATCCGGGCCTCCGGGTTGACCAGCCGCAGGCGCTCGGCCAGCAGCGGGGCCTTCTCGCGGCCCACGGTGCCGCTCAGGGCCTGCAGCTGCCGGTTGAAGTTCCTGATGCAGACCGTGTCGAAATCTATGACCGTGACGCGGCCCACGGCCGAGCGCGTCACGCCCTCGGCGGCCCAGGAGCCCACGCCGCCCAGCCCTATGACCATCACGTGGGAGCGCCGCAGCTTCTCAAGCGCCTCCGGGCCCACCAGGCGGGTGAGGCGGTCGAAGCGGCGCTCCGGGTCTTCCAGGTCGGGGTGAACGTGCTCGTTGTCTTTCATCGTCGCTTTTCTCCGCTCAGCGTCCCCGCAGCCAGTCTATGACCTTCCCGGCGGTGCCGGGGGTCTTGAACATGTTCACGCCGTGGCCGAGCCCCCCGTCGAAAGCGGAAAGCTTAAGACCGTGCTTCCCGGCCAGCTCGCTCATCAGGACCGCGCTGCGCCAGGCGTAGGGGTCGTCCCCGGCGGCCAGCAGCAGGACGCGCTTTGGCGCGCGGGGCAGGTACGCGTCGGCCCTGATGCCTGCGTACTCCAGCCCGGCCGACAGCAGGACCAGCGCCGCCGGCTTCAGTTTTCCCTCCGCCGCCGCCTTCAGCGCCAGGTTGGCCCCGACGCTGGCGCCGCAGAAGACCTGGCGCCCCGGCGGGAGGCCCTTCTTCTTCAGCCACGCCGCGGCGGCCTCTATATCCCCGGAAGCGGCTGCCCAGTCGGCCGCCGAGAAGTTCCTGTAATCGGCGTCCTTGCCGCGGCAGGTCCTGCTCCCGCCGTGGCCGCGCAGGTCCAGCGACAGGTAGCCGAAGCCGGCCTTTTCCAGCTCCTTCTGGAACGGGGCCCATTCGTTCTTGTCGGAGCCGAGGCCGTGCACGTTGACGAGGACGAAGGCTCCGCTGGAGGGGGCCAGGTAAAAGGCCTCCAGGGAGCAGCCGTCGGCGGTCCTGAGCCTGACGGTGCTCTGCCCGGCCTCGGCCGGCGCCTGCAAAAGCAGGGCCGCGGCGCCGAGAAAAAAAAGGGTCCAGGCCGTTTTTACGGGAAGGGCGGGGAGTCTGAAATCGAAAAAGCGGCCAGTCCCGGTTTTCATCGGTCCGCCTTGTGGTGCATCTTCCAGGTGGCGGCGAAGAGCGCCAGCGAGATGACGCAGGCGGCCAGCAGCAGCGCGAAGCCGCCGTCCCAGCCCCAGCGGTCCACTATCTTCCCGAGGCCCAGCTCCGCGATGACCGCGCCGAAGACGTAGCCGAAGAAGCCGGTGAAGCCCGCCGCGGTGCCGGCGGCCTTCTTCGGCACCAGGTCCACCGCGCTGACGCCTATCAGCATCACGGGGCCGTAGATCAGGAAGCCGATGGTGAACAGGCAGGCCGAGTCCACCAGGAAATGCCCCGCCGGGTTCTTCCAGTACACCCAGACGGCGGCCGTGACCAGCACCATGAAGATGAACGAGACCGGGCTGCGGCGGCCGCCGAAGAACCGGTCCGAGGCCCAGCCCGCCAGCAGCGTGCCCGGTATGCCGGCCGCCTCGTAGAGGAAGAACAGCCAGCGCGAGGTGTCGGCCGGGCAGGCCTTCACCGAGGTGAGGTAGGTGGGCGCCCAGTTCAGCACGCCGTAACGCACGACGTAGATGAAGATGTTGGCCACGGCTATTATCCACAGCGGCTTGTTGTTCAGCACAAAATTGAGGAAGATCTCCCGCGCGCTCAGCTCCTTTTCCGGGTCGGCCACGCCGGTGTCTGGGTGGTCGTTCTTGAAATCCTCTATGGAAGGCAGGCCGCAGGACTGCGGCGTGTCGCGCAGGAAGACCAGCAGCAGCAGGCCCATGCCTATGGCCAGCAGCGCCGGCACGTAGAAGACCAGGCGCAGCGTGAGCCCGCCGCCGAGCGCCGCCCCGGCGGCCATGACCGCCGCAAGCGCCAGCGCGCCGTTCACGATCGGGCCCACCAGCCCGCCGCCCAGGTTGTGCGCCAGGTTCCAGACGGCGAAGATCCTGCCGCGCTCCCCGTCGCTGAACCAGTGCGTCAGCGTGCGCGCGCAGGGCGGCCAGCCCATGCCCTGCGCCCAGCCGTTGACGAACCACAGCGCGAACATCGCCGTCACCGAGCCGGCGAAGCTGGGGAAGATCAGGTTCACGAGGCCCGAGGCCAGCAGGCCGGTGGCCATGAAGTAGCGCGGGTTCGAGCGGTCCGAGACGTTGCCCATGATGAACTTGCTCAGGCCGTAGGCCACCGCGAGACCCGTGGCGATGAAGCCTACGTCGCCCTTGCTCAGGCCGTAGAGCTTTATCAGGTAGGGCTTGGCCAGCGAGAAGCTGTTGCGCACGAAGTAGAAGAAGGAGTAGCCGGCGAAGATGGACAGCATCACCTGCCAGCGCAGGCGGCGGTAGGCTCCCGGCACTTCGTTTTCGGGCAGCGGCTTCGCGAACGGGGCTGGGCGGTAGAGCGAGAAGAATCCTGTCGCCATTCTATTTCACCTCGGGGGCGCAGTCGCACGCGGCGTCGTCCTGCGGGTCTTCGGCGCCGAAAGAGAGCAGCAGGTTCAGCAGCACGGCCAGCACGGTGCCGAAGGCTATGCCGGCTATATTTATCCCGGCCACGGTGAAGCCCTTCACGCCGAGGCCGGTGGCGAGTATTATTGAGGAGCCGGCTATTATCAGGTTCTTGTGCGAGCAGAAGTCCACTTTGGCGTCCAGCCAGATCTTCACGCCCATCAGCGCTATCAGGCCGTAGAGTATCACGGTCACGCCGCCCAGCACCGGCGCCGGTATGGACTGTATCGCCGCGCCGAACTTGGGGCAGAGCCCGAGCAGCAGGGCTATGCAGGCCGCGGCTATGAAATTGTAGACGCTGAAGACGCGCGTGATGGCCATCACGCCCATGTTCTCGGCGTAGGTGGTCTGCGGCGTGCCGCCGCCCAGGGCCGAGACGAAGGTGGCCAGCGCGTCGCCCAGGTAGGCGCGGCCGAGGTGTTTGCTCATGTCGCGCTTCATGTAGCCGCCTATGGCCTCGAGGTGTCCCTTGTTCTCCGCCACCAGCACCACGAAGACCGGGGCTATCACCAGCACGGCCTGCCAGCTGAAGACAGGCGCCGTGAATGGCGGCAGGCCCAGCCACGGGGCGGAGCGCACCGCGGCCAGCTGCTCCAGGCCGATGAGGCCGAGGGCGAAGGCGAGCGCGTAGCCGGCTATGACGCCGGTGAGTATCGGCAGCAGGCGCAGGAAGCCGCGCAGGTACAGCGAGACCGAGGCCGCCACCGCGAAGGTGACGCCGGAGACCAGCAGGTTCAGCGCGTCGGCCCTCCCGGCCAGAGCGAAATCCCGGTTGATGAAGTTGGAAACGGCGGAGGAGGAAAGGTTGAGGCCGATTATGGCCACCACCGCGCCGGTGACTATGGGGGGCATCAGCCGGTCTATCCAGCCTGAGCCCAGGCGCATCGTGACGGCGGCCGCCGCCGCGTAGAGGACCGCCGCAGCGGCTATGCCCGAGAGGGCGTACGGGATGTCGGCCGGGCTGCCGCCGGTGACGGCCAGCACCGGGCCGATGAAGGCGAAGGAGGAGCCGAGGTAGCTGGGCACCTTGGCGCGGGTCGCCGCTATGAAGATCAGCGTGCCTACCCCGGAGAAGAAGATGGCCGTCTGCGGGTTGAAGCCCATCAGTATCGGGGCCAGCACCGTGGCGCCGAACATCGCTACCACGTGCTGCATGCCCATCGGCGCCAGGCGCGACAGGGGCAGCTTGTCTTCGGGGTAATAAAGTTTGTGCATAAAGGGATGGAACGGGCGCCGCGCGGGAGGCGGGCGCTAGGGCCGCTCTATGCGGGCGGCCAGCTCTTCGGGAACGAAGGCGTGCATGGTCCAGGAAGCCAGGCCCTCGCAGCGCAGGCTGACGGCGGCGGAGACCAGGCGGCAGGGCTCGTCGGGGCGGAGCCTGGCGGAGAGGAATTTCTCCACGGCGCCCGGGCCTCCCTCGACGAACTCGGGGAGCTGCGGCATCGCGCTCTTGCCGACGGCGTTGAGCAGGGGGTTGACCAGCGAATTGAGCAGGATATTGCCCAGCTCGGTCAGCATGATCTCCTCGGACTTGGTGGTCTTCCCGGACCGCGGGAAAGAATGCCCCGTGAAGCCGCGCGAGACGCATTCCACGTCGGCGGGGGCGACCAGCATGACGGAGTGGACGGGGATGCCGGAGAGGCTGAGGCAGACCGCGTGCTCGCCGCCCGCGGCGTAGCGCTCTATCACGTCGCGCGGCCGGCCCGGGCAGGAGGAGACCAGCGCGGCCCTCCATTCCCCGGTGGAGATGCGCGACAGCCTGGAGAGGCATTTCTCCAGGCTCTGCTGCGCCAGCACGTCCAGGGTGGGTTTACGGGGCATCTTATCAGAGCGTCTTCA